>NZ_JBICXT010000005.1:0-163860 GCF_043200415.1 Streptomyces sp. NPDC048419 | reverse complement strand
GGCGGGCGTGCGCCCCCGCCTCCTCGCTCTTGCTCTAATCATCCTGTCCCCCCCCCCCCCCCCCCACCCCCCCCACAACCCCCCCCCCCCCCCCCCGGGGGGGGCCCCCCCCCCCCCCCCCCCCCCCCCCCCCACCGCCTTGTCCGCATACCTTCGTCCCGCTGCGAGCCGCCGGGTCAACGGTGGCTCGCCATACGGGAGATCGGGGGTGCGCTCGTGCGCATCGGACTGCTTACGGAGGGTGGCTATCCGTATGTGAGCGGTGACGCCAGGCTCTGGTGCGACCGGCTCGTGCGCGGGCTCGGGCAGCACGAGTTCGACATCTACGCGCTCAGCCGCACCGAGCGGCAGGAGAGCGAGGGCTGGGTCCCGCTGCCGCCGCAGGTCGCACTGGTGCGTACGGCGCCGATGTGGACGGCAGAGGACGGCGGAGCCGGGCTCGGGCGACGGACGCGCCGGCGGTTCGCGGAGTGCTACGGCGAGTTGGCCGCCGCGCTGTGCGCGGGAAACGCCGTGGACCCTGCCGGGGCTTTGGCGGAGCAGACCCCGGCGGTGGAGGCGGACCGTTTCGGCAGCGCGCTGTACGGGCTGGCCGAACTCGCCCGTGAGGACGGCGGGCTGGTGGGAGCGCTCCGCTCCGAGACCGCCGTACGCGCCCTGGAGCGCGCCTGCCGCGCACCCGGCGCCCTGCGGGCGGCGCGTGAGGCGCGCGTACCGGATCTGCTCGCCGTCGCCGCACACCTCGAACGCGCCCTGCGCCCCCTGTCGTTGGACTGGTACGAGGACGACGGTCTCGGCTCGGTCGACCTGTGCCACGCGACGTCCGGCGGTCCCGCCGCCCTCCCCGGGCTGCTCGCCCGCCACTTCCACGGCGTACCCCTGCTGGTGACCGAGTACGGCGTCCGGCTGCGCACCCACTACCTCGCCGCCACCGACGCGCCGCCCGCCGTGCGCTCCCTGCTCGCCGCCTTCCACGGCAGGCTCGCCACCGAGATCTACGACCGGGCCACGGTCATCACGCCCGGCAACGCGCACGCCCGCCGATGGCAGGAGCGCTGCGGCGCCGACCGCGCCAAGGTCCGCACGGTCTACCCGGGCATGGACGCCGCCCGCTTCGCCGAGGTGGGCGAGTCCACCGAGAGCGCCGACCCCGACGCGCTGGTCTGGGTGGGCCGGGTCGAGCCCGCCAAGGACCTGATCTCGCTGCTGCACGCCTTCGCGGAGGTCCGCAAGGAGGAGCCGAAGGCGCGGCTGCGGATCGTCGGCGCACCGGCCGGCCCCGAGGGCGAGGCCTATCTCGGGCACTGCCGGGCGTTGGCCGCACAGCTCTTCCCCGACGAGGCCGAGGGGCTGCACTCCGTCGGCGACAACCCCGTCTCCTTCGAGGAGATCGGCGGCCCGGAGCTGCCGACCCTCGCCGAGGCGTACGCCGCCGGCGGCGTGACCGTGCTCTCCAGCGTCGTCGAGGGTTTCCCGATCAGCCTGGTCGAGGCGATGTTCTGCGGCCGCGCCACGGTGTCCACGGACGTCGGAGCGGTGGTGGAGGTCATCGGAGGCACGGGGCTCGTCGTGCCCCCGCGCAACCCGCGGGCGCTCGCCGAGGCATGTCTGGCGCTGCTGCGCGATCCCGAGCGCCGGGAGCGCCTGGGTGCCGCCGCACGCGCGCGTGCGCTCGAACTGTTCACCGTCGAGCAGAACACCACGGCATTTCACGGCATTTACCTGGAGATCGTCTCGCACACCCCGGTGCGCCGGGTCGTCCTCGGCGAGACCGGGGAGCCCCTGCCCTTCGCCGCCCCCGCCGAGGCCCATGTCCCCGGTCGCTGGACCGACCCGGCCGCCCGCGTGGTGGCCCGTGGCGGCCCCGGCTGGGCGACGGACGTCCCCGTGCGCGCCAGGTCCGCGGCACCGGCCACGGAGGGGGCGCTATGAGCGGTCTGGGTGAACTCGACAGGCCCGGCGCACCGGGCGGTGCGGAGTCGTGGGACGAGCGCTCGCAGGAGTGGGCCACGCAGGAGACGGAGACACCGGACGGCAGCGCCGGCCCCCACCCGAAGGCCTCTGGCCGCCTGCCGAAGCTCCGGCGTACCGCCGCCGACCCGGTGAAGACGCTGATGCACCGTCACCGCGAGTTGTGCGAACGGGCCGTGGACCCTCTGGAGATCGCCGCGGGCCTGGAGGCCCACGGCGTCACCGACCGGACCGCGGCCCGCTTCCGCCACCGGGACGTGTTCTCCCTCGCGGAGGAGATGTACGCGCGCGCCGCCCACGACGAGGAGACGGCCCCGCCCTCCACGGCCCTCACGGCCCAACCGGCTCGCCCCGCCTGGATCGTGCTCACCCTGCTGCCCGGAGCCCTGTGCGCCGCGACCGTGGCCGCCCTCCACCTCACCCACGGACAGGCCCGCACGATCGCGGCCGCCGCAGGTGTCCTCGCCGTGGCCCTCGCCCTGCGCGCGGCGCTGGCGCAAGGCCCCCTCGGCGCCACAGACCGCACAGCCCCGGGATCCAAGCAGCGCGCCTCCGGCAGCCGGCCGTGGACGTGCTGGCTCGTCGCCTACGCCGTCCTCGGCGACGGCCTCCTGCGCGTGGCGATCGCCGGAGGCCCCGACGGTCTGCCCACCGGCGCCGCCGACGGCCCCTGGCCCCTGGCCACCGCCCCCGTCCTGGCGCTCGCCCTGGCCTGCGCCCCCGCCGCCTGGTGCGCGCACCTCTTCGCCGTGTGCACCCGCCGCAGACTGAGCGCCAGCCGCGGTCTGGAGCAGTTCACCGCTTCCGCCCGCCCGCTGCTGCTCGGCACCTTCGCCCTGTTCCTGTCCTCCCTGACGGCTCTGTCCGCCCTGTGCGGCGCGGTCCTGGGCGCGAGCGCGGCCTACGCCCAGACCGTCACCCTGGGCGCCCTGCTGTTCCTCGCCCGCCTTCTCATCGCGCGCGGATTCCTCCACGCTCCCGCGTTCGTCCTCACGGCCGCCGCGGCCGCAGAGGCGACCGCCCTGGCGTCGGTCTTCGCGGCCCGTCTGCCCGGGTGCGGCTTCCTCGCCACCCCCGTGGAGACCGCCGCCGACACCTGGGGCGCCGGCAGCGTCCCGGCCCTCGCCTGCACGGCGGCCGCCGTGGCCCTGCTGATCCACGCGGCCCGCACCCTCACCCGGGCCTCCGCCCACGCACCCGCGGACCGGCCGTGCTGACGCCGCGGCCGTCCCCGGTGCGCCCGGGCGCGTCGCCCGCACGCCCGCACACGTGGGCCCTGAACCTGCCGCAGGCGCCAGGACCCGCCGCCCGAGGCAACCGCTCCATTCCCTCCGAAGGAGAACCCGAGATGATCACCTCCCGATCCGACGCCTCGGCCCCGGGAGCCGCCCGATGAGAGTCCTGCTGATCGGAGCCAACGGCTACCTGGGCCGCTTCGTCGCCGACCGCCTGCTCGCCGATCCGGCCGTCCAGCTCACCGCGCTCGGTCGCGGCGACGACGCCGACGTCCGTTTCGACCTCGCGTCCGGCAGCCCCGGCGCCCTCACCCGCTTCCTCGACGCGGTCCACCCCGGTGTCGTCATCAACTGCGCCGGCGCCACCCGGGGCGGCGCCCGGGACCTGACCCGCCACAACACCGTCGCCGTCGCCACCGTCTGCGAGGCCCTGCGCCGCAGCGGCTGCGACGCCCGGCTGGTGCAGATCGGCTGCAGCGCGGAGTACGGACCCAGCCAGCCCGGCTCTTCCACGGCCGAGGACGCCGTCCCCCGCCCGGGCGGCCCGTACGGCGTGAGCAAGCTCGCCGCCACCGAACTCGTCCTCGGCTCCGGCCTGGACGCGGTCGTCCTGCGGGTCTTCTCGCCTGCCGGTCCGGGCACCCCCGCGGGCTCGCCGCTCGGCCGGCTCGCCGAGGCCATGCGCCGCGCCATGCAGTCCGGCGACGGTGAGCTCAAGCTCGGCGGTCTCGGCGTCCAGCGCGACTTCGTCGACGTACGCGACGTGGCCCGCGCCGTGCACGCCGCGTCGCTCTCCGCCGCGCAGGGCGTCATCAACATCGGCTCGGGCCGCGCCGTCCGGCTGCGCGACGCCGCGGCCGTGCTCGCCCGCGTCGCCGGATACGGCGGCGCCCTCCATGAACTCGACGGCCCACCCGGCCCGTTGCGGCCGACCGTCGGCCACCAGCGCTCCGACCCGGACCACGCGGCCCCGATGGCATACCCGTACCCGGACGGCTGCGGCAGCTGGCAGCAGGCCGACGTGCGCACCGCACGCGACCGGCTCGGCTGGCGGCCGAGGATCAACCTCGAGGAGTCCCTCGCCGACATCTGGATGGAGGCGGCATGCCGTATGTGACCAGCACCAGAGCGGGCAGCGCGAGCACCGACGTCCGCACCGGGTTCGGCATCCCCGGCTACGCCCACCCCCTCGTCGCTCCCACCGAGTGGGGCGAACTCACGCGCCCGGGGACGCCCTTGCACTGGGTCGTGCTCAACGTGGCCGACGGTCCCGGCGCCCGCCCCGATCCGCACTGCCTGGAGGCGGCCGGACGCCTGCGGAACATGGGCGTGCGGGTCCTCGGCCACCTCGAGTGCGCGTCCGGTGCCCGGACCTTCGGCGAGGTGATCTCCGACGCGCACCGCCACATCGACTGGTACCAGGTCGACGGCTTCCTCCTGGACCGCTGTCCGACCGACGGCGTCTCGCTCCCCGAGGTCCGCCGCACCGTCACCACGCTCCGCACGCTCTGTGAAGACGCTCACATCGTCCTCGGCCACGGCACGCACCCGCACCCCGGCTACCTCGAGTGCGGAGACCAGTTGGTCACCTTCTGCGGCTCCTGGAGCGACTACCGCTGGTCGCAGGTGGCGGAGTGGACGGCGGAGCATCCGCCCGAGCGCTTCTGCCACTTCGTCCACGGAGTGCCCCTGCCGCATCTGGAGGAGGCACTGCGCATCGCCCGCTGGCAGGGCGCCGCGACGATCTACTTCACCGACCGCACGGACCAGGGCGGTCGGTGCGACCCGTGGGAGGCAATGCCCGGCTACTGGGACGACATCGTCTCGCGGATCGGAACGGGTGTCTCGGAATGAAAAAGGCCGTGGCAGTGTTGCAGCAAGAACACCCGTAGTGATTGACCGACCAACGGAGTCCCCGTGTCGCTGCCACCCCTGGTCGAGCCGGCTGCTGAGCTCACCGTAGACGAGGTTCGCAGGTACTCCCGCCACCTGATCATCCCCGACGTGGGGATGGACGGGCAGAAGCGGCTGAAGAACGCCAAGGTGCTGTGTGTCGGCGCCGGCGGCCTGGGCTCGCCGGCGCTGATGTACCTGGCCGCCGCGGGCGTCGGCACCCTCGGCATCGTGGAGTTCGACGAGGTCGACGAGTCGAACCTGCAGCGCCAGATCATCCACAGCCAGTCCGACATCGGCCGCTCCAAGGCCGAGTCCGCCCGTGATTCCGTCAAGGGCATCAACCCGTACGTGAACGTGATCCTTCACGAGGAGCGGCTCGAGGCCGACAACGTGATGGACATCTTCAGCCAGTACGACCTGATCGTCGACGGCACGGACAACTTCGCGACGCGCTACCTGGTCAACGACGCCTGCGTGCTGCTGAACAAGCCGTACGTGTGGGGCTCGATCTACCGCTTCGACGGCCAGGCCTCGGTGTTCTGGTCCGAGCACGGTCCCTGCTACCGCTGCCTCTACCCCGAGCCCCCGCCGCCGGGCATGGTCCCCTCCTGCGCCGAGGGCGGCGTCCTGGGCGTGCTGTGCGCGTCCATCGGCTCCATCCAGGTCAACGAGGCCATCAAGCTCCTCGCGGGCATCGGTGAGCCGCTGGTCGGCCGCCTGATGATCTACGACGCCCTGGAGATGCAGTACCGCCAGGTCAAGGTCCGCAAGGACCCCGACTGCGCGGTCTGCGGCGAGAACCCGACCGTCACCGAGCTCATCGACTACGAGGCCTTCTGCGGCGTCGTCTCCGAGGAGGCCCAGGAGGCGGCGGCCGGCTCGACGATCACTCCCAAGCAGCTCAAGGAGTGGATCGACGACGGCGAGAACATCGAGATCATCGACGTCCGCGAGATCAACGAGTACGAGATCGTCAGCATCCCGGGCGCCAAGCTGATCCCGAAGAACGAGTTCCTCATGGGCACCGCCCTGGAGAGCCTCCCGCAGGACAAGAAGATCGTCCTGCACTGCAAGACGGGTGTCCGCAGTGCGGAAGTCCTCGCGGTCCTGAAGTCCGCGGGCTTCTCCGACGCCGTGCACGTCGGCGGCGGCGTGATCGGCTGGGTCAACCAGATCGAGCCGGACAAGCCGGTCTACTAGACCGCATCGGTCGACGAGGCGCATGCCGTTCCGGGAGGGGCTCGGCACCACTGGTGCCGGGCCCCTTTCCGCTGTCCCGGCTAGGAGGCGCAGACCTTGCCGTCGTTCGGCACGGTCCCCTTCAGCAGATACGCGTCCACGGTCGAGTCGACGCAGTCGCTCCCGCTTCCGTACGCACCGTGCCCCTCGCCCTTCCAGGTGAGCTCCACACCGACGCCCTTGCCCAGCTCGTCGGCCATCTTCCGGGCGCCCTCGTACGGCGTCGCCGGGTCGCCGGTGTTGCCGACCACCAGGATCGGCGCCGCACCGGACGCGCTCACCTCCGGGGTGTCGAACTGCCCGGCCACCGGCCAGTTGTGGCACCAGCCCGCCGTGTCCCAGCCGAGGAAGTCCCCGAACACGGGCGAGATCTTCTCGAACGCCGGCAGCCGCTTCTTCGTCTCCTCGGCGGTCGGCCGCTCCTTGTCGTCCAGGCACGATATGACCCGTTGCGAGTGGGTCGTCGTCGCGTAGTGCCCCGAGGCGTCGCGTTCGTTGTAACCGTCGGCGAGCGCCAGCAGCTCGGAACCGTCGCCCTGCTCCGCCGCGTTCAGAGCGCTGGTCAGGGTCGGCCAGCCCTCCTTGCTGTAGAGGGGGAGGACGATGCCGGTGAGGGCGAGCGACTGCGTCAGCTTCCGCCCGGAGGAGGTCGGCAGCGGCTTCGCGTCGAGTCCCTTCACCAGGTCCGCGATCTTCTGGGTGCCCCGCTTCGGGTCCTGGCCGGTCGACTTGAGGTAGTCGTCCAGGGCGCGCTGGAAGCCCCTGGTCTGGTTCTCCGCCTGGCCCACGGTGTCGGCGCTCGGGTCGACGACCGCGTCGAGGGTCAGCCGCCCCACGTTTCTGGGGAACAAGTGGGCGTAGACGCCGCCGAGTTCGGTGCCGTACGAGATGCCGAAGTAGTGCATCTTCGTGTCGCCCAGCACCTGGCGCATCAGGTCCATGTCGCGGGCGCTGTCAGTCGTCGACACGTGCGCCAGCAGCTTTCCGGCGGCCTTCTCGCAGCCCTTGCCGAAGGTGGCGGAGTCCTGGAAGTACGCCTTCTCCTCGGCCGGGGTGTCCGGGGTGGCGTCCACGTCCTCCGCGGCCTGGATGTCCTTGTCGCTGCGGCAGCGCACGCCCTCGCTGGCGGCGACCCCGCGCGGGTCCCAACTCACCAGGTCGTAGTGCTCGCGCAGCGTGGACACCGTGGGGGCGTACGTGGGCATCATGGACACGCCCGAGCCGCCGGGGCCGCCGAAGTTGAACAGGAGAGAGCCGATGCGGTTGCCGCCGTTCGCCTTGGCGCGGATGAGCGCGAGGCCGATCGTGTCGCCCTCGGGCTTCGACCAGTCCAGAGGCGCCTTGAGCGTCGCGCACTGCCAGTCGCTGCCCGGCGCGGGGGAGTCGGCGGTGGCCTTGCACGGGCCCCAGGCGAGCTTCTGCCCGGTCAGTGAGGAGGGCAGCGCGGCGGTCGTCCCGGAGGTTCGGGACGGCGACGACGGTGGCGGGCTCGACCTCTCACCGCCCTTGCCCTCGTCGGACGACGAGCCGCTGCTGCAGCCGCCCGCCAGGAGCGCCGCGGCGGCGCCCAGAGCCGCCCACCGTACGAGTCGTGCCATGTGCCTTCCCCCCTCGCGGGCCGTCCGCATCGTGCAGCGGACGGCTGTCAGGCCATCGTAGGCGGATCACGCGAAACCTGCCGAAGCCTGTGGATAACGTTCTGACCTGCGAATTCTTCCCGTTGTTCGCCGGTTCTCAGGAGCAGACGGTCCCGGCCTTCGGCGCCCTCCCGTCCAGCAGATAGCCGTTGACGGCGGCCTGCACGCACTTGTTCTTGCTGTCGTACGAGCCGTGCCCCTGCCCCTTGTACGTCAGCTCGACGCCGACGCCCGGGCCGAGTGAGTCCACCATCTTCTTCGCGCCCTCGTAGGGCGTGGCCGGGTCGCCGGTGTTGCCCACGACGAGGATCGGCGCGGCGCCCGGCGCGCTCACGTCGGGGTGGTCGGCGGCCCCCGGAACGGCCCAGTCGGTGCAGCTGACCATGGACCAGGCCAGGAAGTCGCCGAACAGCGGCGAGGCCGAGCGGAACTCCGGCAGTTTCTGCTGCACGAAGCCCGGGCTGTAACGGGCCTTGTCGTCGGCGCAGTTGATGGCGATGTTGGCGGCGGCGATATTGCTGTACTCGCCGTTCTCGTCGCGGCCGTTCAGCGAGTCGGACAGCGCCAGCAGGATCCTGCCGTCGCCCTGGTAGGCCTGCTCCAGGCCCTCGGTGAGGTACTGCCAGAAGTCCTTCGAATACAGCGCCTGCGCGATGCCGTTGGTCGCGGCGGTCTGCGTCAGCCGGCGGGGGAAGATGCCGGAGATCGGCTTGCTGTCCAGGTCCTTCAGCAGCTTGGCGATGCGGTCCTTGACGTCCTGCGCGGTGTCACCGACCGGGCAGTCCGTGGTCTTGGAGGTGCAGTCCTCGGCGAAGTTGTCGAGCGCGAGCTGGAAGCCCTTGGCCTGCCCGAGCGAGCTCTGCTCGGCGTCCTGTGTCGGGTCCACGACCGCGTCGAAGACGGCGCGGCCCACATTCTTCGGGAACAAGTGGGCGTAGACACCGCCGAGTTCGGTGCCGTACGAGATGCCGAAGTAGTACAGCTTGTCGTCGCCGAGGACCTGCCGCATCAGATCCATGTCGCGGGCCGCGTCGGTGGTACGCACGTGCGGCAGCACCTTCTCGGAGTTCTTCTCGCAGGCCGCGTTGAACTCCTTGGTGCTGTCCACGTACTCGGTGCGCTCACGCGCGTCGTCCGGGGTCGCATCCTGCTGGAAGTACGTGTCGAGCTGCTGGTCGTCCTCGCACTTCACGGGAGCGCTGCGGCCGACGCCGCGCGGGTCGAAGCTGACCAGGTCGTAGCGGGTGCGCAGGGTCGCGTAGTCCTGGCCGAAGGAGGGCAGCGTGGTGACGCCCGAGCCGCCCGGCCCGCCGAAGTTGAAGACCAGCGAACCGATGCGCCTGCTCTGCGGGCCGCTGGTCTTCGCCCGGATCAGCGCGAGGCCGATCGTGTCGCCCTTGGGCTTGTTCCAGTCCAGGGGCGCCTTCATGGTGGCGCACTGCCAGGTGCCGCCGTGCGGCAGAGGCGAGGGCGCGTCACCGCCGCCCTCCGCGGTGGAGGGCGCCGGACAGTCCTTCCAGTCGAGCTGCTGTGCCGACAGATCCCCGCCCCCGCTGCCGGAGTCGTCGTCGCTGCAGGCCGCCAGCAGGGAGCACAGCAGCACGGCGGAGGCGGTCACGGCGATGGCACGCACGCGGGATGGCTTCGGCATGCTCCCATCCTGCTGCGGCGCGGGGCCGGACGCTCGGGGCACGGGCCGTACGAGGTACGCGCGCGTACAGCCGTCGTACGAGACGGCGGTCGTACTAGAGCGAGCCCTTGCGGGTGAGGTGGTTGAAGGCCAGCCAGCCCGGCAGCACCGGCAGCCACAGGGTCAGCAGCCGGAACAGCAGGACGGCCGGGGCCGCGACCTCCTTGGGCAGGCCCACTGCGATCAGGCCGACCGTCAGGGTCGCCTCGACCGCGCCCACGCCGCCCGGCGTCGGGGCCGCGGACCCGAGCGCGTTGCCGGCGAGGAAGACGACGGCGACGCTGGCGATGCTGAGCGAGGTCCCCTGGGTGCCGAAGGCGCGGATCGAGGCGTCCAGGCACATCACGAAGCAGGCGGTCAGCAGCAGGGTGCCGCCGATGCCGCTGACGAGCTTCTGCGGCCGCTGCAGCACGTCCAGCATGCGCGGCACGACACCGGCGAAGAGCGAGCGCACGCGCGTGGAGACGAATTTGCGCAGGAACGGCACCGAGGTGACCACCAGGACGAGCACCGCCACGGTCAGCAGGCCCGCGATGACCGTCCGGGACGGCGACAGCGACGGCGTCTTCTCGGTGCCGGTCAGATAGCCGAACGACAGCAGCATCACGATGTGGCATCCGAGGCCGAAGAGCTGGGAGCCGCCGACACTCGCCACCGCGAGCCCCGGACGCACCCCCGAGCGCTGCAGGAAGCGGGTGTTGAGGGCGACACCGCCCACCGCGGCGGGGGCGACGATCTTGACGAACGACCCGGCGACCTGCGCGGCCACGGCCCGCGGGAACGGCACGCGCTCGGGCACGAACCCCAGCAGTGCCATCGCCGCCGCGAAGTAGCTGCACGCCGAGAACGCCACGGCCGCCAGGACCCAGCCCCACTGGGCGTTCGCGACCAGGGGACCGAACTCGATGTGGGTGAGCTGCGTCAGCAGGAAGTAGGCACCGATGGCGCCGGCGATGAAACTGATCAGGGTGCGCGGACGCACCCGCTCCAGGCGGGCGGGCTCGACCGGTGCCTGCGGCCTGATCAGCAGCACCTGGTGACGGATCTGGGCGAGCAGATCCTCCTCGCGCGCCTCGTCCAACGCGTCGTCGAGAGCCCGCTTCTCTGCCCGCTGCTCCGCGCGTACGGCCTTCTTGTCCGGCTTCTCGGCCACGGCCTCGCCGTCCTCCGAGGCCTCCTCCAGCCGGGCCTGCTTGAGCTGCCGGGAAGCCTCCAGGACCGCGTCGCGCTCGCGCTGGGCCCGCTCGCGGGCCAGCCTGCGCAGGGTCGCACGCGAGGTGCGGCTGAGCGCGATGGGCTGGAGCATCGGCAGACAGTCGGCCACGGTGTCCGGGCCGAGCACGCCCACCGCCGACGCCACCGCGCGCTCGGCGCCCACCCGCAGCCCCAGCGTCACCAGGAGCTGCGAGATGTCCATGCGCAGCAGCAGGTCGCCGGCCGCGATCTCGCCGACGCGCAGATCGGTGATGATCACTGTGCCGGAACGATCCACCAGAATGGCGTCACCGACCAGCCGCCGGTGCGCGATGCGCCGCGACTGCAGGGCCCGGACCTGGTGCCAGGTGTCGTGCAGCAGCTCGTCGGTGATCTCGTCGTCGGACAGTGTGTCCAGGGTGCGCCCGCCCGTGTGCTCGTAGATGAGCATCACGGCGTCGGGGCCGAGTTCCGAGGTCGCGATGAGCTTGGGCGCGTTGGCGCCGGCCGCGATCGCCGCGTACGCGAGCAGGGCCTCCTGCTCCAGCGCCTGGCGCAGCGACTGGAGGCTGCTGCGGGTGGCGAAGCCGCGCAGCGTCAGATTGCGCCACGCGCGGTAGAAGAAGCCCTGCGCCTGCTGCTCGCGGTCGACGACCGTCACGTCCAGCGGCGGGCCGTCCTCCAGGGTGACGAAGTAGCGCCGGCCGCGGTCGCCGGTCTCCGGCGTCTCCGGCACTTCCTCGCGCGAGGCGGTCACCGGGCGGAAGCCGACGTGCCGCAGGCCCGCCATCAGCGTGCGTCCCGTGGGGCGGACGTTGGGCGAGCCGACCGCGTACAGCGTCCCGTAGGCCACGGTCCAGCCGATCAGCACCGTCAGGATGATCGAGAAGGGTGTCGTGTAGCCCGTGACGAGCATCGAGAAGGCGTCGAGGAGCAGCACGATCCACAGCACCGCGCGCCAGCGCGGCCGCCGGGACATGCCGACCGCCGTCATGTACGCGATGACCGGCGCGAGATAGCCGTGCACCGGGTCGGTGAGGGCGTGGATGTCGCCGGGGGAGGGCTGGGTGAGCGCCTCCTGGATGGAGCCGGGGGCGGCCTTGGCGACCCACAGGTCTGTGGCGAGTGTCACTCCGTGGGCGAGGACCGCCGCGAGCACGCCGTCGGCGATGCGCAGCCCGTCGCGCTTGATCAGCCGCTCGATCGCGAAGGCGACCGGTACGAGCAGGATCGCGATGCTGGAGGCCAGGCCCGCGATCTTGATGAGCAGATCGGGCGCCTGTCCGGTGCCCTTGTTGATGTCCTGTTCGAGGCCCGAGGTGGTGCCGTGCGCGAACGCGGCGATCGCGAGCAGGACGGCGACTGCCAGCACGCCCACCATGAGGCGCATCAGGTCCGACGGGCGGTGCACGCGCGCGGGGAGCAGCGGTTCGTCGCCCTCGAGCTCGTCGATGTGCACCTCGTCGAGGAAGTCGTCCTCGCTCCTGCCCTGGTCCTTCGACGTGCCGGCCTTGCCTGCCGGAGCCGTCGTCCCGCCTTCGGATCCGGAGCTGGTGCCGGTGTCCGGGCGCGACGAAGCGTCAGAGGTGCTCTCCGCGTCCTCTGGGTGCGCACCCTGCTGCTTCATCGTCTCTTCTTGATCTCGTATCACCGGTCACCGCCCGCACGATGGTGGCATGCCCCACCGACACGCGGGGGTATCAGGGTGCACATGCGGGGGCGCACAGTCTGCCGGAAGCGCCGCCCTGGGGCGAGACGTACGCACGGTCGCGACGACGTCACACTGTCGGTGGCATGGGGCAGGATGAGCCGGATGAGTGAGGAGAGCCTTGCGCACGACGCCCGCCCGGAGCCCCCGGACGCGCTCCCGGAGTATGCCGAGCGCGTCCTCGAGGTCGCCGAACTGATCCCGCCCGGACGCGTCATGACATACGGGGACGTCGCCGAGTGGCTGGAGGAAGGGGGCCCGCGCCAGGTCGGCCGTGTGATGGCCCTCTACGGCGGAGCCGTGCCGTGGTGGCGCGTCGTGCGCGCGGACGGGATGCTGCTGCCGGGCCACGAGTTGCGGGCCCTGGACCACTACCGCACCGAGGGCACACCCCTCAAGGAGGCGAGCAGGGCCGCCGAGGGCCACCTGCCGCGCCTCGACATGAGACGGGCGCGGTGGGACGGCGGCGGACGTGCGGAGGCTCACACCTGACAGCTTCCGCCATCCGGCGGGCCCGCGTGTGACCCGTGATCCGTACGGGGGAACCGAGGCACGTTTGTGGCATGCCGTACGTTCGTGGGTCGAGGGGCCCACGGGGCACGAGTGCCGACAGGGAAGAAGAGGAAGCCCTGCTTCCGCACCATCCGTCGGCGTAGCGTCGCCAGCACCAGTCCCCCTCACCCCCCGACCACCGTCCTGAACGCACGGTGGTCCGACAACCAGCACAACCACCAGGACCGGCGAACCACGTGAGCTCCTCTTCCTCCACCAGGCGCCTGCCGCACCCACAGGTGCGGCAGGGGAACAGTGGCGCTTACCGGCTGGTGCGTACCCCGCCGACCAGACCGGATCCCCCTCGTCTTGACGCGTCACAGCGCTCGGTGGTTGACCACGAGGCCGGCCCGCTGCTCGTTCTCGCAGGTCCGGGCACCGGCAAGACCACCACGCTGGTCGAGGCCGTGGCGTCGCGTATCGCCCGTGGTGGGGACCCCGAGCGCATCCTGGTGCTGACGTTCAGCCGCAAGGCGGCCGTCGAACTGCGCGACCGCATGGCCCTGCGCATAGGGGCGGCACGCGCGCCCCAGGCGATCACCTTCCACTCGTACTGCTACGCCCTGGTCCGCGCCCACCAGGACAGCGACCTGTTCGTCGAGCCGCTGCGGCTGCTGTCCGGTCCCGAGCAGGACGTGACGGTGCGCGAACTGCTCACCGGCCAGACCGACCTGGAGCGGCTCGGCCTCGCACATGCGCGCTGGCCGGACGATCTGCGCGCCTGCCTGACCACCCGCGGCTTCGCCGACGAGGTCCGCGCGGTGCTCGCCCGCAGCCGTGAACTGGGCCTGGACCCGGCTGCCCTGGACGCCTTCGCCCGCCGCATCGGCCGCCCCGACTGGCGTGCCGCGGCCGCCTTCCTCGCCGAGTACCTCGACGTGCTCGACCTCCAGGGAGTGCTCGACTACGCGGAACTGGTCCACCGCGCCGTCCTCCTCGCCCGCCGCCCCGAGGTCGCGGAGCAGCTCGCCGCGCGGTACGACGCCGTCTTCGTGGACGAGTACCAGGACACGGACGCCGCCCAGGTACGGCTGCTGCACGCGCTCGCCGGCGACGGCCGCACCCTCGTCGCCTTCGGCGACCCCGACCAGTCGATCTACGCGTTCCGCGGCGCGGACGTGGGCGGCATCCTGGAGTTCCCGGGCGCCTTCCCGCGCGCGGACGGCCGCACGGCCCCCGTCGAGGTCCTGCGCACCTCGCGCCGCTCCGGCGCCGCGCTGCTCGCCGCGACCCGGCTGCTCACCCAGCGCATGCCGCTGACCCGGCTGCCGGCGGAGAAGGTCCGCGCGCACCGCGAGCTCGCCCCGGTGCGGGACGGCGGCCGCGTCGAGGTGTACACGTACCCGACGCCCGGCACGGAGCTGGACAACATCGCCGACATCCTGCGCCGGGCGCATCTGGAGGACGGCGTCCCGTGGCGCGAGATGGCCGTCCTGGTGCGCGCCGGCTCCCGCACCATCCCGACGGTCCGCCGCGCCCTCACCGCGGCCGGCGTTCCCCTCGACATAGACGGCGACGACCTTCCGCTGCGGCATGAGCCGGCGGTGGCGCCTTTGCTGACGGCGCTGCGGGCGGTGGCCGCGGCGGCGGCGTCCTCCGAGGGGGCGTGCTCCGAGGCGTGGTCTTCCGAAGGGGCGTCTTCCGAGGCGTGGTCTACCGAGCGGGCGTCCTCCGACGCTGAGGGGGAACCGGGCGCGACAGAAGTTCCGCCCGAGGAGCCGACCGTCTCGTGGCTCGACACCGAAACCGCCCTCACCCTGCTCGCCTCACCCCTCGCCGGCATGGACGCCGCCGACCTGCGCCGCCTCGGGCGGGCCCTGCGCGATGAGGAGCGGGCCGCCGGCAACCCCCTGCCGCCGCCCTCGGACGAACTGCTCGCACGGGCGCTGGCCGAGCCGGAGCGCCTTGCGGTCCACGACCCCACGTACGCGCGTGGCGCCCAGCGGCTCGGTGCGCTGCTGCGCAGGGCCCGGGAGCGCCTCGCCGACGGAGGCACGGCCGAAGAGGCGCTGTGGGACCTGTGGGATGGCACTCCGTGGCCGGTCCGCCTGGAGCGGTCCGCGCGTCGCGGCGGTGCGGCGGGACGCAACGCCGACCGCGATCTGGACGCCGTGTGCGCGCTGTTCGCGACCGCCGCGCGCGCGGAGGAGCGCACCGGCGGCCGGGGTGCCCTCAACTTCCTGGAGGAGATCGAGGCCGAGGACATCGCCGCCGACACCCTCACGCGGCGTGCCGTACGCCCCGACGCCGTACGGCTGATGACGGCGCACCGCTCCAAGGGCCTGGAGTGGCGGCTGGTCGTCGTAGCCGGCGTCCAGGAGGGCCTGTGGCCGGACCTGCGCCGCCGCGGCTCGCTCCTGGAGGCCGACCGCATCGGCCGCGACGGACTCGCCGAACCGCTCACCCCGGGCGCGCTCCTGGCGGAGGAGCGTCGTCTGTTCTACGTGGCCGCCACGCGCGCGCGTGAACGGCTCGTCGTCACCGCAGTGAAGGCCCCCGCCGACGACGGCGACCAGCCTTCCCGCTTCCTCACCGAACTCGGCGCCGAACCCAGGGACGTCACCGGCCGCCCGCGCCGTCCCCTGTCCGTCGCCGCGCTCGTCGCCGAACTGCGCGCCACGACGGTCGACCCGCGCGTCTCGGACACCCTCAGGGAGGCCGCCGCCCACCGGCTGGCGCGACTCGCCGCGCTCGCCGACGAGGACGGCCGCCCCCTCGTGCCGTCGGCCCATCCCTACCGCTGGTGGGGCATGTTCGAGCCGACCGAGAGCAAGGTGCCGCTGCGCAACCGCGACCAGCCCGTCGTGCTCTCCGGAAGCGCCCTCGACCAGCTCGCCAACACCTGTGCCCTGCAGTGGTTCCTGGGCCGCGAGGTGAAGGCCGACGCGCCCGCGACGACCGCGCAGGGCTTCGGCAACGTGGTGCACGTCCTCGCCGACGAGGTCGCCTCCGGACACACCCCGGCCGATCTCGCCGTCCTCATGGAGCGCCTGGACTCCGTGTGGAACGCGCTCGCCTTCGACGCGCCCTGGAAGTCGGCGCAGGAGAAGGAGAACGCGCGCGTGGCGCTCGAACGCTTCCTCCAGTGGCACGTCATGGACCGCACGGGGCGCACCCCGGTGGCCAGCGAGCACGGCTTCGACGTCACCCTCGGAGCGGGCGACTACGAGGTCCGCATCCGAGGCTCCATGGACCGCGTCGAGGCCGACGGCGAGGGCCGCGCCTACGTCGTCGACTTCAAGACCGGCAAACAGGCGCCCACCGCGCGCGAGATGGAGCGCCACCCCCAGCTCGCCGTCTACCAGCTCGCCGTCCGCGAGGGCGCCGTCGACGACGCCTTCGACGGAGCGCGCCCCGAGTCCGGGGGCGCCGAACTGGTCCAGCTGCGCCAGGGCGCCGCCCAGCGCGACGGCGGCGAGACGCTGCCCAAGGTGCAGGCGCAGGAACCGCTGGAAGGGGAGTGGGTCGGCGAACTGCTCGCCACCGCAGCCGGCAAGGTCCTCGACGAACAATTCACGCCGACCGCCGGACAGCACTGCGCACACTGCGCGTTCCAGGCGTCCTGCAGCGCCCGGCCCGAGGGGCGGCACGTGGTCGAGTGACGCGGGTGATCCATGACACCACGTGTGCTGACCTGCGCTTCTCTCCGATCCGGGATCGATTGGCACATCACTGTCAGTGGCCGCCGCTAGCCTCTGTGACGTGCCGCCCCCTATCACCGATCCCGACCAGCTCAAGGAGCTCCTCGGGATCCCGTTCACCCCCGAGCAGACGGCCTGCATCATCGCGCCGCCCGCTCCACAGGTGATCGTGGCCGGCGCCGGGTCGGGCAAGACGACGGTGATGGCGGCACGCGTGGTGTGGCTGGTCGGAACCGGCCAGGTCGCCCCGGAACAGGTCCTCGGCCTCACCTTCACCAACAAGGCGGCGGGCGAACTCGCCGAGCGCGTACGCAAGGCGCTCATCAAGGCGGGCGTCACCGACCCGGATGTCATCGACCCCGACAACCCGCCGGGCGAGCCCGTGATCTCGACGTACCACGCCTTCGCGGGCCGCCTGCTGACCGACCACGGCCTGCGCATCGGCCTCGAGCCGACCGCCCGCCTGCTCGCCGACGCCACCCGCTACCAGCTCGCCGCGCGCGTGCTGCGGGAGGCACCGGGCCCGTATCCGGCGCTCACCCGCTCCTTCGCGGACCTGGTCAGCGACCTGCTCACCCTCGACGCCGAACTCGCCGAACACCTCGTGGGACCGGGCGAGCTGCGCGCCTACGACGGCGAACTGCTGCGCGCCCTGGAGAACGTCAAGCTCGGCAACGACGCTCTGCGACAGGTCCCCAAGGCGGCCGCCGCCCGCCGCGACCTCGCCGAGCTCGTCGTCCGCTACCGCGCCGCGAAACGCGAACGGGACCTGCTCGACTTCGGCGACCAGATCGCCCTGTCCGCGCAGCTCGCCCGGATTCCCGAGGTCGGCCGCCTCCTGCGCGACGAGTTCCGCGTGGTCCTCCTCGACGAGTACCAGGACACGTCGGTGGCCCAACGCATCCTCCTGGCAGGCCTGTTCGGGGGCGGCACCGGCCACCCGGTCACCGCCGTCGGCGACCCGTGCCAGGCCATCTACGGCTGGCGCGGCGCCTCCGTCGCGAACCTGGACGACTTCCCGCAGCACTTCGCGCACCCCGACGGCCGGCCCGCCGCCCGGCAGGCGCTCAGCGAGAACCGCCGCAGCGGCGGCCGCCTGCTCGACCTGGCCAACAGCCTCGCGGAGCCGCTGCGTGCGATGCACGCGGGCGTGGAGGCACTACGCCCCGCCCCCGGCGCCGAACGCGACGGCATGGTGCGCTGCGCGCTGCTGACCACCCACGCCGAGGAGATCGAGTGGCTCGCCGACTCCGTCGCCCACCTGGTGAACACCGGGAAGGCGCCCGGTGAGATCGCCGTCCTGTGCCGCACGGCCACCGACTTCGCGGAGATCCAGGGCGCGCTCGTCGCCCGGGACGTCCCCGTGGAGGTCGTCGGTCTGTCCGGGCTGCTGCACCTCCCCGAGATCGCCGACCTGGTCGCCGTCTGCGAGGTTCTCCAGGACCCGGGTGCCAACGCCTCCCTGGTCCGCCTGCTGACCGGCCCGCGCTGGCGCATCGGCCCGCGCGATCTCGCTCTCCTGGGGCGGCGCGCACGGCTCCTCGTCGCCCACGCGCGCGTGGAGGACGACGACCGGGACCGCCGGCTCGCCGAGGCCGTCGAGGGGATCGACCCCTCGGAGGTGACCTCGCTCGCGGACGCCCTCGACACCTTCCTGGAGATGCCCTTCGACACCGAGCACGAGGACGACGGGCTGCCCTTCTCGCCGGACGCGCGCGTGCGGTTCGCGCGTCTGGCGGCCGAACTGCGCGATCTGCGCCGGTCGTTGTCCGACCCGCTGATGGACGTCCTGCACCGCGTGCTCGCCGTCACCGGTCTCGAGGTGGAGCTGTCGGCGTCCCCGCACGCCCTGGCCGCACGCCGCCGCGAGACCCTCTCCAACTTCCTCGACATCGCCGCCTCGTTCGCCGCCGGTGACGGCGAGGCCACTCTGCTCGCCTTCCTGGCCTTCCTGCGCACCGCAGCCCAGTACGAGAAGGGCCTCGACAACGCCCTGCCCGGCGGCGAGAACACCGTGAAGGTCCTCACCGCCCACAAGTCCAAGGGACTGGAGTGGGACGTCGTGGCCGCCCCCGGGCTGGTCACCGGCACCTTCCCCAGCACCCGGGGCCGTGAGCGGTGGACCGCCCAGGGCAAGGTGCTGCCGCACGAACTGCGCGGCGACGCCGCCACCCTCCCCGACGTCGGCAGCTGGGACTCCCGGGGCCTGAAGGCCTTTCAGGAAGAGATGAAGGAGCACCAGCACACCGAGGAACTGCGCCTCGGCTACGTCACCTTCACCCGACCCCGCTCCCTGCTCCTCGGCTCGGGCCACTGGTGGGGCCCCACCCAGAAGAAGCCCCGCGGTCCCTCCGATTTCCTCGAGGCCCTGTACGAGCACTGCGAGGCCGGGTACGGCGAGATCGAGGCATGGGCGGACGAGCCTGCCGACGACGAGGAGAATCCGGCCCTGCACGCGGCGAGCGCCGAGCAGGCCTGGCCCCTGCCCCTTGACGAGGCGTCGCTCACCCGGCGCCGGGCTGCCGCCGAGACGGTCCTCGCCCACCTGGAAGACCTCGCCTCCCACGAGGACGGCCACCCCGCGGCCACGCACGACCCGGACAACCACCAGGACCCGGACTGGCCGCCGCCGGACGACGACGAACCGCCGTACGACGACGTACCGCTGGAGGACGAGGCCCCTTTCACGGACAGGGATCCCTTCACGGACGAGGACGCCTTCGCGCACGGGGATGTCCTCGCGGACGAGGACGCCCTCGCGGACGGGAACCCGTCCGACTGGGACGACGCCTGGGCCGCCGCCCGCCCGACGGTCCCGCACCAGGCGTCACCCCCGGAGGGCACCGAACACCGCGGGGGCGCACGCCCGCACCCGGACCGCCGCCCGGCTCGGGGACCCGCTCGCCTCACCCCGGAGGAGGCCCGCACCCTCGCCTCCTGGGACCGTGACCTCGACGCCCTCACCGGTGAGCTCCTGCGCGCGCGTGACGCGGTCACGGACGTTCCCCTCCCCGCGTCGCTCACCGCGTCCCAGGTTCTGCGCCTGGCCGCTGACCCGGACGGTTTCGCGCGGGACCTCGCGCGCCCCATGCCGCGCCCCCCGCAACCCGCCGCACGCCGGGGCACCCGGTTCCACGCCTGGGTCGAGGCACGTTTCGAAGAGCTGACCCTGCCGGTGCTGGAGCCGGAGGAGCTGCCCGGCACCGAGGCGGAGATCGCCGACGAACGCGACCTGGAGGCGCTCAAGGACGCCTTCGAACGCACCGAGTACGCCCACCGCACGCCGCACCGCATGGAGGCGTCCTTCCAGCTCGCCATCGCGGGCCGCGTGGTCCGGGGCCGTATCGACGCCGTCTACAAGGAGGGCGACGGCGAAGGGGCGACGTACGAGATCGTCGACTGGAAGACCAGCCGGACCCGCTCCGCCGACCCCCTCCAGCTCGCCGTGTACCGGCTCGCCTGGGCCGAGCAGCGGGGCGTCCCCCTAGAGTCCGTCAACGCGGCGTTCGTCTACGTGCGCACGGGTGAGGTTGTACGACCGGACGACCTTCCGGACCGGGCCGCACTGGAGCGGCTGCTGCTGGAGGACCCGGCCGCGCAAGCAAACTGTGAGGAACCGCCCAACGAGGATGTCCGTGGGGGCCGATAGGCTCGTGACCATGAGCCAGCCCGTTGACAGTGCCGTCAGCGCCGTCCGTACGTACATCGAGCAGCACAGTGCCGCCTTCCTCGACGACCTCGCCGAGTGGCTGCGCATTCCGTCCGTGTCGGCCCAGCCCGATCACGCGCCCGACGTGCGCCGCAGCGCCGACTGGCTCGCCGCCAAACTCCAGGAGACAGGCTTCACGACCGCGGAGGTCTGGGACACCCCCGGTGCGCCGGCCGTCTTCGCCGAGTGGCCCTCCGCCGACCCCGAGGCGCCCACCGTCCTCGTCTACGGCCACCACGACGTTCAGCCCGCAGCCCGCGAGGACGGCTGGGACAGCGACCCCTTCGAGCCTGTCGTCCGTGAGAATCGTCTCCACGCGCGTGGGGCCGCCGACGACAAGGGGCAGGTGTTCTTCCACACACTCGGTGTCCGCGCCCACCTCGCCGCCACCGGCCGCGGCACCCCCGCGGTCAACCTCAAGCTGCTGATCGAAGGCGAGGAGGAGTCCGGCTCCCCGCACTTCCGCGCTCTGGTCGAGCGGCACGCGGACCGGCTCGCCGCCGACGCCGTGATCGTCTCCGACACCGGCATGTGGTCCGAGGACACTCCCACGGTGTGCACGGGCATGCGCGGCCTCGCCGAGTGCGAGATCCACTTCCACGGCCCGGACCAGGACATCCACTCGGGGTCCTTCGGCGGCGCCGTCCCCAACCCGGCCACCGCCGCGGCCCGCCTGGTCGCCGCCCTGCACGACGAGCACGCACGCGTGGCGGTCCCCGGCTTCTACGACGGCATCGTCGAACTCACCGACGCCGAGCGCGCGCTCTTCGCCGAATTGCCCTTCGACGAGCGGCAGTGGCTGCACACCGCCAAGTCGTACGCAGGCCACGGCGAGGCCGGGCACACCACCCTGGAGCGCATCTGGGCCCGCCCAACGGCCGAGGTGAACGGCATCGGCGGTGGCTACCAGGGCCCCGGCAGCAAGACGATCATCCCGTCCTCGGCGATGGTGAAGCTCTCCTTCCGGCTGGTCGCCGGCCAGGACCCCGACCACATCGAGAAGGCCGTCCGCGCGTGGGCCGCCGAGCAGGTGCCCGCCGGGATCCGGCACGAGATCACCTTCGGCTCGGCCACGCGTCCGTGCCTGACGCCGCTGGACCACCCGGCCCTGCAGTCCGTGGTGCGGGCGATGGGCCGCGCCTTCGACAGGAAGATCCGCTTCACGCGCGAGGGCGGCTCCGGGCCCGCCGCCGACCTCCAGGAAGTCCTCGGTGCGCCCGTGCTCTTCCTGGGCATCTCCGTCCCGTCCGACGGCTGGCACGCCCCGAACGAGAAGGTCGAGCTCGACCTGCTCCTCAAAGGCGTCGAGACCAGCGCGTACCTGTGGGGCGACCTCGCCGAGACCTGGCGCCATGTGCCCTGAGCGCCCCGAGCCGTCGGGAGGGGCATCGCGCGAGGGGCCTAGTGAAGACCCCGCCCCCGCACCACCTGCGCCCGCACCGCCCGGCCCCACCGGGTCAGGTCACCCCGTGACGCACGTCCCGCCGAACCGCCCGCCGAAACAATCCGTTCCACCGGGGGAGTTGGAAGCACCCGTGACCACCAGGACCGACCACATCGCCGACCGCCCCATCTCGCTCACCGCCCCCAGCGGCATCGACCGCGCGGCCCACCACCGGCTCGACGAGGCATGGCTGGCGGCGGCCTGGAGCCACCCCACGACCCGCTGCTTCGTGGTCTCCGGCGGACAGGTCCTCATCGACGAGACGGCCGACGGCCGTACCGAACTCGTCATGACGCCCTCCTTCGAGGCCCCCCTGACCGAGGCGCACCGCTACTTCCTGGGCACCGACGAGGACGGCGTGAGCTACTTCGCGCTCCAGAAGGACGGGCTGCCCGGCCGTATCGACCAGTCCGCGCGCCCCGCGGGCCTGCGCGAGGCCGGTCTGCTGCTGTCTCCGCGCGACGCGGGCCTGATGGTGCACGCGGTCGGCCTGGAGAACTGGCAGCGCACCCACCGTTTCTGCTCCCGCTGCGGCGAGCGCACGGTCATCGCCGCGGCCGGCCACATCCGCCGCTGCCCCGCCTGCGGCGCGGAGCACTACCCGCGCACCGACCCGGCCGTGATCATGGCCGTCACCGACGAGGACGACCGCATCCTGCTCGGCCGCCAGGTGCACTGGCCCGAGGGCCGATTCTCGACCCTCGCCGGCTTCGTCGAGCCCGGTGAGTCCATCGAGCAGTCGGTGCGCCGCGAGGTCTTCGAGGAAGCGGGCATCATCGTGGGCGACGTCGAGTACGTCGCCAGCCAGCCCTGGCCCTTCCCGTCCAGCCTCATGCTGGGCTTCATGGCCCACGCCACCTCGATCGACATCACCGTCGACGGCGACGAGATCCACGAGGCCCGCTGGTTCTCCCGGGACGAACTCGGCGCCGCCTTCGAGGCCGGCGAGGTGCTGCCCCCGTACGGCATCTCCATCGCGGCCCGGCTGATCGAGATGTGGTACGGCAAGCCGCTGCCGACGCGAAGCTTCGTCTGAGCCGGTCGAACGCGAAAAGGCGGCCCCTGAGTTGCCTCAGGGGCCGCCTTCGCGGCGAAACCGCGGAGCGCCTACGCGCCGATCTTCTGCTTGACCTGCGCCAGCGACGGGTTGGTGAGCGTCGAGCCGTCCGGGAACAGCACCGTCGGGACCGTCTGGTTTCCGCCATTCGCCTTCTCGACGAAGGCCGCGGAATCCGGGTCCTGCTCGATGTTGATCTCGTCGTACGTGATGCCCTCGCGGTCCATCTGGCTCTTCAGCCGGCGGCAGTAGCCGCACCACGTGGTGCTGTACATCGTCACAGTGCCCGGCATGTCTCTCGCGCTCCTCGGCAGCTAGGGGATCGGTGCTCGCAGTGGGAGGAACGTACTTGAAAGCGCCACCATTCCCCCGGGCGGTATCCCGTAGGAGACGCCTGCCGCATTAGTACGACTGCGGGTGCCTGCCTGTGGACAACCGCCGCACTCGTCTCCGGCGACCTGGCAGCATGGGCGTGTGACAGCAGCAACGCACTCCACGCTCTTCCCGCAGGTACCGGACTCGGCCGACGCGGTGCTCGAAGGGCTCGACCCCGAGCAGCGCGAGGTGGCCACCGCCCTGCGCGGCCCGGTGTGCGTACTGGCGGGCGCCGGCACGGGCAAGACCCGGGCGATCACCCACCGGATCGCCTACGGGGTGCGGGCCGGAATCCTGCAGCCCTCCAGCGTGCTGGCCGTCACGTTCACCAACCGCGCGGCCGGCGAGATGCGCGGCCGGCTGCGTCAGCTCGGCGCTTCCGGCGTCCAGGCCCGTACGTTCCACTCGGCCGCCCTGCGCCAGCTCCAGTACTTCTGGCCGAAAGCCGTGGGCGGCTCCATGCCCCGGCTCGTCGACCGCAAGATCCAGCTCGTCGCGGACGCGGCCGCCGCCTGCCGCATCCGCCTCGACCGGGGCGAGCTGCGGGACGTCACCGCCGAGATCGAGTGGTCCAAGGTCACCCAGACCGTCCCCGCCGACTACGCGCCCGCCGCCGCCAAGGCCGGCCGTGAGTCCCCCCGCGACCCGGCCGAGATCGCCCAGCTCTACTCCGTCTACGAGGACCTCAAGCGGGACCGCTCCGTCATCGACTTCGAGGACGTCCTGCTGCTGACCGTCGCCGTCCTGCAGGACCGGCACGACATCGCCGACCAGGTCCGCGCCCAGTACCAGCACTTCGTGGTCGACGAGTACCAGGACGTCAGCCCGCTCCAGCAGCGTCTGCTGGACCTGTGGCTCGGCGAGCGGGACAACCTGTGCGTGGTCGGGGACGCCAGCCAGACCATCTACTCCTTCACCGGAGCAACCCCGGACCACCTGCTCGACTTCCGCGCCCGCCATCCCGGAGCCACCGTCGTCAAGCTGGTCCGCGACTACCGCTCCACCCCTCAGGTCGTCCACCTCGCCAACGGCCTTCTGGCCCAGGCCCACGGCCGTGCCGCAGACCACCGCCTGGAGCTGATCTCCCAGCGGGAGGCGGGCCCCGAGCCCGCCTACACCGAGTACGCGGACGAGCCCGCGGAGGCCGAGGGCGCCGCCCACCGCATCCGCGAGCTCATGGACGCGGGCGTCCCGGCCGGCGAGATCGCCATCCTGTTCCGTACGAACTCCCAGTCCGAGACCTACGAGCAGGCCCTGGCCGACGCCGGGGTCCCCTACCAGCTGCGCGGCGCCGAGCGGTTCTTCGACCGCCCCGAGGTGCGCAAGGCGGGCGTAGCGCTGCGCGGCGCGGCCCGCTTCGGAGGCAACGACTCCCTCCTCGACGACGCCGTCGACCTCCCCTCCCAGGTGCGCGCCGTGCTGTCCGGCGAGGGCTGGACGTCCGAGCCTCCGGCCGGTTCCGGGGCGGTGCGCGAGCGCTGGGAGTCGCTCGCGGCCCTCGTGAACCTTGCGCACGACTTCGCCGCCGCCGCCCCGCGCGCCACCCTCGGCGACCTCGTGGCAGAGCTGGACGAGCGGGCGAACGCGCAGCACGCCCCGACCGTGCAGGGCGTCACCCTCGCCTCCCTGCACTCGGCCAAGGGCCTCGAGTGGGACGTGGTCTTCCTGGTCGGTGTCGCCGAGGGCATGATGCCGATCACCTACGCAAAGACCGACGAGCAGATCGAGGAGGAGCGCCGCCTGCTCTACGTCGGCGTCACCCGGGCCCGGGAGCGCCTCCACGTCTCCTGGTCGCTGTCCCGCTCGCCCGGCGGCCGCCCCAACCGCCGCCCCAGCCGGTTCCTGGACGGGCTGCGCCCGGGTTCCACCGGCGCGGCCGGCCGCGCCGCGGCGGGTGGCGCCGGGGGGGTCGAGCGCGGCTTCACGAGAGCGCCGGCCGCCGTGCCGCGGCGCAAGGAACGCACCCCGGCGCGCTGCCGGGTATGCGGGCGCACGCTCACCGACGCGGGCGAGATGAAGCTGATGCGTTGCGAGGACTGTCCCTCCGACATGGACGAGGGGCTCTACGAGCGATTGCGCGAGTGGCGCGCGGGCCAGGCGGAGCGCAGCGGGCAGCCCGCCTTCTGCGTCTTCACCGACAAGACGCTGATGGCGATCGCCGAGGCCGTCCCCGACGACGAGCGCGAACTGACACGGATTCCCGGCGTCGGCATGCGCAAGCTCAACCGTTACGGAGCAGATGTCCTGGCCCTCTGCGCAGGCCGCGAGCCCGCGGAAGACGACGAACGCGACTGATCCAAACTCGTCGAAAAAATAGTTTGCGCATGCCCCAGCAATCCCCATAGGTTCTTGTCCACGGGGACGGAGGCCTTCTCGAAGGCCCCGATTCCGTGTTGTACTTGCATATCCGTCGGGCTGGTTCATCCCAGTCCTCCGAGACGCCGAGAGGAGGCGATTGAAGTGATCAGCATCAGCAACAGCTCCGTCAGCACCGCCAAACTGACCGATCCCTCGGTCGTCTCCGCGTGCATGCTCGGCGTTTCCCACCAGGGCACCGGCCTGTCCGGCATTCCTGCCACCGGTCCGGCGTCCGCCCCCGTGTCTCTCGCGGGCCTTCCCGTCCGTGAGCGCAATGAGCGACCGATCAAGGCACTGGAAGCAGTAGAGGCACAGGCACAGGCCTATGCCTTTGCGGCGGCCGGTGCCGGAAGCCGGAAGCAGACGACGCAGCACCACCTGATGTGGGCCTTCCGTGGGCCAGATCCCTGGAGTGATCCAGCCTGATCATTGATCAGGCCGGCGCCTTCAGGGCCGCGGAACCCCACCCGGGATCCGCGGCCCTTCTGTTTGTCCCCATCACCTGGGGACGACGGAGCGAAGGGGCCTCGGGACAAGAAAAGAACCCGGTACCAGCCGACCACCGACCCAACAGGGCCGGAACGACCAGACGAGGAAGAACAACCGTGCAACTCGAAGCGCACGCCCCGTCCGTACCGCCTTCAGACACGATCCCCAAGCCCGGCCCCACGGAGGACTCCACCTTGATCCCGCTCACCGCGCTCACCGCGCTCGACGACGCCATCGAGAACCTCGGCGTACCCGTCCCGTGCCGCTCGTACGACCCCGAGGTCTTCTTCGCCGAGTCGCCGGCCGACGTCGAGTACGCCAAGTCCCTCTGCCGCACCTGCCCGCTGATCGAGGCCTGCCTCGCCGGCGCCAAGGAGCGGCGTGAGCCCTGGGGCGTCTGGGGTGGCGAGCTGTTCGTGCAGGGCGTTGTCGTCGCCCGGAAGCGGCCGCGTGGCCGCCCGCGCAAGAACCCGGTCACGGCATGAACACCGCAGGCACGATCGACCGTCCCCTCACGAACGACCCCAAGAAGCAGGCCCCGATGAAGCCGTCCACCAACGAGTCCACCGGCTCCGCGATCGAAGATTTCACCACCACCGGCGTGACCGGCTCACGCCAGAACAGGACCCGAGAGATGCAACTCATCCCAGAAGCCCTGGCTCGTGCGCATATGCACGACCGGCTGCATGAGGCCGAGCGGGAACGCCGGGCCGTGAGCCTGCTGGTCGCCCGTCGGATGCAGCGCCGGGCCGAGCGCGCCTCGCGCCGTGCTCGCCGTGCGCTGGCCGTGGCGGTCATGCAGTAAGCAACCACACCTTGAAGCGGTGGCCTCCCCACACGTGGAGGCGAAAGCTCCTCGCGGGGGCCGGTCCGTCCGAACGGACCGGCCCCCGCGGTGTGTTCAGGCGGCGGCGCGGATCACGCCTCCACGACCTCGCCTTCGCCCTCGTCGTCCTCCTCCATGACGAAGCCCGGCAGCCACTCCTCCAGCTCCTCGCGCAGCCGCACCGTCGCACCCAGCTGGCACAGCACGCCGATCGTGCTCAGCGTCACCCGGTGGATCAGCAGGTAGGCCGGCGGCAGGTTCAGCCGCTTGCCCAGCTGGTAGGCGGGGGAGCGGACGTCGGCGATACGGGCCGCCTGGCTGCGCATCCAGCCGCGGGTGAAGGTGAACTCGTCGGCCCTGGCCGGTTCGATGATCGGCAGCAGGTAGTCGAGGACGGCGCTCGGGTCCAGCTCTATGGAGTCCTTGACGAAGCCCTCCGCGCAGAGGAGTTCGTAGACGGCCTCCGCGTCGCCGTCGATCGTCATGCGCAAGGAGTCGCCGATGGGCGTCGGCAGGCCGCCCGGGAGACGGTCGACCGTGCCGAAGTCCAGGACGCCCAGACGCCAGTCGTCCTCGCCCTCCGGTCCGCCGGGCAGCAGACGGAAGTTGCCCGGGTGCGGGTCGGCGTGCAGCAGTCCGGTGCGGGCCGGGCCCGAGAAGAGGAAGCGGGCCAGGAGCTGACCGGCACGGTCGCGCTGCTCCTGGGTGCCGTCCGCGATGATCTCCGACAGCGGCACGCCGTCGATCCACTCGGTGATGAGTACCTGGTCGCACTGGTGGACCACGCCCGGTACCACGACGTCCGGATCGTCCACGAACTCGTCGGCGTGGGTCTGCTGGGCCTGGGCCTCCAGGGCGTAGTCCAGCTCCTCCGAGACCCGATCCCTGAGCTCGGCGATCAAGGGTTTGATGTCCATTCCGGGGATGAGCGGACCCAACAGCCTGGCAAAGCGGCCCAATTGACTCAAGTCAGACAGGAGGGCCTCACCGGCTCCCGGGTACTGCACCTTGACTGCCACCTCGCGGCCGTCGTGCCACACCCCGCGGTGCACCTGCCCGATCGACGCCGCCGCGGAGGGCTTCTCCTCGAACTCGAGGAAGAGGTCGGCCCAGTCCTCGCCGAGCCGCTCCCCGAGCACCCGGTGCACGGTGCTCGTCGGCATCGGCGGCGCCGCCTCCTGCAGCTTCGTCAGCGCCGCGCGATAGGGACCGGCGACCTCCTCGGGCAGCGCGGACTCGAAGACGGACAGGGCCTGGCCGAACTTCATGGCCCCGCCCTTGAGCTCGCCGAGCACCTTGAACAGCTGCTCCGCCGTGCGCTGTTGCAGCTCGCGGCCGACGATCTCCGCGGACTCGCCGACGATCCGCTTGCCGAGCCCCCAGGTCGCCCGCCCGGCGAAGCCGAGCGGGAGCGCGGCGAGCTTGGCGGTCCGGGTGACCGCCTTGCGCGGAAGATCAGACATGCGCCCTCCAAGTCCCTGCCGGCCGCACCGCATCTGCCTCACGGCACAACGTCTTCGGCGACCGTTGCCCCTCCATTGTCCCGTGTGACTCCTCGTCCTTAGAGGTGTGTTCTCCCTTACCTTTCTCCGCCGCACCGCAGGGGCATGCCGGATGCGCCCAGACGGGCCGTGCGTGCCAGGTCAGGCCCGGGAAGGAAACCTCCCAGCGCGCGCCCGCGCTCGTCGGGACCTGCCCGTCCAGGAAGGAGAGGGCGTGCGCCGCCGCGAACCCCGCGACCGTTGTGGCCAGTGTCACATCACAGGCTCGTGACGGACGTGGCGGCCCCGAACGCCACTGTGCCACCAGACGGGGCCAGGCCGGATCCCGGTCGCTGCGCGCCTCGTGCAGACAGCCCGCGCAGCCCGTCTCGCCGGGCAGCACGAGGGGACCGACGACACCGGTCGCCTCCACGACGCCGGCGTACAGGTGCGGCGTGCCCGAGGCGATGAGCGGTTCCGCGGTGGACGGTGCGGGTGCGTGCACGTCGACGTCGTCCCGCGGGGCCAGGATCACCAGGGAGAAGCCGGGCTCGCCGTCCGGGAGGGGAGCCTTGCGGTGGCGGCGCGGCGGGCGGTACGGAGCGGACCGGCGCACGGACTGCCGGGCGGCCTCGTCCCTGCGGTCGCCGACGGACCCGGCAGGCAGTCCCCCCGGTGCCACGTCCTCCGCCTCGACGCGGCCGACGTCCCGCACGTCGACCTCCCCGATGCCCGCGGCCGCCAGCAGCGAGGCCAGCGTGGTGCCCACCCGGCCCGCACCCCGCACCTGCACGCGCAGTGAGCGGCGCGCCGCCAGCCGCCGCATCGCCTCGCCGGGTCCGGTGGTGACCAGTGACAGTGAGGCGAGGTCCGGACGCAGCCGGGCCATGGCCTCCTTCTTGCCGCGCAGCTCGTCGGCGTCCGGCCCGCCGCCCTTGGCGTCGTCCAGGAGCCCTGCCCGGGCCAGCCGCCGCACCAGTGCGTCGACATGACCGTCGGGCAGATCCATCCGGCGCCCCTCCTCGCGCAGAAGGGGCAGCCCGCGGGTGCCGTTGAGCAGGTCGAGAAAGCTGCCCGTCGCCGTGTCCATCGGGCCGAGCGTCAGCGCGTGCGCCGGTGCCATCCCGAACTGCACGGTGTTGAGGTCGCGCCAGCCACGCCGGAGCGCGGGCTTCATCGCCGGAGCAACCGGAGCAACCGCAACCTCTGCATCCATCACAGCCATGACAGGCCCCCGTAAGCCTTCGTAGAACATCTCTGGCCGTGGAGCCTGGTCGTGGCGTCCCCGGTGAGAACCAGCATGCCCAAACCGGCCGACAGCCGTCGAAAGTTGTCCACAGCCTGCGAGCATTCGTCATACAAATCAAACGCCTGGTGGGCGATCGGCACGGAACCGTCCCGGAGTCGGGACTTCCCCCATGTGCAACAGGTAACGTCGGGGCGTGCCCGCCGACCCACTGCACAGCGCCGGAACGCCACAGCGCAGTACGACGAGCCAGCCGCCGAGCGGCTCGGGGACGAGCGCGATCGAGGTCCGCAGGAGCGCCCGTCGACGCAGGACGGTCTCCGCGTACCGCGAGGGCGATCGCACCGTTGTACTCATCCCTGCCCGGATGTCCGAGGCGGAGGAGCAGCGCTGGGTGACCGTCATGCTCGACAAGCTGGCCGCCCAGGAGAGCAAACGGGTTCTGGGCGACGGCGAGCTGGCCGAGCGCGCCGAGCGGCTGTCGGCCCAGTACTTCGACGGACGCGCCCGGCCCACCTCGGTGCGCTGGGTCACCAACCAGAACACCCGCTGGGGCTCGTGCACTCCATCCGAGGGCAGCATCCGGCTCTCGCACCGGCTGCAGGGCATGCCCGAGTACGTCGTCGACTACGTGCTCGTCCACGAGCTGGCGCATCTGCTGGTCCCCGGGCACGGACCCCGCTTCTGGCGCCTCCTCGAGGCCTATCCGCGCACCGAGCGGGCCCGGGGATACCTCGAAGGCGTGGTCGCCGCCGAACGCCTGCCGCATCTGCCGGGCGCGCGCCCGGAGTGAGGGCCGCTCCCGCAGGGGGGCGGCCGTTGTGTACCGGGTCTGTACCGACTTCTTCCGGTGTCCGAGTTTGCCGTTAGCCTGGCGCGACGCACTCGCATTCGGGATGGGGGACGGTCGTTACGCATGGCCAGGGAATTCCAACGCGGCCACAAGGCCAGGATCAGTGACCTCACCGCGGGCACTGATCTGTACGTAGGCGTGCAGATCAGCGGTCCCGGACTGACCTTCGACATCAGCTGCTTCGGTCTCGACGCCGACGAACGGCTCTCCGACGACCGCTACTTCGTCTTCTTCAACCAGCCGAAGTCGCCCGAGGAGTCCATTCAGCTCCTGGGTACGCAGGCCGGGGACACGGAGTCCTTCCGGGTCACGCTCGACAAGATCCCGGCGCAGATCCAGAAGCTGTCGTTCACGGCGACCCTCGACGGCGCCGGGCAGATGTCGCAGATCGCCCCCGGATACATCCGCATCGTCGCAGGCGGCGAGGAGGTGGCCCGGTACTCCTTCAACGGCTCGGAGTTCTCCACCGAACGAGCCGTGATGCTGGGCGACTTCTACCTGAAGGACGTGTGGCGCTTCGCCGCCGTCGGACAGGGCTTCGACGGCGGTCTCGACGCGCTGCTGAAGAATTTCGGCGGCGAGGTCGCCGAGGAGGAGCAGCCCGCGGCGCCCGCCCCGCAGCAGGCGCAGAGCGGTGCCACGCCCGGCTTCGCCGCGCCGGCGTTCGGCGCCCCGGCGGCTCCGGCCCCCGCGCCCGCCGCGGCTTCCCAGGGCTTCGCGCCGCCCCCGGGACAGACCCCGCCTCCGGCACCGGCGCCCGCCGCGGCTCCGAACGTCCACGCCGCGCCCACCATCATCGCGCCGATGACCCCGCCCGGTGGCGCCCCGGTGCCGCCCCCCGGCCCGGCGCCCACCCCGTACGGCCAGCCGCCCCAGCAGCAGCCGTACGGTCAGCCCGGTGCTCCGGCCGCCCCGCCGCCGCCCGGCTACGGCCAGCCCCAGGCACCGCACGCGCCGACCCCGCCGCCCGGATACGGCCAGCAGCCGCCCTTCGGGCAGGTCCCGGCGCAGCAGGGTTACGGCGTCCCGCAGGGCGCTCCCCAGGGTGGCGCCGGAGTGACCGCGGCGCTGCAGAAGTTCAAGGAGACGCCCACCGGGCAGCGGTGGACGCAGCAGAACAAGAAGCTCGTCCGCGTCGACCTGGGCATCGGCGGCCAGCCCGTGCTCGCCCGGCAGGGCAGCATGGTGCTCTACCAGGGCAAGGTCGACTTCGGCTACAAGGGCGCAGGGTTCGCCGGCCGCATCGTCGGCAACGCCACCGGCCAGGAGATGCAGCTGATGCGCTGCACCGGCCAGGGCCAGGTGTTCCTCGCCGAGAGCTCCACCCACCTGCACCCCATCGAGCTCCAGGGCGACGCGATCTGTGTCTCCGCGGAGAACGTCCTCGCCTTCGACGAGAGCCTTCAGTACGAGGTCCGCCGGATCGAGGGACACGGCATCCCCGGGGGCGCGCTGTTCACGATGCAGTTCCAGGGGACCGGCACGATCATCGTCAAGACGCACGGCACGCCCGTGGTGCTGCCGGTCACGCCGACCACCTTCGCCGACTGCAACGCTGTCGTGGCCTGGTCGGCGGCCGCCCAGGTGATCGTCTCCAGCCAGGTCCGCATGCGACGCAACGCCTACCCGGGCGACACCGGCGAGAGCGTCAACCTCCAGTTCCGGGCCGCCCCCGGCAACTTCGTCGTCGTCCAGCCCTACGAGGTCTGAGGGAGCCCGTCATGAACCAGCCGCTCGCGGGCTACGCCCCCGCACCCGTCACCGCGCGCATGGAGAACCACGGCAACAACATGCTGAAGGTCGCCATGCAGACCGGGAACGACCTCCTCGCGCGCGTGGGGTCGATGGTCGCCTACGAAGGCTTCATCCAGTACGAGCCCAATCCGCCGGCCGTGCGCCAGATCGCCCGCGACTGGATCACCGGCGAGGGCGCGCCTCTGATGAAGTGCTCCGGGGACGGACTGCTCTACCTCGCCGACTACGGCGCCGACGTCGTCGTCGTGAACCTCAACGGCGACGGCATCTCCGTCAACGCCACCAACCTGCTCGCTTTCGACGCGTCCCTCAGCTGGGGCGTCGAGCGGGTCAAGGGGCTCGCCAAGTTCGCCGGCCAGGGCCTGTGGAACACCAAGATCTCAGGGCAGGGCTGGGTCGCGCTGACCTCCCGGGGCAAGCCGATCGTCGTCGACTGCGGCGGCGGTGATGACGAGACCTACGTCGACCCGGACGCGCTCGTCGCCTGGTCCCCGAACCTCAAGGTGAAGGGCAAGCGCAGCTTCAAGGCGCAGTCGCTGATCGGCCGCGGCAGCGGCGAGGCCTACCAGATGGCCTTCTCCGGTCAGGGCATCGTCGTCGTCCAGCCCAGCGAGGACAGCACCGACCGCCTGCGGTTCCGGGGCTGAGGGGGAGCCGAAACACCATGCAGAGTCCGCTTTTCGCCTTCAATGACTCGCAGTCCCAGGAGCGCTACAGCCTGCAGAACAAGCAGATGCTGCGGGTCACGCTGCAGGGCCACGACGACATCCTGGCCCGCAAGGGCACCATGGTCGCCTACCAGGGGCTCGTCGAGTTCGACGCCGAGTACCAGAGCACCCAGCAGGCGTACGCGCGTGCGGCCACCGGCGAGGGCCTCAGCCTGATGCGCTGCCACGGCCAGGGCACGGTCTTCTTCGCCAACCTCGCCCAGCACATCCATGTGGTGGACGTGGAGCAGGACGGCCTCACGGTCGACAGCAGCTACGTGCTCGCGATGGACTCCTCGCTGCACCACGAGGTCATCGCCGTCGACAGCCAGTACGGCATCTCCGGCTCCGGGAAGTACCAGCTCAACATCACCGGCCGCGGCCAGGTCGCCCTGATGACCTCCGGTGCGCCGCTGATGATGCAGGTGACGCCCGACAAGTACGTCAACTGCGACGCCGACGCGATCGTCGCCTGGTCGACCAGCCTGCGCGTCCAGATGCAGGCCCAGACGCACTCCTCCGGGGTGTGGCGGCGCCGCGGCAACACCGGTGAGGGCTGGGAGCTCAGCTTCATGGGCAGCGGGTTCGCGCTCGTCCAGCCGAGTGAGCTGCTGCCGCCGCAGAACGCCCAGATCGGTTCGGGCCTCTCCGCGCAGTACGGCATGGGGCAGCACGGAGCGCGGGCGCAGAACCAGGGGAACGTCTGGAGCTGAGCGTCCGGAAAACAAACGTAAGGGGCGCCCGCATCTGCGGGCGCCCCTTACGTCTGCCGGCTGTTCACAGGCGCGCGCGGGTCGCCTCCAGCAGCCGTACGACCGACTCGTCCGCCACGTCCGCCACCTCGCCGTAGGCGAACCAGCGCAGGTCCAGCGACTCGTCGCTGATCTCCTGGACCGCGTCCGTCGGCGCCACCACCGCGTACTGCACGTCGAAGTGCCAGTGGCAGGGCGCCGGGATGGAATGGCGGTCGAGGCGGACCGGGCCGCCCGGCAGCAGCGTGAGGCCGGAGATGCCCGACTCCTCGGTCGCCTCGCGCAGCGCCGCCGCCGCGAGGGAGGTGTCCTCCGGCTCGCAGTGGCCGCCCATCTGGAGCCACATCCGCAGCTTCTTGTGGAGGGTCAGCAGGACCCGGCCCCGCTCAGGGTCGATGACCAGGGCGCTCGCCGTGATGTGTCCCGCGTGGCAGGCCTTCCACAGGCCGTCCGGATGGGCCGCCAGGTGGTCCAGGTACTCCTGGCGCAGCTCTTCCTGGCCCTCGTACCCCTTCAGGACGAGGACCACGTCGTCGTACAGGCTCACTCGGTGTCGTCGCCCTTGGCGTCGTCGTCCTCGGTGTGCCCCTTGGGCTCGTCCTTGAGTCCGTCCTTGCTCAGGTTCGGCTTCTCCGCGGAGCCGCCGGCAGCCTCGCCGAGCATCTTGTCGAGCTCGGAGAAGTCCAGCTGCTCGCGGTGCACGAAGCCGTCCGGGTCGTCCAGGTCGGAGGCCGTGGGCAGCATGTCCGGGTGGGCCCACAGGGCGTCCCGTCCGTCGACACCGCGCGCGTCCGTGAGCGAGGCCCACAGGCGGGAGGCGTCGCGCAGGCGGCGCGGGCGCAGCTCCAGGCCGATCAGCGTGGCGAACGTCTGCTCCGCCGGACCGCCCGTCGCACGGCGGCGGCGCAGGGTCTCGCGCAGCGCGTCGGCGGACGACAGGCGCGGCTTCGCGGCCGCGTGGACGACCGCGTCCACCCAGCCCTCCACGAGCGCCAGAGCCGTCTCCAGGCGGGCCAGGGCGGCCTTCTGCTCCGGGGTGTCCTCCGGCTGGAACATGCCCTGCTGAAGTGCGTCCTGCAGCTGCTCGGGGTTCTGCGGGTCGAACTGGCCGACCACGTCCTCCAGCTTGGCCGTGTCGACCTTGATCCCGCGCGCGTACCCGTCGACCGCGCCGAACAGGTGGGAGCGCAGCCACGGCACGTGCGCGAAGAGGCGCTGGTGGGCGGCCTCGCGCAGGGCGAGATACAGCTGTACCTCCTCCTTCGGCACGCCCAGGTCCTTGCCGAACGCCTCGATGTTCACCGGCAGCAGCGCGGCCTTGCCCGCCGGGCCGAGCGGCAGGCCGATGTCGGTGGAGCCGACGACCTCGCCCGCGAGCACGCCGACGGCCTGCCCGATCTGCGTGCCGAACATGGCGCCGCCCATGGAGCGCATCATGCCGATCAGCGGGCCGGCCATGGCCTGCATCTCCTCCGGCAGGACGTCGCCCATCGCCGCGCCGACGCGCTCGGCGACCGGGTCGACGAGCTCCTGCCACGCGGGCAGGGTCGCCTCGACCCACTCCGCGCGGGACCACGCCACCGCGGAGCCGGCGCCGGACGGCAGCGACGTGGCGTCGTCCAGCCACAGGTCGGCAAGGCGCACGGCCTCCTGGACCGTGGTGCGCTCGGCGGGGCCGATGCTCGAGTCCTTGGTGCCGTCAGGGGTGCCCTGGGAGACCGTCTGGCGGGCGATCTGCTTGGCCATGTCCCAGTTCACCGGGCCGCCCTCGTAAGAGAGCATCTGGCCCAGCTGCTGGAAGGCGGCGCCCAGGTCGTTGGGGTTCAGCGATCCGAACATGGCAGCGAGCGGATTGTCCGCGCCGGGGCCGCCAAAGCCGCCTGCGCCGGGCAGCCCGCCATAACCGAACGGGTTGGCCGGGCCCTGACCACCACCGCTCTCCTGGTCCTTCTTCTTGCCCTCGTCGCCGTCTTCCGGCTCCTCCGGCGGAAGGCCGAATCCGAATGGGGTGTCACTCACGGGATTCCTCGGCTGGTAAGGCCGCCGGTTCTCTCCGACGGCACGACTGCCCGATAACACCACCCAGCGTAGACACCATGGGCGGTTCGGGCCTCGGTGCTTCGCCGACTCTTGGCCTGCGGCAGGATGGATGCCACCTGGTACGGACGCGTCACTCGCGTTCTTACTGAAGACAACCGCTGGAGACGCCCGGTGAGTTCCCCAGATCCGCAGGTTCGCGCAGCGCGAAACGAGTCAACCCCGCCGACGGTGCGCGGGCCCGTCGTGGCGGTCACCGGCGCGGCGTCCGGCATCGGCGCCCTGCTCACCGAACGTCTGGCCGCTTCGGACCAGATCAAGCAGGTCATCGCCATCGACGAGCGGCGCGGCGAGTGCGAGGCGGCGCAGTGGCACATTCTGGACGTGCGGGATCCGGCCATCGCGGACAAGCTCCGCGGCGCGGACGTGGTGGTGCACCTGGCGCTCGATCTGGATCTGGAGACCGACCCCGCCGCCCGTACGGCCTACAACGTGCGCGGGACGCAGACCGTGCTGACCGCAGCGGCGGCGGCCGGGATCCACCGGGTCGTCCTGTGCACCTCCGCGATGGTCTACGGGGCGCTGCCGGACAACGAGCTGCCGCTGTCCGAGGACGCCGAGCTGCGGGCCACCGCCGAGGCCACCGGGGTCGGCGACCTGCTGGAGATCGAGCGGCTCGCGCGGCGTGCCCCGCGCGCGCACCCGGGGCTCAACGTCAGCGTCGTACGGCCCGCGGTGCTGGTCGGAGGCACGGACACCGCGCTGACCAGGTACTTCGAGTCGCCCCGGCTGCTGGTGGTCGCCGATTCGCGGCCCGCCTGGCAGTTCTGCCACGTCGAGGATCTGTGCAGCGCCCTGGAGTACGTCGTCCTGGAGAAGGCCGAAGGGGAGCTCGCGGTCGGCTGCGACGGATGGCTGGAGCAGGAGGAGGTCGAGGAGCTCAGCGGGATCCGGCGGATGGAGCTGCCGTCCGCGGTGGCCCTCGGGGCGGCCGCCCGGCTGCACCGGATCGGGCTGACGCCGTCCCCGGCCGGTGACCTGGCGTACACGATGTACCCCTGGGTGGTGAGCGGGAGCCGGCTGCACGACGCGGGCTGGCGCCCCCAGTGGACCAACGAGGAAGTGCTCGCGGAACTCCTCGGTGAGGTCTCCGGACGGCACACCGTCGCCGGACGCCGCCTGGGCCGCAAGGACGCGACGGCGGCCGGCGCGGCGGGTGCGACGGTGGCTCTGCTGGGCGCGGCGGCGGTGGTTCGCAGGGCGCGGAAGGCACGGCGCCGCATCTGAGGACGGGCGGGCCCCCGGCCGGGGGCGCCCTTGCCACGCGTCCTTTTGCGCCGCCCCTGTAGAACACTCCAAGCCCCCACGCGCGCGTGCCGGTCGAAACGTCTATTCCGTGTTGTCACGGGAGTGCGGCACGATGGGGCCATGGCACCCACGAACGACCATCCCGGTGAGCACGCTGCGCAGGAGCCCATCAAGCTGATCGCCGTGCGGGAGACCGCGCTGTCGCTGGACGAGGTCTTCAAGGCCGTCGGGGACGAGGCGGCCGGGGGGATCGCCCTGTTCGTGGGGACCGTGCGGAACCACGACGGGGGCGCGGACGTCGATCAGCTCGGCTATTCGTGCCATCCCAGTGCCGAGGCCGAGATGCGGCGGATCGCCGAGAAGGTCGTCGCCGACCACCCGGTGCGGGCGCTGGCCGCCGTGCACCGGATCGGTGACCTGGACGTGGGCGATCTCGCCGTCGTCGTCGCCGTGTCGTGCCCGCACCGGGCCGAGGCCTTCGAGGCCTGCCGGAAGCTGATCGACGACCTCAAGCACGAGGTGCCCATCTGGAAGCACCAGACCTTCTCCGACGGCACGGAGGAGTGGGTGGGGGCCTGCTGAACACCCCTGTGCCGTCCTCGGGTTGCGTAACCCCACCCCTGCCGTGAGCGTTGTCAGTGCGGATGGTTAATCTGCTGATCAGTCAGTTCGCGCGGTCGCTCACCGGGGTTGGGAGGTCGGCATGGGTGCGCTCCTGTGGTTGCTTATCCCGCTCTTCGCTGCGGTCGGGGCCGGGCTGTGGGGCAGCTGGGCCGGCCGGACGCGCAAGCAGCGCAACGACGGTCCCGAGCTCACCGGGTACGCCCGTTTCCGTGAGGCCATGGAGCGGTCCGACTCCGGTACGTGAGACGGCAGTGGTGGGGCTGACGGTCCGCTGACAGGGCCGTCCCGTACTGTCTTGGCATGCCACGCCGCACCGCGACGATGCTCGCCTCCACCCTGATGCTGATCGCGCTCCTGTGCGCGGGAGTGTTCATCCCCGTGCCGTACTCGGAGATGTCCCCGGGACCGACGGTGAACACGCTCGGGAACCACGACGGCGAGCCGGTGCTGCAGATCTCCGGACGCAAGACCTATCCGACCAGCGGCAACCTGAACATGACCACCGTGCGGGTCACCAGCGCCGACTACCGGATGAACCTCGTCGAGGCCGTCTACGGATGGCTCGCCCACGACAGCAAGGTCGTCCCGCACGACACGCTGTACCCGGACGGCAAGACCGAGGAGCAGTCCACGCAGGAGAACGCCGAGGAGTTCAGTCAGTCCCAGGAGAGCGCCAAGGTCGCCGCCCTGAAGGAACTCCACATCCCGGTGAAGACCTGGGTGATCGTCTCGACGGTGGTCAAGGGCTCCCCGGCGCAGGGCAAGCTGCACGCCGGTGACGTCGTCAAGGCCGTCGACGGCACGGTCGTGAAGCAGCCGGAGGACGTCGCCAAGCTGGTGACCAAGCACACCCCCGGCCAGGATGTCGTGTTCACGGTCGTGCCCGCCAAGGAGCAGGCCGCCGCCGAGAAGCAGAACAAGACGGCGACCCGCACGCAGAAGATCAAGATCACCACCACGACCTCCGACGACAAGGGCGAGAAGCGCGCCATCGTCGGGATCTCGGCCGGGACGGACCACACCTTCCCGTTCAGCATCGACATCAAGCTCGCCGACGTCGGCGGGCCGAGCGCCGGCCTGATGTTCTCGCTCGGCCTCTACGACAGGCTCACGCCCGGCAGCCTGACCGGCGGCAAGTTCGTGGCCGGCACCGGGACGATCGACGACGACGGCAAGGTCGGCCCGATCGGCGGCATCCAGATGAAGACAGTCGGCGCGCGCAACAAGGGCGCGCAGTACTTCCTGACACCGGCCGACAACTGCTCGGCCGCCGCCAAGGACACCCCCGGCGGGCTCACCCTGATCAAGGTGAACACCATCGACGACGCCCTTGGCGCGCTGAAGGACCTCCGCGCGGGCAAGACGTCCGACCTGCCGAAGTGCACGGCCAAGTAGGACGCGGCCAGCCGGTTACTCCTCGAAGGTCGCCGCCAGAGCCTGGGCCAGACCCGGCACCAGTTCGGAGCCCGTGAGGACCTCCGTCGGCGTGTCCTTCTCGCGCAGGCGCAGGGCCGAGTCGCGGGAGCCGTCGCGCAGCACCGCGACCGTCATACGGACCTCCTGGCGTTCCGGGTGGTCCGCCACCCACTTGGCCAGGCCGGCCTCGTCCAGGTTCTCGGGGACCTGGGCCTCGGCGGACGGCGGCAGCATCAGCCGCTCCACCGTGAGCGCGCAGCCGGCCACCGCGTCGGGCCAGGCGATCGTGGCGAGGAACTCGTCCAGCGGCTTCCCGGCCGGGATCTCGTCCTGCTCGATCGGGGTGAGACCGCTGGTCTCGGAGCCGTCCTCCAGGCCGAGCTGGGCCGCGAGGGCGGGTTCCTGGGACCGCAGCCGGGCGGTGTCTACGAGGGCGAAGAGGCGGGCGGGCTGGTCCCAGCCGAGGCCGGAGGTGTACTCGTCGATCTCGAGTACGGCCCGGGTGAGCGGGTTCGCTGCCATGGGAGTGTTGGACATGGTCACAATCCTGCCTCGTTCATGGCCGGAATCGGGAACCGAGTAAACGGTGAGTAAGTTGCATAGGTGTGGGCCCACGATCACGGGGGGCCACGGCAGACCCGTGAAGACGCGGGCCTGACGTATCGACAGCGAACTTCGAGGTGCGCACCTTGGCTTTCCAGATGCCGGACCGCGGCGGAGGCCCGACGGGGCCGCGGATCAGAGTGGGCCGCCCGTCCCGGCGTGTCCGGACCCTGCTCATGACACTGGGCGTCCTGGCCGTCATCGGCATGGCGTTCACCATGTTCGCGGGGTTCTGGACCGAATGGCTCTGGTACCGCTCCGTGAAGTACTCGTCCGTCTTCACCACCACGCTGTGGACGAAGATCGGGCTGTTCTTCGTCTTCGGTCTGCTGATGGCCCTGGCGGTCGGCTTCAACATCTGGCTGGCGCACCGCATGCGGCCGCCGCTGAGCGCGATGTCGATGGAGCAGCAGAGCCTCGACCGCTACCGGATGGGCATCGCGCCGTACAAGACCTGGCTGCTGCTCGGGATCACCGCCCTGGTGGGACTGATCGCCGGTGCCTCGGCATCGAGCCAGTGGCGCACCTGGCTGATGTGGGTCAACGGCGTGCCCTTCCACCAGAAGGACCCGCAGTTCCACCTCGACGTCTCGTTCTACGCCTTCGACCTGCCCTGGTACCGCTTCCTGCTGGGCTTCGGCTTCGCGGCGGCGATCCTGTCGCTGATCGCCGCCGCGCTCACGCACTACCTGTATGGCGGGCTCAGGATCACTTCCCCGGGCGCGCGTGCCACCGCGGCCGCGACAGGGCATCTGTCGGTGCTGATCGGCTTCTTCGTCGCCCTGAAGGCGGTCGCGTACTGGCTCGACCGGTACGGCCTCGCGGTGAAGTCCAGCGACTTCAAGGCGACGGACAACTGGACGGGCCTGAGGTACGTCGACGCGAACGCCTACCTGCCGGCGAAGACGATCCTGTTCTGCATCGCCGTCATCTGCGCGCTGCTGTTCTTCGCGACGCTGTGGCGGCGCACCTGGCAGCTGCCCGTCATCGGCTTCGGCCTGATGGTGCTCTCGGCGATCCTGATCGGCGGGCTCTACCCGGCGATCGTCCAGAAGTTCCAGGTCCAGCCCAACGAGCAGGCCAAGGAAGCGCCGTACGTCCAGAAGAACCTCAAGGCGACGCGTGAGGCGTACGGCATCGACGGCGCCAAGGTGACGGACTACTCGGGGACGAGCAAGACCAAGGACAAGGCCACGCTGCGCGACGACGTCGACTCCACGGCGAGCATCCGCATCCTGGACCCGAACATCGTCTCGCCCACGTTCCAGCAGCTCCAGCAGATCAGGAACTACTACGCGTTCCCGACCAACCTGGACGTCGACCGGTACAGCAAGGACGGCAAGAACGCCGGGGATCAAGACACGGTCATCGGTCTGCGCGAGCTGAACCTCAACGGCATTCCGAAGAACAACTGGATCAACGACCACTTCCGCTACACCCACGGCTACGGCGTGGTGGCCGCCAAGGGCACCGACGCGGACGCCAACGGCCAGCCGGTCTTCACCGAGTACGACCTGCCGTCCAGGGGCACCCTTGGGACCTACGAACAGCAGGTCTACTACGGTGAGAAGACCACCACGTACTCGATCGTCGGCGGTCCCCAGAAGGAGATCGACTACTCCGACGACAGCGGTGAGAAGACCACCAGTTACAAGGGCAAGAGCGGGGTCAACCTCGCCAACCCGATCAACCGGGCGGCGTACGCGGTGGCGTTCAACGAGCCGCAGATCCTCTACTCCGGTGCGATCGGCGAGGGTTCGCGCATCCTGTACAACCGCACGCCGAAGGAGCGCGTCGAGGCGGTGGCGCCCTGGCTGACCATCGACGGCGACGCCTATCCGGCAGTGGTCAACCACCGCATCCAGTGGATCGTCGACGCGTACACGACGACGAACGGCTACCCGTACGCGTCCCGTACGACCCTCGGTGACACGACGGCCGACTCGCTGACCGCGAACAACAACTCGCGCGCGGTGGTGGCCCAGCAGAACCAGGTCAACTACATCCGCAACTCGGTGAAGGCGACCGTCGACGCGTACACCGGTGAGGTCAAGCTCTACCAGTGGGACACCAAGGACCCGGTGCTCAAGACCTGGATGAAGGCGTTCCCGAACACGGTGAAGTCCAGGTCCTCGATCTCCCCCGACCTGATGGCCCATCTCCGGTATCCGCAGGACCTGTTCAAGGTCCAGCGCGAACTGCTGACGCGCTACCACGTCACCAACCCGACGACCTTCCTCAGCGGCAGCGAGGTGTGGCAGGTGCCGGAGGACCCGACCAACAAGTCGGGCAGCGCGGTGCCGCCGTACTACCTGAGCATGAAGATGCCCGACCAGTCGTCGCAGGCGTTCTCGCTGACGACGACGTTCACACCCAACGGCCGGGACAACCTCAGTGCGTTCATGACGATCGACGCCGAGGCGGGCAGCACCGACTACGGCAAGATCAGAATCCTGAAACTGCCGACGAGTACGACGGTCGACGGACCCAAACAGGTCCAGAGCCAGTTCAACTCCGAACAGGACATCGCCGAGTCCATCAAACTTCTCAAGGGCGGCGATTCCGACATCGAGTACGGCAATCTGCTGACCGTGCCGCTCGACGGAGGACTGCTCTACGTGGAGCCGGTCTACGTACGCGGTGGTGGACTGAAGTACCCGCTGCTGCGCAAGGTATTGGTCAGCTACGGCGACAAGACCGCCTTCGAGAACACCCTCGACGAGGCCCTCAACAAGGTCTTCGGAGCGGAGAGTTCGACCCCGCCGCCGTCGGACGAGGGGAACAACCCACCGCCGACGTCCAGCAACCCGACGGTCCAGGAAGCGCTGAACGACGCCCAGAAGGCGTTCGACGCCGGCCAGGAGGCCCTGAAGAAGGGCGACTGGCAGGCGTACGGGAAGGCGCAGAAGGACCTGGAGGACGCGCTGCAGAGGGCCGAGGACGCGCAGTCCAAGGCCGACAAGACAGGCGGCGGCAGCGGCGGGAGCAGCAGTGCCAAGCCGACCGCCGGTGCCAAGCCCACCAGCAGCGCAAAGCCGAGCGGCAGCCCGAAACCGAGCGGCAGTCCCAGTACCGGCGGCAGTGCCGGCGGGTAGCCGGCCGCCGCTGATCAAGTCCGCCCCGCGTCGTGGTACGGTTGGCACACAACGACGCGGGGTGGAGCAGCTCGGTAGCTCGCTGGGCTCATAACCCAGAGGTCGCAGGTTCAAATCCTGTCCCCGCTACTGAAGTCGAAGGCCCGGATCCTTAAGGATCCGGGCCTTCGTGATGTGCGAACGCATGTGCCGGTGCGAGGTACCGCCGTGCCCCCTCGGGGAGTTGAGCGATCTGTGTTTGACTTGTCTCTCTGTGGGCATGTCGACAAAACGCTGAAGTGACCTCACTGGCTGCGGTATACCAGGTGTACCCGGGTTGCAGGTGGTGCGACGATGGACGTTATGGGGGACAAGGCAACTCTGTTCGAGACAGGGCGATTTGTGCAGCCTCCCGAACCGGACGAAGCCGGGGAGGTGGCTGAGGAGGCCGTCGAGGAAGTTCGCCGTCGACTTGCCGCCGAGGCCGGCGACGTCGAGGCGATGAGTGTCCTCGGGGCCATGCTGCTGCGCCGCGGTGATCTCGACGGAGCCGAGCCCCAGCTGCGTGCCGCCACGGCGGCCGGTGACCGCGCCGCCGCCAACAACCTGGGAGTCCTTCTCCATCAGCGCGGGTACGCCGACGAGGCCGCCGGCTGGTGGCGGATCGCCGCCGTCGCCGGATCCGCGGCGGCCGCGCACGCGCTGGGCCGCCATCACCGCGAGCGCGGGGACGAGCCGGCCGCCGAGTACTGGCTGCGCCAGTCCGCCGAGCAGGGGCACGCCCTGGGCGCCTACGCGCTGGCCGATCTGCTGGAACACCGCGGGGACGCCGGGGCCGAGGAGTGGATGCGGACGGCCGCCGAGCACGGGCACCGTGAGGCGGCGTACCGGCTGGCGCGCGCCCTCGATCGCCGTGCGGCGCTCGAGGGCGAGAGCGGGGGTGACAACGGTGTCGAACTCCCGGTCGAGGCCGAGCAGTTCTACCGGCAGGCCGCCGCGCGCGGGCACCGGCGGGCCGCGCTGCACCTCGGCGCGATCCTGGAGCGGCGCGGCGAGCTCAAGGAGGCCGGCCGCTGGTACCTGACGTCCGCCAAGGACGGGGAGGCGCGCGCCGCGTGCGCGCTCGGCTTCCTGCTGCGGGACGCCGGTGACACCGAGAGTGCCGCCGTGTGGTGGCTCAGGGCCGCCCAGGACGGCGACGGCAACGCCGCCAACGCGCTCGGTGCGCTGCACGCCGAGCGCGGCGAGACGCAGACCGCCGAGCGCTGGTACCGGGCGGCGATGGATGCCGGGGACGACAACGGTGCGTACAACCTCGGGCTGCTCTGCGCCGAGCAGGGGCGGACCGCGCAGGCCGAGCAGTGGTACCGCAGGGCCGCGTACGCCGGGCACCGCGAGGCGGCCAACGCGCTCGCGATCCTGTTGCTGCAGGGCGGGGACACCACCGGCGCCGAGCCGTGGTTCTCCAAGGCGGCCGAGGCCGGGAGCGTGGACGCGGCGTTCAACCTGGGGATCCTGCACGCCGGACGCAGCACCGACGAGGACGCCGCGGCCGCGCTCCGGTGGTACGAGCGCGCCGCGGCCGCCGGGCACACGGAAGCGGCGCTCCAGGTCGGCATCGCCCGGCTGCGGGACGGCGAAGAGCAGGCGGCGGAGCGGCATCTGCGGTGTGCGGCGGGAGGCGGCAGTGCGGAGGCCGCGTACCGGCTGGCGACCGTCCTGGACGCCCGCCGGCCGCCCGAGCCCGCGCACGAGCTGGGGGAGCCCGCGCATGAGCGGACCGAGTGCGAGGAGTGGTACGAGCGGGCGGCCACCCAGGGGCACCGGCGCGCGCAGGTGCGGGTCGGCATGCTGGCGGCGGCCCGCGGGGACGTGGTGGAGGCGGCCCGCTGGTACCGGGAGGCGGCCGAGGCCGGGTCCCGCAACGGCGCCTTCAACCTGGGACTGCTGCTGGCCCGCGAGGGCAGCGAGCCCGAGGCCGCCGTGTGGTGGACCCGGGCCGCCGACGCCGGTCACGGACGGGCGGCGCTCCGCCTGGCCCTGGTCTACGCGCGTCGGGGTGAGCTGGCCGAGGGGCAGCGCTGGGCGGACCGCGCGGTCACGCTGGGGCCTGCGGAGGTGTCGCAGCGTGCGGCCCGGCTGCGGGACGCGCTGCGCCAGGAGCTGTCGGCCTAGCCGTCGCCGGTGTCGCGGGCGGCTCCTGGACGTGCGTTCTTAAGGATTTGCCTCTGGTCACGTCCTTGACGTAACGTTGCGTTCATCGACGCGGGGTGGAGCAGCTCGGTAGCTCGCTGGGCTCATAACCCAGAGGTCGCAGGTTCAAATCCTGTCCCCGCTACTGAAGGCCGAGGGCCGGAACCCAGAAACGGGTTCCGGCCCTCGGTGTGTTCGCAGGTCGCGGTGCTGTGTTCGCAGGTCACACTGCCCGCGGGCAGTGTGAGGCCCGTACGCAGCGTCAGGCCCGTGGGTAACAGGAAGCCCCGGCACCTCAAGGGGTGCCGGGGCTTCCGTGAAGCTCTCGGGCCGGTCTTCAGGCCGTCGCGCAGTCCGGGCAGACGCCGCGGTAGGTCACCTCGACGTCCGAGACCGCGAAGCCGAAGCGCTCCGAGTCGGGGAGGTCGGCGAGCGGGTTGCCGCCGGGACGGACGTCGCGGATCGCGCCGCAACGGGCGCAGACCAGGTGATGGTGCGGCCGGTGCGCGTTCGGGTCGTACCGCTTGGCGCGCTTGTCGGTGGAGACCTCGAGGACCTCGCCGAGGGAGACCAGCTCGCCCAGCGTGTTGTAGACGGTCGCCCGGGAGATCTCGGGCAGCTTGGCGACGGCCCGGGTGTGGACCTCGTCGGCCGTCATATGGACGTGGTCGCCGTCGAGAACCTCGGCCACGACGCGCCGCTGCGCGGTCATGCGCCATCCGCGTCCGCGCAGCCGTTCCAGAAGGTCGCTCATGCGGCCCAGCCTAACAGCAGGGGGACCATTTTCCGAACAGGTGTGATTTTGGATCTCTGCTCGACTTGGACAGAGTCCAACTTGTCTGGCCTGATCAGGGTCCCCCTGCGTGCTCAGGCGGGCACGTGCTGCCGTACCGGTGCCCAGCAGCGGATGATGTCGCGGACGGAGACGATTCCGGCGGGCTCGCCGCGGTCGAGGACGATGAGGTGGCGGAATCCACCGTGGGCCATGGCGTGGGCCGCCTCCTCCAGCGTCCAGGACGGGGCGGCGAAGACGACGTCGGTGGTGGTGTGGGCGTGGGCGCGTTCGGTGTCCGGGTCCTGGCCGAGGCCGACGGAGTTGAGGATGTCTCGTTCGGTGAGAATCCCGATGCCACCGGCGTCGGGATCGAGGACCACGGCCGCGCCGACCCTACGGGCGGACATCAGGGCGGCGGACTGTCGGAGGGTGTGGGCAGGGCCGATGGTGAGGACCACCGTGCTCATGGCGTCGCGGACGAGCATGGACTGGAGCCACCTCCTAGGGAATCCCCGGTGACCGGCGGATCCCGGTCTCCCGGGCCGCTAGTTCAGGAATTCACAAGTTCACAAGTGGGGGGACTCTCAGAGTCGCAGGTAAAGCACGGGTCAACAAGAGGGCGCGTGCGTCCAGTTCAGGGCGTGCGGAGTGACCTCGTGCTTCTCAGTAGCGCTGATTGAGATACCCCAGCAACTCGTCGTGCAGCAGGCCGTTCGACGCGGCCGCGCTGCCGCTGTGCGGGCCCGGGTGGCCGTCGAGGCCGGTGAAGGTGCCGCCCGCCTCGGTGACGATGACAGCGTTGGCGGCCATGTCCCAGAGGGAGAGTTCCGGTTCGGCGCAGATGTCGATCGAGCCCTCGGCGACCATCATGTAGGGCCAGAAGTCGCCGTACGCGCGCGTGCGCCACACCTCGCGGGACAGGTCCAGGAAGCCGCTGAGCCGGCCCTGGTCCTCCCAGCCGGTCAGCGAGGAGTACGCGAAGGAGGCGTCCGTCAGCTTCGAGACGCGGGAGACGTGCAGGCGGGAGGCCGAGGAGAGGCTGCGGCCGGAGAACGCGCCGTGCCCCTTCGCGGCCCACCAGCGGCGGCCCAGGGCCGGAGCGGAGACCACGCCGACGACCGGCTGGAAACCGGTCTCGCCCGCCTCCATCAGGGAGATCAGGGTGGCCCACACCGGGACGCCGCGGACGTAGTTCTTGGTGCCGTCGATGGGGTCGACCACCCACCGGCGCGGGCCGGTGCCCTCCAGGCCGTACTCCTCGCCGAGCACCGCGTCGCGTGGGCGGGCGCGCTGGAGCTGGCCGCGGATGAGTTCTTCCGCCGCCTTGTCCGCCTCGCTCACCGGGGTCATGTCCGGCTTCGTCTCGACCTTGAGGTCGAGCGCCTTGAAGCGGTTCATGGTGGTCGCGTCCGCGGCGTCGGCGAGGACGTGGGCGAAGCGGAGGTCGTCGAGGTAGTCCGGCATGGAACGAACGCTATCCACCGAGGTTGGGAGGGGGCCAGCGGCCCCCGCTTACGGTTTGGCGGCACATTGTCGGCATCTCGACGGCACACGGTGGCCGAAGGGCGCCCCCCGCGCGCCCTCGCGAACCCTTGACAGTGCCCCCGGGCGCGTCAAATCTGGGCGCAGAGCCGCTCGCCCCTGGGAGGCGATGATGCCTGCAGCGCGGGAATCCCTACTGGACGCCGCGTACACGGCGCTGGCGCGCCGAGCGTGGTCCGCCGTGCGGATGGTCGACGTCGCCGCGGTGGCGGGAGTGTCCCGTCAGACGCTCTACAACGAGTTCGGCAGCAAGGAAGGTCTCGCCCGGGCCCTGGTCAGAAGGGAGGCGGACGCGTATCTCGCCGGAGTCGAGCGCGCGCTCGCCACGCACGGCGACGCCCGGGAGCGGCTGACCGCGACGGCCGAGTGGACCGCCTTCACCGCCCGCGACAACGCACTGGTACGGGCCATGCTGACCGGCTGCTGGAGCGAGCGCCTGCCCTCTCCGACGCTGTCCGCGGTCCCGTCCTCCTCGGCGGTGCCGGCGCAGCGGCGGGCGGACGGCCCGCTGCCGTCGCCGGGCGACTTCGTGGCGATGGTCCGTGACCGGGCCGTGGCCGTGCTGTCGGGGCCCGGGGCGCTCAAGTCGGACACCGCGGAACTGGCCCGCTCCTGCGAGCTGGTGGTGCGGATCGCCCTGTCCTGCGTGGCGGCCCCGCCGGGCGAGGGAGGCGTCGCGGACCTGGTCCGCACGGCGCTGCCCCGGCCGCAGGCGGTTCCCGACGCAGGGCGTGCCTAGGGGGGTCTGGCAATTCCCGCCTGCCCCGCGGGCGGACGACGGGAATCGTCAGAGACCCCTCAGTGCGCCGAGCCCGACAGCTGCAGGCCGATCACGCCCACGATGACCAGGCTGATCGAGATGAGCTTGAGGGTGGAGACCAGGTCGCCCAGGAAGATCATGCCGTAGATCGCGGTGCCCGCCGCGCCGATGCCGGTCCACACGGCGTAGGCGGGGCCGACGTCGAGCTTTCTCAGGGACAGGGTCAGCAGGCCGAAGCTGCCGAGCGCGAATATGCAGAACGCGATCGTGGGCCACAGCCGCGTGAACCCGTGCGAGAGCTTGAGGCACACGGCGAAACCGGTCTCGAGCAACCCGGCCACCACCACCAGCAGCCACGCCATGTGCTGTCCTCCCGTAGGTCCGGCTGGGTGCGATTATGCACTTACCGGACCCGCGTCAACGCAAACAACGCGGTGGTCACACGCCCGTGGGTCAGTCGCCCTCCCGGCGCTCCCGGGTCGCCAGCAGCCGGCGCAGCGAGTACAGCCGGGCCGGGTCCGCGTGGCCCTCGGCCACCCAGGCGTCCAGCGCGCAGTCCGGCTCGTCGTGACTGCACGCGCGCGGGCAGTCGGCCGTGCCTGCTTCGAGGTCCGGGAAGGCGTGGATGACCCGGGACGGGTCGACGTGGGCCAGGCCGAAGGACCGGATGCCCGGGGTGTCGACCACCCAGCCGTCGTCCCCGCTCAGGGGGAGCGCCAGCGCGGACGTGGTGGTGTGGCGGCCGCGGCCCGTCACCGCGTTCACATGGCCGGTCAGCCGGCGCCGCTCCTCAGGGACCAGGGCGTTGACGAGCGTCGTCTTGCCGACGCCGGAGTGACCGACGAACGCCGTGACCAGACCGTCGAGTTGCTCGCGCGCGCGGTCCGCCGCGCCGCCGTTCTCCAGGTCCTCGCGGCTGGTGACGACGTAGGGGATGTCGAGGTCGCCGTAGAGCTCGAGGAGTTTGTCCGGCGGGGCGAGGTCCGACTTGGTCATGACCAGCAGGGGGTCCAGGCCGCCGTCGTACGCCGCGACCAGGCAGCGGTCGATGAGGCGCGGGTGGGGCTCGGGGTCGGCGAGGGCGACGACGATGGCGAGCTGGTCGGCGTTGGCGACGACCACGCGCTCGTACGGGTCGTCGTCGTCCGCCGTGCGGCGCAGCACCGAGCTGCGCGGCTCGATGCGGACGATGCGCGCGAGGGTGTCCTTCTTGCCGGACAGATCGCCCACGAGGGCGACCCGGTCGCCGACCACCGCGGCCTTGCGGCCGAGTTCCCGGGCCTTCATCGCCAGCACGATCCGGTCCTCGACCAGGCAGGTCAGCCGCCCGCGGTCGACGGTGAGGACCATGCCCTCGGCCGCGTCCTCGTGCTTGGGGCGGATGTTGGAGCGCGGCCGGTTGCCCTTGCGGTTGGGGCGGCTGCGGATGTCGTCCTCGTCGGTGTGCTTGCCGTAGCGGCGCATGTTCGTAACGCCCCTAGGCCCCGAGCATTCCGGTCCACATTTCGGGGAATTCCGGCAAGGTCTTCGCCGTCGTCGCCACGTTCTCGATCTGCACGCCCTCGACCACGAGGCCGATGATCGCGCCGGCGGTCGCCATGCGGTGGTCCTCGTAGGTGTGGAAGATGCCGCCGTGCAGGCGGCGCGGGCGGATCTGCAGGCCGTCGGCGGTCTCGGTGACGTCGCCGCCGAGCTCGTTGATCTCCTTGGTGAGCGCGGCCAGGCGGTCCGTCTCGTGCAGCCGCAGATGGGCCACGTTCCGCAGGGTGGAGGGGGAGTCCGCGAGGGCCGCGACCGCCGCGACGCCCGGGGTCAGCTCACCCACCTCGCCCAGGTCCACATCGATACCGTGAACGGCACCCGAACCGGTGAACTCCAGTCCGTACTCGGTCAGTTCGCAGGAACCGCCCATTTCGGTGAAGATCTCCCGCAGCTTGTCGCCGGGCTGCGTGGTGCGGGCCGGCCAGTCGGGGATCACGACCTTGCCGCCGGTCACCAGGGCCGCGGCCAGGAAGGGCTGGGCGTTGGACAGGTCGGGCTCGATGGTCAGGTCCCTCCCGAGCAGCGCGCCCGGCGTCACCCGCCACACGTTCGGCTCGCCGCCCGACTCCGGGGTGTCCACCTGGGCGCCGACCGCGCGCAGCATGTCGACGGTCATGCGGATGTGGGGGAGCGAGGGCAGGGAGGAGCCGGTGTGGCGGACCTCCACGCCCTGGTTGAAGCGCGGGCCGGACAGCAGGAGGGCGCTCACGAACTGGGACGAGGAGGACGCGTCGATCTCCACCGGACCGCCGTCCAGCGCCCCGCCGCCGTGCACCGTCAGCGGCAGCGCGCCACGGCCGTCGTCGTCGATGCGGGCGCCGAGCACGCGCAGGGCGTCGATCACGCCGTTCAGGGGGCGCTCGTAGGACCTCGGGTCGCCGTCGAAGCGGACCGGGCCGTCGGCGAGCGCGGCGACCGGGGGCAGGAAGCGCATGACCGTGCCGGCGTTGCCGACGTCGACCGTGGCCGGACCGCGCAGGCCGGTGGGCAGGACCCGCCAGGTCTCGCCCGTGCCGTCCGGGCCGACGCCCTCGACGATGTCGACGCCCATGGTGCGCAGGGCGCCGGCCATCAGCAGGGTGTCGCGGGAGCGCAGGGGACGGCGCAGCCAGCCCGGCTCGCTCGCCAGGGCGGCGAGGACGAGGGCGCGGTTGGTGACCGACTTGGACCCCGGTACGTGGACCGTCGCGTCGACGGCTCCGCTCGCATGGGGGGCGGGCCAGAGGGCGGTACGTGCGTCTTGTGGGGCCATGGGCCCACTTTATAAGGAGGCGGTGTGTCCGGTGCTGCGCCGTTGGGGCTGGTCACACCTCGAGCAGCCAGCGTCCCCCGCCTATCAGCGAGCACAGCGACACCGCGTGGAAGAAGAAGAGCCACAACCCGGCCGGTACGTGTGTCAGGCGCGAGAGCTGGTCCGCGTCGGAGTCGCCCGCGCCCCCGCGGCTGCGCTTCGCCTGGAGCTCGAAGGCCGGACGTACGCCGCCCACGAGCAGGAACCAGACCACCGCGTACGCGAACGCCGCCTGTACCTGGGGGCCCGCCAGCCACGACACCAGGAGGAAGGTGCCACCGGCGACGATCACGGTCAGGGCGCCGTACGCGTTGCGGATCATCACCAGCATCGCCACGAGCAGGGCGGTCGCCAGCCACAGGAGCAGCGTGATGTGGCCGGCGGCGAGCAGGACGGCGCCGCCGAGGCCGAGGAGCGGGGGAGCGGTGTAGCCGGCGGCCGCGGTGAGGATCATGCCGAGCCCGTGCGGCTTGCCGCGGCTGACGGTGAGGCCGCTGGTGTCGGAGTGCAGCCGTATGCCCGTGAGCTGGCGTCCGGTGAGCAGCGCCGTCAGGCCGTGGCCGCCCTCGTGCGCGATGGTGATGGCGTTGCGCGAGAGGCGCCAGACGTTGTGCGGGACGGTCACGGCGACGGCAGCGACCAGCGTCGCGAACACCACCCACAGATCGGGGTCGGGCTGGGTGCCGAAGACCCGGTCCCACAGGGAGGCGAGTGAGGAGGCGGTGCTGTCCATCGGTGGCTTTGGCTCCCGTAGCTCTCGGCGGATCTGGCAGTGTGGCACGTATGTGCGGACGGTATGCAGCGAGTCGTAGGCCAGAGGATCTCGCAGGAATCTTTGAGATCGAGACGTGGGAGCCCGAGGAGACCCTGGCGCCCGACTACAACGTCGCCCCGACCAAGGAGGTCTACGCCGTTCTCGACCGCCCTCTTAAGGACGTGGAGGACCCGCGGCCGGTTCGCCAGCTCCGCAAGCTCAAGTGGGGGCTGGTGCCGAGCTGGTCGAAGACGCCCGAGGGCGGCGCCCGGATGATCAACGCCCGTGCGGAGACCGTCCACGAGAAGCCGTCGTACAAGCGGGCCTTCTCCTCACGCCGCTGCATCATCCCCGCCGACGGCTACTACGAGTGGGTCACCGGCACCCAGGAGCGCGATCTGGAGGTCGAGGGGAAGAAGAAGCGGCCGCGCAAGCAGCCCTACTTCGTGCTGCCCGCCGACGGCTCGGTCTTCGCGATGGCCGGGCTGTACGAGTTCTGGCGGGACAAGACCCTGCCGGACGACCACCCGCAGGCCTGGTGGGTGACCTGCTCCGTCGTCACCACGGAGGCGGAGACGAGCCCGCTCGCCGTGTCCCCGGCCGAGGGACCGCGCACGCTGTCCGAGATCCACCCCCGGATGCCGCTGATGCTCACCCCGGACCGCTGGGACTCCTGGCTCGACCCCTCCCGCACCGACCTCGACGGCCTGCGCGAGCTGCTGGCCCCGCCGCCGCCCGGCCTGATGCGCGCCTACCCCGTCTCCACGGCCGTCAGCAACGTCCGCAACAACGGCCCGGAGCTGCTGAAGGAGCTGGAAGGGCCGGAAGAGGGCACACTCTTCTGACGTGACGACCTCTTCTGACGTGACGACCGAGATCATTGGCACGGAGGCGGGGGACGCCCGCATCACCTGGCACCCGGCCCGGCAGGCACGGCTCGTGCTGGCCGTGAGCCACGGCGCCGGCGGCGGCATCGAGGCGCGGGACCTGCGGGCCCTGGCCGAGGTGCTGCCGCGGCACGGCGTGAGCGTCGCCCTCGTGGAGCAGCCCTGGCGGGTGGCCGGCAAGAGGCTCGCGACGCCGCCGAAGACCCTGGACGCCGGCTGGCGCGGCATCTGGCCCGCAGTGACCCGCCCCGGCCTGCCGGTGGTCTCCGGCGGCCGCAGCGCCGGCGCCCGCGTCGCCTGCCGTACGGCCACCGAGCTCGGCGCGCGCGCCGTCCTCGCCCTCAGCTTCCCGCTGCACCCGCCGGGCCGCCCGGAGAAGTCCCGCGCCGGCGAACTGCTCGGCTCCGGGGTGCCCACCCTCGTCGTCCAGGGCGGGAACGACCCCTTCGGGAAGCCGGAGGAGTTCCCCGACGGGACCTACGAGTTCACCGAGGTGCCGTACGGCGATCACGGCTTCGCGGTGCCGAAGAAGGCGGACATCACCCAGGACGAGGCCGTGGCGGTCATCACGGACGCGGTCGTGAAGTGGACCGGGTCACTGCTGTGACGGCCCGGGAATGTTGCGGACCGGACCTCTGTTGTGCGGGGCAGAAGTGCTGAGACACCAGCACCGACGTCGTGGGAGAGGAAGTCAGCCGCATGGGTTCGACCGCATGCCCGAGCCGCAGCAGCCGCACTGACCTGGACTGGACGGTGCTGACTGCGGCCAAGACCACCCCTATTCGAGGGGCGGCGGGGACGGGTCGTCGTCTATCCTCCGATTCTGGTGGCGTCGGTTTCGGCGCTACCCGCAATCTTGAGGAGGTGGGTCCGGTCACCGGTACCGACGCAGGGACCGACAACGGCCAGGCGGAGCTGCCCGAGGGCCAGGGCGCCAGTGCGGAGTCGACCGCGGAGCGCACCGCGCGCTTCGAGCGGGACGCGCTCGAATTCCTCGACCAGATGTACTCGGCCGCGCTGCGCATGACGCGCAACCCGGCGGATGCCGAGGACCTGGTGCAGGAGACGTACGCGAAGGCGTACGCGTCCTTCCACCAGTTCCGCGAGGGCACCAACCTCAAGGCGTGGCTGTACCGCATTCTCACCAACACCTTCATCAACTCGTACCGCAAGAAGCAGCGTGAACCCCAGCGCTCCGCGGCCGAGGAGATCGAGGACTGGCAGCTCGCGCGCGCCGAGTCGCACATGTCGACCGGTCTGCGCTCCGCGGAGTCGCAGGCGCTCGACCACCTGCCGGACTCGGACGTGAAGGAAGCACTCCAGGCGATCCCCGAGGAGTTCCGCATCGCCGTCTACCTCGCCGACGTAGAGGGCTTTGCGTACAAGGAGATCGCGGACATCATGGGGACACCCATCGGTACGGTGATGTCCCGGCTGCACCGGGGCCGCCGTCAACTGCGCGGCATGCTCGAGGACTACGCCCGTGAGCGCGGGCTGGTCCCGGCCGGCGCTGGAGAGTCGAACGAAGCGAAAGGCTCGGGCTCATGAGCTGCGGAGAGCCGCACGAGACGGACTGCAGTGAGGTCCTCGATCATCTCTACGAGTTCCTCGACAGTGAGATGCCGGACGTCGATCGCGACAAGTTCAAGCAGCACTTCAAGGAGTGCTCGCCGTGCCTCGAGAAGTACGGCCTGGAGCAGGCCGTGAAGAAGCTCGTGAAGCGCTGCTGCGGGCATGACGACGTGCCGACGGACCTGAGGTCCAAGGTCATGGGGCGGATCGACCTGATCCGCTCCGGCCAGGCCGTCCCCGAGCACGACATCACCGCGTCGCCGCAGGAGTCCTGAACTCCCGCCGCACGCACGCCACTCCCGCCGGGCGCGCCTGGAACGGGCTGCCGTCACTCGAACGTGCTAATCCACCGTTCCTGGCCCCGCGGCCCCCTCCAGCCCCCTTACGCTCCTCAGCCTGAGCAGCATCGGCCGGTGGAGGGGCGTGATGGAGGCGGTTCCGGCCCGGGCACGTGCGTACGTGGCCTGCACGATCGTGGGCGCTCTCCTGTGCCTGCTCCCGCTGCCCGATACACGTACCCCCTGGTGGGCGGTCGCACTGCTGGCCGCGCTCTACGCCTGCTGCGAGCAGGCCGCCGCCCGCCGGCGCTTTGCCGGAACGTTCTACCCCGTGCTCCTCGCCGGGGCCTTCCTGCTGCCACCGCCGGCCGCCGCCCTGGTCGCGCTGCCGGGGGTGCTGCTCTCCAGAGTCGAGCAGCGGCCGCGGCAGGTGCGCCGGATCTGGCGGGCCGCCCAACTGGTGCTCGCCGTCTGGGCCGCGAGCCGGGTGCACTGGTCGCTGGGCGGCCGGGACGCGGTCGTGGCCTCCGACTTCCCGTACGTGCTGGTGCCCGCCGGTGCCGCGGTGCTCACGTTCTGCCTGGTGCTGACCGCCCTGGACGGCGGGATCCGCGCGCTCGCCGAGGGCGTGCCGCTCAGCCGGGCCTGGCGCGGACTGTTCGTGCGCTCCCTCGCGCCGGTGGCCGTGCACGGGCTCGCCGGGCTCATGATGGCCGTCCTGTGGCGCAGCCCCTACGGCCCCGTCGCCGCGCTGCTCGTGCTGCTGCCGATGTGCGTGTCCTGGTGGGCCTTCGCGCAGTCCCACCGTGAGCGCGCCGCCCACCAGGCCACCATCCGCGCGCTCGTGCAGGCCGTCGACATCAAGGACGAGTACACCCGCGGCCACAGCGAACGCGTCGGCCAGGCCTCGATGATGATCGCGCGTGAGCTCGGCCTGGACGACGAGCGCACCGAGGTGCTGCGGTTCGCGGGGATCCTGCACGACGTGGGCAAACTCGGCGTCCCCACACGGCTGTTGCGCAAGGACGGACCGCTGACTCCCGAGGAGCGGCGGGTGATCGAGCTGCATCCCGAGTACGGCCACGAGATGGTGCGCGGAATCGGTTTTCTGGGCGAGGCCCGCGCCGCCGTCCTGCACCACCACGAGCGGCTGGACGGCAGCGGCTACCCGTACGGGCTGGTGGGCGTGCAGATCCCGGAGTCGGCGCGGGTGGTGGCCGTGGCGGACGCCTTCGACGCGATGACGTCCACACGCTCCTACCGGCGGGCCCGGCCGGTGGCCCTCGCGCTGGAGGAGCTCCAGCGGTGCGCGGGCTCGCAGTTCGACCCGCGGATGGTCACCGCACTGGTGCGGGCGCTGTGCCGCCACGGCTGGCATCCGTCGGTCACCGCACAGGAGCAGCCGCACGTCCCGCAACCGGCGGCGCCCGTCGCCGACCGCCCGAGAGCCCATCGATGAGCCGCCGTGCACCGCTGACGGTCCTCATCCACACCACTGCCGCCGTTCTCGCCGCGGGCTCCCTCGTCGTCACCTGCCGTACCGGCCTCCAGGAGCGGCCCACCGCGCTCGCCTTCGGCGTGCTCGTCACCGCCGGGGAGCTCAGCCGCTGGACCGGCGCCCGGGTCAGGGAGGCCGCACCGCTCGGGGCCGCCGGGGCGCTGTCGTACGCGCTGCTCGGAGAGGACGCCGGGCTGCCCACGCACCACGGCGTCATGCAGGTCGTCGCCGTCGTCCTCGCGGCCGCCCTGCTCGGCAGCGTGCCGCACGTCGCGCGGGGGCAGGGGCCGGTGCTCGACCACCTCGCGCGGCGCGTCCTCACCGTCGGATTCGCCGCCGTCTGCTTCCAACCCCTGTACAGCCGGGGCGTGTTCGACGCCTGGCACGGCCCGGCGTACGCGCTGCTGCTCCTGGCCCTGCTCGCTCTCACCGCGCTGTGCGACGCCGTGCTCGCCGCCGCGCTCGCGCACGCCCGCACCCGTTGGCCCTTCGGCCCGCTGCTGCGTGACGAACTGCACGCCCTCCTCGGTATCGGCTCGGCCGTGTGTGCCACGGGCGCGGTGATGGCGCTCGCGGTCGCCGTCGCAGGACTGTGGGCGCTGCCCGTGTTCTCCCTGCCGCTGCTGCTCACCCAGCTGTCCTTCCGCCGTTACGCCGCGGTGCGGACCACCTACCGGCAGACCATCGCCTCCCTCGCCCGTGCCACCGAGATAGCCGGCTACACCCCCGCGGGGCACGCCCGGCGGGTGGCGGGCCTCAGCCGCGCGGTCGGGCGGGACCTCGGGCTCACCCGGCCCGAGCTGACCGTGCTGGAGTACGCGGCCCTGATGCACGACATCGGCCAGCTCAGCCTGGTCGACCCGGTGCCGGCCGGCGCCACCGCGGTGCTGCCCTGCGCCGAGCAGCAGCGGATCGCCCTGCTCGGCGGGGCCGTCGTGCGCCAGACCGGGGTCGACGCGGCGGTCGCCGTGGTCGTCGAGCGGCAGGCCGACCCCTACCGGGACCAGCCCGTCGCCGCGCGGATCGTGCGGGCCGTGAACGCCTACGAGGAGAAGGCGCGCGACGCCGGGCCCGGCGGCCCCCTCACGGCCCTGGAGGAACTGCGGCTCGCCACGGCGGAGGAGTACGCACCCGAAGTGGTGGAATCGCTCGCCCGGGTACTGGCAAGAGACAGTCTGACCTTGCCTTCGGCTGGGTAACCCATGGGTAATGAGCGGCCTTCCAGCCGTACGTGGTTGGATGCGAATGAGAGGGTGTCCGGGGGCAGCACTAGCCAGCCCACTCCAAGGAACTGGCAGGCGGGAATCGTGAGGATCTTCGGCAAGGGACGGCACCGGCCCTCCGCCTCCTGGCGGCAGGCCACAGACCGCGCGTTCACCCTGATCGGCGATGGCCGGTACGAGGACGCGGGCGCGCTGCTGACACGTGCCGCCGACCTGGAGCCCTGGCTGTCGGAGTCCTGGTTCAACCTCGCCCTGCTGCACAAGTTCCGGCACGACTGGGAGCAGGCGCGCGCGGCCGGACTGCGTGCCGTCGCGCTGCTGGACCGGGAGACCGGGGCGCCCGACTGGTGGAACGTCGGCATCGCGGCCACCGCCCTCCAGGACTGGCCGCTGGCCCGGCGGGCCTGGCAGGCGTACGGGCTCCAGGTGCCGGGCGCGGGCACCGCGGCCGGTGAGCCCGTGGGCATGGACCTGGGCAGCGCGGCCGTACGGCTGTCCCCCGAGGGGGAGGCCGAGGTGGTGTGGGGCCGGCGCCTGGACCCCGCCCGGATCGAGGTGCTGTCGATCCCGCTGCCGTCCTCCGGGCGGCGCTGGGGCGAGGTCGTGCTGCACGACGGGGTGCCGCACGGCGAGCGGACCACCGCGGCCGGCCACTCCTACCCGGTCTTCGACGAGATCGAGCTGTGGGCGCCCTCGCCCGTGCCGACCTGGGTGGTGCTGCTGGAGGCCGCCACGGAGGCGGACCGGGACGCCCTGGAGCAGCTCGCGGCCGACGCGGGCTTCGCCGCCGAGGACTGGTCGTCCTCCGTACGGCTGCTGTGCCGGACCTGCTCCGAGTCACGGATGCCGTCCGACGAGGGAGACGGCGAGCACCTGGACCCGCACGACCACAGTGAGCCGGGGCATCCGGGGCCGCTGGGGCACCGGACGGACGGACAGCTGTGGGTGCCGGAGCGGGAGTGCGGCGTGGCCGCCCCGGCCGCACTGGTGCGGGGGTTGCTGGACGGGTGGGTCGCCGACAGCCCGGACTCGCGGGACTGGCGTGACCTCGAAGAAGTCTGCTGACCGGAACTCCCTGCGGAACTCCCTTTAGGCTGTACCCGCAGATTTCTCATGGTTGCAGGAAGGCATCGTCGGTCATGGCGCAGCAGGACACCGATCAGCAGCACGCGGGCGTGCTCCCCGTGGACGACGAGGGCTTCGTCATCGACACCCAGGAGCCCGAGGAGCGCGAGGCCGCCTTGCGCGAGCGGGGCACCTCGCGGCCGATCACGGTCGTCGGCAACCCGGTGCTGCACAAGGAGTGCAGGGACGTCACGGAGTTCGGCCCCGAGCTGGAGCAGCTGGTGGCGGACATGTTCGCCTCGCAGCGCACCGCCGAGGGCGTGGGCCTGGCCGCGAACCAGATCGGCGTCGATCTGAAGGTCTTCGTCTACGACTGCGGCGATGACGAGGGCATGCGGCACGTCGGCGTCGTCTGCAACCCCAAGCTGGTGGACCTGCCCGCGGAGCGGCGCCGGCTGGACGACAGCAACGAGGGCTGCCTGTCCGTGCCGACGGCGTACGCGCCGCTGGCCCGCCCCGACTACGCCGAGGTCATCGGGCAGGACGAGAAGGGCAACCCGATCAAGGTCCGCGGCACCGGCTACTTCGCCCGGTGCCTCCAGCACGAGACCGACCACCTCTACGGCTACCTCTACATCGACCGCCTCTCCAAGCGTGAACGCAAGGACGCGCTGCGGCAGATGGCGGAGAACGAGCCCCGCTACCCCGTGGTCGCCAACGACTGACGCCGTCAGGCGGCCGCCTCGGGGCCCCTGAAGGTGCGCCGGTAGGCGTTCGGCGTGGTCCCGATCGCCTGGACGAACTGGTGGCGCAGCGCCGCCGCGTTGCCGAACCCGGCCCGCCAGGCGATCGCGTCCACCGTCTCGTCCGTCCCCTCCAGCAACCGCTGGGCCAGCAGCACCCGTTGCCGCAGGATCCAGCGGTAGGGAGTGGTGCCTGTCTCCTGCTGGAAGCGGCGGGCGAAGGTGCGCGGCGACATGTGGGCGCGGGCCGCGAGCTGCTCGACCGTGACGTCCTCGTCGAGATGCCGTTCCATCCACACCAGCACCTCGGCGACGGTGTCGCCGTGCGACCGGGGCAGCGGACGCTCGATGTACTGGGCCTGCCCGCCGTCGCGGTGCGGCGGCACCACCATGCGCCGGGCGATCTTGTTGGCGACCTCCGGGCCCTGCTCCTTGCGCACGATGTGCAGACAGGCGTCGATGCCGGCGGCGGTGCCCGCGGAGGTGATCACCGGGTCCTCGTCGACGTACAGGACGTCCGGTTCGACGCTCAGCCGCGGATACGCGCGGGCCAGCTGGTCCGCGTCGTGCCAGTGCACGGCGCAGCGGCGGTCGTCCAGCAGTCCGGCCGCGGCGAGCGCGAAGACGCCGGAGCAGACACTGAGCACCCGGGCGCCGCGCCCGACCCCGCGGCGCAGCGCGTCGAGCAGCTCGGGCGGGAACTCCCGGCTCCCATAGCGGGCGCCGGCGGGCACGGCGATCAGATCGGCCTCCTCCAGCCGCTCCAGACCGTGCTCGACGTTCATGGAGAAGCCCGCGCGCGTGTTCAGCAGCGGCCCCTCGGCCGAGGCGACCGCGAAGTCGTACACGGGCAGTCCGTCGTCGCTGCGATCGATGCCGAACACCTCGCATACGACGGCCAGTTCGAAGGGATTCACGCCGTCCAGGACGACGGCGGCGACATTCTGCAGCATCTCTCCAGTGTGCCTCGCCATTGGCAGTAAATCGAGGGTCTACGGCAGTCCTGCCACTGTTTGTAAGGAGCTAACAGCGCGACAGTGGTGTCTATGGATACGGCACACATCGAAGGACTGATCGGAATGCTGACCGTTCTCGGAATCCTCGTCCTGATGGTTCTCCCGTCGGTGATCGGCATCGTGCGCGACCGTCGTATCGACCGGCAGATCCGTGAGGCCGGACGAGGGCGCCGCGAGCCGGAGGTGCTCGGGCCGACCGGGCGCCCCGCCCGCGCGCGGCGCTACCTCACCACCACGGTGACCCACCACTCCTGAATACCCAGGCACGAGACCCGGCCGGTCTGCGCGGCACACAGGGGCCGCGTGGACTGGAGCCGGGTCTTTCCTGCCGCGACGGCCTTGTAGGCGGCGCTCGCGTCGCCGGGCCGCAGGACGATGCCGCTGTTGGCGGCCTCGAGACCGGAGCCCTTGACGGCGAGCGGCTTCCAGGGCCGTTCGGCGGTGCCGTCCAGGCTGACGCGGAGCGTCTCTCCGACGGCCAGGCACACGGTGCGGCCGCTGTCGCGGGCGGCGAGCGCGGCCGCCGCCGCACATCCGGTGGGACTGCCCGTCGGGCCGGTGGACGGACTTGTCGTGGGGGTGGGGGAGGACGACACGCTGCTGCCGCCCTTGCCGTTGTCGGACTGACCGCCGCAGCCGGCGAGGACGAGAGTGAGCGCGGCGAGTGCGAGGGTCGTGTGGGGGATCGTTCGGCGCATGGGGGCCTCCTCTCCCCTCTGACGTGTCACCGGCCCGCCCGGATCCACGCCCCGTCGCACGCCGGAGCCCCGACCGCGAAGGCGGCGGCCGGGGCCCGGGTCGTGCTGTTGGTCAGCTGGTCGTGACGGCGGTGTCGTCGACGACGAAGCTGGTCTGCAGGGAGGAGTCCTCGGCACCGCTGAACTTCACGGTGACGGTCGAGCCCGCGTACGAGGAGAGGTCGAAGGACTTCTGGGCGTACCCGGAGGCGGCGTTGACGTTGGAGTACGTCGCCAGGGTCTTGGATCCGGCGGTGACCGTCAGCTTGTCGTAGGCGGTGCTGCCGCTCTCCGACGTGTCGATGTGCAGGTAGAAGGTGAGCGTCGCCTTGCAGCCGGTGGGTACGGTCACCGACTGGGACAGGGTGTCGGTGTGGGTGGTGCCGTAGCCGTCGAGCCAGGCCTTGTACGAACCGCCGTGCGCGGCCTCACCGGTGTCGGTGGTGATGACCCCGCTCGACGCCGTCCAGCCGGTGTTGCCGGACTCGAAGCCCGGGTTGCTCAGCAGCTGGGCCGAGGTGCAGGTGCCGCCGCCCGAGGTGCTGACCGTCCAGGTGAAGGAGGTCGAGCCCGAGGCGCCCGTGCTGTCCTTCGCGGTGACGGTGACCTGGTAGGTGCCCGCCGTGGACGCCGTGCCGGAGATCAGGCCGGTCGAGCTGTTGACGGACAGCCCGGTCGGCAGGCCGGTGGCGCTGTAGGTGAGCGCGGCGCCCGCGCTGTCGGACGCGCTGATCTGCAGACTGGCCGAGCTGCCGGTCGCGGTGGACTGGCTGCCCGGGTTGGTGACCGTCACCGTGTTGCCGGAGCTGGTGCCGGTGGTGAAGGCGGTGGTGCCGTTGGGGGTGCCCCAGCCGGTCGGGCCGTCGTAGCCGGTGGCCGCGGTGCAGAAGTACGACGTGGAGCAGGAGCCGTTGTTGCCGCTGGTCACGTCGTACAGGTTGCTCGTGTGGCTGTAGGGGTACTTCGCCGGGTAGTCCGCGGAGCCCGGGGTGCCGGCCAGCGCGTAGACGCCGGCGATGATCGGCGACGAGGCGCTCGTGCCGCCGTAGACGGCCCAGCCGGAGCCGCCGTAGGTGTCGTAGACGGCCACGCCGGTGGCCGGGTCGGCGACCGCGGAGACGTCGGCCTCCATGCGCTTGCTGCAGCCGCTGTCGGTCTGCCAGCTCGGCTTGGGGTCGTACGCGGAGCAGCCGGAGCCGGTGCCCTCCGTGCTGCTCGTCTTCCACACGGACTCCGTCCAGCCGCGGGAGTTGGAGGAGGTGGAGAGCGCGGTGCCGCCTACGGCGGTCACGTACTGGGAGGTCGCCGGGTACTCGGCGCCGTAGCCGGAGTCGCCCGCGGAGACGGTGATCGCGACACCCGGGTGCTTGAAGTACGAGGTGTCCTCACCGGTCTGCGAGGAGGCCTCGTCGCCGCCCCAGCTGTTGGAGACGAACTTGGCGCCGAGGGAGACGGCCTCGTTCTCGGCGGTGCCGAGGTCGGTGTCGTTCGCGGAGTTCGCCTCGACCAGGATGATGCTGCAGTTCGGGCAGACCGCGCTGACCATGTCGATGTCCAGCGCCTCCTCGCCCGCCCAGCCGGTGTCGTTGGTCGGCAGCGAGGTGGTGGAGCCGGTCTGGCTGACCTGCTTGAAGCAGCCGTTGGCCTTGGTGCAGGAGGACAGGCCGTACTGCGAGCGGTAGGTCGCGAGGTCCGACGCGGCGTTGGGGTCGTTGTAGGCGTCGACGACGGCGACCGTCAGGCCCGAACCGCCCGTCGAGGGCAGGTTGTAGGCGCTGTGCAGGTTGGCCGGGCTGAGTCCGGAGGGCGCGGCCGCGGCGAGCGCGGAGGCCAGCCGCTGCTTGATGTCGGTGCGGCGCTGGGCGAAGCAGGACGCGTGACCGGGAGCGGCCGTGGCGCACAGGTGGGCGGTCGGCACCTTCTGGCCGGCCTTGCCGGTCGAGTGGAAGGTCTGCCGGTCGGGGGAGGTGAGGGCTTTCGCGTTCTGCGCGACATGGGAGGTGTGCGAGACCGCGGGCGCCGCGTGTGCCGGTACTGCTACGAGTCCGGCGAGACCGAGGGCGAGGGCGGGTATGGCGGTGGCGAGGAGTCTTCGCAGGCTCCGTCTGGGCTTCTCACGCATGGGGGTGCTGCCTCCGTCGTTGGAGTGGGGTTCTCGACGCTGATGGCAGGCCTGTGACGCGCGTAGCGGCGGCGGTGTCGTCGCGGGCATGACACTTTGACGGCGAGAACGTAGTCCCGGTTCGGGAGGCTGAACCAGAGCGGCTCCCATAACTTTGCCGCTCCATAGATGGTCCATGGGCGGCCCATGGAAGCTCCATGGGCCGCCCCGGGACCTGGCGTCAGAAGTCCTCGTCGAGGTCGACCGTGCCCTCCACGGCCACCTGGTACGCCGAGGGGCGCCGCTCGAAGAAGTTGGTCAGCTCCTGCACGCCCTGCAACTCCATGAAGGAGAAGGGGTTCTCGCTGCCGTACACCGGGGCGAAGCCGAGGCGGGTCAGGCGCTGGTCGGCGACGCACTCGAGGTACTGGCGCATCGAGTCGGTGTTCATGCCGGGCAGGCCGTCACCGCACAGGTCGCGGGCGAACTGCAGCTCGGCCTCGACGGCCTCGCGCAGCATGTCCGTCACCTCCTGCTGGAGCTCGTCGTCGAAGAGCTCCGGCTCCTCCTTGCGGACGGTGTCGACCACGTCGAAGGCGAAGGACATGTGCATCGTCTCGTCGCGGAACACCCAGTTGGTGCCGGTGGCGAGGCCGTGCAGCAGGCCGCGGCTGCGGAACCAGTACACGTAGGCGAAGGCGCCGTAGAAGAACAGGCCCTCGATGCACGCGGCGAAGCAGACGAGGTTGAGCAGGAAGCGGCGGCGGTCGGCCTTCGACTCCAGGCGGTCCAGCTTGTCCACCGAGTCGATCCACTTGAAGCAGAACCCGGCCTTCTCGCGGATGGAGGGGATGTTCTCCACCGCCGCGAAGGCCGCCGTGCGGTCCTCCGGGTCCGGGAGGTAGGTGTCCAGGAGCGTCAGATAGAACTGGACGTGCACGGCCTCCTCGAAGAGCTGGCGGCTCAGGTAGAGCCGTGCCTCGGGGGAGTTGATGTGCTTGTAGAGCGTCAGCACCAGGTTGTTCGCCACGATCGAGTCGCCCGTGGCGAAGAAGGCGACCAGCCGGCCGATCAGATGCTGCTCGGCGGGGCTGAGCTTGGCGAGGTCGGCGACGTCCGAGTGGAGGTCGACCTCCTCCACGGTCCAGGTGTTCTTGATGGCGTCCCGGTAGCGCTCGTAGAAGTCCGGGTAGCGCATGGGACGCAGGGTCAGTTCGAAGCCCGGGTCGAGAAGGTTGGTGTTACGGCTGGTCATTACTGGCAGGCCTCGCAGGACTCGGGGTTTTCCAGGGAACAGGCGACCGCCTCGGGGTCGGCGGCCTGCTGGACGGGGACGGCGGCGCGGGCCGCGCGGGCGATACGGGTCGCCGGGCGCGAACGCAGGTAGTACGTCGTCTTCAGACCCTGTTTCCAGGCGTACGCGTACATCGAGGAGAGCTTGCCGATCGTCGGCGTCTCCAGGAAGAGGTTCAGGGACTGCGACTGGTCCAGGTACGGGGTGCGCGCCGCCGCCATGTCGATCAGGCCGCGCTGCGGGATCTCCCACGCCGTGCGGTACAGGCGTCGTACGTCCTCGGGGATCCAGGCGACGTCCTGCACGGAGCCGCTGGCCTCCCGCAGCGCCTCGCGGGTGCGGGCGTCCCAGACGCCGAGTTCCTTCAGGTCGTTCACCAAGTACGAGTTCACCTGCAGGAATTCACCGGACAGGGTCTCGCGCTTGAAGAGGTTCGACACCTGCGGCTCGATGCACTCGTACACGCCGGCGATGGACGCGATGGTGGCGGTCGGCGCGATGGCGAGGAGCAGGGAGTTGCGCAGGCCGACGGTGGCGACACGCTCCCGGAGCGCAGCCCAGCGCTCCGGCCAGGCCGGCTCCACGCCGTAGTGGTCGGGGTGCAGGACGCCGCGGGCCGTACGGGTCTGCTCCCAGGCCGGCAGCGGGCCGCTCCGCTCGGCGAGGTCGGCGGAGGCCTCGTAGGCGGCGAGCATGATGCGCTCGGCGATCCGGGTGGACAGCGCCTTGGCCTCGGGGGAGTCGAAGGGCAGGCGCAACTTGAAGAAGACGTCCTGCAGGCCCATCGCGCCGAGGCCGACGGGGCGCCAGCGTGCGTTGGAGCGGCCGGCCTGCTCGGTCGGGTAGAAGTTGATGTCGACCACCCGGTCCAGGAAGGTGACGGCCGTGCGGACGGTCTCGTCCAGCCGCTCCCAGTCCAGTTCGCCGTCCTGGACGAAGGCGCCCAGGTTCACCGAGCCCAGGTTGCAGACCGCGGTCTCGCCGTCGTCCGTGACCTCCAGGATCTCCGTGCAGAGGTTGGAGGAGTGGACGACGCGGCCCGGCTCGGCCGTCTGGTTCGCGGTGCGGTTGGCGGCGTCCTTGAAGGTCATCCAGCCGTTGCCGGTCTGGGCGAGGGTGCGCATCATGCGGCCGTAGAGCTCGCGGGCCGGGACGGTCTTTCGCGCCAGGCCCGCGTTCTCCGCCGCGCGGTACGCGGCGTCGAACTCCTCGCCCCACAGGTCGACCAGCTCCGGCACGTCCGCCGGGGAGAACAGCGACCACACGGCGTCGGAGTCGACCCGGCGCATGAACTCGTCCGGGATCCAGTGCGCGAGGTTCAGATTGTGCGTACGGCGGGCGTCCTCGCCGGTGTTGTCGCGCAGCTCCAGGAACTCCTCGATGTCCAGGTGCCAGGTCTCCAGGTAGACCGCGGCCGCGCCCTTGCGCCGGCCACCCTGGTTCACGGCGGCGACCGAGGCGTCCAGGGTCTTCAGGAACGGGACGATGCCGTTGGAGTGCCCGTTGGTGCCGCGGATCAGCGAACCCCGGGAGCGGATACGGGAGTACGCGAGCCCGATGCCGCCGGCGTGCTTCGAGAGACGGGCGACCTGGTGGTAGCGCTCGTAGATGGAGTCCAGCTCGTCCTTGGGGGAGTCGAGGAGGTAGCAGGACGACATCTGGGGGTGGCGCGTACCGGAGTTGAAGAGCGTGGGGGAGGAGGGCAGGTAGTCGAGGCGGCTCATCAGGCCGTAGAGCGCGGCGACTTCGTCGACGGAGCGCACGGTGTCGTCCTCGGCGAGGCCGGCGGCCACCCGCAGCATGAAGTGCTGCGGCGTCTCGATCACCTTGCGGGTGATGGGGTGCCGCAGCAGGTAGCGGCTGTGCAGGGTGCGCAGGCCGAAGTAGCCGAAGCGGTCGTCCCCCTGGGGATCCACGAGCGCGTCGAGACGGGCGGCGTGCAGACGGGCGAACTCCGCCGTGCGGTCGGCGATGAGCCCCTCGCGGTGCCCGACGGCGACCGACTCGGTGAAGCACGTGACGCCCTGCGAGGCGGCCTCCGCGGCGATGGAGATCGTCAGCAGACGCGCGGCCAGCCGCGAGTAGGCGGGGTCCTCCGAGATGAGGCCGGCGGCCGACTCCGTGGCCAGCTCGCGCAGTTCCGTCTCGTCCGCCCGCGCGGAGCGTCCGCGCAGCGCGGCGGCGGCGACCCGTCCGGGGTCGGCGTCGGGGAGGTCGGCGGTCAGCTCGGTCAGGGTCCGCAGCAGTGCGGCACCGGGACCGTCGTCGGCGGCTGTCGCAGACGGTGTCGCTGAAGCCGGTTCGGCTGGCGCGATGGTCACGTGGGGCTCTCCCTCGCTCGGCACGGGGGCCTTGCGGAGGGCAGGGGGCAGCCACGAGCGCACGACGGCGCCGCGTCCACCGGCCCATTCCGCGAGGCCCGGACGTCGGAGCACCCGGGCCACGGTGGCCGGGCGCACTGTCGGCAGGTCCTCGGACTGACGCTCGTACGTGTGCGAACACGCATGAGTACACCGTTGCGGGACAGTTCCGGATTCGCACCGGATTCCCCTGCGGCGACAGCGAGCATGAGCATACATCTTGTGCCGGGTGCGCGAGGCACCCCCATATCTTGTGTCGCGGTGATTTCAGAGCGTCAACTCATAGGTGAGAAGCGTGAAGTCGTGGCCGGGGATCGGCTGCCAGTCCCGCTCCGGAACGCGGACGAAGCCGTGGCGTTCGTAGATGCGATGCGCGGCATGCATGGTGCGTTGGGTCGACAGGACGACTCCGGTGCACCCCGTGCTCCTCGCGCGCTCGACGCAGGCTCCTACGAGGGCGTGGCCCACGCCCCTGCCGCGGGCCGCGTGGGAGACGGCGAGCATGCGGATCTCCGCTTCCGAGGGACGGGCGAGCTCGGCCGTGGGGCCGCCCGCCGGCACGAAGGTGACTCCGCCGAGGAGGTCGCCGTCCCGCGCGGCCACCAGCACGTCGGCTCCGGAGGCCCGCTTGGCCACGTCCTTGAGTTCGCCGAGGTACCAGTCGTCCTCGGCGCCGAAGGCCAGCAGGCCGTCCAGCAGATAGGCCTGGGCGGTGATCTCGCCGAGGGTCTTGTACTCGCCGGGGTCCGCGGGCCGGATCACGATGTCCATGGATCGAGCATGGTGCAGGAGTACGGCAACGGGCCGCCGGGTTTCCCCGGCGGCCCGTCGAAGGGTGGGCCCGCTAGCGGGACTCCGCCGCAGTGGCGGGCGGCAGTTCCGCCTGCACGCCAGGGTCGCCGGCGTCCACCGTGTAGTCGTCCGCCGCGGTCTCGTCGACGCCCTCCGGGGCCTTCAAGGCCTTCAGGACGAAGGTAAGGACCACCGTCACCACCACGTTCATGACGAACGCGGTGAGGCCGATGTAGCCGATCTCGCCGATCCCGGGGATCTCCTTCGCCGAGCCGCCGAAGTGCTTCTGGGTGGGCGAGGCGACGCCGTACGCGGCGATGGTGCCGTAGATCATGCCGACCGCCCAGCCGCCGAGCAGCGCCCAGCGGTGGAACCAGCGGGTGAACAGGCCGCCGACCAGGGCCGGGAAGGTCTGCAGGATCCAGATGCCGCCCAGCAGCTGGAAGTTGATGGCGACCGTCTTGTCCATGGTGAGGACGAAGACCAGCGCGCCGACCTTCACCAGCAGCGACACGATCTTGGAGACCTGGGCCTCCTGCTTCGGCGTCGCGTCCGGTTTGATGAAGTCCCGGTAGATGTTGCGGGTGAAGAGGTTCGCGGCCGCGATCGACATGATCGCCGCCGGCACCAGGGCGCCGATGCCGATGGCCGCGAAGGCCACACCCGCGAACCAGTCCGGGAACATGTTCTCGAACAGCTGCGGGATCGCCAGCTGACCGTTGGTGACCTTGACGCCGGCCGCGATCGCCATGAAGCCCAGCAGCGCCAGCAGTCCCAGCATCAGGGAGTACAGCGGCAGGATCGTGGTGTTGCGCCGGATCACCTCACGGCTGCGCGAGGACAGCGTCGCGGTGATCGAGTGCGGGTACATGAAGAGCGCGAGCGCCGAGCCCAACGCCAGGGTGGCGTACGTCCATTGACCCGCCTCCGGCGGCACCAGAGCGCCGCGCGGCTTGCCCGTCGCCGGGTTGGTCTGCGCGAACGCCGCGCCCGCCTTCGCGAAGATGTCGTCGAAGCCGCCGAGCTTGATCGGGATGTAGATGATCGCCACCGCGATGACGATGTAGATCAGCGCGTCCTTCACGAACGCGATCAGCGCGGGGGCCCGCAGACCCGAGGAGTAGGTGTACGCCGCGAGGACACCGAACGCGATCAGCAGCGGCAGGTCCTTGACGAACCAGTTGGTGTTCTCACCGCCGCCGACACCCATCACGTCCAGCACGGCCTGGATGCCGACCAGTTGGAGCGCGATGTACGGCATGGTGGCGAGGATGCCGGTGACCGCGACGGCCAGCGACAGGCTCTTCGAGCCGAAGCGGCCGCGCACGAAGTCCGAGGTCGTCACGTACCCGTGCCGGTGGGAGACCGACCACAGGCGGGGCAGGAACGTGAAGATCAGCGGGTAGACCAGGATGGTGTACGGCACCGCGAAGAAGCCGGCCGCGCCCGCCGCGTAGATCGCCGCTGGAACGGCGACGAAGGTGTACGCCGTGTAGAGGTCGCCGCCGAGCAGGAACCAGGTGACCCAGGTGCCGAACGACCGGCCGCCCAGGCCCCATTCGTCGAGCGAGTGCTCGTTCTCGGCCTTGCGCCAGCGTGCCGCCAGGAAGCCCATGGCCGTCACGGCCACGAAGAAGAAGATGAAGACGCCGAGTGCGACGCCGTTCACGCCGTCGTTCACTTCGACGCACCGTCCTTCTGCGAGGCGCGCGCGCGCTGGTCACGCTGCCACAGCTGATACACCGTCATCGTCAGCGCGGTGGAGATCAGCACCCAGAGCATCTGGTACCAGTAGAAGAACGGGATGCCGATGAACTCCGGGTCGGTCTTGGAGTACGAGCCGACCCAGAGCATCGCCACGAACGGTGCTATCAGGCAGACGGCCATGACCACGCGCATGGGGGTCACCACCGGCGGTCTCACTTCGGGCACTTCGGACATCGTGCGGCTCCGTCCCCTCGCGTTCACCTGTGATCACCTGTGTAATGCGCAGGCAATGTAGGTCACGGCGTCCCGGAAACGGAAGACCTCGTCCGCATATCGGTATATCGATTCAGTGAAGGCCCCGTCGTGAGCGGACAGGCCTTAGTCCTGGGGACGCTTGAGGCGTGCGACGAACTTGTAGCGGTCGCCGCGGTACACCGAGCGCACCCACTCCACCGGCTGCCCGTCCCGGTCCAGTGAGTGGCGGGAGAGCATCAGCATCGGCAGGCCCACGTCGGTGCCGAGCAGGCCGGCCTCGCGCGGGGTGGCCAGCGAGGTCTCGATGGTCTCCTCGGCCTCGGCGAGATGGACGTCGTAGACCTCGGCGAGGGCGGTGTAGAGAGAGGTGTACTTGACCAGGGAGCGGCGCAGGGCGGGGAAGCGCTTGGCGCTGAGGTGCGTCGTCTCGATCGCCATCGGCTCGGCGTTGGCCATGCGCAGGCGCTCGATGCGCAGCACCCGGCCGCCCGCCGTGATGTCGAGGAGCTCGGCGAGGCGGTCGTCGGCCGTGATGTAGCCGATGTCCAGCAGCTGGGAGGTCGGCTCCAGGCCCTGGGCGCGCATGTCCTCGGTGTACGAGGTGAGTTGCAGCGCCTGCGAGACCTTGGGCTTGGCGACGAAGGTGCCCTTGCCCTGGATCCGCTCGAGACGGCCCTCGACCACCAGCTCCTGCAGGGCCTGGCGCACCGTGGTGCGGGAGGTGTCGAACTCGGCGGCCAGGGTGCGTTCGGGCGGTACCGGGGTGCCGGGCGACTGCGTCTCCGTCATCTCGAGCAGATGCTTCTTCAGGCGGTAGTACTTGGGCACGCGCGCGGTACGGACACTCGCTCCACCCTCGTTCTCCGCACTGCTGACCTCGGTGCTCATGCTCTGCCTTCCCGGCTCCGGATGCGGGTCACTTCGTGATCCCTTCTGTATACCGGCGCCGTCTCTTTTGGTCTAGTCCACAGGTCAAATGGTCTAGCGGAAGAGAGTACTCCGGCATCGGTGTTTTCGCTGCCTTGTTACTTAAAGGTCCTTGCATATGTAGGTCGCATAACGGCTGGTCAGAGGCGTTTCGAGCACCCTTGACAGGCCTTCTGGTCTGGTCCAAGCTCCCCCTACTGGTCTACACCATTGGTTCAGGTCCCGGCCTGGGGGGCGGGAGGTGTGGGCATCCCTGAGGAGGGTGGCGTGAAGCGCAAGCTCATTGCCGCGATCGGTATCGCGGGCATGATGGTCTCCATTGCGGCGTGCGGTGGCAACGACGACAAAGGCTCTTCCAGCAGCGGCGCGGACGCCAAGGAGCTGACCGTCTGGCTCACCGTCGACGCCCAGAACAACTGGCCGGACCTGGTGAAGTCCGCCGACGCCGCGGTGAAGAAGAAGCACCCCGGCATCAAGATCAACCACGAGTACTACGGCTGGCCGGACAAGAACGCCAAGCTCGACGCGGTCCTCGCCACCGACAAGGCCCCCGACGTGGTCGAGATGGGCAACACGGAGATGCTGAGCTACATGGTCAAGGGTGCCTTCGCGCCCGTCGACCCGGCGAAGTTCACCAACTCCTCCGCCTGGCTGGACGGCCTCAAGGCCTCGGTGACGTACCAGGACAAGACCTACGGCGTCCCCTACTACGCCGGCGGCCGTGTCGCCAACTGGCGCAAGGACGTCTTCGCGTCGGTCGGCGTGAAGACCCCGCCGAAGACGTACGCCGAACTCACCGCCGCCCTGGACAAGGTGCAGAAGAAGGAGGGCGACAAGTTCTCCGCCTGGTACCAGCCCACCCGTGACTGGTACGCGGCCATGTCCTACGTCTACGACGCCGGTGGCTCCATCGCCAAGCAGGACGGCGGCCAGTGGAAGGCCAACCTGTCCTCTCCCGAGTCCATCAAGGGCCTCACCGAGTTCAAGAACGTCGTCGACAAGTACATGCACGGCGACAAGACCAAGGACGAGTCGGACCGTTACATCGTCTACGGCCAGGGCAAGTCCGGCATGATCTTCGGCGCGGCATGGGAGGGCGCGACCTCCGCCGACCCGAAGAACGACAAGACCGGCAAGCTCAAGAACAACCTCGAGAACTTCGTGATGCCGGGTCCGTCCGGCAAGAACATGCCCGTCTTCCTGGGCGGTTCGGACCTCGCCGTCCCGGTGAAGTCCAAGGCGCAGGCCGTCGCCGCCGAGTGGATCAACGCCTTCACCGGCCCCTCCGGCCAGAAGGCCCTGATGGCCAAGGGCAACCTGCCCAACAACAAGACGGACCTCGCGACCCTGAAGAACGACCCGGCAACCGCGGTCCCGGCCACCGCCGCCGAGTCCAACTGGTTCGTCCCGATGGCTCCCGGCTGGGGCCAGGTCGAGAAGGCCCAGGTCCTGCAGACGATGCTGCAGAACATCGGCACCGGCAAGAAGTCGGTCGAGGCCGCCGCGAAGGAGGCGGACGCCGCGATCGACAAGGTCATCAACACCAAGTGACCTTCGCAGCAGGGCCCCTACGGCCGCGATCGGCCGGGGGCCCTGCTTCCCGTACCAGCTACGGGCTTCGCTTTCGAACGACCTGAGGGACCGCTGAGGAGCGCGCCATGAGTGCCGCAGACACGACCACCCCCGCCAAGGTGCCGCCGCCGCGGCAGGCGCCGCCACCACCGGTCGCGAAGAGCCCACGCAGAGCCCGGACTTCGGGCGGCGCGGCGACGCCGTGGCTGCTGCTCGCGCCCTGCCTGCTGGTCCTCGCCCTGGTGATGGCGTATCCGCTCTTCCGGCTGGTCACGCTCTCCTTCCAGAACTTCGGCCAGTCCCAGCTGTGGGGCTTCCAGCCCGCCGAGTGGGTCGGCTTCGACAACTTCTCCAAGGTGCTCGGCGACAACGAGTTCTGGGCCGTGGTCCTGCGAACCGTCGTCTTCGCGGCCGGCTGCGTGATCCTCACGATGGTCCTCGGCATGCTCGTCGCCCTGCTGCTGCAGAAGGTCTCCGGCTGGGTGAAGACGATGATCAACATCGTGCTGATCGCCAGCTGGGGCATGCCGGTCATCGTGGCGACGACCGTCTTCAAATGGCTCTTCGACTCGGACTACGGCGTCCTCAACGCGGTGCTGAGCAAGCTCCCCGGCGTCGACATGGTCGGCCACAACTGGTTCGCCAGCGGGCCCCAGGGCCTGGCCGTGATCATGCTGCTCGTGGTGTGGGGCGCCGTACCCTTCGTCGTCATCACGCTCAGCGCGGGCCTCACCCAGGTCCCGAAGGAGCTGGAGGAGGCGGCCCGGCTCGACGGCGCGGGCGCCCTGGGCGTCTTCCGCTATGTCACCCTGCCCATCCTGAAGCCGATCATCGTGATGCTCACGACCCTGTCGGTGATCTGGGACATGGGCGTCTTCCCGCAGGTCTTCGTGATGCGCGGCGGCCACCCGGAGCCGGAGTTCCAGATCCTCAACACCTATTCCTACGACCGGGCGTTCGTGGTCAACGACTACGCCCAGGGCTCGGCGATCGCCCTGCTGACCGTGCTCCTGCTGCTCGGTGTCGTCGCCGTCTACATGCGCCAGATGCTGAAGATCGGAGAGGTCGAATGACCGGCATGAGCGCCGTCACCACGGGCGGCAGCGCCGTCACCAAGGGCGGCCGGGCTCGCGGAAGGTCGAAGCTCGGCTGGAACCTGCTCGGTCTCCTCGTCTTCCTGATCGCCGGCTTCCCGCTCTACTGGATGCTCAACACGGCCTTCAAGCCGGCGAAGGACGCCATCGACCCGGACCCGAGCCTGTTCCCGACCGGGTTCACGCTCGACAACTTCCGCCGGGCGCTGGACATCGCGGACTTCTGGGGCCCGGTCGGCCGCAGCCTCATCGTGTCGCTCGCGGTCGTCGTGATCGGCATGGTCGTCGGCGTGCTGGCCGCCCTCGCCATCTCCCGGTTCGCCTTCCGCGGCCGCAAGGTGGTCATCGTCGGCATCCTCGCGGTGCAGATGGTCCCGCTGGTCGCCATGATCATCCCGGTCTTCCTGCTGCTGAACGACCTGGAGCAGTACGACAAGCTCACGGGCCTGATCATCACGTACCTGACCTTCATCCTCCCCTTCACGGTGTGGACGCTGCGCGGCTTCATCGTCAACATCCCCCGGGAGCTGGAGGAGGCGGCGATGGTCGACGGGTGCAGCCGCACCAGCGCCTTCATCCGCGTGGTCTTCCCGCTGCTCGCCCCCGGCATGGTCGCCACCTCGGTCTACGCCTTCATCCAGGCCTGGAACGAGTACATCTACGCCCTCATGCTGCTCAGCCAGAAGCACCAGACCGCGACCGTCTGGCTCGGCAACTTCACCACCAAGCACGGCACCGAATACGCCCCGATGATGGCGGGAGCCACGATGATGGCCGTGCCGATCGTCGTGCTCTTCCTCCTCGTCCAGCGCAAGATGGCCGCGGGGCTGACCGCGGGCGCAGTGAAGGGATAACGCCACCCGATGACGACATTCGCCAGCGGCACCGACACCCTCACACGGGACGCGCTGACCATCCTCCAGCCCGGCTTCACCGGGACCACCGCCCCCGACTGGGTGCTGCGCCGCCTCGGTGAGGGGCTCGCCTCGGTCGGCCTGTTCGGCCGCAACATCGCCACGCCCGATCAAGTGGCCGCCCTCACCGCGCAGTTGCGGGCCGAACGAGACGACGTCCTGGTCGCCATCGACGAGGAGGGCGGTGACGTGACCCGCCTCGAGGTGCGGACCGGCTCCTCCTTCCCCGGCAACAACGCGCTGGGCGCGGTGGACGACGTCGAGCTCACCCGCGAGGTGGCCGCCGAACTCGGCCGCCGCCTCGCCGCCTGCGGGGTCAACCTCGACTGGGCCCCGTCCGCCGACGTGAACTCCAACCCGGAGAACCCGGTGATCGGTGTCCGCTCCTTCGGCGCCGACACCGACCTCGTCGCCCGCCACACCGCCGCCTACGTCACGGGCCTGCAGTCCGCCGGCGTCGCCGCCTGCACCAAGCACTTCCCGGGCCACGGCGACACGGCCGTCGACTCCCACGACGCGCTGCCGCGCATCGACGTGGACGCCTCGGTGCTCGATGCCCGCGACCTGGCGCCGTTCCGCGCGGCCATCGCGGCGGGCAGCCGTGCCGTGATGAGCGCGCACATCCTCGTCCCCGCCCTGGACCCGGACCGCCCGGCGACGCTGTCGCCCCGCGCACTCACCGAACTGCTCCGCGGCGAACTCCGCTACGACGGTCTCATCGTCACCGACGGCATGGAGATGAAGGCCATCGCGAGCACGTACGGCATCGAGCGCGGCAGCGTCCTCGCCGTGGCCGCCGGCGCCGACGCGATCTGCGTGGGCGGTGGCCTCTCCGACGAGGAGACCGTACGGCGCCTGCGCGACGCCCTCGTCTCGGCGGTGGGCACCGGCGAACTCCCCGAGGAACGCCTCGCGGACGCCGCCGCACGCGTACGGTCCCTGGCCCGCTGGACCGCCGAAGCGGCCAAGACCGACCCGGACCGCACCCCCGACGACGAGGTGGGCCTGCGCGCGGCCCGCCGCGCCGTGAAGGTGACGACGGCCGGGCACTTCACCCGGCTCACCGAGCCGCCCTACGTCGCCGCCCTCACCCCCGTCGCCAACTTCGCGGTCGGCGACCAGACCCCCTGGGGCGTCGCGGCGGAACTCTTCCGTCTCCTCCCCGGCACGGAGACCGGCAGCTTCTCCGGCGAGGACGCGGGACGCGCGGCCCTGGCCGCGGCCGGCTCGCGCCGCATCGTGGCCGTGGTCCGCGACGAGCACCGCCACCCCTGGATGGCGACCGCCCTCGACGTCCTGCTCGCGGCCCGGCCCGACACCGTCGTGGTCGAGATGGGCCTCCCTCAGGCCGCTCCCCGGGGCGCCGTGCACATCGCCACCCACGGTGCCGCCCGCGTCTGCGGCCGGGCGGCGGCGGAGGTCATCGCGGGCATCGTCTGATCCGACCGCCCCCGCACGAGCGCGAAGACACAGCGGACGCAGACCGAAGGCGCCGGACCCGACAGGGGCCCGGCGCCTTCCGGCTGCGCCCGCAGCGAGGTGAGCGACTCAGATCCCTTGCCACTCCGGCTTGTCGGCGTACGTGTGCCGGAAGTAGTCCGCCAGCTTCAGCTTGGACGCGGCGCCCTCGTCGACCACGACCGTCGCATGCGGGTGCAGCTGCAGCGCGGAGGCGGGGCACACGGCGGCCACCGCCCCCTCCACGGTCGCGGCGACCGCGTCCGCCTTGCCCTCACCGGTCGCGAGCAACACCAGGTGCCGGGCCTCCAGGATCGTCCCGATGCCCTGCGTGATGACGTGATGCGGCACCTGCTCGACATCGCCGTCGAAGAAGCGCGCGTTGTCGATCCGGGTCTGCTCGGTCAGCGTCTTGATCCGGGTCCGCGAGGCCAGCGACGAGCACGGCTCGTTGAACCCGATGTGCCCGTCGGTCCCGATCCCGAGCAGCTGCAGATCCACCCCGCCGGCCTCGGACAGTGCACTGTCGTACGCCTCGCACGCCCCCTGCACGTCCGCGGCCGTCCCGTCGGGCCCCATGAACGCGTCCATCCCGATGCCGAGCGGCTCCAGCACCTCGCGCCTGAGCACCGAACGGTAGGACTCCGGGTGCTCGGCCGGCAGCCCCACGTACTCGTCGAGCTGCGCGATCCTCGCCCGCGAGGCCTCCACGGCACCGGAGCTCACCTTGGCCGCCAGCGCCTCGTAGATGGGCAGCGGGGTCGAGCCCGTGGCCACTCCGAGCAGCGCCTCGGGCTTGCGCCTCAGGAGCTGCGCCATGGCCTCGGCGATGAGCTCGCCGCCCGACTTGGCGTCCGGAACGATGACAACTTCCACGCTGGGCCTGCCGATCTGAAGGGCGGTGTGGTTTAGACCAATCTAACAGAATCGACCCCTCCGCCCCAGGGGAGGAGAGCCACCGCCCCCGCCCCGTGGACAGCCGCGAGGACATCGCCATTCCATGCGAAGGACAGGCGTCATTCGCCACGGGGGAGTGGAATGGGGTGCGGTACCGCCGCGCCGCGGTACCCGCTCGGCGAGCCACGAGATCCGGGAGGAACCCACCATGACCGCCACGACGCCGGCCCCGGCACCGGACCCCCAGCACGACGTCCCCGGCCGGATCATGGCCCGCGAGATGGCCGAGCAGCCCGCCGTGCTGCGCCGCCTCCTCGACGAAGGCGCCTCCGGCGTCCGGGAGGTCGCCCAGGACATCGCCGCCCGCAAACCCCGCTTCGTCCTGCTGACCGCCCGCGGCACCTCCGACAACGCCGCCCTGTACGCCAAGTACCTCCTGGAGATCCGCCTCGGCCTGCCCTGCGGCCTCACCTCGATGTCCACCACCACCGCCTACGGCGCGCACCCGGACCTCACCGATGTCCTGGTGATCACCGTCAGCCAGTCCGGCGGCTCCCCGGACCTGGTGGCCTCGACCCGCGCCGCCCGCGAGGCCGGCGCGATCACCCTCGCCGTGACCAACAATCCCGATTCACCCCTGGCGGGCGTCTCCGAATATCACGTCGACATCATGGCCGGGCCGGAGAAGGCCCTCCCCGCGACCAAGACCTATACGGCCTCCCTCCTCGCCCTGTACCTCTTCGTCGAAGGCCTGCGCGGCGGCGACGGTGCTGCCGCGAAGGTGCTGCCGGACCTCGCCGAGCGGCTGCTCGCCCGGCAGGACGAGGTCCGCGCCCTCGCCGCCCGCTACCGCTTCGCCGAACGCATGGTCATCACCTCTCGCGGCTACGGTTACCCCACGGCCAAGGAGGCCGCCCTCAAGCTCATGGAGACCAGCTACATCCCCGCCCTCTCCTACTCCGGAGCGGACCTTCTGCACGGCCCGCTCGCCATGGTCGACAACGTCTCCCCGGTGATCGCGGTCGTCACCGACGGCAGGGGCGGCGAGGCACTCCAACCCGTCCTCGACCGGCTGCGCGGGCGCGGCGCCGACCTGTTCGTCGTCGGTCCCAGGAGCCAGGTCGAGCAGGCCTCCGCCGGTTTCGTCCTGCCCACCGAGGGTGTGGCCGAGGAGGTCCAGCCGATCCTGGAGATCCTCCCGCTGCAACTCCTCGCCCACGAGATCACCATCGCCCGAGGCCAGGACCCGGACGCGCCTCGCGCACTGGCGAAGGTGACGGAGACGCACTGAACGACGGAGGCCCGCCAGCAGAAGCACGCCCATGCCGATCCCCCTCAACAATTTCCCTAGCGGTCGCTACAGAAAAGACCGTACCCCGGCCCTCCGGCATTTCTCTAGCACCCGCTATACAATTCACTCCATGGTGGGCACCGGGGAGACCAGGGCGAAGGCCGGCGCAGCCTCCAAGCCGCGCGGTCGCCCCCGCTCCTTCGATCGCGAGACCGCGCTGGAGAAGGCGCTCATGGCCTTCTGGGAGCACGGGTACGAAGCGACCTCGGTCTCCGACCTCACCCGCGTCATGGGCATCGGCGCGCCGAGTCTGTACGCGGCCTTCGGCGACAAGCGGGCGCTGTTCGAAGAGGTCGTGACCTCGTACGACAGGCGGTACGGCTCGTTCGCAGACCGCGCCCTCGCCGAGGAGCCCACCGCCCGCGCGGCCGTCGAGCGGATGCTGCGCGAGGCCGCCGCCGAGTACACGGCCCCCGGCCGTCCGCACGGCTGCCTGGTCGTTCACGCGGCCACGAACTGCACGAGCCCCGAGATCGAGGAGTCCCTGCGCGAGCGGCGCAACGCCGACATCGCCGCCTTCGAGAGTCGTATGAAGGCGGGCATCGCGGCGGGGGAGCTGCCGGCCGGCACGAACGCCGCCGCACTCGCCCGGCACACGGGTGCGGTCATGCAGGGCATGTCCCAGCAGGCGCGCGACGGAGCGAGCCGCGAGGAACTCGTGGCACTCGCCGAAATTGCCATGACGATCTGGCCGCGCACATGAACCCACAAGGGTTAGGCTGCGTGCTGGATGCCAGGGCGTCCGAGCAGTCGCAGCAGCCGCAGAACGACAACGACAAACAGCCTTCAACGCATGGACACACAGAGTGGTCTAGTCCACAATTGTGTTGAAGCACTTGAGTCCAGCGTGCGAAGCAAGCGAACTTCCGTCCTCCCCGCACAGGAGGACGGACGGAGGAACCGGAGCTCTCTGCCCTGACTGCCCCGGGTCCTCATCCTTCGGCCGACCGGGACCGCACACCCCACGGCCGATGTTGCTCCGGGCTGCGGTGCCGGGAGGGTTGAGGGTCCCTCCCAGGCGCCGCGGCCCGCGGGTGTCTTCGGGGGAGCGCATATTTCGGAGCCGTACAAACCGCCAGGTACGCTCGCACACGTGCCCTCCATGAACGAACTGGTCCGCCAGCACACCGCACTCGACGACTCCGACCTCGAGTGGCTCCATCTGCTGGTCTCGGAGTGGCAGCTGCTGTCCGACCTCTCCTTCGCCGACCTCGTCCTGTGGGTCCCCACTCTCGACGGCACCCGGTACGTCTCGGTCGCCCAGATGCGCCCCAACACCGGCCCCACCTCGTACCAGGACGACATGGTCGGCCACCTCGTCCCGCGCGGACGCCGCCCCATGCTGGACGCGGCGCTCGACGAGGGCCGCATCGTGCGCGAGGGCGACCCGGAGTGGCGCGAGGAGGTCCCGGTCCGGGTCGAGTCGATCCCGGTCCGGCGGGACGGGCGCGTGCTCGGCGTCATCGCGCGCAACACCAACCTCCTCACCGTGCGCACCCCGAGCCGCCTCGAACTGACCTATCTGCAGAGCGCGTCGGACCTGGCGCAGATGATCGCGGCCGGTTCCTTCCCGTTCGCCAACCAGCAGATGGACATGGACGCCGCGCCGCGTGTCGGCGACGGCCTGATCCGGCTCGACGCGGACGGCATCGTCCAGTACGCCTCGCCGAACGCGCTCTCCGCCTTCCACCGCATGGGCCTCGCCTCCGACCTGGTCGGACAGCACCTCGGCAGGACGACCGCCGAACTCGCCCCGAGCCGCGGCCCGGTGGACGAGGCGCTCGCCAAGGTGGCCAGCGGCTGGGCGCCGCGCGAGTTCGAGATCGAGGCGCACGACGGGGTCATCCAGTTCCGCGCGATCCCCCTCAAGCCCAAGGGCACGCGCATCGGTTCGCTGGTCCTGCTCCGCGACGTCACCGAACTGCGCCGACGCGAGCGCGAGTTGATCACCAAGGACGCGACCATCCGGGAGATCCACCACCGGGTGAAGAACAACCTTCAGACGGTCGCCGCTCTGCTGCGTCTGCAGGCCCGGCGCATCGAGTCCGACCGCGGCCGGGAGGCTCTCGAAGAGGCGGTCCGCCGGGTCGGCTCGATCGCGATCGTGCACGAGACGCTCTCCCAGAACCTGGACGAGCGCGTGGAGTTCGACGACATCGCCGACCGCGTCCTGGCGATGGTCGCCGAGATCTCCCCGGGCAAGGTCACCGGCCGGCGCAGCGGACGCTTCGGCATCCTGGACGCGGAGGTGGCCACCCCGCTGTCGATGGTCCTGACGGAGGTTCTGCAGAACGCTCTCGAACACGGCTTCCGCGAGGGCGACACCGGCACGGTCGAGGTCTCCGCGGTCCGCGGCGGCACCTCGAAGGAGGCCCGCCTGCTGGTCACCGTCCAGGACGACGGCGTCGGTCTCCCCGAGGGCTTCGACCCGCACACCTCGGGCAACCTGGGTCTGCAGATCGTACGGACCCTGGTGGAAGGGGAGTTGGGCGGTACGTTCGACATGGTCCCGGCGCCGGGGCGCGGAACCCGGGTGATCCTGGACGTGCCGGTGCAGGCGGACAAGTAGACGGCCTCGTACGGACGTTCCAGCCCGGGCGGCGCACAGCAAGAAGCCCCGGACCATGAGGTCCGGGGCTGAAATGCTCGTTGCCAGCTTGTGCTGCGCATCGGGGGTACTGCGCGCTGCGGCTCGGGGGCGGGAGATGCGTACTCGCTGTACGCGCCGCCAAGCTCAGGCTGTTGCGGGGCGGGTGTGTCAGGCAGAAGCCTGACGGGCCCGGTTGCGGGCGGCACGGCGCTTCATTGCGCGACGCTCGTCCTCGCTGAGACCACCCCAGACGCCGGAGTCCTGACCGGACTCGAGCGCCCACTGCAGACACTGATCCATAACGGGGCAGCGACGGCAGACGGCCTTGGCTTCCTCGATCTGCAGCAGCGCAGGACCGGTGTTGCCGATGGGGAAGAAGAGCTCGGGGTCTTCCTCGCGGCAAACGGCGTTGTGACGCCAGTCCATGGCTGCTACCTCTCCTTGGTATTACATGCGGGTTGCTTGTGAATGTGAACGCTTTCACGAATCCCTCAACAAGTGAAGGGCCGAACGCCGAGTCTTCCCCGGCGTGGTCCTGTGAAGTGAAGAGGGGTTCCGGTGGTCTGAGGACGCTGGTGTTGCGGGCTGTCCCGACCGCCACGTAGAGACTCGCAAACCTCAGCGGCGGATACAACCCCTTCCGGAAAGTTTTTTTTGATTCCTCGGTGTCGACTAGGTCACAGCCGTACTTCCATGGGGTGGATCCTGGCCTAAACGTTCGAGTGAAAGGACTTCAGCCCTTTCTGCTCACACAATCACACGCAGTGCACGGCGTACGCCTGTGAACGTCACGCTCGTTCGCAGTCCCAGGTGGTCGCCGTCCATCTGAAGGGGCAGGGGCGCCTTCGAATGCAAGGTGAACTGGTCCAGGTCGTGCAACGTCACGGTGTGCTTTCCGTGGGCACCCCGTTCGGGGGACGAAGTGAGCAACTGGGTCGCATACCGGGCAACCGAAACGGTCGACATGCGGCTGAGACCGAGTACGTCGAGTCCGGTGTCGAACGAGGCCTTAGGTGCCGCGTACACCGGACGATTACCCAGATACGTCCAGGGCGACGTGTTGCAGATTATGGAGAGCACCAGATCGGTCACCGGTTCCTGGCCCGGCCGCTCCAGCGTGATGGTGCCGTGCCGGCGGTGCGGCTCCTGCAGGAACTGCCGTACGACCTGGCGGAGGTAAAGGGCGTGCGTCGACTTCTTGCCCTGCTCCCGCTGCTGCTCGACCCGGCCGACCACGCCCGCGTCGAAGCCGAGCCCCGCGCAGAAGGTGAACCAGCGGGCCGGCACCGCCTCGTCCTCGGTGCCCGGGGTGCCCGCGGCGATGCCCATGCCGACGGTGCGCTCGCTGCCCTCGCGCAGGGCGTCCAGCAGTGCGCCGGTCGCGTCGACGGCGTCGTTGGGCAGACCCAGGGCGCGGGCGAAGACATTGGTGGAGCCGCCGGGGACCACGGCGAGACGGGGGAGGCGCTCCGGATCGGGACCGGCGTGCAGCAGGCCGTTGACCACCTCGTTCACCGTGCCGTCGCCGCCGAGGGCCACGACCAGGTCGATGTCGTCGCTCTCCGCCGCCTGCCGGCCGAGGTCGCGCGCGTGGCCGCGGTACTCCGTGATGACCACCTCGAGCTTCATCTCGCTCGCGAGCGCGTGGATCAGAACGTCGCGCCTACGTGCGCTTGTGGTGGTTGCAGCTGGATTGACCACGAGAAGTGCACGCATGAAGGGCAGCGTACCTACTGGGAAGTACCGGGCACAGGGCGAGGTAGGGATCAGGTAAGAGGTGAGGGCGTGAGGCTCACCACGGGGGCTCCGCTCAACCTCGCCACGGGGGCCCCGCTCAACCTCGCCACGGGGGGCCGCGTCCCCAGGGCTACCCTTCAGGGGTGACCAGTGAGAAGACCCCCGCCACCGAGGAAGAGGCCGGTCCCCGCCCGCGCCGCCTGACGTATGCCGCGGCGCTCGCCGGGCTGGAGGGGCTCGCGCTGGTCGCCGGAGGGATCTGGATGCTGGTCGAGGGACTGACCGGCAACCCGGACGACCGACGGTCCGCCGTCACCGGCGGCATCACGCTCGTCGTCCTCGCCCTGCTGCCGCTGCTCGCCGCGCGCGGACTGCTCGCCCGGCGCAGCTGGAGCCGCGGCCCCGCCGTCATCACCCAGATCATGGCGCTGCCGGTGGCCTACAACCTGCTGCAGGCCGACAGTGTGGCCATCCCGGCGGGCATCGCGATCGCGGTCGTCGCCGTCGTCGCGCTCGTCCTGCTGATCAATCCCGCCACGACCCAGGCCCTCGGGATCCGGGGCCCGGGCGGCGCGCAGGACGGCAAGCGGTAGTCCCGCCTGTCACGTCCCGCTTTCCGCCTTCCGCCGGAGTCCTACTCCTCCACCAGCAGCTTCTCGCGCAGCTGGGCCAGGGTGCGGGCCAGCAGCCGGGAGACGTGCATCTGTGAGATGCCGACCTCCTGGGCGATCTGCGACTGGGTCATGTTGCCGAAGAAGCGCAGCAGCAGGATGCGCTTCTCCCGGGGCGGAAGGTCCTCCAGGAGCGGCTTGAGCGACTCCCGGTACTCGACCCCCTCCAGTGCCTCGTCCTCGGCGCCGAGGGTGTCCGCGACCGCCGGTGACTCGTCGTCGGTGTCGGGGACGTCCAGCGACAGGGTGGAGTAGGCGTTGGCCGACTCCAGGCCCTCCAGGACCTCCTCCTCCGAGATCGCCAGCTTCTCGGCGAGTTCGTGGACCGTGGGGGAGCGGCCGTGCTGCTGGGAGAGCTCGGCGGTCGCCGTGGTGAGCGCGAGGCGCAGCTCCTGCAGGCGCCGCGGCACCCGCACCGCCCAGCCCTTGTCACGGAAGTGGCGCTTGATCTCGCCGACGACCGTCGGGGTCGCGTACGTGGAGAACTCCACGCCGCGCTCCGGGTCGAAGCGGTCGACCGACTTGATCAGGCCGATGGTGGCGACCTGGGTGAGGTCGTCCAGCGGCTCGCCGCGGTTGCGGAAACGGCGCGCGAGGTGCTCCACGAGCGGCAGGTGCATGCGGACCAGCTTGTTGCGCAGCTCCGCGTACTCCGCGCTGCCGTCCTTCAGCATGCGCAGCTCGACGAACATCGCGCGGGCGCCGCTGCGGTCCTGCGGGTGGTGGTGTGTGGCCTGCGGCACGCTCGGCCGGTCCTGACCGTCGCCCTCGGCGTTTCGCTCGTGCTCGCTCATCGTCCCGCCCGTCGCCCTTCTCCGAGCCCTCGCCTCCGCTCGCACCGGGGTGACCCCGTACTGCCCGGCCGGAGGCGTGCTCTGTACGGCACCTTCGCGTTCCCGCTGCCCGTCCTGCGGGACACCGGGTTCCGCGGAGTCCTCCTCCGGATGCGGCCGGGCCTGCTCGGGGATGCCGTCGATCCCGTCGGAGCCGCCGGCGACGTCCCGCATGCGTCGGGACCCGCCTGTGCCCTCGGCCGGCAGCTCTCGTGTGCCGCGCTCTTCGTCACGCACCGGCCCGTCCCCTGTCCTCACGCCGGCCCGGGTCCCGCGCCGCGCTGTTTGTAGAGGCTGATCGAAACGGTTTTGTCCTCGTCCACGGCCGAGGAGACCTTGCCCGCGAGCGCGGACAGGACGGTCCAGGCGAAAGTGTCCCGCGCGGGGGCGTGGCCGTCCGTGGTCGGGGCCGAGACGGTGACCTCGAGAGAGTCGTCGACGAGCCGGAAGACGCAGCTGAGCACCGAGCCGGGCACGGCCTGCTGGAGCAGGATCGCGCAGGCCTCGTCCACCGCGATGCGAAGGTCCTCGATCTCGTCGAGGGTGAAGTCCAAGCGGGCCGCGAGGCCGGCAGTCGCCGTACGCAGCACCGACAGGTAGGCACCCGCAGCCGGCAGCCGGACTTCCACGAAGTCCTGGGTCGCGGGCTCGCCTGCGATCTGGGACACCCTCACCTCCAAGGTGGTACAAGCTAATCGGGGCCGAGGGTCGCCCCCCGGGGTAACGCGAAGTGTGGTTCAGCGGTGACGCTATCGCGCTCTGAACTTTCCTGTCCCCGGGACCCCAACCCCTTGCCGTCACTCACAGTAAAACTGTGGATACGCTCCGTGTCTAGAGGTCTGCGGCTCCAATTGGGAAGAACGCGCGCCGGGTTGACGTACCCAGACGTCAGACGGTCGAACCGTCCGGCTCGTGGGACGCGCCCCGGTCGTCCAGGGTCACACGAGAACGTGGTCCACGAAGCACCAACGCCAGTTCTCGCCGGGTTCGAAGGTCTGCATGATCGGATGGCCGGTGTCCTTGTGGTGCTCCGTCGCGTGCCGGTTCGGCGAGGAGTCGCAGCAGGCGATATGGCCGCAGGTGAGACACAGCCGCAGCTGGACCGGGTGGGTACCGTCGCGCAGACATTCCTCGCACGTCTCGCTGAGCGGACCGGGTTGCGGGTCTGGCAGCGCGTCGGCGTGCGTGCACTGTTTCATGATTGCCAGATTACGACGGCTGTGCGGATGACCGCGCGGAAAAACGAGGGCGGGCGAGGACGATGGACGTGATGCCACTGCTGTTGCTGGTGGCGGGCAGCACCGCGATCGCCGCGGTCGCCCGGCGCAGCCCGGTGCCGGCCCCGCTGCTGCTCGTGGCGGTGGGGCTCGCCGTCTCCTACCTGCCAGGGGTGCCGGACTACACCCTGGACCCGGAGATCGTGCTGCCCCTGGTGCTGCCGCCGCTGCTGCACAAGGAGGCCGTCGAGAGCTCGTACCTCGATCTGCGGGCCACGATGCGGCCGGTGGCGCTGCTGTCGGTGGGGTACGTGCTGTTCGCGACCTTCGCCGTGGGCTGGATCGCATATCTCGTCGTCCCCGGACTGCCGCTGCCCGCGGCGCTGGTGCTCGGCGCCGTGGTGGCGCCGACGGACGCGGTCGCGGCGGCGGCCGTCGCCCGCCGGGTGGGGCTGCCGTCCCGGATCACCACGATCCTGCAGGGCGAGTCCCTGCTGAACGACGCGACCGCGATCACCGCCTACCGGGTCGCTGTCGCGGCAGCCGTCGGCGAGGGCGCCTCCTGGATCGGCGGGATCGGCGAGTTCCTGCTGGCCGCGGTCGGCGGCGTCGTGGTCGGACTGGTGCTGATGGCGCCCATCCACTGGCTGCGCACCCACGTGAAGGAGGCGCTGCTGCAGAACACCATGTCCCTGCTGATCCCGTTCGTCGCCTACGCCGTCGCCGAGCAGGTGCACGCCTCCGGTGTCCTCGCGGTCGTGGTCGTGGCGCTCTACATCGGGCACCGCGCGTGGGAGGTCGACTTCGCCACCCGCCTGCAGGAGGAGGCGGTGTGGAAGGTGGTGGCGTTCGTCCTGGAGTCCGCGGTCTTCGCGCTCATCGGCCTGCAGCTGCCGGTCGTCCTCAAGGGGCTCGGCGAGTACAAGGGCGTCGACGCCGCCTGGTACGCATTGGTCGTCTTCCTCGTGGTCGTCGTGAGCCGGTTCCTCTGGGTGTATCCCGGCACCTTCGTCCCCCGCCTGCTCTCCCCGCGGATCAGGGAGCGCGAGGACAACCCCACCTGGAGAGGGCCGATCGTCACGTCCTGGGCCGCCATGCGGGGCGTCGTCTCACTCGCCATCGCCTTCTCGATCCCGCTGACCGTGCACGGCGGCGGCCCCTTCCCGCAGCGCAACCTCATCCTCTTCCTGACCTTCACGACCGTGATCGGCACCCTGGTGGTGCAGGGCCTCACCCTGGCCCCGGTGATCCGCCTGCTGAAGTTCCCCGGCCGGGACGTGCAGGCCGAGACCCTCGCGGAGGCCAACGCCCAGGCACAGGCCTCCCGCGTCGCCGAGCGGCGCCTGGACGAGCTCCTCGCGGACGAGCGCAACGCCCTCCCGCCGCCGCTGGCCGACCGCCTGCGCCAGGTCCTGGAGCGCCGCCGCAACGCCGTCTGGGAGCGCCTCGGCCAGGTCAACCCGGTCACCGGGGAATCGGTCGACGACACCTACCGCCGTCTGTCCCGGGAGATGATCGGCGCCGAGCGCGCGATGTTCGTGAGGCTGCGGGACGGCCGCTACATCGACGACGAGATGCTGCGGACACTGCTGCGCAGGCTGGACCTGGAGGAGGCGGCGGCCTACCGGGAGACGGCGCAGGGCTGAGCCGGGGCGGCTCGCGGGAGCGCGGCGAGCGGTGACGGTCTACGGGAAGGGCCGCCCGGTGATCACGGCTGCCACCGTCGTCCCGCGCGGGAAAGCGCCCTCTTCCGCGAGGGTGACAAGTCCGTACAGCAACTTGGCGACATAGAGACGTTCGACGGGGAGGCCGTGACGGTTCTCGAAGTCTCCGGCGAAGGCGTCGAGTTCGGCGGAGGTGCGGGCGTAGCCGCCGAAGTGGAAGCGGTCGTCGAGGGTCCACTCGCCGCGCCGGCCGCCGAACGCCCGCTGCTGGAGCTCCGCCGTTTCGGCGGCCAGGAAGCCGCCCTTGAGGACGGGTATGCCGAGCGCGCGCTGATCGGGGGCCAGCCCGGCGGCGAGTCCGGCCAGCGTGCCGCCGGTGCCGCAGGCGAGGGCGACGACGTCCGCACGGCCGCACAGCTCCTCGCCGAGGACACGGCAGCCCCGTACGGCTTCGGTGTTGCTGCCGCCCTCCGGGACGACGTACGCGTCCTCGGCGCCGGCCGCGCGCAGCACGCGCGCGAGGACGTCCGGTTCGGTCTTGCGGCGGTACGTGGACCTGTCGACGAAGTGCAGCCGCATGCCGTCGGCGGCGCACCGGGCCAGGGACGGGTTGAGGGGGCGGCCGGCCAGCTCCTGGCCGCGGACCACGCCCACCGTGGACAGCCCGAGCAGGCGGCCCGCAGCGGCCGTGGCGCGCAGGTGGTTGGAGTAGGCGCCGCCGAACGTGAGAACCGTACGGCCGTGCGCGGCGGCCAGGTTGGGCGCGAGCTTGCGCCATTTGTTTCCGATCAGCTCCGGGTGGATGAGATCGTCGCGCTTGAGCAGCAGGCGCAGGCCGCGGTGGGAGAAGCGGTCGTCCCCGGCCTCCCGCAGAGGTGAGGGCAGCCGGGGGCCCAGGGCGGCGAGATCGGGGGCGTCGGGGCTGCTCACGGCAGCATTGTCCCGCCCGGACCGGCGTCGCCGCACACCGTGCACCGGCTACTTCAGCCGCTCCCGCACCCGCTCGCGCAGCCAGGCCATCGTGAACCCGCGCGGGTCCACCTTCCCGGGCTGCCACTCCAGATGGCCGATCACCGACCGTTCCGTCCACCCGTGGTGCCGGCACACCGCCGCGGCCGCCTTCTCGATGGCGGTCAGCTGGGCCGCGGGCCAGGGGTCCTTGCCGTCGCCGAGGTTCTCGCACTCGAAGCCGTAGAAGTAGCGGTTGCCGTCGGTGTTCGCCTCGTTGTCCGGCGGGAGCGCCTTCTCGGCGATCACCGCGCGCAGCACGTCGTCGTCGCCGAGGCCGGCGTGGTTGGCGCGGCCGTAGCCGACCAGGTGGACTCTGCCGTCCTTGGTGATCACGCCGTGGCACAACGGGCCGGGCAGGTCGGTGTAGCCGTCCCGGCACAGCTCGACGGTGTGGGCACTGCCGCTCGTCACCGTGTGATGGATCATGACGCCGTGCACCGGGCCCCACGGACCCTTCTGGTTGCGATTGTGATGCTCCCAGTCGCCGACCTCGACGACCGTGAGGCCTTCCGCCCGCAGGCCGGCCAGGAAACTTCCCGCGGACATGGGTGTGGCCATGACCGCCTCCTTCGCGCTGTGCCGACGGCCGCCCGACGCGACCCTCCGTGCCGGGGGTTGTACCGAAAGTGAGCAGTCGGTCACACATCGTTGCCATGGAGAGGGGCCGGATCCGGCCATCTCGTGTGCGCGGCCGTCGGACAGGAGCCCCATTTGTGCCCAGTCGCGCGAAGATCCAACCCCGCTCGTTCGTGTAATAGCACCGGCACGCTCAGTGATGGAAGGCTGGTCCGTGCAAGTCGCGATGCACGGCGCCGTCCGCGTCGCCGCAAGACCGGGAAGGCAATTCTCATATGTCGGTAGGCGAAGAGGTCCGTTCGGAGCAGGGCAAGCCGCAGCAGAGTCTCGGCACGGCCGCCGCACGGAACCTGGCCACCACCACCAAGTCCGCGCCCCAGATGCAGGAGATCAGCTCGCGCTGGCTGCTGCGGATGCTGCCGTGGGTCAACGTCCAGGGCGGGACGTACCGCGTCAACCGGCGACTGACCTACGCCGTGGGGGACGGCCGCATCACGTTCGTGAAGACCGGCGACCGTGTCGAGGTCATCCCCGCGGAACTCGGCGAACTCCCCGCACTGCGGTCGTACGAGGACGAGGAGGTGCTCGCCGAGCTCGCCCAGCGCTGCCGCCAGCAGGAGTTCGCGCCCGGCTCCGTCATCGCCTCGTTCGGGAGCCAGTCCGACGAGGTCCACCTGCTCGCGCACGGCCGGGTCGAGAAGATCGGCACGGGCCCCTACGGCGACGACGCGGTGCTCGGTGTGCTCGCCGACGGCGCCTACTTCGGCGAGGCGTCGCTGCTCGACCCGGAAGCCATCTGGGAGTACACCGCCCGCGCGGACACCGCGTGCACCGTGCTGAGCCTCTCCCGCCAGGACGTCGAGCAGGTCGCGGAGCGCTCCGACTCCCTGCGCGAGCACCTCCAGCAGCTGCGGGCGATTCCCGAGCAGCGCACCAACAAGTACGGCGAGAAGGTCGTCGACCTCGCCGCGGGCCACAGCGGCGAGCCGGACATCCCGCACACCTTCGTCGACTACGAGGCGAGGCCCCGCGAGTACGAACTGAGCATCGCCCAGACCGTGCTGCGCATCCACTCGCGCGTGGCCGACCTGTACAACCAGCCGATGAACCAGACCGAGCAGCAACTGCGGCTCACCGTGGAGGCGTTGAAGGAGCGCCAGGAGCACGAGCTGGTGAACAACCGCGAGTTCGGCATGCTGCACAACTGCGAGTACGACCAGCGGCTCCAGCCGCACGACGGCGTGCCCAGCCCCGACGACCTGGACGAGCTGCTGAGCCGCCGCCGCGGCACCAAGATGCTGCTGGCCCACCCGCGCGCGATCTCCGCGATCGGCCGCGAGCTGAACAAGCGCGGACTCGTCCCCGAGACCCTGGAGGTGGCGGGCAACCGCATCCCGACCTGGCGCGGTGTGCCGATCTACCCGTGCAACAAGATCCCGGTCTCCGAGGCCCGTACGACCTCGATCATCGCCATGCGTACGGGAGAGGCCGAGCAGGGCGTCGTCGGGCTCCAGCAGGCCGGCCTCCCGGACGAGATCGAGCCGAGCCTGTCCGTGCGCTTCATGGGCATCAATGAGCAGGCGATCATCAAGTACCTGGTGACGGCGTACTACTCGGCCGCGGTCCTGGTGCCGGATGCGCTCGGCGTGCTGGAGAACGTCGAGATCGGCCGCTGGAGGTGACGTTTCGGCACCTGGAAGCCGTGTCCGGGTCCACGGGCGTGGGTAGATCCCGGTCGTATGCGCCCAGTCGCAGCGGAAGTGCCACCGTCCGCGAACTGACCGAGGGAGATCCCATGGCCGAGTTCCTCACGGAGGCGAAACAGCACGTCCCGGCCACGCAGCCGCTCGACGGGCACGACGCGGCCGTGATCCTCGAGCGCACCCGGGCGTCCGTCGACCCCGAACTGCGCGCCGCCATCAACTCGTTGCCCGGCTCCATGCGCCGGATCGCGCTCTACCACTTCGGCTGGGAGCACGCGGACGGCACCCCGGCCGCGGGCAACGCGGGCAAGGCGATCCGCCCCGCGCTCGTCCTCACCGCGGCCACCGCGCTCGGTGGGCCGGCGGCGCGCGAGGCGGCCGTCCGGGCGGCCGCGGCGGTGGAGCTGGTGCACAACTTCACGCTGCTGCACGACGACGTGATGGACCGGGACACCACCCGCCGGCACCGGCCCACCGCGTGGACGGTGTTCGGTGACGCCGACGCGATCCTCGCCGGGGACGCCCTGCAGGCCCTCGCCCTGGGGATGCTCGCCGAGGACCCGCACCCGGCGTCCGCCCCGGCCGCCGCCCGGATCGCGGCCTGCGTCGTCGAGCTGTGCGCGGGCCAGCACTCGGACACGGCGATGGAGCGGCGCGGCCCGGGCGACGTCACCCTCGACGAGGTGCTCACCATGGCCGAGGCCAAGACGGGCGCGCTGATCGGATGCGCCTGCGCGCTGGGCGGGCTGTACGCGGGAGCGTCGCGTGAGGACGTGGAGGCGCTGGACGCGTTCGGCCGCGAGGCCGGGCTCGCCTTCCAGCTCATCGACGACGTCATCGGCATATGGGGCGATCCGCACCGCACCGGGAAGCCCGCGGGCGCGGACCTGGCGGCGCGCAAGAAGTCCCTGCCGGTGGTCGCCGCTCTCACCTCGGGCACCCCGGCGGCCTCCGAGCTGGCGGAGCTGTACGCGATGCCGTACGAGAAGGAGGACGAGGAGCAGATCGCGCGCACGGCGCTCGCGGTCGAGCAGGCCGGCGGGCGTGACTGGGCGCAGATACAGGCCGCCGACCGGATGGCCCGCGCGATGGGCGAGCTGGCCCGGGCGGTGGCCGACCCGGCGGAGGCGGGCGAACTGCTCGCGCTGCTGGAGTTCGTGACCCGGCGCAGCAGCTGACCGCGACACCCGGAACCCCGGAGCCGGCCGGGGCCGTGCGGCTCCTGACCCCGCACGGCCACCATGGCTCCGGCCAGGCGGGTCCCGCACATCCCCACGGTGTGCGGGACCCGCCAACCTCCCTTTTCGAGGCTCGGTTCGCCTCGGGCGCGCCCCTGCGGCCCACTCGCCGAGACGTACCGCTATACGATCAACAGCCGTACGGGCGAAGTCGGTTGAGGGGGAAGGGACGGGGCATGGGCGTGGCGATCCGCACGGCGGACGAGGGGGACCGGGAGCTGGTCGTGCGGCTGCTGGACGAGGCCTTCCAGGACGATCCGGTCAGCGGCTGGGTCTTCCCCGGGGACGAGTACCGCCGTAGGACGCACCACAGGCTGATGGCCGCGTTCACCGCGATCGTGCTGGAGGAGGGCCGGATCGACGTCACCGAGGACGGCAGTGCGTGCGCGCTGTGGCTGTCGGTGCCCGCCGAGGAGCACGGCGCCGAGGACGAGGGGTTCGCCCAGCTCAGGGAAGCCATCGACCCCGGGAACGACCGCATAGAGCTGATAGGCCGGCTGACGGCGGAGGCCCACCCGGCCGGGCGCGCCCACGAGTACCTGTGGATGATCGGCGTGACGCCGGAGCGGCAGGGCGAGGGGCTGGGCACGGAGCTCGTCCAGCACGTCCTCGACCGCTGCGACCGCGAAGGTCTGCCCGCCTACCTGGAGGCCAGCAGCGCCCGCAGCCGGGCGCTGTACGAGCGCCTCGGCTTCGACCTGGCCGGCCGTCCCCTGGACCTGCCCGACGGCCCGCAGATGTGGCCGATGTGGCGCGACCCACGCGCGTGAGCCTGGACCGGCGCGTGTGCCAGGACGCGATCGTCGGGCAACGGCGTGCTCGTCCGTACGCGCGCGGGCGCTGGCCGTCCTACGCTGAGGGCATGGACAGCTCAGAACACGTCTGTCCGGTGTGCGGACAGCCCGTGGAGACCGTGGTCAGGCGCTACAAGACGCTGGGCGCGTGGGTACCGCGCTGGGTGGCGGGTCCGTGCCACAACCCCGGCTGCGAGGCCTACGTCCCCGGGGGCCAGGCCGGGAAGGCCGGTGAGGAGCCCGGGGAGACGGCCGCGTCGCAGCCCTGAATCCCGGCTCCGTCGTCCCGGGTGTCGAGAATCCCGGTCCGGCTCCGACGTCCCCTGTGAGAGCCGCCCGCGACGGGCGGCGAGAGCCGAAGGAGCGGAACGATGAAGTACCTGGTCATGGTGCAGGGCTCGCAGGCGGACTACGAGGCCATGCAGGGCAAGGGCAGCGAGCACTCCCCGGCCTGGACGCAGGAGCAGGTCCAGGCCATGTACGCCTTCATGGGGGCGCTCAACGACGACCTCGCCGAGTCCGGCGAGATGGTCGACGGGCAGGGCCTGACCGAGCCGGCGAGGACCCGGTTCGTCGGCCCGGGCGACGACGGCAAGAGCGTGATCACGGACGGTCCGTACAGCGAGACCAAGGAACTGCTGGCCGGCTACTGGGTCCTGGACTGCGCGAGCCTGGAGCGCGTCACGGAGATCGCCGAGCGCATCCTGCAGTGCCCCCAGCCCGCCGGGGCGCCCACGTATCCGGTGGTGATCCGGCCTATCGACGGCATCTCCGCGGACGTGTGAGTCCGTCCCGACGTCCGGGCACGCCCATGGACACGCCCACCGATGTAGAGGACCTGCTGCGCCTGCACGCGCCGCAGGTCCTCGGCGCGCTGGTGCGCCGGTACGGCCACTTCGACGCCGCCGAGGACGCCGTACAGGAGGCGTTGCTGGCCGCGGCCGCGAAGTGGCCGACGGCGGGTCTGCCGGACAACCCGCGCGGCTGGCTGATCAAGGTGGCCGCGCGGCGGCTGACCGACGCGCTGCGGTCGGAGGAGGCACGGCGGGCGCGGGAGGAGCGGGCGGCGGCGCTCACCGAGCGGCTCGCGACCGGGCAGGACCGGGCGCCGCGCGAGGACGACACCCTCACGCTCTTGTTCCTGTGCTGCCATCCGGATCTCGCCCCAGCCGCCCGGATCGCGCTCACCCTGCGCGCGGTCGGGGGCCTGACGACCGCGGAGATCGCCCGTGCGTACCTGGTCCCCGAGGCGACCATGGCGCAGCGCATCAGCCGGGCCAAGCAGAGACTGCGCGGCGTGCGCTTCGGGCGCCCGGACCACTGGGAGATCCGGCTGCCAGCCGTCCTGCACACCCTCTACCTGATCTTCAACGAGGGCTACACGGCGACGTCCGGGGCGAGCCTCCAGCGCCGTGAACTGGCGGGCGAGGCCGTCCGGTTGACCCGTGGCGTCCACCGGCTGCTGCCCGGTGACGGCGAGGTGGCCGGTCTGCTGGCCCTGATGCTGCTCACCGACGCCCGCCGCGACGCCCGCACCGGCCCGCACGGCGAACTCGTGCCCCTCGACGAGCAGGACCGCTCCCGCTGGGACAAGGCGGCGATCGAGGAGGGTGTCGCGCTGGTCACCCGGGCGTTGTCCCGGTGCGCGGCGGGCCCCTATCAGGTGCGGGCCGCCATCGCCGCCCTGCACGACGAGGCGCCGTCCGCGGCGGAGACCGACTGGCGGCAGATCCTCGGTCTCTACGAGGTGCTGGTGCGTCAGGTCCCGGGCCCCGTCGAGCGCCTCAACCGCGCCGTGGCCCTCGCCATGGTGGACGGCCCGCGGGCCGGGCTCGCCGAACTGGACCTGCTGGGCCCGGAGTCGGGCCACCGCCTCGACGCGGCGCGCGGCCATCTCCTGGAGCGCGCGGGCGACCTGGCCGAGGCCCGCCGCGCCTACGAGTCTGCGGCCGCGCAGACCCTGAGCCTGCCCGAACAGCGCTATCTGCGGGCGCGGGCGGCCCGGTTGGACGACTGACGCGCGGCGCCCCGAGCACTCAGGCGGCACGCTCCATGAACCGCAGCATGTTCCCCGCCGGATCGCGGAAGGCGCAGTCCCGGACGCCGTACGGCATGTCCGTCGGCTCCTGGATCACCTCGGCGCCCGACTCCCGGACGCGCGCGAAGAGGGCGTCGCAGTTCTCGGTGGTGAAGTTGACCCCACGCAGCATGCCCTTGGCCAGCAGCTGCTCCATCGCGTCCCGGTCGGCGGGGGAGAGGTCGGGGTTGGCCGCGGGCGGCTCCAGGACGATCGACACGTCCGGCTGGAGCGGCGACCCGACGGTCACCCACCGCATCCCCTCGTACTTGACGTCGTTGCGGATCTCCAGACCCAGGACGTCGCAGTAGAAGGCGACGGCCTTGTCGTGGTCGTCGACGGCGATGAAACAGTTGCTGAGTTTCAGGTCCATGAGTCCAACCTAAGGTCGTGACGGGTGCTATGCCCGTCTCGGACGCGTGTAGGCCCGCGCCACGCAGGGCGGGATCTCCGCACTCTCCTCGTGCGAGCGGGCCCGGTAGGAGCTCGGTGTCTCGCCCACCAGTTCCGTGAAGCGGGCGCTGAAGGACCCGAGGGACGTACAACCGACCGCGAGGCAGACCTCCGTCACGCTCATGTCGCCGCGGCGCAGCAGGGCCTTCGCGCGCTCGATGCGGCGGGTCATCAGATAGCCGTACGGGGTCTCGCCGAACGCGGTGCGGAAGCTGCGCTGGAAGTGGCCCGGCGACATCAGGGCGGTGCCGGCCAGGGCGGATACGTCGAGCGGCTCGGCGTACTCCCGGTCCATGCGGTCGCGCGCCTGGCGCAGGCGTACCAGATCCTCACGGTTCACCACGTCAGCATCGCACGGCGCTCACCGCCCGGGCGCCGGGATCTGGCACGTGCTTTGCCTCGTGTTCGTCTGCCGTATGAAAGCGCTTGTTCCCCTAATGGAATGGACCACATCACGTTCCTCGTGGCGGTCGTGATCGTCACCGCTCTCGCTTTCGACTTCACCAACGGATTCCACGACACCGCGAACGCGATGGCCACGTCCATCGCCACCGGCGCCCTCAAACCCAAGGTCGCGGTGCTCATCAGCGGCGTGCTGAACATCGTCGGCGCGTTCCTGTCCACCGAGGTCGCCAAGACGATCTCCGGCGGCATCGTGGACGACACCCTCGTCACTCCCGCGATGATCTTCGCTGGACTGATCGGGGCGATCCTGTGGAACCTGCTCACCTGGCTGGTCGGTCTGCCGTCCAGTTCCTCGCACGCCCTGTTCGGCGGGCTGATCGGCGCCGTGTGGGTCGGCGCGGGCTCCGACGCCGTGCACTTCGACAAGGTTGTCGAGAAGATCCTCATCCCCGCCGTCGCCTCGCCGGCCGTGGCCGGCGTCGCCGCCCTGATCGCCACGTACTTCGCCTACAAGCTCACCGCCCGCGCCCGCAAGAAGTCCGTCACCAAGGGCTTCCGGCTCGGCCAGATCGGCTCCGCCTCGCTGGTCTCGCTCGCGCACGGGACCAACGACGCGCAGAAGACCATGGGCATCATCACGCTGACCCTGATCTCAGCGGGCGCGCTCGACCACGACGCCGGCCCGCCGGTGTGGGTGATCGCCACCGCCGGTCTCGCCATCGGCCTCGGCACCTACATCGGCGGCTGGCGGATCATCCGCACGATGGGCAAGGGCCTCACCGAGATCCAGTCCCCGCAGGGCTTCGCCGCCGAGACGGCCTCCACGGCCGTCATCCTCACCTCCGCGCACCTCGGCTTCGCCCTGTCCACCACGCAGGTCGCCTCCGGCTCGATCCTCGGCGCGGGCCTCGGCCGGCGGCTGGCGGAGGTCCGCTGGGGCGTCGCCGGCCGCATGGCCGCCGCCTGGCTTGTCACGCTGCCCTGCGCAGCGCTGGTCGGCGGCGTATCGGCGAGCGTCGTCAAGCACGGCGGCACCTTCGGCATCGTCGTGGTCGCGCTGGTGGGCGCCGCGCTCGCCGTGGGCATCGTCCTGCTCTCGCGCCGCAACCCCGTCCACGCCGACAACGTCAACGACCACCACGAGGTGGCCGTCACCGCCACGCCGGCCCACGTCGGCACGGCCGCCTGAGGCAGGAGAGAGTCATGGATCTGGACTGGAGCGCACTCGGCAAGGTGACCGGCGTGAGCATCGGCGTCACGGTCGCCGTGGTGGTCGTCTTCGCCCTCGGTGTCCTCGGCCTCGCTCGCCACGAGGGCGCGCGTGAGGAGGATGGCGGCGCGTCGTCGCTCGGCATGGCGCAGGCGGGCCTGTGCTTCCTGGCCTGCGCGGCCGTGGTGGCGTACGGCATCCATCTGATCGTGCCGCAGTTCCACTGAGCTGCCGAGCTGCCGAGGAGGACTGGATGACGACGCCGGACCTGGTGCCCGAACTGGCCGACCTGAAGGTCGACTACAGCGACCCGGACGAACCCGTACTCATCCGCCCCGACGGGTCCCCGATCGACACATGGCGGGAGAACTACCCGTACGGGCACCGGATGGAGCGCAAGGAGTACGAGTGGCACAAGCGGCTCCAGCAGATCGAGCTGCTGAAGCTGCAGACCTGGATCAAGGAGACGGGGCGCCGGATCGTCATCGTCTTCGAGGGACGGGACGCGGCCGGCAAGGGCGGCACCATCAAGCGCTTCACGGAGCACCTCAATCCGCGCGGCGCCCGGGTGGTGGCGCTGGTGAAGCCGACCGAGCGCGAGAGCGGCCAGTGGTACTTCCAGCGGTATGTGGAGCATCTGCCGACCGCCGGCGAGATCGTGATGTTCGACCGCTCCTGGTACAACCGGGCCGGCGTCGAGCGGGTCATGGGCTTCTGCTCGGACGACGAGTACCGGCGCTTCATGCGCCAGGCACCGGCGTTCGAGCGGATGCTCGTGGACGACGGCGTCGACCTGGTGAAGTTCTGGTTCTCGGTCTCCCAGAGCGAGCAGCGCACCCGTTTCACCATCCGCCAGGTCGACCCCGTACGGCAGTGGAAGCTCAGCCCCATGGACCTGGCGTCCCTGGACCGCTGGGACGACTACACCGCCGCGAAGGTCGCCATGTTCCGTGAGACGGACACCGAGCACGCGCCCTGGACGGTGGTGAAGAGCAACGACAAGAAGCGGGCCCGGGTCGAGGCCATGCGCAGCGTCCTGGCCCGCTTCGACTACTCCGACAAGGACGAGGAGGTCGTCGGCAGGCCCGACCCGCGGATCGTGGGCGCGGCGGCGGGCCTGCTGGAGGCGGGCGAGGACGACGACGGCCGCCGGTGAAGCCGAAGGGGCCCGGCCGGTTGCCCGGCCGGGCCCCTTCGGGGTGCCCGTGGACCTGCGATGGTGCACCGATCGCCGGTCCTGGCGAACAGGCCCCGGATCAGGCCTTCTTGGTCTCCCAGAAGATCTTGTCGATCTGGGCGATGTAGTCCAGGGCCTTCTGGCCCGTGGCCGGGTCGGTCGAGGCCTTGGCGGCCGAGAGGGCCTTCAGGGCGTCGTTGACCAGCTGGTGCAGCTCCGGGTACTTCTCGAAGTGCGGGGGCTTGAAGTAGTCGCTCCACAGCACGGAGACGTGGTGCTTCGCGAGCTCGGCGCGCTGCTCCTTGATGACGGTGGCACGCGCCTGGAAGTGCGGGTCGTCGTTGCCGGCCATCTTCTCCTGAACGGCCTTCACGGACTCCGCCTCGATGCGGGCCTGGGCCGGGTCGTACACACCGCAGGGCAGGTCGCAGTGTGCGCTGACCTTGACCTTGGGGGCAAACAGGCGGGAAAGCATGAAGCATTCCTTCCTCGTGATCGTCTTCTCAGGTGCGACATTACTCCCTGGAGGAGCCGAATTCGCGAGTGCCCCCATGGGCTTAGGACAAAAGTCCGGGGTCAGACTGAGACTGGTGGAGGAACGTACCGGGGAGGTGCCGGGTATGCCGGAGCTGTCGCAGGAGATCGAGCGTGGGCGGGCGCTGCTGCCCTTCGGGTCGGCCGAGGTGACCGGACCGTCCATGGTGCCCACGCTCCACCACGGGGACCGTCTCGTGGTGCACTACGGGGCCCGGATCAGGCCCGGGGACGTGGTCGTCCTGCGCCATCCCTTCCAGCAGGACCTGCTCGTCGTCAAGCGCGCGGCGGAGCGCCGGGACGGCGGCTGGTGGGTGCTCGGCGACAATTCCTACGCGGGCGGCGACAGCACGGACTACGGGACCGTGCCCGAGGACCTGGTGCTGGGCAAGGTCCGCTTTCGATACCGGCCCCTCAAGGGCGATCAGCGCTCGCTGTTCGCGCTCGCCCGCTGGGTGCTGTCGGCCGCCAGGCCCGTACTGCCGGACCGGTCCGCCTCCAGGCGCTTGCGGGCGCGGTAGGCGGCCACGTTGGCGCGGGTCGCGCAGCGGTCGGAGCAGTAGCGGCGGGAGCGGTTGGTGGAGGTGTCCAGGTAGGCGTTGCGGCACGGCGCCGCCTCGCACAGGCCAAGACGGTCGACGCCGTACTCCGTCAGATGGAAGGCCAGGCCCATCGCCGCGATGGCCGCGAAGCCCGCGGTGGCGTTCGACGGGTGGTCCGCCAGGTGCATGTGCCACAGCGGGCGGCCGTCGTCGTCCCGGTGGTCGTGGCCCGAGATCTGCGGGCTCACCGGGAACTCCAGCAGCAGGGAGTTGAGCAGGTCCACCGCGAGCGTCTCGTCCCCCTTGTCCGCCGACTCGAACACGGACCTCAGCCGCGCCCGGACCGAGCGGAACCGCGTCACGTCGGCGTCGGTGGCGCGCCGGGCGGCCGACTGGTTGGCGCCGAAGAGTTCGCGGACGGCCTCGACCGAGGTCAGGGAGTCCTTGCCCCGGGCCGGCTCCTCGCTGTTCACGAGACGTACGGCGTAGTCCGAGTAATAGGCCAGTTCCACTTGTAGTCCTTACAGAGGCGCTCTATGGTCGTGTCCGGGAGGAGGTAACGGCTGCCTACACTCCCAGGGTATTACGCATGGGTGGAGAAGAGGGGATTCCATGACCACCACGACCGGAACCGGTACGACGGGCACGGACTGGCAGGCCTGGCAGGGGAGCTGGGACCGGCAGCAGGAGTGGTACATGCCGGACCGCGAGCAGCGGTTCGACATCATGCTCGACATGGTGGAGGCCTGCGTCGGTTCCGAGCCGCGCGTCCTCGACCTCGCCTGCGGCACCGGCAGCATCACGGCCCGGCTGCTGCGCCGCTTCCCGAAGGCCACCAGCACCGGGATCGACCTCGACCCCGCGCTGCTCGCCATCGCCCGCGGCACCTTCGAGGGCGACGACCGGGTCTCCTTCGTCGAGGCCGACCTCAAGGACCCGGCCTGGCCGGCACGGCTGCCGTACGGGACGTACGACGCGGTCCTCACCGCCACGGCCCTCCACTGGCTGCACAGCGACCCCCTGGCCGCCCTCTACGGTCGGATCGCGGCCCTCGTGCGCCACGGCGGCGTCTTCATGAACGCCGACCACATGATCGACGAGAGCACCCCCCGGATCAACGCGGCCGAGCGCTTCCAGCGCCACGCCCGCATGGATCAGGCCATGCGTGACGGCGCCCTCGACTGGGCGGAGTGGTGGCAGCTCGCCGCGCAGGACCCCGCCCTCGCCGGCCCGACCGCCCGCCGCTTCGAGATCTACGGCGACCACGCGGACGGGGACATGCCGTCGGCGCAGTGGCACGCGCGCGTGCTGCTGGAACACGGCTTCGGCGAGGCGCGGCCGGTGTGGTGCTCGCCGTCGGACACGTTGCTGCTGGCGCTGAAGTAGCCGGGCAGGAGGAAGGGGCGGTACGGAAGATCCGTACCGCCCCTTCCTCGCGTACCGCTTACAGCACCTTGGACAGGAACGACTTCGTGCGGTCGTGCTGCGGGTTCGTCAGGACCTCGCGCGGGTGGCCGGACTCGACCACCACACCGTCGTCCATGAAGACCAGCGAGTCGCCGACCTCGCGGGCGAAGCCCATCTCGTGGGTGACGACGATCATCGTCATGCCGTCCTCCGCGAGGTCCCGCATGACGTCGAGGACCTCGCCGACCAGCTCCGGGTCGAGGGCCGAGGTCGGCTCGTCGAAGAGCATCAGCTTCGGTTCCATCGCCAGGGCTCGCGCGATGGCGACGCGCTGCTGCTGACCGCCGGAGAGCTGGGTGGGGTATTGGGCCATCTTGTCGCCGAGGCCGACCCGGTCCAGCAGCCGCTGTGCCCGCTCGCGGGCGGCCGCCTTGGACTCGCGCTTGACCTGGACCGGCGCCTCCATGACGTTCTCCAGCGCCGTCATGTGCGGGAAGAGGTTGAAGCGCTGGAACACCATGCCGATGTCCCGTCGCTGCGCCGCCACCTCCTTCTCCTTGAGCTCGTAGAGCTTGTCGCCGCTCTGCCGGTACCCGACCAGCTGGCCGTCGACGTACAGCCGGCCGGCGCTGATCTGCTCCAGGTGGTTGATGCACCGCAGGAAGGTGGACTTGCCGGAGCCCGAAGGGCCGATCAGGCAGAACACCTCGCGCGGGTTGACCTCGAGGTCGATGCCCTTGAGGACGTGCGCGAGCCCGAACGACTTGTGGACGCCCTCGGCCTTGACCATCGGCTGGCCGCTCGTGCCCGGGACGACGTCCTTGGTGAGCCTGCTCATCGCGCCACCTCCGGGCGCCGGAACGAACCGAACATGCGCAGATTCTTCCGCAGTCGCTGCAGCGGGGTCGGCGGCAGATTGCGCGTCGAACCGCGTGCGTAACGGCGTTCGACGTAGTACTGCACGATGCTGAAGATGGTGGTCAGGAACAGGTACCAGATGCAGGCCACGAAATACATCTCGACGACCGCAAGGGAGGTGCTGGAGATGTCCGTGGCCTTCTTGATCAGCTCGGGCAGCTGAACCGCGTAGGCCAGCGACGAGGTCTTCAGCATGTTGATGAACTCGTTGCCGGTCGGCGGGACGATGACCCGCATGGCCTGCGGGAGGATCACGCGCCGCAGCGTCTGGCCCTGGGTCATGCCCAGGGCGTGCGACGCCTCGGTCTGGCCCTCGTCGACCGACTGGATGCCGGCCCGGACGATCTCCGACATGTACGCGGCCTCGTTCAGGCCGAGCCCCAGCAGCGCCGTCAGGACCGGCGTCATCACCTGGTTCATCTCGTCCTTGTAGAACCCGAGGTTCAGGACCGGGAAGACGAGCGAGATGTTGTACCAGAGCAGGAGCTGGACCAGGACCGGGGTGCCGCGGAAGAACCAGATGTAGAACCAGGACACGGTGCTGGTCACCGGGTTCGACGACAGCCGCATCACGGCGAGGATGATCCCGAGCGCGACGCCGAGCACCATGGCGAGCACCGAGATGTACAGCGTCGTCCAGGCGCCCTTCACGATGCCCGGGTCGAAGAGATAGTCGGGGATGACGCTGTAGTTGATCTTCGCGTTGGAGAAGGCCACGCCGATCAGCGCCAGGACGGCGATGACCAGGACGCCGGCCACCCAGCGGCCGTAGTGGCGCACGGGGATGGCCTTGATCTGCTCCGGCGGCACCGATGGCGCCGGTGTCTTGTCGACAGTGTCAGTCACGGTGACTGCCTTTCAGCGTTGCGTGAGGCTCAGGATCCGCCGTTGATCTTGGCCTCGGTCACCGCGCCGTCCGTGACGTTCCACTTCTGCATGATCTTGGCGTAGTCGCCGTTCTTGATGATCGCGCTCACCGCGGCCTGCAGGGCGTCGCGCAGCTGGGTGTTGTCCTTGCTGACGGCGATGCCGTACGGACCGGCCTCGATCTGGTCGCCGACGACCTCGAAGTCCTTGCCGCCGCCGGAGGTCTTCGCGTTGTAGGCCGCCACCGGGAAGTCGTTCAGGTCGGCGACGGACGCGCCCTGCTTCAGACGGAGCAGCGCCTCGGGATCGGTGTCGAAGGTCTGCAGGTTGATGGCCTTCTTGCCGTCCTTGGTGCACTTCGTGCTCTGAGCCTTGGCGATGCCCTCGGAGGTGGTGCCCTTCTGCAGGGCCACGACCTTGCCGCACAGGTCGTCGAGCGTCTTGATGCCCTTCGGGTTGCCCTTCTGGACCAGGATCGAGGTACCGGCGGTGAAGTAGTCGACGAAGTCGACGCCCTTGCCGACCTTCTTGCCCGTGTCGGAGTCGATGCCGTTCTGACGGGCCTTGGTGTCGTTCATCGCCGACATGATCATCCCGTAGCGCTTGGCCTGAAGGCCCACGATGAGGTTGTCGAACTTGCCGTTCTGGAACTCGAACTTCACGCCGAGCTGCTTGCCGAGCGCGTCCGCGATGTCGGGGTCGATGCCGACGGCCGTGCCGTTCTGCATGAACTCGACCGGCGGGTACGCGATGTCGGAGCCGACCTTGATGACGCCGGCCTTCTTGACGTCGGCGGGGAGCTTGGCGGCGAGGGGGGCCGAGGACGAGGACGTGCCCGAGCTGTTGCTGCTGCCCTTGTCGGTCTGGTCACCGCAGCCGGTGAGGATCAGGGTGCCTGCGACCGCGATCGCACCGACCGCTGCCAGACGGGTGCGTGCGGCGGTCGTACGACGGGTGGAGCTTGCGGTCATTTTGGGTTCCTCCGGCGGATGGGTGGAGTTGCCGATGGGTCGACGAGAACACACACCTTCGGGTGTCGCGACCTCGTGTGTTTACGGCATCTTGCCATTCGGACTCATCCGTTCAGGGGGGCAGCCATGTCAAAATCGGATAACGGGTGACCCCCGAACCGCCGCAGGTCGGTACAACATGACCGGACCATCTTCGGGAATCCGGCGTTCCGGCCGGAAGATCTTCGCCGTATCTCGGGATGCGGGAACGCACCCCGAGGTGTTGATCACTGTTCGGCGGCTGGTCAGGCATCCTTCGTGGACGTGTCCCCATATTTCGTGACGATTCTTGTCGCCGAGACGTGACCTTTCGGTCCCGAGATGTGACCTTGCACTTATTGGGCTCGTCCTCGGTACGGGTCGTCCGGTAAGAAGGTTCTTTACACCCCTCATCCGGGGCTCGGGGCGCGTGTGCGGCGCGCCCGTCGCGTATGACCCGTACGCATCAACAGATCGGGCATGCGCGGTCCCGCCCACCCCTCACCAGGAGTGGCCACCCTCAACCAATGAAGATCTAAGGGGTAAAACAAAGTGGCAGCGGAGATCGTCAATCCTCGCAGCGACAACAGTACGGATCAGGACGGGGCGGAGCCCCTCGATTCCTTCGATCCGGCGTTCGCGCTGCACCGCGGCGGCAAGATGGCTGTGCAGGCCACGGTGCCGGTCCGTGACAAGGACGACCTGTCCCTCGCGTACACACCCGGCGTCGCGCGGGTGTGCACCGCGATCGCCGAGCAGCCTGCGCTCGTCCACGACTACACGTGGAAGTCGTCCGTCGTGGCCGTCGTCACCGACGGCACGGCGGTGCTCGGACTCGGGGACATCGGCCCCGAGGCCTCCCTTCCGGTCATGGAGGGCAAGGCGATTCTCTTCAAGCAGTTCGGCGGCGTCGACGCGGTGCCGATCGCGCTCGCCTGCACGGACGTCGACGAGATCGTCGAGACGGTCGTGCGCCTCGCCCCGTCCTTCGGTGGCGTCAACCTGGAGGACATCTCGGCACCCCGGTGCTTCGAGATCGAGCGCAAGCTCCAGGAGCGGCTCGACATCCCGGTCTTCCACGACGACCAGCACGGCACTGCGGTCGTCACGCTCGCCGCGCTGCGCAACGCCGCGCGGCTGAGCGGGCGGGCGATCGGGGACCTGCGGGCCGTCATCTCGGGTGCCGGTGCGGCCGGTGTCGCGATCGCCAAGATGCTGATCGAGGCCGGCATCGGCGACGTGGCCGTCGCCGACCGCAAGGGCGTCGTCTCGGCGGACCGCGAGGACCTGACGCCGGTCAAGCGTGAGGTCGCCTCCTTCACCAACAAGGCCGGTATCACCGGGTCGCTCGAGGCGGCTCTGGAGGGCGCGGACGTCTTCATCGGCGTCTCCGGCGGCACGGTCGCGGAGAAGGCCGTCGCCTCGATGGCCGAGGGCGCGTTCGTCTTCGCCATGGCCAACCCGAACCCCGAGGTGCACCCGGACGTCGCGCACAAGTACGCGGCGGTCGTGGCGACCGGTCGTTCGGACTTCCCGAATCAGATCAACAACGTGCTGGCGTTCCCGGGCATCTTCGCGGGCGCGCTGCAGGTGCGGGCCTCCCGGATCACGGAGGGCATGAAGATCGCGGCCGCGGAGGCGCTGGCCGGCGTCGTCGGCGACGACCTCGCCGCGGACTACGTCATCCCGTCGCCCTTCGACGAGCGGGTCGCTCCGGCCGTCACGGCGGCTGTCGCCGCCGCGGCCCGGGCGGAAGGCGTCGCACGGCGCTGACGTGCCGTACGCCTGATGGCCCCGTCCTCATGGGCGGGGCCATTTTCTTTGCCCGCGCGCCCGCCCGTTCAGGTGATCGAACGGGCACGTCACCTTGGCAAGAGGGCGTGTGTCACAGCCCCCTTCCGTTCCGCCGGCTGCAAACGCCACCTATCGTCGACGGCATGTTCGCCGTCTACGCCGCCCGGATCGACCGCGACCAGCCGCTGAGCGGCCTCGAGTTGGGGGAGCGTCCCGCTCCCGAGGCCCGCCCCGGCTGGAGCACCGTCGACGTCAAGGCCGCCTCCCTCAACCACCATGACCTCTGGTCGCTCCGGGGCGTCGGTCTCCCGGACGACCGGCTGCCGATGATCCTCGGCTGTGACGCCGCCGGTGTCGACGAGGACGGCAACGAGGTCGTCCTGCACTCCGTGATCGGGCAGAGCGGTCACGGCGTGGGCCCCAAGGAGCCCCGCTCCATCCTCACCGAGCGCTACCAGGGCACCTTCGCCGAGCAGGTGGCGGTGCCGACCTGGAACGTCCTGCCCAAGCCCAAGGAGCTCTCCTTCGAGGAGGCCGCCTGTCTGCCCACGGCCTGGCTGACGGCGTACCGCATGCTCTTCACCAACGCGGGTGTACGGCCGGGCGACTCGGTCCTCGTCCAGGGCGCGGGCGGCGGTGTCGCCACGGCCGCGATCGTGCTCGGCAAGGCGGCGGGGCTGCGGGTCTTCGCCACCAGCCGCGACGAGGCCAAGCGCAAGCGGGCGCTCGAACTGGGCGCCGTCGAGGCGGTGGAGTCCGGTGCCCGGCTGCCGCAGCGCGTCGACGCCGTCATCGAGACCGTCGGCGCCGCCACCTGGTCCCACTCGGTGAAGTCGCTGAAGCCCGGCGGCACGCTCGTCATCTCGGGTGCGACGAGCGGTGACCGGCCCTCGCACGCCGAACTCACCCGCATCTTCTTCCTGGAGCTCAAGATCGTCGGTTCCACGATGGGCACCAAGGACGAGCTGGAGGACCTGCTCTCCTTCTGCGCCGCCACGGGCGTCCGCCCCGTCATCGACGAGGTGCTGCCGATGGACCGGGCGCGCGAGGGCTTCGAACGGATGGAGTCGGGCGGGCAGTTCGGCAAGATCGTGCTCACCAACAGCTGACGTTCTCCCTTTCTGCGGGCGGCGGGTTCGGGTTTCCGGGCCCGCCGTCCGCGTTTTCGCGGGCGCCCGTGTCAACCGGGGTTGACGAACCTCGGAATGTCAACGTAAGTTGACAGCATGACCGAAGCAACAGACCTCGCCGAGCGCGCCGGCGACCGTGATCCACGGATCGGGCTGCGCGCCGTCGCCGCACTGCGCCGACTGCTGGAGCAGCTGGAGGCGGTGCAGGTGCGCAGCGCGCGCAACCAGGGCTGGTCGTGGCAGGAGATCGCCGCGGAACTCGGGGTCAGCAGGCAGGCCGTGCACAAGAAGTACGGGAGGCATTGATGTTCGAGCGGTTCACGAAGGACGCCCGCGAGGTGGTGCAGGGCGCGGTCGGGCAGGCCGAACGGGCGGGGGCACCGTGCGTCGAGGCCGAGCACATGCTGCTCGCGCTGCTCGAACGGGAGGGCAGCCGCGCGTCGTTCGCCCTGGCCTCCCTCGGGCTCTCCGGTGAGCGCAAGGAGTCCGTGCGGGAGGCCGTCGCCGAGGCGCGGCGGCGGGCCGGGCTCTCCCAGGCCGACGCCGACGCCCTCGCCGGACTGGGGATCGACGTCTCGGAGATCGTCGCCCGGGTCGAGGAGGTGCACGGTGTGGGCGCGATGTCCGGCGACCGCAAGGACAAGGGCTGGTGGTCGGGCCGCCGTACCTTCGGCCGCGGCGCCAAGCAGGTCCTCGAAAGGTCCCTGCACACCGCCGTCGCCCACGGCGACCGCCACATCGGCGACGAGCACATCCTCCTCGCCCTCACCGACCGCCCCGGCGTCCCCGCCGAGGTCCTCGTGGGCCACGGGGTGACCCACGAGCAACTGATCCGCCTCCTGTACGGCGACGGGCAGGCGCAGGCGGGCTGAGCGGGCTCAGACCTTGGGCAGGCGCAGTATCGCGCCGATGTGTGCCGCCGCCGTCGAGAGATGGCGGCGTGCGTCGCGCAACTGCTCGTCGGTGACGCCGTGGTCGCGGGCCGTGTCACGGATGTCGTCGCGGAAGCGGTCGAGCAGACGGTCGAGGTCGCGGGCCGCGTCGCCGCTGGACTCCTCGTGCGCCCAGGCCGGTTCGTACTCGGCGGGGAAGTCCTCGGGGGTGTGCGAGTACTCCGGCCGGGGCGCCGAGGTGCCGGTGCCGCCCCGCCCGAACCCGAAGTCCTTGCCGAACTCCTTGCCGAAATCCTTCCCGAACTCGCCGAACTCCTTGGCCAGTTCGGTCAGGCCCTCCCGCACCCCCGTCGGCCAGTCGCCGCGCGTGAAGTGGTCCTGCACCTGCTCCTGCACCCGCCGGCCGATGCGCTGCAGCTCCTCCTGCGCCTGGGCCCGGGCCCGCTCCTGCGCCTCCTTGGCCTGGCGGCGGGCCCGCTGGGCCTCGTCGCGGGCGCGGCGGCTCTCGTCCTTGGCACGCCGGGCCTGCTCCTTCCACTCCTGCTTCACGCGCCGCATCTCCTCCTTCGCGGCGCGCCACGACTCCTTGTCGGCGTAGTCCGCGAAGTCGCCCAGGGCGCCATCCTTCTCGCCGCGCCCCTTGGTGCCACCGCGGCGCGCCTCGCTGGCCGCGGCCCGCATCTCGCGCCGCAGATCGCCCGCGGCACCCCGCACATCGGCCTGGATCTCGGCGGCGAGCTCCGCGACCGACTCGCGGATCTCCAGCTCCAGATCGGCCAGTTCGCCGCTGCGGTCGGCCAGTTCGGCGCGGCCGGCGTCCGTGATGGCGTACACCTTGCGGCCGCCCTCGGTGGTGTGGGTGACCAGGCCCTCGGCCTCCAGCTTGGCCAGCCGGGGGTAGACGGTGCCCGCCGACGGTGCGTACAGCCCCTGGAAGCGCTCCTCGAGGAGGCGGATCACCTCGTAGCCGTGGCGCGGGGCCTCGTCCAGCAGCTTCAGCAGGTAGAGGCGGAGGCGGCCGTGGGCGAAGACGGGGGGCATGTCAGAGCACCTTCTTGTCGGTCGTGCCGTCGGCCGGGGCGTCGGTCCCACCGTCGCCCGCGCCGGAACCGGAATTGTCCCCCGAGTCGCCGTGCGGTTCGTCCGCCGGGGTGCTCGCCGGACCGTCCTCGGCGGCCTTGTCCCGCTCCGCCGGCCGTATGTCCTCGGCAGGAATCTCCTCCGGGACGCTGTCCTCGGGGCCGGTGTCCTCGGGCTCGACGTCCCAGATGTCGTCCCCGGCCGGGGGCCTGCGGAGCAGGGCGATCGAGCCGGAGACCGTCGTCGCCTTCAGGGTGCCGTTGCCCGAGCCGAGCCGGCCGGTGATCCGCTTGGCGCCCCACTGGCCGCTGACCCGCAGATCCTCGAAGGCGTTGGAGACCGTGCCGCTCGCGGTGTTCGCCTCCACCTGCGCGTCCACCGGGTGGGGCAGCCGGATGGCGATCTCGCCCGAGACGCTGGTCAGGTTGATGTCGGTCGGGCGGCCTGCCGGATCGAGGTCGACGATCATCGAGCCGCTCACGGAGTCCGCCTTGACGGACGAACCCGCCTCGACGACGGTCAGATCGCCCGAGACGGAGTTGAACCGCAGGTCCCCGCTGAGCGCCTGCGCCTCCACGCTCCCGGAGACGGTGTCCGCGCGGACCGGGCCGGTCAGGCCCACCAGCGTGGTGTCGCCGGTGACGCCCTTGACCTCCGCGCGCCCCTCCAGCCCGGAGACCACGGCCGTGGCGCCGACGACGCCCACCTCGACGCGGGTGTCGGCCGGGACGGCCAGGGAGACGACGGCGCTGCGCCGCCAGCCCTTGCGGTCGAGCCACTTGAGGAAGCCCTTCCAGGGCAGGTCGTCGTAGGCCACGGTGAGGATGCTGCCCAGCTGGCTCACATGAAGGGGCGGGCCCTCGATCCGGGTGACTTCGAGGCGGGCGGAACCTTCGTCCGTCCCCACCACGTTCACCGTTCCGTTGACGATGCGTACGTGGAGCTCTCGCACCGGCTCGTCGAACGTCAGCTTCCTGGGTTCCGTGACGGACCACTCGGACATGGTGCAGACCTCCCCGTCGTAACGCGCCATATCGCGTCTTCTGCAATTCACGATATATCGCGGACGGAGAAAGTCAAGACACCCGTTCTGGTGACCCACGACTCCCCGAAAATGACCAAGGGTATGAATCGCCCTAGTTTGTGAGCATGTCGACGGAACACCCTCGCACCGGTCCGGCCGGTCCCACCGGCCCCGCACCCGGCGCCCTGCTGCTCTGCCGGGCGGCACCCGAATCCGTCGCCCTCGCCGCCCGTCTGCTGAGCGAGCCGATGCTGCTCGCCGGCGCCGGAGACACCTGGAGCGTCCTCGTCCCCGAGGGCGGGCCGTGGCGGGACGGCGGTGAACCCGTCGACCGCGTCCTGACCGGCTGGGCCACCGCGCTCGCCGTCGGCGCCCCCTGGCCCGTACTCGCGCTGTGGTGGGACGCCGACCGCGCCGGCTACACCCTGGCCTCCGGCTTCCGCCGTCCCGTCGGCTACGTCTGGCTGGCGAACGGCACCCCGGCGGGCGAGGACGAGGCGATGCGCACCTTCGCGGCCCGTCTGGGCCTGGACCCGGTGCTGGACGTACAGGCCCTGGACCACCTGACCAAGGCCGACCCCGGCGCCGACGCACGCGCGCGCCTGCGTGCCCTGCTCGCGGTCCTCACGCGCGCGGGGGTCTCCCTGCCCGCCGGCCTCACCCCCGGCGATCCCGCCGACCGCCTCCGTGAGGCCGCCGGCGCCCATCAGGACACCCGCGCCCTCGAACGCCCCGGCCTGCGCGAAGCGGTCCGCACGGAACTCGACGCCGTGCACAGCAGCCGCCTCGCCCCCTGGATGCCCTGGTCCGGCACCCCACGGTCCCGCGCCCTGGTCCTCGCCCAGGTCGCGACGGGTCTTCCTCTCACGGTGTGGGGCGTAAGGCGGCGCAGCGGGGGCTGGATCGCGGCGGGGCTGCTGTTGCTGGGGCACGGGGCGGCGGGGGTGGCGTACGAGCTGATGAGACCGCGCGACTGAGAGGCGTACGGGAAACGGGCGCCGAAAGGGCGCCCCACGGAGATGAACCGTCTACTCGTCGTCCTCGTCGTCCAGCCGTGCCAGCCACGTGGCCAGTCGCTCCACCGGCACCTCGAAGTCCGGGTTCAGGTCGACGAACGTCCGCAGCTGCTCGGCGAGCCACTCGAAGGTGACCTCCTCCTCGCCGCGCCGTTTCTCCAGCTCTTCGATGCCACGGTCGGTGAAGTACATGCCGTCCAGGATAAGTGCGCGCAAACGGCCGGGCCGCACCCTCCGAAGAGGGTGCGGCCCGGTCACGTACGGCCCTCGAGAGCGGCTACGCCTCGAACACCTCACGCACCAGCTGCTCCTGCTCGGCCTGGTGCCGCTTCGCGGAACCGACCGCCGGCGAAGAGCCGTGCGGGCGCGAGATGCGCCGCAGCCGCTCGCCGTGCGGAATGTCCGCGCCGACCGCCAGGTCGAGGTGGTCGATCAGGTTGAGGGCGATGAAGGGCCAGGGACCCTGGTTCGCCGGCTCCTCCTGGGCCCACAGGTACTTCTCGACGTTCGGGTACTTGGCGATCTCCGCCTGGAGCTCGGCGCCCGGCAGCGGGTAGAGCCGCTCGACGCGGACGATCGCGATGTCCGTGGCGCCGCGCTTGGTGCGCTCGGCCTCCAGGTCGTAGTACAGCTTGCCCGACACGAAGACGACCTTGCGGACCGCGGCCGGGTCGACCGTGGAGTCGCCGATGACGGGGCGGAACTGACCCGAGGTGAACTCGTCCGTCTTCGACGCGGCGGCCTTCAGGCGCAGCATCGACTTCGGGGTGAAGACCACCAGCGGCTTGTGGTGCGGGTTGTGCACCTGCCACCGCAGGAGGTGGAAGTAGTTCGACGGCAGGGTCGGCATCGCGACCGTCATGTTGTTCTGGGCGCACAGCTGCAGGAAGCGCTCGACGCGGGCCGAGGAGTGGTCCGGGCCCTGGCCCTCGTAGCCGTGGGGGAGCAGGAGCGTGACGCCGGAGGTCTGGCCCCACTTCTGCTCCGCCGCCGAGATGTACTCGTCGACGACCGTCTGCGCGCCGTTGACGAAGTCGCCGAACTGCGCCTCCCACATCACGAGCGCGTCGGGGCGGGCCAGCGAGTAGCCGTACTCGAAGCCCATGACCGCGTACTCGGAGAGCAGGGAGTCGTAGACGTTGTAGCGGGACTGCTCCTCGGCGAGGTACTGGAGCGGGGTGAAGTCCTCGCCCGTCTCGCGGTCGATGAGGACCGCGTGGCGCTGGCCGAAGGTGCCGCGGCGGGAGTCCTGGCCGGACAGCCGGACCGGGGTGCCCTCCAGCAGCAGCGAGCCGATGGCGAGGGTCTCGCCCATGCCCCAGTCGATCGTGCCGTCCTCGACCATCGACGCCCGGCGCTGCAGCTGCGGCAGCAGACGCGGGTGGACGTGGAAGTGGTCGGGGATGTTGACCTGGGACTCGGCGATCCGCTTCACGACCTCCGAGGTGATCGCGGTGGTCACCGGGACCGGGAACTCGGCCTGCGGGTCCGACACCGGGGAGACGCCCGGCTGGGACGTGGCCTCGCGGACCTCGGTGAAGACCTTCTCCAGCTGGCCCTGGTAGTCCTGCAGGGCCTGCTCGGCCTCTTCCAGGGTGATGTCGCCGCGACCGATCAGGGACTCGGTGTAGAGCTTGCGCACCGAGCGCTTCTTGTCGATCAGGTCGTACATCAGCGGCTGGGTGAAGGCCGGGTTGTCCGACTCGTTGTGACCGCGGCGGCGGTAGCAGATGAGGTCGATCACCACGTCCTTGTTGAACGCCTGGCGGAACTCGAAGGCGAGCCGCGCGACGCGGACCACGGCCTCCGGGTCGTCGCCGTTCACGTGGAAGATCGGGGCCTCGATCATGCGGGCCACGTCGGTCGCGTACATCGACGAACGCGAGGACTCCGGGGCGGCGGTGAAGCCGACCTGGTTGTTGATGACGATGTGGACCGTGCCGCCCGTGCGGTAGCCGCGCAGCTGCGACATGTTCAGGGTCTCGGCCACCACGCCCTGGCCCGCGAAGGCCGCGTCACCGTGCAGGGCGACCGGCAGGACGGTGAAGTCCGTGCCGCCCTTGTTGATGATGTCCTGCTTGGCGCGGACGATGCCCTCGATGACCGGGTCGACCGTCTCCAGGTGGGAGGGGTTGGCGGCCAGCGTGACCTTGATCTGCTCGCCGTCCAGGCCGGTGAAGGTGCCCTGGGCGCCCAGGTGGTACTTCACGTCACCGGAGCCGTGCATCGACTTCGGGTCGAGGTTGCCCTCGAACTCGCGGAAGATCTGCGCGTACGACTTGCCGACGATGTTGGCCAGCACGTTCAGGCGGCCGCGGTGGGCCATGCCGATGACGACCTCGTCGAGGCGGGACTCCGCGGCGCTGTCGAGGACCGCGTCCAGCAGCGGGATGACGGACTCGCCGCCCTCCAGGGAGAAGCGCTTCTGGCCGACGTACTTCGTCTGCAGGAAGGTCTCGAAGGCCTCCGCCGCGTTCAGCCGGCGCAGGATGCGCAGCTGCTCCTCGCGCTCCGGCTTGGAGTGCGGGCGCTCCACGCGGTCCTGGATCCACTTGCGCTGCTTGGGGTCCTGGATGTGCATGAACTCGATGCCGATGGTGCGGCAGTACGAGTCGCGCAGCACGCCGAGGATGTCGCGCAGCTTCATCAGGGACTTGCCGGAGAAGCCGCCGACGGCGAACTCGCGCTCCAGGTCCCACAGCGTGAGGCCGTGCTCCGTGATGTCCAGGTCGGGGTGCTTGCGCTGGCGGTACTCCAGCGGGTCGGTGTCGGCCATGACGTGGCCGCGGACCCGGTAGGAGTGGATCAGCTCGAAGACCCGGGCGGCCTTGGTGACGTCGTCGTCGTGGCTGGCGTCGATGTCCTTGAGCCAGCGGACCGGCTCGTAGGGGATGCGCAGGGCCTCGAAGATCTCGTCGTAGAAGCCGCTCTCGCCCAGCAGCAGGTTCGCGACCTGGCGCAGGAACTCGCCGGAGGCGGCGCCCTGGACGACCCGGTGGTCGTAGGTCGACGTGAGCGTCATGACCTTGGAGACGCCGAGCTTGTTGAGGGTGTCCTGGCTGGTGCCCTGGAACTCGGCCGGGTAGTCCATGGAGCCGACGCCCATGATGACCGACTGGCCGGGCATCAGGCGCGGGACCGAGTGGACGGTGCCGAGGCCGCCGGGGTTGGTCAGGGAGACCGTCACGCCGGAGAAGTCGTCCATCGTCAGCTTGCCGTCGCGGGCGCGGCGGACGATGTCCTCGTAGGCCTGCCAGAACTCGAAGAAGTTCAGCGTCTCGGCCTTCTTGATGGCCGCGACGACGAGCTGGCGGTCGCCGTTGGGCTTCACCAGGTCGATGGCGAGGCCGAGGTTGACGTGCTCCGGCTTGACCAGGGTCGGCTTGCCGTCCTTCTCCGCGAAGGAGTGGTTCATCGACGGCATGGCCTTGATGGCCTGCACCATCGCGTAGCCGATCAGGTGCGTGAAGGAGATCTTCCCGCCCCGGGCGCGCTTCAGGTGGTTGTTGATGACGATGCGGTTGTCGAACAGCAGCTTCACCGGGACCGCGCGCACGGACGTGGCCGTGGGCAGCTCCAGCGAGGCGTTCATGTTCTTCGCCACGGCGGCGGCGGGACCGCGCAGGGTCACCAGCTCGGGGCCGCCGGCGGACGCCGTCGCGGGCTCGGCCTTGGCGGCGGGCTTGGCGGCGGCGGGCCTGGCCGGCGCCGGAGCGGGGGCCTTCGCGGCGGCCGGCTGCGCGGGCGCCGGTGCGGCGGCCGCGGGCTTCGGGGCCGCGGGGGCCGGCGCGGGAGCCGGAGCCGCGGGGGCGGCCGGGGCCTGAGCGGCAGGCGCGGGCGCCGGGGAGGTGGTCTCTGCGGCCCCCGCGGCCGCAGTACCCGCCGGAGCCGAGGCGGCAGCCCCTGGCTTGTAGTCGGCGAAGAAGTCCCACCAGGCTCGGTCTACCGAATTCGGGTCCTGGAGGTACTGCTGATAGATCTCGTCGACGAGCCACTCGTTGGGGCCGAACGCGGCCGCGGGGTTCTTGCCCGCTTGGTCGGCGTCGGTCGAGATGCTCGAGTTACTGGGGGACTGTGGCGACACGGCGGCAACCGCCCTCTTCCGCTTCACAAGGTGATGGACAGCGGGAATAAAGGCTACGCCCCCCAGACCCCGAAGGTGAGGCCGGGCAGGTTCATCGTCGTGTAAGTCACACCGGAAACCGTGTTTCGGGCCTGGAAATGGCGGGAAACAAGCGGGGTTCCGCTTCGAAATGCGGGGGGCGGGAAACGCCTGAGTAGGCCCGTCGCGCCCAGCTTGCGGGCGTGTGCCTGATCACACGTGTCCGTCAGCGCGGACACTCGTGGATCTTGGGGCTCCGATTCGGACCTTACGTCAACTTTGAACGGATGTCTCTCCTGGAAGAGTGACACGAATCCGGCAACCCCGTTCCGATTCGGCCACGCCGATCGCGCCACCGTGCAGGTCGACGGCCCAGCGGGCGATCGCCAGCCCGAGCCCCGTACCGCCGTCGCCGCCCTGTCCGTTGGACGCGCCCGCGCTGCCGCGGTTGAAGCGCTCGAAGACGCGGTGCCACTCCGAGCGGGGAATGCCGGGGCCCTCGTCGAGCACCTCCAGCTCCAGCGACTCGGGCTGCACGCCACGCCGCGCCTTCACGGTCACCCGGCCGTGCGGCGGGCTGTGCTTGACCGCGTTGTCGATGAGATTTGCCACTACTTGGTGGATCCGCTCGGGGTCCGCCTGCGCGGTCAGCTCCGGCGGGGAGACGTCGAGGTGCAGATGGACGTCCGTACGCGTGTGGGTGCCTGAGCCGGAGGCGATGCCCGCGCGCGCGGGCACGGCCATGTTGGCCTCCTTCAGCACGCCCGACAGGTACGGCCACACCTCGAAGCGGCGGCGGCGCAGCGGCACGACGCCGTTGTCCAGCCGGGAGAGGTCCAGCAGCGTCTCCACCAGCCGGCCGAGCCGCTCGGTCTGCTTCAGCGCCGTGCGCATGGTCTCGGGGTCGGCGGGCGAGACGCCGTCCACGATGTTCTCCAGGACCGCCCTCAGGCCCGCGATGGGGGTGCGCAGCTCGTGCGAGACGTTCGCCACCAGCTCCTTGCGCTGCCGCTCCTGGGCCTCCAGGTCGTCGGCCATGCGGTTGATCGTCTGAGCCAGGTCGCCCAGTTCGTCGCGGCGGTTCTCCCGCACCCGGCGGGTGTAGTCGCCGTGCGAGATGGCGCGGGCGACGGCGTTCATGTCGTCCAGCGGCGCGGTGAGCGAATGGGCCACGAACTGCGTGATGAGCAGGGTGGCGACCATCGAGAAGACGGTGATGAAGCGCAGCTCCGTCGCCGTGCGCATCGCGATCATCATCAGCCCGGTGGTGATGAGGACCGCGATGACGACCAGTGCGCCCAGCTTCGTCTTGATCGAGAACGGGCGCAGCCCGCCCCAGGGCTCCCCGGGGCTTCGCCCTGCGGCTGGACCGCCGCTCATGGCGTCGGGGTCTCCAGCGCGTAGCCCACGCCGTGCACCGTGCGGATCCGCTCGGCGCCGATCTTCCGGCGCAGCGCCTTGATGTGGCTGTCGACGGTGCGGGTGCCGGAGGCGTCCGCCCAGTCCCACACCTCGGCCAGCAGCTGCTCACGGGAGAGCACCGCGCGCGGGGTGTTCGCCAGGCACACCAGCAGGTCGAACTCGGTGGGCGTGAGGTGCACGTCCTCCGAGTGCACGCGCACCCGGCGCTGTGCGTGGTCGATCTCCAGCTCGCCGAGGCGCAGGATGCCGCTCCTGGGCGTCGCCGCCGCCAGCGCGGCCCGCTCGACCCGGCGCAGCAGCACGTGCACGCGTGCGGCCAGCTCCCGCATGGAGAACGGCTTGGTCATGTAGTCGTCGGCGCCGACCCCGAGGCCGACCAGCATGTCGGTCTCGTCGTCGCGCGCGGTGAGCATCATCACCGGCACCGGGCGCTGGGCCTGCACACGGCGGCAGACCTCCAGACCGTCGAAGCCGGGCAGCATGATGTCGAGGATCAGCAGGTCGGGCTGCCAGGCCTCGGCGGTGTCGACGGCGGCCGGGCCGTCGCCCGCGGTCTGCACGAGGAAGCCCTCTGCGCGCAGGCGGGTCGCGATGGCTTCGACGATGGTCGGGTCGTCCTCGACCACCAGAACCCGGCGCTGTGCGCCCGGCGTCGCCGTCGTGCCGTTGTGGGATGTGTGGGTCTGCTCCATCGCCCGCCCCTGAGTTGCTTTCCGGAATGCGTGGGGTCATTCCTTCTGACTGGCTTTGCCTGCGCATGCTTGCGATTGACGCTTGAATGATCCGCGTCAGAGAAGCAGAGTACGGGGAGTCACCGTCCCGCGGCTATCCAGGTCGGACGGCGATGTGTACGACGTCCGGAACGCCCCGGGCAACCGGGATCTCTTCGGTACGCACCCGCTGGAACCCGGCATTCCACAAGGTTTCTTCGAAATCCGGAGAGGGCTGGGCCGACCAGACGGCCAATATGCCGCCCGGCTTCAACACCCTTGCGCAGCTTGTGAGTCCGGCCGGCGAGTAGAGCCCCTCGTTGCCCTCGGTGACGGTCCAGCCGGGGCCGTTGTCGATGTCCAGGCACAGGGCGTCGTACGTGGCGGATGTCTCATTCACGTACGTGATCAGATCCGCCTCGACGATCTCCGTGCGCCGGTCGGCGACGGCCCGCGCCGAAAAGGCGGCGAGCGGTCCGTCGCGGTGCCAGTCGACGATGGCGCGCTCGCGCTCCACGACCGTGATCGCCTCCCAGTACGGGTCGGCCGCCGCATGTGCGAGCGAGAACCCCACGCCGAGCCCGCCGATCAGCACGTGCGGCCGCGGGCGGGGGCCCACGGCGTCGCGCGCGGCGTCGATCAGCAACCGCTCCGAGCGGCCGTCCGAGGTGTCCATCAGGAAGCAGCCGTTGGCGATGATCTGCAGCAGCGCCCCGTGCCGGCGCAGCACGACCTCGCCGAACGGGCCCTGACGACGGTCCAGGACCACAGGGGTGTCGTAGGTGGCGGTCATGGGCCCATCCTGCCTGAACCAGGGGTTGCGGCCAGGGGGATTTCCGGGGGACCGGGGCGGGTGCGGCGTGCGCCTCGCGCGGGCCGCCGCTCGTGCCTACGCTCGAAGCAGCGGGAGGCCCGCGAGGCCGGCGAGAAGTGCGTGGTGGCTGCCATGGCCGCGAATTACCCGTTCGTGGGACGCGAGGACGTGCTGGGCGAGCTGCGGGCCGCCCTGGACCGCGCCGCGTCCGGGCGGGGCGGACTCGTCACCCTCATAGGACCCGCCGGCGCGGGCAAGACCCGTACCGCCGAGGAGGCCGCCGCGCAGGCGGACGCGTTCCGCACCCGGTGGACCTGGTGCCCGCCGCAGACGGCCGGGCGAGCCTTCCGCCCGTGGTCGCGGCTGCTGCGCGAGCTGGTCGCCGACGACGTGCGCTGCGGGCGGCTGGTGACCGCCTCGCCGCCGCTGCGAGCCCTGGTGGCCGGGTCGGCCCCGGGCGTACCGCGCGGCGCCGACCCGGAGACGGCACGGCTGCGACTCGCGGGCGACGTGGCCGAGGTGCTTGCCACGGCCGCCCGGCGCGGGCCGCTGCTCCTCGTGCTGGACGACGTGCACGCCGCCGACGCGTCCTCGCTGCGGCTGCTGCTGGAGACCGCGGACGCGGCCCGCACCTGCGGGGTGCTGCTCCTGGCGACGGCCCGCGACGACGACACGGCCTGGCGGCAGGGCATGGACGGCGGCCGTGGCCGGGCCCGTGCGCAGCTGCTGCGCCGTGGGCGGTCGCTGCCGCTCGGGCCGCTGGCCGAACGGGACGTCGCGGCGCTGGTGGAGGCGGTCACGGGGGCGGCGCCCGCGCCGGACGCGCTGTGTTCCCTGGTACGGCGGACGGGCGGCGACGCGTTCTTCGTCACCGAACTGCTGCGCAGCGGCCGGTGGGACGGTCCCGCCCGCTCCACGGTCGCCGTCCGCGACGCCGTACGCGACCGGCTGGGCGACCTCACCCCGCGGGCCGCGCGGGTGCTGGACGTGGCCGCCGTCCTCGGCACCCGCTTCCGGCTCGACGTGCTCGCCGAGACCGCGGAGGTGCCGCTGGGCGAGGTGCGGGCGCTGCTCGGCGAGGCCGCCGGGGCCGGGCTGCTGGCCGAGGCGGAGGCCGACCGCGGCGCCTTCCGGCACGACCTGCTGCGCGACGCGGTGCACGACACCCTCGCCCCCGCCGAACGCGCCGCCCTGCACCGCGCCGCCGCCCAGGTCCTGGCCGGCTACGCCCGCCGCGGCCGCGACACCGCTCCCGCGGAGGTCGCCCACCACCTCCTGCTCTCCGGGCCCGAACAGGCCGGGGAAGCCGCCGGGTACGCGCGCGAGGCGGCGGTCCGGGCTCAGGGGCTGTGCGCGTTCGAGGACGCGGCCCGGTGGTACGAGCGGGCGGTGGAGGCATGGGAGGCGGCCGGGGAGACGGGGAGCGGGGAGGTGGGCAGCGGGGACGGAGAAACGGCCGCGCCTCCCGCCGTACGTGTCGAGATCACCGAGGCGCTGCTCGGGCTGGGTTCCGCGCGGCTCGGGGCCGGGGAGCGCGAGGCGGCGCGGGACGCGTTGCTCAGGGCCGCCGGGATGGCGCGGGAGGCGGGGCGGGCTGATCTGGTGGCGCGCGCCGCGTTGGGGCTGGGGACCGGGGCAGTGGGGTTCGAGGTCGACCTGGAGGACCGTGAGCAGCTCGATCTGCTGACCGAGGCGCGCGCCGCGCTCGCCGCCGAGCCCCGGTACACCGCCCTGCGCGCCGGCGTCACCGCGCGGCTGTCGCTCGCCGCCGGGCTCGTGGAACCGGAGAAGCACCGGATCGCGCTCGCCGAGGAGGCTGTCCGCACCGCCCGCGAGGCGGGCGACCCCGCGACGATCGGCCCGGCGCTGGCCGCACTGTGCGACGCGCGGCCCGGTCCCGACCACTGCCGGGACCGGCTCGCCTGGACCGCGGAGATCGTGGGGACCGCCCGCGACCTGCGCGACCCGGTGCTCGAACTCCTCGGCCGGCGGCTGCGGCTGGTCGCCCTGATGGAGACCGGCGCGTTCGCCGAGGCCGACGCGGAGGCGGCGGCGTACGAGACGACCGTGCGCCCGCTCCGGCGTCCCCTGTACGCCTGGTACGTGCCGTTGTGGCGCGGCACGCGCGCGTTGATGGAGGGCCGCTACGACGACTGCGCGGCCGCGCTCGACGAGGTGGAGGAGCTGGGGCGCAAGGCCGGCAGCGGCAACGCGGACCTGCTCGCCGTCACCCAGCGCTGGTGCCTGTACGCCGACATGGGCGACACGGCAGGACTGGAACGGGTGCGCGCCGCGGCGTCCGTTCTGGAGCGGTCCCCGATGCTGTGGCCCCACGTCACGCTCGCCCTCCTGGCGGCGCAGTTCGGCCGTCCCGACGAGGCGGCCCGCCGCCTCTCGGCCGTCGCACCCCGGCTCGCCGGGGCGCCCCGTGACAGCGAGTGGCTCCCGATGGTGGCGCAGGCCGCGGAGACGGTGGCCGCCGTGGGCTCCCACCGCAGCGCCTCCCTCCTCTACGACCTGCTCGTCCCGTACGCCGGCCTGTTCGTGGTGGAAGGCATCGGCGCGGCGGTCCGCGGCCCGGTCGACCGTCATCTCGCCCTGCTCGCGGCGGCTCTCGGGGACCCGCACCGCACCCGTGAGCACCGGGAGCGGGCGTTGCAGGCCGCCGAGGCGGTGGGCGCGGTGGCGCTGGCGGAGCGCATCGCGGCGGAGACGGCGGATCCGGGGCACCCGGGAGCATCCGGCGCGGGGACCGCGCCCCGGCCGCGCCCATCCGCTGACGACACCTCTCTCTTCCGCCGCGAAGGGCCCCTCTGGCATCTCCGCTACGCCGGCCGCGACGTGCGGCTCCCGGCCAGCAAGGGCCTGCACGACATCGCCGTCCTGCTCGCCCGTCCGGGCACGCCGGTCCCCGCCGTGGAACTGGCGGCAGCGGACGGCCGGGGGCAGGACGCCGGAGGTCTGCATCCCCAGGGCGACACCGGCGAGGTCGTCGACGCCACCGCCCGGGCCGCCTACCGGCGCAGGCTGCGGGAGCTGGAGGAGGAGGGCCGGGACGCCGACCAGGCCGGGGACGCCGGACGCTCGGAGCGGATCGCCGTGGAGCGGGACGCTCTCGTCGGGCAGCTCGCGGCCGCGTACGGCATCGGGGGCCGGGTGCGCCGCACGGGCTCGCACGCCGAACGTGCCCGCACCGCCGTCACCGCCCGCATCCGGGCCGCGGTGCGGCGCGTCACCGACGTCCACCCCGAACTCGGCCGCCACCTCGCGACGGCCCTGCGCACCGGCACCCTCTGCGTCTACGAGCCCGAACAGCCGCCCGCGTGGCGGCTGTGAGGCCACACCTCACACCGTGCCGTGCGATCTCACGCCTCCTGGGTGAAGCGCTGAAGCGCGAGGCTCCGAGGGAAGGCAGGACACCATGCCGCGCACCACCAAGGCCGAGGCCGAGCTCAAGGTCGACGAGCCCGTCATCGAGGGGCGCTACGCCGAGATCGGCCCGTACACGGTCGCCTACGAGACCATGAAGCAGGACATGGACCCCGCCCCGCTCTTCCGGGGCCTGCCCGACGACCGCTGCCAGTGCCCGCACTGGGGCCAGGTCCTCTCCGGCCGGATCGTGTTCCGGTACGCCGACCACGACGAGGTCTTCCACGCGGGCGACGCCTATTACGGCGCACCCGGCCACCTCCCGCTCGTCTTCGCCGGTACCGAGGTCGTCGAGTTCAGCCCCACCGCGGAGCTGAACCGCACGATGGAGGTCGTCGGCCGCAACCTCGCGGGGGCGACGTCATGACCACCGGGACGGACACCCGGATCGGGCAACTCACCCGTCTCTTCGTGCAGTTCCTGGAGACCGGCACCGCCCCCGAGGGGCTGTTCACGGACGACGTCTTCCTCGATCTGACCCTGCCGCAGTGGCGGCTGCAGACCCGGGGGCGCGACGAAGTCGTCGCGTTGCGCCGGCGCAGCCACCCCGCTCGCGGCACGGTGCCGCGCCACCGCGTGGACCCCACCCCCACCGGGTTCGTCCTGGAGTTCGAGGAGTCCTGGGTGGACGGGCAAGGTGCCTGGTACTGCCGGGAGTTGATGCGCGCCGAAGTGCGCGACGGCGCCATCGGCGAGGCATCGATCTACTGCACCGGCGACTGGGACACGGCGACCCGCACCGCCCACGCCAAGGAGGTGGCTCTCCTCAGGCCGTGACCCTGCTCGGGCCGTGAGCCGCCTGCGGACGCACGGGAAGCCGGACGCACGAAAAGCTTGAGAGGTTGCTGTGAATCGGCTCTCGCGTGGTGTCGGTCACAGACAGAGGCCCCTGTGGTTGCCAAGGGTGGTGCGCGACGGAAGGAGCGCCCCACCGTGGAACCCACCGCGACGGCCAGAACAGACCCCTCGGCCGCGCCCCTTCCCGATGTGTCCGAACTCCTGGACGGGATGCCGCGTCAGCGCGGCGGGCCGCACCTCGCGGGCCCTCTCGCGCCCGCCCCCTTCGCCCGGGCCCTTCGCCGTCCCTGGCGCCTGCTGCCGACGCCCGCCGGCACGCCGTTCACTTTCGGCTACGCGGCCGTCCTGGCGCTCACCTCGGTGCTCAGCACGTACGGCTCCTCGTCCCTGGTGCAATCCCTGCAACAGGCGTCCAGCACCGATGTGGCGCACCTGGTGCAGTCACCCGCGCTGGTGCTGCTGGCGAGCGCGATGTGGGTTGCGGGCGGCCTCGTCTCGCCGTACGTCGTCTGCTTCCTGCTCGTCCTGACCGCGCTGGAGCGGCGGATAGGCGGGGCCCGCACGGCCGTCGTCTTCCTCGCCGGGCAGGTCCTCGCCACCCTCGCGACCGAGGGCACCGTCGGCCTCGCGGTCCTGGTGGGCCACCTCCCCGACAGCTCCCTGCACCGCCTCGACTATGGCATCAGCTTCGGCGTGGCCGCCAGTGTGGGCGCTCTCGCGGGACTGCTGAGGCCGTGGCTGCGCTGGCCGGTGCTGGTCCTGTTCGGCGGCATGCTGGTCCAGGGCCTGCTCGAGTTCACCGACCCGATGACCAGCTGGGGCCATCTGATCTCGCTCGGGATAGGCGTCGCCACCTGGCCGCTGATCAGGCGCTGGCACCGGGAGGCGTAGGCCCCGGCCCCCTAGGAACCGGTCCCGCGCGCCGCGGCCAGCTTCCGGGCCAGCCCCGGAACACCGAGAAGTGCGGCGGATCGTCGCCGGTGTGCCAGTAGTTGAGGTACTTGCCGAACAGCCCCGTGCGGTAGCCGGCCGCCCGCAGCTGCCGCTGCACGGTGGTGTGCTGGTCGAGGTGGTAGGGGTGGCGGGTGTCGAGGACACCGTGGTGATGCGCGTACCGGCCCGACATGATCGAGGCGCGCGACGGCGCGCACAGCGGGGTGCCAGTGTGCGCCCGCCCGAAGGTGACGCCCTGTCCGCCCAGTCGGTCGAGTGTCCGGGGGATCGCCCGGTCCGTCTCCTTCGGCTGGTCGTCCGTCAGCACGAGAAGGATGCTGGGCCGGTCGTCGGAGCGGGGCCGCCGGTACGGCGTCGGCGGAACAGTCCTGCGGGCGACGGCGTTACGTGCGGTGGCGGTCGGCGGGGCCGTTGTGTCGCCGAGTCCCGTACCCCGCGCCACCAGGGGAACCGCGGTCCCCGCCGCCGTTCCTCGCTCATCGGCTTCCCCAAGTCCCCCGTCGTTCCGTCGTACGAGCTTGCAGTGTGCGGAGTCTGCCTGTGAACGCCGGTGCGCACGCGATGCCTCCCGGCTCCGTGATCGCTGACAGCGAACGACACGGAGACCCGGGAACAACGGCGGAACGCCAAGCATTGAGTCGGCATAACTCAACTTGACTGCCGAAGGGGAGATCATGGCTTCGACGTCCACATCGCTCACCCTGCCCGTACTGCCGCTCGACGACGAGGTAGTCCTCCCCGGGATGGTCGTACCGCTGGACCTGAACGACGCCGACGTACGCGCCGCGGTGGAGGCCGCCCAGGCCGCCGCCCGGTCGGAACCGGGAAAGCCGAAGGTGCTGCTCGTTCCACGTGTCGACGGGACCTACCCGAGCACCGGCGTGCTCGGCACGATCGAGCAGGTCGGCCGGCTGGCCGACGGTGACCCGGGCGCCCTGATCCGCGGCCGCGGCCGTGTGCAGATCGGCGCCGGCACCACCGGGCCGGGTGCCGCGCTGTGGGTCGAGGGGACGAGGATCGACGAGAGCGTGCCCGAGCCGCTGCCCGGCCACGTCACCGAACTGGTCAAGGAGTACAAGGCCCTCGCCACCGCCTGGCTGCGCAAGCGCGCCGCCTGGCAGGTCGTGGACCGTGTGCAGGCCATCGACGACGTGTCCCAGCTGGCCGACAACTCCGGTTACTCGCCCTTCCTGACCACCGAGCAGAAGATCGAACTGCTGGAGACGGCCGACCCGGTCGCCCGTCTCAAGCTCGCCACCCAGCACCTGCGCGACCACCTGGCCGAGCAGGACGTGGCCGAGACCATCGCCAAGGACGTCCAGGAGGGCGTCGACAAGCAGCAGCGGGAGTTCCTGCTGCGCCGTCAGCTGGAAGCCGTGCGCAAGGAACTGCGCGAGCTGAACGGCGACGGCAAGGACTCCGCCGAGGAGTCCGACGACTACCGCGCCCGGGTCGAGTCCGCCGACCTGCCGGAGAACGTCCGGGAGGCGGCCCTCAAGGAGGTCGACAAGCTCGAGCGCTCCAGCGACCAGTCGCCCGAGGGCTCCTGGATCCGCACCTGGCTGGACACGGTCCTCGAACTGCCGTGGAACGAACGGACCGAGGATGCGTACGACATCCAGGGCGCCAAGGCCGTCCTGGACGCCGAGCACTCCGGCCTGGAGGACGTGAAGGAGCGGATCACCGAGTACCTGGCGGTGCGCAAGCGCCGTACCGACCGCGGTCTCGGTGTCATCGGCGGCCGGCGCGGCGGTGCCGTCCTGGCCCTCGTCGGCCCGCCCGGCGTCGGCAAGACCTCGCTCGGCGAGTCGGTCGCGCACGCCATGGGCCGCAAGTTCGTCCGCGTCGCCCTCGGCGGCGTCCGCGACGAGGCCGAGATCCGCGGCCATCGCCGTACGTACGTCGGCGCGCTGCCCGGCCGGATCGTGCGCGCGATCAAGGAGGCCGGCTCGATGAACCCGGTCGTCCTGCTCGACGAGATCGACAAGGTGGGGTCCGACTTCCGGGGCGACCCGGCGGCCGCACTCCTGGAGGTCCTGGACCCGGCGCAGAACCACACCTTCCGCGACCACTACCTGGAGGTCGAGCTCGATCTGTCGGACGTCGTGTTCCTCGCCACGGCGAACGTCCTGGAGGCAATCCCCGAAGCCCTCCTGGACCGTATGGAACTCGTGCGCCTGGACGGATACACCGAGGACGAGAAGGTCGTCATCGCCCGCGACCACCTGCTCCCGCGCCAGCTGGAGCGGGCGGGCCTGGACAAGGACGAGGTGACCCTGGACGAGAGCGCCCTGCGCAAGCTCGCCGGCGAGTACACGCGCGAGGCGGGTGTGCGCACCCTGGAGCGTTCGATCGCCCGGCTGCTCCGCAAGGTCGCGGCGCAGCACGAACTGGGCGACCGCGAGCTGCCGTTCACGATCACGGACGCCGACCTGCGCGCCCTGATCGGATGGCCGCACCACGTCCCGGAGTCCGCGCAGGACCCGGCGGAGCGCCGTACGGCGGTCCCGGGCGTGGCGACGGGCCTCGCGGTGACCGGCGCTGGCGGTGACGTCCTCTTCGTGGAGGCGTCGCTCGCAGACCCGGAGACGGGCGCGGCGGGCCTGACCCTCACCGGTCAGCTGGGCGACGTGATGAAGGAGTCGGCGCAGATCGCGCTGAGCTTCCTGCGCAGCCACGGCGCCGAGCTGGAGCTGCCGGTCGCGGACCTGAAGGACCGCGGCGTGCACATCCACTTCCCGGCGGGCGCGGTCCCGAAGGACGGCCCGAGCGCCGGCATCACGATGACGACGGCGCTGGCGTCGCTGCTGTCGGGCCGGCTGCTCCGCACGGACGTGGCCATGACCGGCGAGGTCTCGCTGACCGGCCGGGTGCTGCCGATCGGCGGCGTGAAGCAGAAGCTGCTCGCCGCGCACCGCGCCGGTGTGAAGACCGTGATCATCCCCAAGCGCAACGAGGCCGACCTGGACGACGTCCCGGCCGAGGTGCTGGACAAGCTCGACGTCCACGCCGTGACCGACGTCCGCCAGGTCCTGGAGCTGGCGCTGGCGCCCGCCACGAGCGAGGCGGCGCCGGAGGTTCCGGTGGCGGCGTGACGGACGCCATCGGGTGAGGGAAGGCCCGTGCCCCGTGAGGGAGGCCCGGGCCTTCTTCTCGCGCCTGGTGTCGGTCGTACGTCAGCCGTTGGCGAGGGCGACGACGCGGTCGAGGGCGCCGTTGAACTTGTCGTGATCGCCGACGGTCGGCCCGGACGAGGTGTACTGCCACATCGTGTAGTAGCCCCAGCCGGCCGGAAGCGTCCCCACGGTCGACGCGTACCGGGCGATCCACAGCGGGTTGGCGGCCGCGAAGCCGCCGTAGTTGCCGGTGCAGTCGGTCCACCAGCTGGTGGCCGTGTAGATCACGGCGTCCCGTCCCGTGCGGGCCTTGTAGGTGTTCAGGAAGTCGGCGATCCAGCCGACCATCGCGCTCGCGGACTTGCCGTAGCACTCGGCGCCGTAGGGGTTCCACTCGATGTCGAGGACGCCGGGGAGGGTCTTGCCGTCCTTGGACCAGCCGCCGCCGTGGTCGACGAAGTAGTTGGCCTGAGTGGCGCCGCTGGTGGTGTCGGGGGTGGCGAAGTGGTACGCGCCGCGGATCATGCCGACGTTGTACGAGCCGTTGTACTGCTGGGCGAAGTAGGGGTTCGTGTAGTACGTCCCCTCGGTCGCCTTGGTGTAGGCCCACTTGACGCCGCTGCTCCACAGGGTCGACCAGGCGACGTTGCCCTGGTAGCCGGAGACGTCGACGCCCTCGGTCTGGGTGGCGTCGGCGGAGGAGGGGGTGCCGCCGCTGCCGTCGTGGGCGGCGACGCCCACGCCCATGCGGGCGGAGCCGCGGGCGGGGGTGTCCGCCGCGGAGGCGGGGGCGGCGGGGACGGCGAGGACGAGCGAGAGGGCGGCGAGCAGGAGTCCGGCGAGCAAGGGGCGCCGGGGGTGTACCGGTCCGGGTCTGTGCACGGGCATGGCGTGCCTCCGAAAGCTCGGTGATGCTCTGTGGGGGAGGGCGCCCGTACGGCGGGAGTGCAGGGCCGTACGAGGCCGGTGCCCCGCCATCGGGAGGGATGGTGTGGGCATGTCAGTCGGTGCCTGGTATCGAAGCTACGCACGTAGAAGAGTGCGTGGAAGAGGGGTCGGAGTCTGCCGTTGGTCTAGCCCTGCGAAATACTTGGGGAGCTGCGGCAACGGCGGGGTTCGGCGGAAACTTTCAGGCTCAGGAAAACCGAGGCAGGGACTGACGTGCACGAAGGCGAAAACGGGGACGAGCGCCGACTCCCGGCTCAACCGTCACCGAGTGGTGCAGACCAGGAATACCTGTCCCTGGAGCGCGAGTTGACGATCCTTTTCCGGCGCGCCCGCGCCAACCAGGGGGAGATGGCCCGTGAGGTCCACCCCGATCTGGAGTCGGCGGCGTACGGCCTGCTGATCCGCCTCGACGAGTGCGGCCGCCAGCGCGCCACGGAACTCGCCGCCTACATCGGCGTCGGCAAGGCCACCATGTCCCGCCAGCTGCGTGCCCTGGAGGACCTCGGCCTGGTCGCCCGCGAACCCGACCCCGCCGACGGCCGCGCCTGGCTGGTCCACCTCACGGACGAGGGCCACGACCGCGTCCGCAAGGTCCGCGACGCCCGCCGGGCCCGCTACGTCAGCCAGCTCAACCACTGGAACCGCCACGAGGTCGCGGAACTGGCACGCCTGCTCAGCCAGTTGAACCGAGGCATGGAGAAGTAGCGAACACCGCCTCGCCGCGACGCGGGTCCGGGCCGCTGCGATCCCGGCGGCCGGGCCTGCTGCCGCCCTGGTCGCGGCGCTTGGGCCCGCCCGATCACGGCTGTTCGGGCCTGTGCCCCCGGCCTGCCGCCGTCCTGGCCGCGGCGCCTGGGCACGCCTGATCGGGCCAGAGCCCTCGGCCTCCCGCGCTGTAGGGGCGCCTGGTCCGCCCGGACACAGCTGATCGGGGCCTGCCCCTCCGGCTGCTGCCCCTCTGGTCGCGGCGCCTGGTCAACCGGACGCGGCTGTTCGGGCCTTAGCCCCCGGCCTGCTGCCGCGCTGTAGCGGCGCCTGGTCCGCCCGGACACGGCTGTTCGGGCCGGGGCCCCGGCCTGCTGCCGTCCTGGTCGCCGCGGCGCTCGGGCACGCCCGGACACGGCTGATCGGGGCCTGCCCCTCCGGCCTGCTGCCCCTCTGGTCGCGGCGCCTGGTCAACCGGACGCGGCTGTTCGGGCCTTAGCCCCCGGCCTGCTGCCGCGCTGTAGCGGCGCCTGGTCCGCCCGGACACGGCTGTTCGGGCCGGGGCCCCGGCCTGCTGCCGTCCTGGTCGCCGCGGCGCTCGGGCACGCCCGGACACGGCTGATCGGGGCCTGCCCCTCCGGCCTGCTGCCCCTCTGGTCGCGGCGCCTGGTCAGCCCGGACGCGGCTGTTCGGGCCTGAGCCGCCGGGCTGCTGCCCGCTGCGACTGGGCGCGTCCGATCACGGCTGATCGGGCCTTAGCCCCCGGCCTGCTGCCGCGCTGTAGCGGCGCCTGGTCCGCCCGGACACGGCTGATCGGGGCCTGCCCCTCCGGCCTGCTGCCTTCCTGGTCGCTGCACTTGGGCCCGCCCGGACACGGCTGATCGGGCATGAGCCCCTGGCTCGCGGGGGCTCCCGTCCGGGGCTGGCCGGTTCGCGGATCTTCGGTCCGGGGCTCTCCGGTCTGCGGGGTGTCCGGTTCACGGGTCTCCGGTCCGCGGGGGCTCCCGCCCGGGGCTGGCCGGTTCGCGGATCTTCGGTCCGGGGCCCTCCGGTCTGCGGGGTGTCCGGTTCACGGGTCTCCGGTCCGCGGGGACTGCCGTCCGGGTCTGGCCGGTTCGAGGATCTCCGTCCGGGGCTCTCCGGCCCACGGGTCTGCGGACCCCGGGGCCCCCGCCCCGCGGGGTCTCGCGTCCGCGGCTGTCGGCCCGCACTCCGCTCATGAGGCCGTCGTAGCCGCGCTCCGCTCAGGAGGCCGTCGTAGCCGCGTTCCGCTCACAGTTCCACCAGGACCACCGTCGCGTCGTCGTGCGTCTTGCTCCTGCGTAGGAACACCCGTTCCGCGTCGGCGGTTTCCAGGGTGCGGACCCGTTGGACCAGGGCGCGGGCGCCCTCCTTGCGGAGGAGGTGGAAGCAGTCCTCCCAGCTGCCCTCGTGGAACTTCTCCACCCAGCGGGTGGCGCCGTCGGTGAGGGCCGCGAGGGCGCGCACGTCGCGGCGGGGGAGCGTGCCCGTGACCGCGCGGTCCGCGACCGCCGGATCCGCCGCCGCCGTGAAGAAGCCGCCCTCCTTGTTGCGGACCGTCGAGTCCACGATCGCGTCCGTGGCCAGGGCCGAGCGCGGAAGGCGGGACAGGCGGTCGTCCAGCATCGCCGTCACCGAGCCCTCCGACGACTCCACGAGCAGCGCGGAGTCCGACAGGACCAGGTGCTCGACGGTCTCCGTCCCCCAACGCGCCACGACCACCGTTGCCTGAGGGGTGCGTGGGTGAGAAAGGTCACAGGTGGCGACGTGTGCCGTGGCTGTGCGGGCGATCGCACGGGAAAGCGCCTCGGACAGCGGAACATCCGGGAGGGAAACGGTCAGTTCGGTCAGCGCCCCGCCCAACCGCGCGATGTACCAGGGAACGGAATGCAGACAGCCCGTCCCGCCGCGCGGAGGCGTCACCCCGTCCAGTACGACGGCGACACCGCCCTGGCCGGAAGCAGGCAGCGCGACAGCCGCGAAGTCCTCGTTGGGGCGGGCCGGGTCGCCGGGTTCCGATACAACTTCCGTATGCATTCGGCCAGTCTGCACGACGTCTTCACAAGGTTCGCAAAAGGCTGACACTGGTTGCCGGATGGGTGCACTCGCGCAGGTCAGACGTCTGATTTGAGTTGGAATCCGTTGTTCCGGGAATGCGTGTCGGCGAATATTGCCACCGTCTCGCGCGGACGTCCAACCGGCCCGCCGCGCACGGTCGCTGCACGCGCCCGTGGAACTTGCTCGCCAACTCCCCTCCGATGTTCACTCCTTCGGGTGGCGGGTCAGGTGATGCTCGGCCACTGCCCACCGGCACTGGGAGGGTCGGGGACCGTACCGAGGGAGCGCGCGGTCGGCGTGAATTGACGGAGCGTCACCCGGGCCCATGAGTATCACGAGTCAGGAATGCGAGCACCGGTGCAGAAGACGCGGCCTCGTCGCACAGGCAAGCAGACGGACCCCGCAACGGAAGCGGAGCGCACGCCCGGCAGCAGCACCACCACCGGAAAGGGCCGCCCCACGCACGTCCGCAACCGTCTCGTCGTCGCCGTGGCCGTCGTGGCCGCGGCCATCGCCGGGGCAGGTCTTCCCTCCGTCCTCGCCGCCTCCGGGCAACTCTCGGACTCGCAGGACCTGGTGACGCTCGCCGGGCAGACCCAGAACGCCCTGGTGCTCGCCCACTCGCTCGCCGACGAGCGGGACGAGGTGACCCTGTACATCGCCGCCGGCCGCCCCAGGTCCAAGGCGCCCGGCGAGCAGGCGAGCGCGCGCGTCGACCGCCAGGTCGAGGAGTTGCTCAACGACCCCGACATCTCCTCCTCCCTCCGCGGCGACCTCGACGGCATCGCCGCGCTGCGCCGCTCCGCGCTCACGGGCAAGAGCAGTGCCCTGGAGGCGCACGGCGCGTACTCCACCGCCATCACCGAACTGCACCGGCTCGCCGAGCAGCTGGCGGAGCAGATGCCGCCCCGCGCCGGATCGGGCGCGTACTCGTTCGCCGAGCTGGACTCCGCCGTGCAGCAGTCCGCCGCCGCCCGCGGGCTTCTCGTCGCGGCCCTCAACGTCCCCTCGTCCACCCAGACGGTGATCAGCCCCACCACCGGCCTGCCGGTGCGGACCTCCACCTCCACGGCGGCCGACGCCAAACAGCGCGACGCGCTGACCGCCGCGGCCCAGCAGGCCCGTCTGCGTTCCGACTCGGCCCTCGCCGACTTCCGCGACACCGCGCCCAAGTCCGCCCGCGACTCCTACGACTCCACGGTCACCGGCCCCGAGGTCGACTCCGCGGAGAGGTACCTCGGCTCGCTGACCGACCAGCCGACGCTCTCCACCTCCGAACTCGGCACCAGCGCCTCGAAGGTCGACGCCGCGCTCTCCGCCCGGATCGACGCCATGCGCGGCGCGGAGTCCGCCCTCTACGACCGCCGTACCAAGGACCTGGCCCAGCTGCGCGACGACGACGTCAGCGCGCTGGAGCTCCGTATCGCCGTCCTCGGCGTCCTGATGCTGGTCGCCGTCGGCATGGCCACGGCCATGGCGCGCAGCCTGACCCGACCGCTCTCCGTCCTGCGCCGCGGCTCGGCCCGCCTCGCCCAGGCGGAGAACCCCGCCGCCGAGGAACCGGTCACCTTCACCGGCCGCAACGACGAGTTCGCGCAGGTCGTCCGCTCGGTCAACGCCCTGCACGCGCACGCCGCCGCCCTGCACGAGCGCATCGCCACGCTGGAGGCCGACCGCAAACACCTGGTCGGGCAGCGCCAGAAGATGGCCGACGCCCGCGAGGAGCTGCGCGCCGAACTCGCCGGTTCCGCCGCCCAGTTGGAGCGGCTGCGGGAGAGCATCGGCGGCACGTTCGTGAACCTCGCCCTGCGCACCCTCGGCCTGGTCGAGCGTCAGCTGGGCGTCATCGAGGGCCTGGAGGACCGCGAGCACGACCCGGACCGCCTCGCCACCCTCTTCAAGCTCGACCACTTCGCCACGGTGATGCGCCGGCACAGCGAGAACCTCCTCGTCCTCGCCGGCACCGAGCACGTCCAGCAGAGCGCGCACCCCGTGCCGCTGGTCGACGTCGTACGCGCCGCGGTCAGCGAGATCGAACGCTACGAGCGCGTCCGCATCGCCGTGCTGCCGCCGCACGCGCACATCGCGGGCTTCGCCGCCGACGACCTGTCCCACCTGCTGGCCGAACTGATGGAGAACGCCACCACGTTCTCCCCGCCCGACCGGCCCGTCGAGATCTCCGGCTGGCTCCTGGAGAACGGCGAGGTCATGCTCTCCGTCCAGGACGAGGGCATCGGCATGACCGGCGAGCGCATGACCCGCCTCAACGCCCGCCTCGCCGAGTTCGACCAGGGCTCGCCCTACGACCACGAGGGCGAGGAGGGCCTCGGACTCGGCCTCTACGTCGTCGCCCGTCTCGCCCACCGCCACGGCGTCCGCGTGCAGCTGCGCGAGCAGAAGCAGGGCGGCGTCGCGGCGGTCGTCGTCCTGCCGAACGCCCTGCTGGCGGCGGCTCCGTCGGCCGCGGTCCCCGCCGCGTCCGCACCGGTGTCCGGCTCCGCCCACTCCTTCTCCCTCCCGGGCGCCGACGCCGAGGCCAACTCCAACGAGCTGTACGCACGCCACAAGACGGCCGACCCGCTGGTCGCCCTGGCGGAGAAGGCCGCGCAGCAGGCCGCCGACGCGGCGGCCGACGAGCACGCGCCGACCCCGGCCGAGACGACGATGGAGCTCCTGATCCCGCTCCAGCCGACGGACCCGGACCCGTTGCGGCCACCGGAGCCACCCGCACCCGCCGAGGTCGAGGTCGATGCCGAGGCCGAGGCGGAACATCAACGGACCCCGGACGAAGAAGAACCCGTAACCGCGAAGGGTCTCCCCAAGCGCACACCCAAGATCACCGCACCGACCGAGACGCAGCCCCAACGCCCCCGTACGGTCAACGCGGAAGCCCTCCGCAGGAGACTCGGCGGCTTCCGCCAGGGCGCGCAGGCCGGTTACCGCGACGTGGAGGCGGAGATCGCCGAAAGGACGGCCCAGAACGAGGTGCCGACCACCGAAACAGCTGTATCCGAAGAAGCCACGGGGGGCACTGTCGAGGAGGCAAGCAGTTGAGCGCGCCCAGTACCTTCGGACTGAGCAGTGAAGCCCGCAATCTTCACTGGCTGCTGACCAATCTGGTCGAGGAGGTGCCGGGCATCCAGTCGGTCGCGGTGGTCTCCTCCGACGGCCTGCTGCTGCTCTCCTCCGACCCCGGCCGCAACGCCGAGGCGAAGGCCGTGGCCCAGCAGCGGCGGACCGGCCCCCGGGGCTCGGCCGCCGACCTCGCCACCATCGTCTCGGGCATCGGCAGTCTCACCATCGGTGCGGCCAAGCTGATGGACTCCGGCAAGGTGCGGCACACGATGGTCGCGATGGACGAGGGCAGCCTGTTCGTGATGTCGATCAGCGACGGCTCGCTGCTCGGCGTGCACGGCTCCGCGGACTGCGACATGAGCGTGGTGGCGTATCACATGGCGCTCTTCGTCGGCCGGGCCGGCCATGTGCTGACCCCCGAACTCCGCACCGAGCTACGAAAATCCCTCGAGCAGGAGTCCGCCGGGAGCGCCCGATGAGCAGTTCGCCGAAGAAACTCCCCGTCCGCGGCGCCGAGCGCAAGCCGGCCCGCGTACGCCCCTACTCGCTCACCGGCGGCCGTACCCGCTTCGGTCACGTGCTCCTCGTGGAGACGTTCGTGGCCGCGCTGGAGGCCCCCGAGGAGCGCAAGGAACTGACACAGGGCGGCAACGGCAGCCGGGTGATGCCGGAGATGCTCGCCATCGTCGAACTGTGCCGCCGTATGCGCACGGTGGCCGAGATCGCCGCGCTGCTGAAGATGCCGCTCGGCGTGGTCCGCGTGCTGCTCAGCGACCTCGCGGACCAGGGAAAGATCCGTGTGTACGGCACCGGGACCGGTCATGGCACGGGCCGCCCGGACCGCGCTCTGCTGGAAAGGGTGCTGAATGGACTCCGTCGTCTCTGACGCCGCCACCGCTGCCGGCGTCACCCCGCTCGTCGACGAGGACGAGAATCTGCAGTCCTGGCAGACGGACCGCACCCGCGCCCCGATCGCGACGAAGATAGTCGTGGCGGGAGGCTTCGGCGTCGGCAAGACCACGCTGGTCACCGCCGTCTCGGAGATCACGCCCCTGCAGACCGAGGCGCTGATGACCGAGGCGAGCGAGGAGACCGACGACCTCACCTCGACGCCCGGCAAGCTGACCACCACCGTCGCGATGGACTTCGGCCGTCTCACGCTCGACGACGACCTGGTGCTCTACCTGTTCGGCACGCCGGGCCAGCAGCGGTTCTGGTTCATGTGGGACGACCTGGTGCGCGGTGCCATCGGTGCCGTCGTGCTGGCGGACACCCGCCGCCTGAAGGACTGCTTCCCGGCGCTCGACTACTTCGAGAGCTGCGGGCTGCCGTACGTCGTGGCGGTCAACCACTTCGACGGCAGCGAGCTGTTCGAACCGGCAGACGTGCGGGAGGCATTGACGATCCCCGCGCACATACCTGTAATGATCATGGATGCGCGCCGCCGGATCTCGGTGATCGAGACCCTCCTGTCCCTCGTGGGCCACGCGCTCGACGAAACACCCGAGTGAACCCCCGTTAGGAGCCCTCACCCGCATGCGGAAGATACTCGTCGTCGGAGCCGGCCAGTCCGGTCTCCAGCTCGCCCTCGGCCTTCAGTCGCACGGGTACGAGGTCACCCTGATGTCGAACCGGACGGCGGACGAGATCCGTTCCGGCCGGGTCATGTCCACGCAGTGCATGTTCCACACGGCGCTGCAGCACGAGCGTGATCTCCAGCTGAACTTCTGGGAGTCCCAGGCCCCGAAGATCGAGGGACTCGGTGTCTCGGTCGCGGCCCCGGGCTCCTGGGGCGAGGGCCCCGCGGCCCGTGCCATCGACTGGGTGGGCAAGCTCGACGGGTTCGCCCAGTCGGTCGACCAGCGGGTGAAGATGGCCGGCTGGATGGAGACGTTCGCGCAGCGCGGCGGCCAGCTGGTCATCCACGGCGCCGCGGTCTCCGACCTCGACTACTTCTCCCGTACGTACGATCTGGTGCTGGTGTCGGCGGGCAAGGGCGAGCTGGTGTCCATGTTCGGCCGGGACGCCTCCCGTTCGCCGTACAGCGAGCCGCAGCGGGCGCTGGCGGTGGCGTACGTCCACGGTCTGGGTCCCCGCCCCGAGCACCCGGACTTCCTCGCCGTCCGCTGCAACCTGGTCCCCGGGGTCGGCGAGCTCTTCGTGATGCCGACGCTCACCACCTCCGGACCGGCGGACATCCTGTTCTGGGAGGGCATACCCGGTGGCCCGCTCGACGTCTTCAACGGCGTCAAGGACCCGGCGGAGCACCTCTCCCTGACCCTGGAACTCATGGAGAAGTTCACGCCCTGGGAGTACGCGCGGGCGACCAAGGTCGAACTGACCGACGCGGGCGGCACATTGGCCGGCCGCTACGCGCCCACCGTCCGCAACCCCGTCGGCCGGCTCCCCGGCGGCGGCCTGGTGCTCGGCGTCGCGGACGTCGTCGTCGCCAACGACCCGATCACCGGCCAGGGCTCCAACTCGGCCTCCAAGTGCGCGGCCGCGTACCTCGCCTCGATCCTGGAGCACGGCGAGAAGGAGTTCGACGAGAGCTGGATGCGCGGCACCTTCGACCGGTACTGGGACACGGCGCAGCACGTCACCAAGTGGACGAACGCCATGCTGGCGCCGCCCCCGGAGCACATCCTCAACCTCATCGGCGCCGCGGGCCAGCTCCAGCCGGCGGCCGACCGCTTCGCCAACGCGTTCAACAACCCGGCCGACTTCGAGAACTTCTTCTATGAGCCGGAGAAGACGGAGGCCTACCTCGCCTCGCTCACGGGTGCCTGACCGCCGTCCGGCCGGACGGCTCCCAGGACGGGGAAGGCCGCGATGGGCGAGACCTTGATCTTCTCGCCCGTGCGCGGGGCCTGGATGACCATGCCCCGGCCCAGGTACATCGCGACGTGCGTGGCCTCGGGGAAGTAGACCACCAGGTCACCGGGGCGCAGCTGCTTGAGGGGAACCCGCGGCAGCTGTGCCCACTGCTGCTGGCTGGTGCGCGGGATCGGGGTGCCCGCCCGGTCCCAGGCCTGGGACGTCAGGCCCGAGCAGTCGTAGGACGCCGGGCCCTCGGCGCCCCACTGGTACGGCTTGCCGAGCTGCCGCACGGCGTAGCGCACCGCCCGGTTCCCCTCCGGCGACGGCGGGCGGTTGTCGCTCAGCGCGCCGGACGCCACCAGTTGCCGCTGCGCCTTGTCGGTCCCGCTCTTCTCCAACTCGCCCAGCGCGGAGATCTGTTCGGGGGTGAGGGAGACGAGCAGCTCCTCGACCTTCCTCAGCCGCCCCTGGACGTCGTCCCGGTCCTTCTTCTGCCGTGCGGCGAGGGAGAGCTGCTGGTCGAGGGCCTTGCGGGCCGCACGCGCGAGCGTGTCGGCCTGTTTCTCGGTGCCGGTCAGCCGGCCCACCGTCTCGGCCCGCTCCCGCGCCAGCCGGCCGAGCACATGCCCCTGGTCGAGCGCCTGCTGAGGATCACGGGCGAGCAGCAGCCGTACGTACGGGGAGATGTCGGTGCTGTTCTGGTACTGCTGCCGGGCCAGCCGTCCCGCCGCGCCCCGGCTGTCCTGGAGCGAGAGGCGGGCCTTGGCGAGCGCGCCGTCCAGCCGGGCCACCTCGGCGCGCTGCTTCCTCAGCTTCTCCGCGGTGGCGTCGTAGGTCTCGGTGGCCTGCTCGGCCTGCCGGTACAGCTGCTGAAGGTCCGTCAGCTGCTCCGCGACGCCGCGGGCGTCGGGACCGGGCGTGGGCGCCGCCGTGGCGGGCCGCGGCGCGAGGACGCAGCCGGCGGCCACTGCCGCCGTGCACACCAGGCGCGGAACCTTTCCTGACACGTCATCACCTCCGGTGCGGGGCAGCCCTTCCGCTCCGCACAGTGAGGTGTTGACGGCCGCGCCGCCGACACGCGCCGGGTGTGCGCGGTTCGGCGCAACCTCGTCACCCGTCGGTGTCGTCCCGGCCGCCGCCCGGCGTGGCGTCCGGCTCGGCGTCCGGCTTGGACCACGGCCACTTGAGCTTGTCGACCTTGCCGGTGGGGTCGTACTCGTACTTCCAGCCCTGGGGCAGGCCGAGCCGCTTGCTGTGGCCGCGCGGGGCGCGCCGGTAGACGACGTCGGTGGGCGGGCCGCCGGCGGCGTCCGGGACCGGGATGCGGTACGTCTTCGGAGGGTGCCCGGTGGGGCCCACGAGGACGGGCAGGACGCGGCCGTCCATCGGCCCGCCCACGAACGGGGTGTCTTCGCTCTTCACGGCACCAGTGTCAGACATCCTTCTTGGAGCCTGCCCGGCGGGCCATGCCGGGGGCGCGGGGCTTGGTGCGAGCATCTGCGGCGTTGTCGTCGGTTGCCGACGCTCCGCGTCGACGCCCTCCTCCGCCTTGCAGCTGCACCCACCAAGCCCCGCTCACCTGTGTGCATCAGGTGCCGTTGCCTTCCGCCGGCCTGGCCCGCCGGGCAAGCTCCAGCGCCTGCACCAGCGTGGCGGTCTGGGCGTCCCGGCTCGCGGTCACCGAGAGCACGGCGACGAACTGGTCGACCAGCCAGTCCCGCAGCTCGTCCAGGGGCGGCTGCTTGTCCTCGTCGAGCCAGATCAGGGAGGCCGCCTCCACCGCCGTGATCCACATCCGCACGGTCATACGCAGCCGCAGTCCGGGGTCGGTGACCCCGAGGTGGCTGAGGATGTGCTCGGCGGCGGCCCGGCGTACGCCGTCCACGATGGCGGTCGTACGGGAGGTCTCGACCACGCTGCCGCCCTGGAGCAGCGCGCTGAATCCGGCGTCGTGCTCGTCGACGAAGGCCAGATAGCGGTCCAGGGCCCGCGCCAGCCGGGCGATGCGCGGGCCCTCCCGGGGCTCGTCGAAACACTTCTCCAGCTCCTCGGCGGCCGACCTGAGCGCCGCCTCGTACAGCTGCTGCTTGCCGCCGGGGAAGTACCGGTACACCAGCGGCCGCGACACCCCGGCCGCCTCCGCCACGTCGTCGAGGGAGACCTCCTCGGGGGCGCGGTGCGCGAAGAGTCCGAGCGCGGAGTCGAGGAGCTGACTGCGTCGCTCCTCGACGCTCAGACGACGGTAGGCGGGGGTGGCGGCCGACGGCGGGGTCATGCCTCGCAGCGTAACCGCCCGCCTGCACGTCACCTACGCCAGGAGTCCGGACGACCTCCACAACCGGCGTCCCACGCCGCGCAGGACCCCGATCTCGTCCAGGAAGTCGGTCAGCCTGCCCGCGCCGGTCTGCATGACCTCCCGCCGATGTCCGCTCGCCTTCACCTGCGCCATGGCCTCCCGTTTGTCCAGTCCCACGTTCGTGTAGACGTCGGGATTCACGAAGGCGACGGAGAAGACCCGCGCGAACTCGCCGGAGGTGACTCGCGTGAACTCCTGCGACCACCTCGGCGCGGTCATCATCTGCCGCCGCAGCTCCTCGCGGGCGTAGCGCACGTGCCGGGCCTCCTCGACCACGTGGATGCGCGTGACGCCGCGGATCAGGGGCTGCACCCGCTCGTCCGGGAAGGTCAGCCGCTGCATCCAGTCCAGGACCTCCTCGCCGAGCAGGGTCGCGGTGAAGGACCCGGGCGTGGTCGAGACCGTCTTGAACAGGCGGCCCAGGTTCTGGTGTGCCCGGGAGACCGGGTACCAGGGCGTGCCGCCGCGCGAGATCAGCCGGGCGAACATCTTCGAGTGCCGGCACTCGTCCTCGATCTCGGTGAGCGCGTACCGCACGTGGGCGCTCGTGGCCGCCTTGTCGTAGATGTGCCGGCACAGCAGCTGCATCAGGATGATCTCGAACCAGATGCCGAGCGAGGCGAGGGCCGCGGCCTCGTGCTGGGAGAGCAGGATCTGCTGCTCCTCGCTCATCCGCTTCCACATCGGCGTGCCGTACAGCGACACCAGCTCCGGCGGCCAGAACCACTTGCCCTCCTCGAAGGGGGCGTCCCAGTCCAGTTCCCTGTCCGGGTCGAAGGAGTGCTTGGCGGAGGAGGCGAGAAGCCGCTCGGCCACCTGTTCGCGGTCCTTGAGCGCTCCGAGTGCGTCGCGCAGCCCTTCCAGCGCGTCTGCTTCCGTCAGGGTCGTCATGTTTCTCCCACTTCGTTACCGGGGGTCACATCCTCCGACAGTTATGAGACTGCCTGTCAGCAAGCTCGTCAATCCCCTGTGCGCGACTTGTTGACCCGGCGTCTACCACGTGTGAGCCTGCGGGCATGCCGACTTTCGACCTGTACGCCACGGATCCCGGTGACTCCCACTGGCAGGTACCTGCGAACGGCGCGGCCCGGTTCAGCTGGGAGTACGACGACGGCCGGGACCGGCTGCTCGCCCTGTACCAGAAGGGCAAGGACAAGCAGTGGGACGGGCAGAAGCGGATCGACTGGGATCTCGAGGTCGACCCGTGCGATCCGCTCGGCACCCCGGACGAGTCGATGTCGCTGTACGGCACCAAGCACTGGGCGAAGCTCACCGAGCGGGACAAGGGCGAGCTGCGCAAGCACTACGCCTCCTGGCAGTTCAGCCAGTTCCTGCACGGCGAGCAGGGTGCGATGGTCTGCGCGGCGCGGATCGTGGAGTCGGTCCCGGACCTGGACGCGAAGTTCTACTCGGCGACCCAGACGATGGACGAGGCACGGCACGCGGAGATCTACGGCCGCTTCCTGCACGAGAAGGTCGGGATGCTCTACCCGATCAACGACAACCTCCAGTCCCTGCTGGGTGACACGCTGCGCGACAGCCGCTGGGACATGCCCTACCTCGGCATGCAGGTCCTGATCGAGGGCCTGGCCCTCGCCGCCTTCGGCATGATCAGGGACACCACCGACAAGCCCCTGCCCAAGCAGATCCTCGCCTACGTCATGCAGGACGAGGCCCGGCACGTGGCCTTCGGGCGGATGGCGCTGCGCGACTACTACAAGCAGCTGAGCGACGCCGAACTGCGCGAGCGCGAGGAGTTCGTCATCGAGGGCTGCTACCTGATGCGCGACCGGCTGCGCGGGGTCGAGGTCCTGGAGAACTTCGGCATCCCGAAGTCCGAGGCCGAGGAGTACAGCGAGCAGTCCGAATTCCTCGCGCTCTTCCGCAAGTTGCTCTTCTCCCGCATCGTCCCCTGCGTCAAGGACATCGGCCTGTGGGGCAAGCGCCTGCAGGAGGCCTACGTCGACATGGGCGTCTTCGACCTCGGCGACTCCAACCTGGACCTGCTGATGGCCCAGGACGAGGAGATCGCCGAGCAGCTGGACGCGGAGCGCTTCGCCGTGGAGGAGCAGGAACGCGTCACAGAGGTGACGGACGCGATCGAGGCGGGACGCTAGACCGAGCAGCCCAGGCCGTACGGGACCGACGGCGACACGGGCTCCGCGCCCTGCGCCGGGAACGGCGTCCGCAGGGTGAAGGCGTACGGCGTAGGGCCGTTGGCGCGCAGGTGCAGCAGCCGCGCCTCGGCCTCCGCGACCGTCGGGCGGTGTCCGGCCGGCACCCACCACATCGCCACCATCGCCTCCTCGATCCGCTCGAACCACTCCCGCCGGCGGGCCAGCATCTCGCGGTGACGGCCCTGGTACATGAACGCGGTCAGCGCGTTCGTGTCCCGCCACACCGACATGTTGATGATCAGCCACTCGTCGCCGAAGACGGCCACGTCGGTCGCGTCGCCGCCCTCGCCCTCCAGCCGCCAGACGAAACCGTCCGCGGTGTCCGCGTCGGCGTTCACGGGGTCGAGGCTGTCGACGAAGTCCTTCAACTGCGGGGAGTCCAGCGGGGCCTTGAGGCGGGCGATGTTCACCTGGGCGAGTTCGTGTCCGATGGCCGAAGTCATGTACCGAACGTTAGGTCGAGGGCCGTCCGGGCCGTAACCCCCGTCTCATTACCTGGAGTTCAGCACAGACTCCATCACGTCCCGGGCGATCGGCGCCGCCACCCCGCCCCCGGTGATGTCCCCGCGCTCCGCCGAGCCGTCCTCCACCACCACGGCCACCGCGACCTTCGGATCCTGGTCGCCCTCGCCCTGCGCCCACGACACGAACCAGGCGTACGGGACGCCGGCGTTGCCGATGCCGTGCTGGGCGGTGCCGGTCTTGCCGCCGACGATCGCGCCGGGGATCGCGGCGTTCGTGCCGGTGCCCTCCGTCACGACGTCCTCCATCAGTTCCTTCATCCGGTCGGCGGTCTCCGGGCGCATCGCCGCGCGCGCGGGACGCGAACCCGCCGTGGCCACGGTGGCACCCTCGTTCGTGGTCGTCCGCTCCACCAGGTACGGCGAGCGCACCTGCCCGTGGTTCGCCACGGCCGCCGCGACCATCGCCATCTGCAGCGGCGTGGCCCGCGTGTTGTACTGCCCGATCGAGGACAGCGCGAGCTGCGCCCGGTCCATCGAGGTGTCGAAGGTGCTCGGCGCCACGGAGAAGGGGATCCGCTGCCGGGTGTTGTTGAAGCCGAAGGCCTGCGCCGTCCTCGCCATGTCCGCCACGCCCACGTCCACGCCGAGCTTCGCGAACACGGTGTTGCAGGACCACTCGAAGGCGTCCCGCAACGGGGCGTCCCCGCATCCGTCGCCCTCGTTCATCAGCGTGGTCCGGGTGCCCGGCAGCGGATAGGGGTCGGGCGAGTCGGTCGGCCTGTCGAGATCCGTGACGACGCCCGCGTCCAGCGCCGCCGCCGCGGTGACCACCTTGAACGTCGAACCCGGCGGATACGTCTGCCGCACCGCCCGGTTGAGCATCGGCTTGTCCGGATCGGCGTTCAGCCGGGCCCAGGAGCGGGCCGTGGCCGCGGCGTTCCCGGACAGCGCGCTCGGGTCGTAGGAAGGACTCGACACCAGCGCCAGCACCCGGCCGGTCGCCGGCTCGATCGCGGCCACCGCGCCCTTGCGCCCGTCCAGTCCCTCGTACGCCGCCCGCTGCGCCGCCGGGTCCAGGGTCGTCACGATGTCGCCGCCCCGGCTGCGGTCCCGCCTCAGACCGTTCATCAGGGGGAACGGCGAGAGCGCCGGGTCGGTGCCGGACAGGACCGAGTCCTTGACGTGCTCCAGCAGGGTCGTGCCGTACACCTGCGAGGCGAAGCCGGTGACGGGCGCGTACAACGGGCCGTCCCGGTACGTGCGTTCGTAGCGGAGCTGCTCGCCGGAGTCCCGGGAGCCGGTGACCGGCTCGCCGCCGACCACGATGTCGCCGCGCGGCTGGTGGTAACGGGCGATCTGGGAGCGGCGGTTGGCGTGGTTGTCGTCGTAGGAGCGGGCCTTGACGATCTGGATGCGGGCCGCGTTGACCAGGAGCGCGGCCAGCAGAAGGGCGCAGAAGAAGCCGGCGTGGCGGATGTGCCTCGTCATCAGGGCGCCGCCTCCTCGTCGTACCGGCTGCGCGCCGAGTCGCTCACCCGGATCAGCAGCGCCACGATCGCCCAGTTGGTGACCACCGACGAGCCGCCCTGCGCGAGGAACGGCATCGCCATGCCCGTCAGCGGGATCAGGCCCGTCACCCCGCCCGCGATCACGAACACCTGGAGCGCCACGATCGAGGCCAGCCCGACCGCAAGCAGCCGGCCGAAGGGGTCGCGCAGGGCGAGGCCGGCCCGGAAGCCGCGCTCCACGAGGAGGCCGTAGAGGAGGAACAGGGCGGACAGGCCCGCCAGGCCCAGCTCCTCGCCGGCCGTCGCGAGGATGAAGTCGGACTTCGCCGCGAACCCGATGAGGATTCCATGGCCGAGGCCCAGGCCGGTGCCGAGGACGCCGCCCGCGGCGAAGGCGAACAGGGACTGGGCGATCTGGTTGGGGCCCTGGCCGGCGTCGATCGACGCGAAGGGGTGCAGCCAGTCCTGGACCCGGCCGTGCACATGCGGCTCCAGCCAGCCGACGGCCACCGCGCCGAGGGCCGCCAGCAGCAGGCCGACGGCGATCCAGCCGGTGCGGCCGGTGGCGACGTAGAGCAGGACGACGAACAGGCCGAAGAACAGCAGCGAGGTGCCGAGGTCGCGCTCCAGCACCAGCACGCCGACGCTCAGCAGCCAGATGGCGAGGATCGGGCCCAGCACCCGTCCGGTGGGCAGCTGGAGGCGCCGGAACCGCCAGATGTGGCGGCCGGTGTAGGCGAGCGCGTTGCCGTTGGCCGCGAGGTACGCGGCGAAGAAGACCGCCAGCAGCACCTTCGCGAACTCGCCCGGCTGGATGGAGAATCCGGCGATCCGGATCCAGATGCGGGCGCCGTTGACGGCCGGGAAGAGGATCGGGAGCAGCAGCAGGGCGAGGGCGGCGACGACGCAGACGTAGGCGTAGCGCTGGAGCAGCCGGTGGTCGCGGAGCAGCAGGACGATGACGGTGAACAGGGTCATGCCCAGCGTGGACCACACGAGTTGGGTGGGGGCCGCGTGGTCGTGGGGGGTCTCCAGGTCGAGCCGGTAGATCAGCACCAGACCGAGGCCGTTGAGCAGGACGCCGATGGGCAGCAGCAGCGGATCGGCGTACGGGGCGCGCAGCCGCACCGCGCCGTGCGCGAGGAGCGCGAGCACGCCGAGCCCGGCGCCGTAGCCGACGGCGCCGGGCGGGACGGTGCCGGTCCTGGCGAGGCCGACGGCGCAGTAGCCGTACACGGAGAGCAGGACGGCGATGACGACGAGGGCGAGTTCGACGCCGCGGCGCCGGGGCAGAGGGACGGCGCGAACGGCGGTGCCTGTCTGCTCCGGAGACTTTTGCGGCGTCAGCACCAGCGCGGCGGAGTCCCGATCGTGTCGATGTAGCGGGCCGAACCCCATGCCCATGTCCCGTCCGTGAGGAGGTACCAGAGATGGTTGCCCTGCACGCTCTGGCCCGAGGTCTTGCAGAAGATCGAGACCCGCTGGCCCCGGTGGACCACGCGGATCACCTGGCTGCCGCGGTTCGGGGCGCTGCGCAGCAGCAGTTCGCCCGCGGTGACGACGCCCTGGTAGTGACGCTGGCCGTCCTGGTCCCAGCCGTCGGACTGGGCCGGACCGGCCGAACTCGATGCGGGGTCGCCGCCTCCGCCGTCCCAGTCGTCGTCCGCGAGCGCGGGCATGACGGCCGCGGAGGAGAGGAGGGCGCCGGCGGCGGTGGTTATCGCGACGCGGGTGAGAACGGTGCGCAGGGACATTGCGGATACCTCCACAATCGGGGCGAAGCTGACTAACCGCCACGTTAGGAGCAGCGGGTGGGGGTCGCCCGTCGTGGTGGGCCAGTGGAGCGGCGCCCGCCCTCCGTCCTGCGGGAGTGCCGGCTCCTACGGGAGTGTCAGCGTGGCGACCGCTCCGCCGTCCAGCGCGTTCGCGAACTCCAGCCGCGCGCCCAGCACCTCCGCCTGGCCGACGGCGATGGTCAGCCCGAGCCCGTGCCCCTTCGCGCCGCCCTCGGTGCGGAACCGCTGCGGGCCGTGCTCGACGAGGTAGTCCGGATACCCGTCCCCGTGGTCCCGCACGGTCACCACCGGACCGTCGACCGTCAGGGACACGGGCGCGCGCCCGTGCTTGTGCGCGTTCGCGACCAGGTTGCCCAGGACCCGCTCCAGGCGCCGCCGGTCCGTCTCCGCCCGGGCGTCCTCGCGGACGACGACCGAGGTGTCGGTGCCGGACGCGCGCACCACCCGGGCCGCCAGCGCACCCAGTTCCTCCGCGTCGAGTTCCAGCCGCTCCCGGCCGGTGTCGAGGCGGGAGATCTCCAGCAGGTCCTCGGTGAGCGTGCGCAACGCGGCCACCCGGTCCCGCACCAGCTCCGTCGGCCGCCCCGGCGGCAGCAGCTCGGCAGCCGCGTGCAGTCCGGTCAGCGGGGTGCGCAGCTCGTGCGCCACGTCCGCGGTGAACCGCTGCTCGCTCAGCAGCTTGCCCTGCAGCGAGGCCGCCATGGTGTCCAGCGCGGCGGCGACCGCGGCCACCTCGTCCTGGGGGTGCGTCGGGTCCTTGGTCCGGGGATCGTCGACGCGCGCGTCCAGGTCGCCCGCGCTGATCCGCCGGGCCACCTGCGCCGTGGCGTGCAGCCGCCGGGTCACCCGGGTCACCGAGAAGGCGCCCACCAGCAGCGTCACCCCGATCGCCAGCCCCGACGACCACAGGATCGCCCGGTCGAGGCCGGCGATCGTCCGGGACTGCTGCGCGTAGTCGACCTGGACGGCCAGCGCCCGCTCCCGGTCGGCGGGACCCGCCGCCCACATCGTGGGATGCCCGTGCAGGTCGGAGACCATCGTGCCGCGGCCCCCGGCCACCGCCATCGCCCGCAGTGCCTCGGGCAGCCCGGGCGGATCGACGCCCGTGCCCGGCAGCAGCGTGTCCCCGGCCTCGTACGCCTTCGTCGCGTCCGCGAGCCGCGACAGCGCGAGCCTGCGCGCCTGGCCGACGGTCTGGTTGGTGACCGAGACGTGCACGAGCACGCCGAGCATCGCGGCGAGCGCGCAGCACATCACGGTGATGAACACGGCGGACTTCACGGCGAGCGTGCCGGCCCACTGGGGGAGCCCGAGTCTCCTCATGGGGTGGCCGAGGGGGAGGCGGAGGAGGGGGCCACGGAGGGCGTCGCCGACGGCTGCACCGGGCGCTCGCGCTTGCCGATGTGCAGCATCTCGTCGTGCGTGAGCAGCATGACCCGCTGATCCGGGTCCCAGGTCCACTGGAACCGGTACTCGTAGTCCGAGAGGTCGGACGGCGCGTGGATGATCACGGACCGCCCGGCCAGCTCGACCCCGCTCACGGCGTCGTTGTTGGACATCACCTGGATCACCCGGCCGCCGTGGACGGTGTAGACGCGCACGGCCGTCTGGTTGCCGGGCAGCAGTCGGAAGCCCAGCGTCAGGTCGGGCCGCCCGTCTCCGGTGATGTCGCGGTAGTACGGCTTGAGCAGCGGGCACCTCGGGTCCGCCGGCTCCTTGCCGCAGTAGGCCATCCGGCGCACGGTCACGCGGTACGGCGCCTTCGAGCCGGCGTAGTCGTCCTTGTGCTGGGCGAACTCCGCCCGCACGAGCGCCGCCGGGTCCACCTTGCGGAGGTCGCCGCCGGGAGCCGTCACGCCCTTCATGGTCTCGGCGTCGCCGTTGTCGTACTTCCAGGCCGGGCTGGACGCGGGCGTCAGGCTCGGCCACAGCTTGGCCGGGCTGGTCGCGGTCGGGGCCGACCCCGCGCCCTTCAGCTCGCCCGCGTCGCCGCAGCCCGCCGCCAGGGCGCCGAGAACGGCGACGGCGAGCGCGGTGCGTGCGGCGCGGGAGCGGAGCACTGTACTCCTGTGGCTGGGAATGATCGGTGACCCGGTCCACCCTATTCGTCCGGCGAAACGATTACCTGCCTACTCGGCCAGCTCCTCCAGCAGCCGGGCCGTCGGCAGGCCCGCCCGCAGATAGTCCACGAAGAGCTCGTTGTGCAGCGCCCACGGCGAGCGGCGGGACCGGATCAGCCGGATCGCCTGCTCGGCGGAGTGCCCGCGACGCACCAGCGCGTGCGCGACCACCAGCCCGGACCGGTTGTAGCCGTGGTAACAGCGGACGAGGACCCTGCGGCCCTCGTCCAGTGCCTCGCTCGCGGCCTGTGCCAGACGCATCACGCCCGCGAGCTGCGTGCCGTCCAGGGGCCCGTCCGGTATCGCCCAGACATGGTGCTCCACCCCGGGATCGGGCCCGTGTCCGGGCAGTCTCAGCAGGGTCTGGACAAGGTCGAACTCGTCTCGCACGACGGCGAACTCCAGATCGCCCGTGCGGTTCCTGAACTGGTGCCCACCCATCCACAGACCGGGCACTATCTCGCTCCATGGACTGTCCGGAGCCGGTACGTCGGGCTGCTTCCTGCGGGTACGCAACAACGCCTCCCCAAGTCCCCCTCCCAACTCCTCCCAAAGGTAGCCGTCTTCTTGCCTGGGGAGCACCCCGCCTGTTCCCATGGTCAGGGGTGATGGCGCAATGACCGGACTGCGAGTCATACCGTCCTGGCGGCACGGCCAGGAGCGGCTCTACGTTTGCCACACGGACGGGCGGAACATCGCCTGGTACGACCGCGAGGCCGCACGGGTCAACCTGCTCAGCGAGGGCGAGGAGGACGGCGTGCTCAAAGCGCTGGGCCCCTTCCTCACCGGACCGGTGACGGTCGGCCCGCCGCCGGTCCCGACCCCGGCCGAGCTGGCCCGGCTCTCCCTCCACCCGGACGACGACCTGGCGCCCAACCGCCCCGGCGAGGCGCTGCTGATCGCCCTGGACCGGGAACCCGGCCCGGCCCACCGGCTGCGCCCGGACCCGCGCCGCAAGGCGCTGGCGGCGGAGCAGTCGGTCGGCGAGGCACTGGACGCCCTCGACGGCGCGGGCTGGCACGCCCTGCACTCGGTGCCGCTGCCCGGCGGCGACCGCATCCACCATCTGGCGATCGGCCCGGGAGGTCTGTTCGCCGTCCACACGCTGTACGCCCGCAAGCTGCGGGTGACGGTCGCGGAGCCCATGGTCACGCTGGGCCGCCGCGAGCCCGAGCCGCTGCTGCGCCGCGTCCGCGCCGACGCCGACCGGGCGTCCTACGCGCTGACGGCCGAGGTCCACCCGGTCCTGGTCGTCACGGAACCGGCGGACGTCTCGGTCCCGGCCCCGCTCCGCGAGGTCCGCGTCCTGCGCGACACGGACCTCACGGGCCTGACCCGCCTCGGCGGCGTCCTGAAGCCGGCGGACGTGGAGGCGCTGCACGCGATGGCCCGGGACAGGAAGACGTGGAGGCGGGTCTGACCCGCGTCAGGGGAGTGACCCGGCCCTGTCCGCGTCGAGCAGCGGGGCCAGCAGGTCGCCGTAGTCCTGGACGCGGGGGGCGATGTCCGTGGCCTGGAAGGTGAGTTGGGCCGGGGCCCCGCATGCCTCGACCTCGCTCCAGGTCACCGGCGCGGAGACGGTGGGCTCGCTCCGGGCGCGCAGGGTGTAGGGCGTGGCGGTGGTCTTGCGGGCCGCGTTCTGGCTCCAGTCCACGAACACCTTGCCGGGTCTCAGGCTGCGGGTCATCCGGTGCAGGACGAGCTTGGGCATGGCCCGCTCCGCCTCCACGGCGAGGCTCTTCGCGTAGTCGCTGACCTGGTCGGACGGGGTCGGCCGGACGGCGGCGAGCAGATGCAGCCCCTTGGAGCCGGAGGTCTTGGCGCAGGCCTCGATCCCGTCGGCCGCGAGTCGCTCGCGCAGCCAGAGGGCGACCTGGCAGCAGTCGACGACGTCGGCGGGCGCGCCGGGGTCCAGGTCGAAGACGATCCGGTCGGCGACCCCCGGGTCCCCGACGACCCACTGGTGCGTGTGGAACTCGGTGACGAGGTTGGCCGCCCACATCAGGCTCGGCAGATCCTGTACGAGCACCATCCGCGCCGGGCCCTCCGTGCGCGGCACCTCGGCGGTGGTGACCCAGTCGGGCGTACCGGGGGGCACGTTCTTGGTGAAGAAGACCTGGCCGCTCGGCCCGTCGGGGTACCGCAGGAACGAGACGGGGCGATCCCGCAGGTGGGGCAGCAGGGCCTCGGCGGTGGTGGCGTAGTAGTGCAGCACCTCGCCCTTGGTGAATCCGGTGGCGGGATACAGCACCTTCTCCAGGTTGCTGAGCGCGAGGCGTCTCCCCTCCACCTCCGTAATCGGCGTCATACGATGAGAATCTCACGCAAACCACCAAGGAACGGTGCATACAGACCGAAAGGGTGCTGCACGTGCGATCCATATGGAACGGCGCCATCTCGTTCGGCCTGGTCAGCATCCCGATCAAGCTCGTGAACGCCACCGAGAACCACTCCATCTCCTTCCGCCAGATCCATGTGGAGGACGGCGGCCGCATCCGCTACCGCAAGTTCTGCGAGCTGGAGGAGAAGGAGGTGAGCGGGGCGGAGATCGGCAAGGGGTACGAGGACGCGGATGGCACGATCATCCCGATCACGGACGAGGACCTGTCCCACCTGCCGCTGCCCACCGCCAGGACGATCGAGATCGTGGCCTTCGTCCCGGAGGACCGCATCGACCCGCTCCAGATGGACGCGGCGTACTACCTCGCGGCGGGCGGCGTGCCGGCGGCCAAGCCGTACATCCTGCTGCGGGAGGCGCTGAAGCGCAGCAACAAGGTGGCCATCGCGAAGTTCGCCCTGCGGGGCAAGGAACGGCTGGGCATGCTGCGGGTGGTCGGTGACGCCATCGCCATGCACGGTCTCCTGTGGCCGGACGAGGTACGCACCCCCGAGGGCGTCGCCCCCGAGACGGACGTCACCGTCAACGACAAGGAACTCGACCTGGCGGACGCCCTGATGGACACCCTGGGCGAGATCGACCTCGAAGAACTCCACGACGAGTACCGCGAGGCCCTGGAGGAGGTCGTGGCCGCGAAGGCCGCCGGCGAGGCACCCCCGGAGTCCCCCGAACCGGCCAGGGGCGGCAAGGTCCTCGACCTCATGGCAGCCCTGGAGAACAGCGTCAAGGCCGCCAAGGAGTCCCGCGGCGAACCCCCCGCGGAAGAAGCCGAGATCAGACGCCTCCCCCGCTCGACGACCAAGAAGTCGCCCGCCAAGAAGACGGCAGCGAAGAAGACGGCCTCGAAGTCCACCCGGACCACGAAGAAGACGGCAACAAAAAAGACGACGGCAAAGAAAACCCCGGCAAAGAAGACAACGTCACGCAAGCGCACGGCTTGATGGGTGACGTCACCTACGTTCGAGCTTCTCGTCGTCGGTCTTCGTCATCCGTGACCGGCACATCCACCGGGCCAGCCCGCCGACGATGAGGGACACGATGATGGCGCCCCAGTCGATGACATGAGGCAGCCCGGGAAAGAAGCCGAAGAAGGCGATGCAGGCGACGAAGGCCGCCAGGAACGCGCCGTTCCCGACCCACCTCCGTCGCGTCTCCCGACTTCGAGTCGACTGTTCCGGCCCTGGTACGGGGCGCTGATCGGTCATGAGGACACTCACTTCGTGACGCTGTGACACTGACTCACACGCCGCACCCCGTTGACGAAGAGGCGGGCGCACGCCTTTCCGTAACGAGCCAGCGTCTGCGGAGAGTTGTTCCGCATCGGGTCGATCTTGCACTCGTTGTGCGTACGGCCTCGTGAGGTGCGGTATGTCCTGTTGCTCGTGTCGTCGTAGGTGAAGTCGATGCGCCAGTTGCAGAACCCGCTCCCGAGCGCCCCGACGAACGCGCAGTCGACGCCGGCGTTCTGGTAGGTGATCCTCCTGCCACTTCCGCGGATGACATGGGTGAACAGGCAACCGGTCGGCACCTTCACCGTCATGCCGCCCACGCTGTAGTCGAAGGTCTTCACCGGGGTCGTACCGATGGCTCCGGCCGAGGCGTTCGCGGAAGCAGCCAAGAGGAGGGCTCCCGCCGTGGTGAGAGCGGTGGCGAAACGGGCGGCGTGCTGCAAGAGCAAGGCGGCTCTCCTTCTGGGATCACGTTGAGATCACCAGGACAACCGGCACGCGGGCGTTGGGTAGCTGCCGGGCGGAGAGATTCACTGCGTCAAGTGACCAAGGGGCTGGCGTGCTGACCAGCTGGAACGTTCCCGCTCCCGGGCAAGCTGTGGTTCGCGGGGCGTGGGTGCCGTGGCGCCGCGTTCAGAGACCCGCCCCGCCCCCCTCAACCCCACGAAACGCCCCAAGGATTCGTTCCGCTGCCAGCGTCGCCGTCAACTCGCCCTTGCGGACCTGCTGTTCGAGGTCCGGTGCGAGGGACCGTACGGCGGGGTCGGTGCGCAGGCGGTCGAGGAGTTCGTCGTGGACCATGGTCCAGGTCCAGTCGACCTGCTGGTCGCGGCGCTTGGTGGTGAGGCGGCCGGTGGTGTCGAGGAGGGTGCGGTGTTGTTCGACGCGGTCCCAGACCGTGTCCAGGCCGGTCGATTCCCGGGCGCTGCAGTGCAGGACCGGCGGCGTCCACGCGGCGTCCTTGCCGTGCATCAGGCGCAGCGCGCCCGCCAACTCCCGCGCGGCGGCGCGGGCATCGCGCTCGTGCGGCCCGTCCGCCTTGTTGACGGCGATGACGTCGGCCAGTTCCAGGACGCCCTTCTTGATGCCCTGCAACTGGTCGCCCGTGCGCGCCAGCGTCAACAGCAAGAAGGAGTCGACCATGTTGGCGACCGCGGTCTCCGACTGCCCGACACCAACCGTCTCCACCAGGATCACGTCGTAGCCGGCCGCCTCCATCACGACGATCGACTCACGCGTCGCCTTGGCCACTCCGCCCAGCGTCCCGGCCGTGGGGGAGGGCCGGATGAAGGCCGCGGGGTCCACGGCCAGGCGTTCCATACGCGTCTTGTCGCCGAGGATGGAGCCCCCGGTGCGGGTGGACGACGGGTCCACCGCCAGCACCGCGACCCGGTGCCCGAGCCCCGTCAGCATCGTCCCGAACGCGTCGATGAACGTCGACTTCCCGACCCCCGGCACCCCACTGACCCCGATCCGCCGCGCCTTCCCGCTGTACGGCAGCAGCTCGGTCAGCAACTGCTGTGCGAGCACCCGGTGTTGCGGACGGGTGGACTCGACGAGCGTGATGGCCCGCGCGACGATCGCACGCTTCCCGTCGAGCACACCCTTCACATACGTGTCGAGTTCGATCACAGCTCGTGCCCGAGTCCGTCCGCCAGCCTCCGTACGAGATCGTGGGCCGCGTCCGGGATCACCGTCCCGGGCGGGAAGACGGCCGCCGCGCCCATCTCCAGCAGCGTGGGCACGTCCTGCGGCGGGATCACCCCGCCCACCACGATCATGATGTCCTCGCGCCCCTCCTCCGCCAGCTGCTCCTTGAGCGCCGGCACGAGCGTGAGGTGCCCGGCCGCCAGCGACGACACCCCGACGATGTGCACGTCCGCCTCGACCGCCTGACGTGCCACCTCACCCGGCGTCTGGAACAGCGGGCCGACGTCCACGTCGAAGCCGAGGTCGGCGAACGCGGTCGCGATCACCTTCTGCCCCCGGTCATGCCCGTCCTGGCCCATCTTCGCGACCAGGATGCGCGGACGGCGCCCCTCGGCCTCCTCGAAGTCGGACACGAGGGTGCGGGTACGGTCCACGGACGGCGACTCCCCGGCTTCGTTGCGGTACACGCCGGTGATGGTACGGATCTGGCTCGCGTGCCGGCCGTACACCTTCTCCAGCGCGTCCGAGATCTCCCCGACGGTGGCCTTGGCCCGGGCCGCGTCCACCGCCAGCTCCAGCAGGTTGCCCTCGCCGTCGGCGGCCCGTGTCAGCGCGTCCAGCGCGTCCCGGCACGCCGACTCGTCCCGCTCCGCCCGCAGCCGCCGCAGCTTCTCGATCTGCTGCGAGCGTACGGAGGAGTTGTCGACCTTGAGCACCTCGATCTGCTCGTCGCTCTCGACGCGGTACTTGTTGACGCCGATGACCGGCTGCCGCCCGGAGTCGATCCGGGCCTGCGTACGGGCCGCGGCCTCCTCGATACGCAGCTTGGGGATGCCGGCGTCGATCGCCTTGGCCATGCCACCCGCCGCCTCGACCTCCTGGATGTGCTGCCAGGCCTTGCGCGCGAGGTCGTACGTCAGCCGCTCCACATAGGCGCTGCCGCCCCACGGGTCGATCGAACGCGTCGTACCCGACTCCTGCTGGATCAGCAGCTGGGTGTTGCGCGCGATGCGGGCCGAGAAGTCGGTGGGCAGCGCGAGCGCCTCGTCGAGGGCGTTGGTGTGCAGCGACTGCGTGTGGCCCTGCGTCGCCGCCATCGCCTCGACGCACGTACGCGTGACGTTGTTGAACACGTCCTGCGCGGTCAGCGACCAGCCGGAGGTCTGCGAATGGGTGCGCAGGGAAAGGGACTTGGTGTTCTGCGGGTCGAACTGCTTCACCAGCTTCGCCCACAGCAGGCGCGCCGCCCGCAGCTTGGCGACCTCCATGAAGAAGTTCATGCCGATCGCCCAGAAGAACGACAGCCGCGGCGCGAACGCGTCCACGTCCAGGCCGGCTTCACGCCCGGCGCGGATGTACTCCACCCCGTCCGCGAGCGTGTACGCCAGCTCCAGGTCGGCCGTGGCACCGGCCTCCTGGATGTGATAGCCGGAGATCGAGATGGAGTTGTAGCGCGGCATCCGCTGCGAGGTGTAGGCGAAGATGTCGGAGATGATCCGCATCGACGGCTTCGGCGGATAGATGTAGGTGTTGCGGACCATGAACTCCTTGAGGATGTCGTTCTGGATGGTCCCGGCCAACTTCTCGGGCGGTACGCCCTGTTCCTCCGCGGCGACGATGTAGAGCGCCAGCACCGGCAGCACGGCACCGTTCATCGTCATCGACACGGTCATCCGGTCCAGCGGGATGCCGTCGAAGAGCTGCCGCATGTCGTAGATCGAGTCGATGGCGACACCCGCCATGCCGACGTCACCCGTCACCCGCGGGTGGTCGCTGTCGTAACCCCGGTGCGTGGGCAGGTCGAACGCGACCGACAGACCCTTCTGGCCGGCCGCCAGATTGCGCCGGTAGAAGGCGTTGGACTCCTCGGCGGTCGAGAAGCCCGCGTACTGGCGGATGGTCCAGGGCTGGTTGACGTACATCGTCGGGTACGGCCCGCGCAGATACGGCGCCATCCCCGGATACGTGCCGAGAAAGTCCAGGCCCTCCAGGTCACGCCCGGTGTACAGCGGCTTGACCGCGATGCCCTCCGGCGTCTCCCACAGCGGCGCGTCCCCGTCCGTCGCCTGCTTGACGGCCGTACGCCACTCGTCGGTTCCGCCGGCGGCGGCCGGAGTCCCCAGTTCGATCCCGGAGAAGTCGGGGATGGAAGGGACGGACATCAGGACACTCCCATGCGGTCGAGGGCGGCGGACAGTACGGCGACGGCGTCGCAGCCCGCGAAGACGTAACTGTCGACATCGGCGTACTCCCCGGGGCGACCCGCGAGCAACACCTGCCTGGCGCCCGCCGACCTGAACCCGGCGGCCACGGTCGCGGCCTGCTCCTCGTACAGCGCGTCACTGGAGCACAGGCACACCTCGGTGGCGCCGCTCTCCTCGAACGTGCCCTCCGCCACGGCCTCGATGCCGCCGGCCTGGAAGAGGTTCGAGGCGAAGGTCAGGCGCGCGGTGTGGGCGGCGGCCGGGCCGAGCGCGGCCAGGAAGATCCGCGGCCGGGAGCCGGTGGCGGCGAGATGGGCGTCGGACCGGGCGCGCAGCGCCTCGTACGCCTCGTCGCGACGGACGCGCGGAAGACCGCCGGACCGCGGCTCGGGAGCGGGCTCCCGCACGACGGCCGGCTCGGTGAGCAACGGGAACTCGCTGACTCCGGTGACGGGTTCGCGCCGCTTGGCGAGCTTGCCGGTGCGCGCTTCCCAGGTCGTGGCCAGATCCCGCCCGATCTGCCCGGAGCGCAACGCGGCGGCCTGACCGCCCGCCTGCTCGATCCGCTGGAAGAACTCCCAGCCGGCGTGGGCGAGTTCGTCCGTCAGCCGCTCCACGTACCAGGAGCCGCCCGCCGGGTCGATGACCCGGGCCAGATGCGACTCCTCGATGAGGATCGTCGACGTGTTGCGGGCGATGCGCCGCGCGAACGCGTCGGGCAGGCCGAGCGCGTCGTCGAAGGGCAGTACGGTCACCGAGTCGGCACCACCGACGCCGGCGGCCAGCGTGGCGATCGTCGTCCGCAGCATGTTCACCCAGGGGTCCCGGCGGGTCATCATCACCGGCGAGGTGACGGCATGCTGCACCTGCGCACCAGGTGCTCCGCACACCTCGGTCACCCGCGCCCACAGCCGGCGCGCGGCGCGCAGCTTGGCGGTGGTCAGGAACTGGTCCGCGGTGGCCGCGTACCGGAACTCCAGCTGGGCGGTGGCCTGTTCGACGGTCAGCCCGGCCGCGGTCAGCTCGCGCAGATAGGCGACACCGGTCGCCAGCGAACAGCCGAGCTCCTGGGCGGCCGAGCCGCCGGCCTCGTGATAGGGCAGCACGTCCACGGTCAGGGCGCGGAGCCCCGGGTACCGCTCGGAGCAGAGCTGTGCGAGGGGTACGACGTCGGCGAACTCGAAACCTCGCCCCGTACGAGCCTCATGCCCGAGCGGATCGGCACCGAGGTTGCCGCGGACGGCTTCCCCGGAGACACCGCGCTCCTCGTAGATCCGCAGCAACTCGCGTGCTGCGGAGGGGACTTCATTTCCCGCGTCGAGAACGACGGGAGCGAGATCGAGATAGACGCCGTCGAGAACCCGCCCGAGCTCCGACACCGGGAAGCCGCCCTCGCCGAGGACCAGCCAGAGCGAAGTGACGCCGTTCTCCAGATCCGCGAGCACGAGGTTGTCGGCAGCCGTCGTGTGCCGCTGCCGCAGATCCCAGCCGCCGGCGGTGCTGCCCTCGGGTCGACCGCCTCGCACATACGGGGCGAACCCGGGCAGACCAGAATCGGGCGCGGCATCGCGCGCGGTGTAGAGAGGACGGGTACGCAACCCGTCCTCCAGAGCAGTGGACAGAGCATCTTCAGCGGCCGTACCCGAGACGTCCTTGCCCGACTTGCGCAGCACACCCGCCACCAGGTGTTGCCACTGCTCATGGGTTGCGTCAGGGAACTCGGCGGCCAGCGAGAGCCCGTCGTCAGGCAGGACCGTCATGCTCGGATGCTAGGCCAGAGGTCCAAAGGAGCAGCAGAGGGAAGGGCTGTGACCTTGTTCTCCTGCGGGTTGTGATGTGGGTCTCCGGGGGTGTTCGGAGGCCGGGGGAGGGGTTGGATCCGGGACGGGATCGATGGCAAAAAGCCCTTCGTGCCACGCACATCGGGACGCATGAACATCCGCCCTGGGCTGGTACTCCTGTCCCAGGGGTCCCAGGATGCTCGTATGAAGGTGCCGATCGGCCGTCCGAGCATGCGGCCCTACCTGCCCTACCAGCAGCGCACCGCAACGCACGGTGGGGGGCTGAGCGCCCACTTCCTGGGCACCAGCTCCGTACTGCTGTCGGACGGACAGACCTCGGTGCTCAGCGACGGGTTCGTCACGCGCCCGGGAATGCTGCGCGTGGGCATGGGCAGGATCGCCCCGGACCGTGCGCTGGTCCGTTCCGCCATGGAGCGGCTGCGGGTGGACGACCTCGCCGCCGTGGTGTGCGCGCACTCCCACTACGACCACGCCCTCGACGCGCCGGTCTGGGCGCTGGAGACCGGCGCCGAACTGGTCGGATCGGAGTCCACCGCCAACATCGGGCGCGGCCTTGGGGTCCCCGAGTCGTCCCTGCGGGTGGTCGGCGACGGCGACACGGCGACGTACGGCAGCTTCACCCTGACCTTCCTGGACTCCGTGCACAGCCCGGGCGACCACTACCCGGGCACCGTCGATCAGCCCTTGACCCCGCCGGCCCGCGCCGCCGCCTGGAAGACCGGCACCGCCTACTCCGTGCTCGTCTCCCACCCCCAGGGCCGCGTACTACTGCAAGCCAGCGCCAACTACCGGCCCGGCGCACTGCGCGGTCACCGCGCCGACGTCGTCTACCTGGGCGTCGGCATGCTGGGCAAACTGCCCGCGGAGTTCCTCCACGCCTACTGGGACGAGGTCGTGGTCACCACCGGGGCCAGGCGGGTCGTCCTGGTGCACTGGGACGACTTCTTCCTGAGCCTGGACCGTCCACTGCGCCCGATGCCCTACCTCTTCGACGACCTCGCCACCACCATGAGCCGACTACTCCCCCTGGCCCACCGCGACGACGTCGACGTCGTCCTGCCCGTCGCCTGGCAACCCACCGCTCCGCTTGCGGGCATCGCGTGAGCCATTACGCGGCGGATCCGACGAGTCCCGGCAAGACGCGCCCCCTGCACATACGCGAAGACCCCGGCCTCAGCGTCTCCGCTGGTGACGGGGTCTTCGGGCACCTCATACAGGGTGCCCCCGGCAGGATTCGAACCTGCGCACACGGCTCCGGAGGCCAGGGGAGACCGTTGCGCTTTTGGGGAGCTGACCTGCGAGGGAGGGGTGATCGCAGTCATCGTTGACGAAGATCATTACGCCCCTATTGCGTGGGCGGCCTGTTGAGCGGTCGGTGCGGCCCGTATGGTCGAAGCATGATCTCGGGCAGCAGCGGGGGACCGGACGGCGGCGGCGCAGAGTTCACGGCGGCGGGCCTGGAGCCTGTCCTCCGGGAGGCATGTACGACGGTCGAACTCGACTCCCGTGGCGCCGAGTTGCTGCGGCTCGGCTCGAACGCGGTCTATCGCCTGACGTCGTTACCGGTCATCGTCCGCATCGCGCGTGATCCGTCAGTGCTCGCCGAGATGGAACGGGCTGTGAGCGTGGCCCGGTGGCTTGAGACGCAGGACTTCCCGGCCATGCGCGTGCCGGCGTCGGTCGCCCAACCGCTCGTCGTCGGCGGCCTCGTGGTGACCTTCTGGGAGAGCGTCCAGGAGCGCGAGGAGTATGCGACGGTCGCGGAACTCGCCGACCTTCTGCGCCGCTTGCACTGGCTCGAAGAACCCGAGTCTCTGCGCCTGCCGTATTTCGACCCGCTGGCCAAAGTGGCGGCGTCCCTCGAAGGGCTTGATGGCGGCGTCTCGACGGAGGACCGAACATTCCTGGAGGAGCGAGCAGCCAGCCTCGGTAAGGACTACGACCGGCTGGACTTCGTCCTCCCCTTCGGCATGATCCACGGAGATGCCAGCATCGGGAACATCCTCCGCCACCGAGACGGTCACGCGGTGCTCATCGACCTGGACGGCTTCACTCTCGCCCCACGTGAGTGGGACCTGATCCAGACGGCGATGTTCTACGACCGGTACGCCTGGCACACCGAGGCGGAGTACGCAGAGTTCGTGCACCGGTAGGGCTTCGACGTCATGAACTGGCCTGGGTACGAGACCCTGGCGGACCTGCGCGAACTGATGATGGTTGATCACGCGCCAATCGGTACCGCTCAGGCGTCGACATGATCATCCGAGGCGATCCACAGTCTGTGTTCTCTGACCTGTTCAGTGAAGATCAGTACGTCCTTGTTGTCGCCGACCCCTGCAAGGTCCTGCCTGAACTCGGCAAGGTAGCTGACACAACGGGCTGACTTGAGTTGCTCGCCCAGGTCGAGTGCATCCAGCGCCACGCGGCACGCTTCCTCGACGTCGCCGACACGTAGGTGAGCGTCGGCCAGCACCATGGTCGCGAAGAAGTCGCTTCGTACGTGGGTGCCGCTCATGGCGTTCTCGGCGTGGGCGACGGCCTTTCGGGCGCTGTTGACGTCTCGGAAGCAGTGAGCTGCCTCAGCGGCCGACTCAGCTTCGTCGAAGTAACTGATCCACTCGGGCTCGTCGTCGTTGTTCCTGCTCTCCAGCGCTTTCGTGGCTGCTGTGAGAGCGGCTTCGCAGGCCCGTACGTCACCAGTGCGGGCCAGAGCGCGGGCCTCCATGACGTGGAACTGAGCGCGGAGCGTTGGGGTGGCCACAGGGGAGATACCCATGAGAGCCGCGCGGGCGAGCGTTGCGGCTTGCGTATAGCGGCCGAGGAACGTCGCCATGATGGCTCATGGCGGACAGGATGCTTCCAGCGAGCCGACGGTCATTGGCATCCTGAGCCAGCCGGAGAGCCTGAAGGAAGTAGCGCTGTGCCAAGCCGTGACGGCAGGCGTCGTAGGACATCCAACCGGCCAGGAGGGTTGCCTCTGCCACGGTGGAGAACAGGGCCCGTCCAACCTGCTCGCTGTATTGGCCTCGAAGGAGCGGCGTCACCTCGGTGCTGAGGTACTGGACGGCCGAGTGCCGAGCGTGGTCGCCGCCGAACCGGTCGTCCAACTCGGCGAACATGTCCGCGGTGGTCTTGATGGCGGCTACGTCCACGAAACCGACGCGCATTCCGTTCCGGCGTTGCCGAGGTACGGCTGGCTCGGGTGCGACCAGCCACCGAAGCGAGGCTTCGTTCCACGCGGGCTCGGACGGCTCGGCCTGCAAGAGGGGTTCGTACCGGTTGAGATCAGCACGCCACAGTTGGCCGACTGTATCGATCGCGCCTTCGGGGCTCACTGGATAGCTGGCGTCCAAGAGGCCCGTGTCCCGCTGACCCTCGTGGTTCAGCCCCAGCTCACGGCACTCAGGTCGTACGCCTCGCACAGCAACGGGACGTAGAAGTCGTCCGGTGCGCTGTGCCCGTTCTCCCAACTGGCGATACGTCGCTTCACGCTGGCGTCCGACGGCAGTTGATGGCCGCGACGCAACGCAGCCTGACGCAGCTCGCGCACCAACCGCGGCTGACTCCAGCCTCGGCCCACACGGGCTTGCCGTAAGTGAACACTGATCGGCTCCAGCGAAGACGTGACCGTTCCCTCCCCACCTGGGCGTTGGTACGACGCCTGAGGTTCATGACTCTTCGGCCTCGGGACCGAATGTACGCGTTGTTCCCTGCCGTGCACTGCAAGTAACCAAAGATCGGGGGCCGTTGACCCGTGACGGGGGATGACGAGTCCGTGCGGGCCACGTCATCCCCCGTCACCCCTCGTCATCTGCCCCGGCCAGGGTGGCGCCCCTGAGTCTGGACACAGGGCGGCATTGCGGCCGCAACTGAGTCCGACCGAGGTGAGATGACGTGCAGAGGATGACCAGGAGCGGCATGGAGTGGCTGTGTGCGTCGGCGGACAACCCCGCCGATTGTCGGCAAGTCTGGGCTGACGATCCCCGCAGGCCCTGCCTACTGTCGACCGGCCGCTTCTTCGACGTAGTGAGCGTGGAGCAACGTCTCGGGATGGAGATGTTCGACCGCCTTCGGCGAAGTGGCATGCCGTTCGCACCGGCTGGGGCCGGTGCGCCACAGCGCCGAGGGCTGGCCGTCCCAGGTGGCGAGCACGACGCACAGTTCCCCGCATCGCGGCTGCGCGTCGAGTGCCCGCACGACCACGCGGGCCGCCTCCAGCTGCGCCTTCATCCGCTGCACCCGTACCGCCGTGTGCTGCGGCGACGGCGCTGGCCGGACAGCTGGAGCTGCATCAGGGCCAGGTCGACGAAGTCGGCGCCGGGATCGGCGAGGTCCGTGGCCTCCTCCACCCCGCCCGCCGCGAGCTGCCGGTCCTGCAGTGCCTGCAAACCTCGGTCATGGCAATCGCGACGAGCCAGGTATGGAAGCTCTCCGGAGTACGCAGTCCACCGAGGCCGTCCAGGGCCCGCAGCATGGTCTCCTGGACCACGTCCTCGACGTCCACCGAAACCGTTCAGCGCCCGCCCCACGACGTTGCAGACGAGTGGGAGACACGCACCGACCAGAGCGTCCTGAGCCTCCGCATCGCCTTCTCGGGCGGCGGCCACCAGGGCCGTCGCCTCCCCCGCGCGCTTATTCTCATGAAAACTTCCCGTCCTCGACGCCGAACGATCCTGCCCCGACACCTCGGAGATGGTTCGGAGGGCCCTGGATAAAAGTTCTTCGGACAGGTGCGCCACAGACACATGTGTGTGGAACGTGTGATGCCGCAGTGCAACGAAAGTGTGGAGGTGTGGCGAAGGTCATAGCTACTGTCAGGCGGTGCCGCCGGGCGGCAGCACAGTCCGCCGCGGAAGCTCCAGTGGTGCCAGGAGCCGGCGGTGTCTTAGCTACCTGGATCCCACGTTGGCGTCCGTCGCGCAGTGCTCGTTAGTGCGCGAGTTCGCCGTTGGTGGCCTCGTCCGGCCCCTCGCACGGCTCGCTCCCATAGCCCCGAGCAGCGCCGATCACCTCTGCCCCGAGACGGGGCTGGGCAGGCCCTGTTGCACGTCTGCTTGCCCACGCGAGCAGATTCACCGCTGCACCAATGCCAGCGAGCGCGCATGCCCGACATATCGGGCATGCTGACCTTGAGAAGATCTGTGGCAACGCAGCGCGATCAGTGTCAATGCTCAAGAAAACTGGGTGTGTCGGAGCGAACGGTGTCCGGAACATTCCGTCCAGCTACTGGAGATTCGGATCATGAGCGAAGACAGCGGAGTTGAAAAAGTCGAGAAGAAAGAACTTCGACCTGAAGTTGAAGGTGAACGTGAAAAGAAAAAGGTTTCCCCTGAGTCCCTGTCGGGCCCGCCCCGGTTTGGGGAAACCAAAACAATTCAGGGGTTCGATGCGGCGGTGAAGGAAATCCCTGACATACTGCATGGTGACCTGCGCACTCTCTACGACAGTGTCATGCGGGCATGGCGGGACGCGCCGGCCTCAGAAGCACCGATTCACCATTTCAGGGGGCAGGAGTTCTACGAATCGGCCATCGTGAAACTCGGAGAAAAAATTGAACGAGCGCCGTCTGTGAAAGTCGAGGCGCGCAAGGCGGCAAAGCATGTGGCCTACTCGGCGGCCGCGGACATGCTGGAAGATAACGCGAAGGTTCTCGAGAATGCTCTCAAGGCTATCGACGAATGGAGTGTTCGACTCGACCGGGCAGCGGACGTCCTCACCCGCATTCAGAAAGTCTGGGAATTCGCGACAACAGTGAACGACGGCGGACGTACCGCTGTGGCACTAGCAGCGGTACGTGACGCGCGGAGTAAAATAGCGGATCGAAAAGTGCTGGTGCGGACAGAAATACAAAAGATCCACCTTCAGGCCGCAGAAGCCCGGGACTCCGCGGTACCAAAATTGCGGCGTAGGCATGATCTGCACAAGGGCATTCATGAGTCCCGGGTGGCGAGCGCAGCACTGGTCAGGGCCGGCGAGGAAGATTACGCTGGGGCGAGCAGAGCGATCCAAGCACTGGTCGACGGACAGTGGACCAGTTATTTCCGCGAGCTCATCTCCTTCCAGACCAAAGAAGATCAGAGCCGGGTTTACGTTCAAACCATCAGCAGCGTAATCGAAGGCGTCACCAAGTTTGCTCAAACATTCATTCCACCCCCATGGGACGTCTTCATGGAGGTGGCAAATGTCTGCAGGGGAGTGGTTGGTGACATTATCGACGGTCGCCTGGTTGAGGGGCTGATGAAGAAGGCGGAGGAGGGCCAGCTTTCCAGAGAGTGGGTCAAGGGCCTCGACAAGGATCCCACGCTGATGGCGCAGATCCAGGGCGCAGTCTTCAACAGGAGAGTCGCGATTATCGCGGATCGAGTCCTATCTCCAATGATGGCGGCTGGCGGGTTCACGAAAGTATCCGCACCCGTCATATCCTTTGTGAAGAAATTTGCGGAGGAGTGGTGGAATGAGAAGATAAGCCTAATGATGCAAGAATCGAAGAGTGTGGACGTTGAAGGTGCCTTTCCGATCAAAGTTAGCGACTTCGAGGAAGAGTTCTTGACTTCAGCGAATTATGGTAAAACTCTCGGAATTCTCGCAGAAGGCGGGTCGGTTGCATCAGCGTGGGCCGAAAAACTCCCAAACGTCCTCATACGTCCCCTCGCCCGAGAACTGGTCAAACGGCTACCTGTAACAGCCGCGCAAATAGTGACGGGCAAGGACCTGACCCTTGTTCTTCAAGCCGAGGAAAAAGCAGTTTCGGTGAGTGGGGTGCCCTCGATACCCGACGAGCCGCCGGAGGAGAAGAGCATCAGTCTCGAGAGGCAGGTAATCCTCACAGGCTTTTTGGAAGCGCATCAAGGTTGGGACGTTGCACGGATGGACTACACCGGTATCGATGAAAGAACGAAAGAATCCGTGATAGTCGAGAACCGCATCACCTTCAATGTGCCCACGATGGGGGTGAGGATTTCGGTCACTGCGAAGCAAACGAAGAAAAGGAAAGCCGAAAAGGAAGGGGAAGCAGCGCTCGCGGAATTTCCCGACTTTTCCGACATCAGGATATACCCCGTCACGGCACCCAATTGGGCCAACTGTGTGCTGGCCATGGAAGGCTACACGGACTACAGCAGCGGCAGCACTACGGGAACCCAGGGGAAATGGTATCGAACCCAGGATCCGAATACATTTGTCCTGATCCACGCGAGCAGCGGCCGGATGGACTTCATAAAGGGGGCGATCAAGACGCGAACCGGACAATCTGCTCACGAAATTCTGAGCCCTCAAGGCCTGCCCCTCAGGGAATTCTTGTGACCACTGCTCAGCGGCTTCCGTTGAGCCCCGAGGGGACCGGGCCAGTTCACGCATGATGGGCACAGGCGAACGCGGCTCACGAGCCCGCAGGTCCTGTTCAAGGAGACGTGCGTGGCCGCGCGGCATGGTCACACAGGGCGACCGTTGCGGGCAACCACATTGAAGGGGCACCCGGAGGCGGAAGATGAGTACCAACATCCCCGAAGGCCTGGCCCGGTACATGGACCGGGACAATTACCCCAGGCTCCTGCTGGAACTGCAAAAGCACCACGAACTTCTCGAGGGCCTGGTCGAGACGGAGCGTACGTGGAAAGTAGTCCTGCAATGGTGCGAGGACAATCTTGACCGGGAGCAGTTCCTCAAGGACGCGCCAATGCAAGACAGTGTGCATTCCCTCGTCAGCGACTTTGCCAAGACGGAACTTCCCGAGGACGAGCAGATCGATTGGCTCCTCGAGGTCATCACCCCCGCCGAGGAAGACCGGCCGACTGCCGAGCCGGAAGCCGGGGAAGGCTGGTCCCTCCTGGAAGCCATCGGCTCTACGCGCTGGTACTACCAGCTGGACAAGGACACCTTCCGGTACCGGCCCTACCGGGACGGGGCCTGGGGCGAGGTGCAGGACCACGATCCCCGCAGCCCGCGTGCGGACGTGAGCACGACACAGACCAAGGCCTATGCCCTGGACGGCCACCCGAACTGGTTCTACCGCGTCACCACCGGCGACGCCCGCACTGCCTACGAGTACCGGAAGGGCGACAGCGGCCCCTGGGGGTCACAACACCCAGACCAGCAGCCCCAGGCAAGTCAAATCCCTACGCCCGTGGCCGGCCAGGTCATCCCCATCTACCGAATCCCAGGCTGGGAATCACTCGCCGACCAGACATGGGCCCAGAACTGGCACGCCCTGCCTGCCGCCGACGGCACCTACACCTACCTGCACTCCGCCACCCCGCCCAGCCCGCACACAGCCGGCTGGTCCGATGTCCCACCCGCACCCCCGTTGGAAACCACCACACAACCAGTCGGAAACGAACCCGCCCCCACTCCGCCTCAATCCAACGCGGGGAGCCTCGACGAGGCTACAGACACGCTGGCCGACATCCTGTCGGAGCAACTGAGACAACACCCTGAAGAGGCAGCCAAGCTCACCCCCGACGACATGATCACACTCATGGAAGCCATCGCCGCCAGCGCGGCCTCCATGCATTGAGACGAGTAACGACCGCCCTGTGGACCAGAGTTCAGAGGCAGCCGTGCCGCAGTCGGCGAAAGCGGCGGTGGATGACCAGCTGATCGAGGAGTCGGTGGGCCGGGCCCAGGCCGAGGGCCTGCAGCTGACCGGTCAGGGAGGTCTCCTGCAGCAACTCACCAAACCCTCTGGAGGGCGAGGTCACCGATCACCTTGGCTATAACCGGCATGATCCGGTAGGCAAGAACGGCGACAACTCCCGCAATGGAACACGCTCCAAAACGGTGCTGACCGAGGTCGGGCCGGTCGAGATCGCCGTGCCCCGGGACCGGGACGGAACATTCGAACCGAAGATCATGAAGCCTGCCTGCCCGGAGCGCGCCCTATCCAGGACACTACCCACGACGACACCTGCCACGACCGCGCCTCTCTCCCCCGAGTTATGTTTTCCGCGGTCCTGCAAGAGGGCCGCTGGCCTCCGGGCCCGGCATGGCTGGTCCCCCCTATCGAACCGATGACCTGGGGGAGGTGCCACCGGGCCCGAGAGGCGCCGTTGGAGACGCTGATGAGAGGTCCGACTACCGCCCGGCCGAGTGCAATGCCCGGCCGCACACGGGCGACAGGTCTGCATAACGTGGATGCGCGCACGACGCCAACGCCCAGGCCAGCACCGTATGCCCCGTTCGGGAGGACGGCTTGAACGAGCACGACGAGATAGGCGTCTTTCTGGGCCTGGATGTCGGGAAGAGCGCTCACCACGGACACGGACTCACCCCGGGCCCGGCTCTGGGAGCCCCGCCGCCAGCGGCTCCGCCTGTTCAGCCCGGCCGGCCAGCTCGTCGCCACCGGCCGCCGCCAGATCCTCCGCCCCGCTCACCACTGGCCATGGACCCGTATCATCACCAGCGCCCTCGGACGCCTCGACCAATTGCCCACCCAGTCTGACCAGTAGTTTCCCGTCCCTGCGAGCAGCACCACGTCTCCGGAGCAGTGGTACCCCGCGCCCACCCGACACGTCAGTCGGGCCACCAGCCTGCCCGCCAAAAGCCACGGAACGCGAAACGGTCCGCCGACTACGTCAGCAGACCGTCACGAAAGATCGAGGTTAAAGATCTCTAGCGGGTGACTACGTTGAAAAGCGGGGCATATCGGCGGTTGCGCATCCGGTAGACCGACTTCTCGCACTATAGGGAGGAGAATCTCGCTGAACTCCTGGATTTTCTCCTCGGACTCCGTCCACGTCGAGCGAGCCGTTGTTCGTGGCGGCGCCTGTATGCGAGATGAGGCCGGCCACCGGCCAGTCACTGGGACTCTTGAGCGGGCCAGGCTGACCGTTACCCTCTCCGCACCCTGTTCGTATCGGCCTGGCCATTTCCAGCATGCCGAGAACCACGACGATGGCCATACTTACATTCCATTACAAAGAGGCACTGAACCTCTTTCATCCTAAATAGTCGCAGGTCAAGAGGGTGTGGATGGCTTGGACGGCGGTGCCGATACGTCGGGTTGAGCATCGGGCTCGCCGTAACAGTCGCCAGGACTTCAGCTGTGCGAAGGCGGGCTCGCCGGGAGTCCGCAGCCGGGCATGGTCGCGGTTGAACTGCTGGTAGTGCTCGGGCTGTTCGTGATGGTGGTAGTAGGGGGTGCGGACGGTGGCGCCGGCACCCT
>NZ_JBICXT010000004.1:443178-528929 GCF_043200415.1 Streptomyces sp. NPDC048419 | reverse complement strand
GGGGCGGACCTCAAGGCTCACCCCGTGCAGGGCGCGGATGTTGCCGTAGGACTTGCCCGCGTTGCGCAGTTCGACGACCACGTCGCCGCCCTCGCTCTCGCCCTCGGGGTCCGCGATGATCGCACCGTGCGTGCCGGTCTTGTCGGAGGATGTCATGAGGTCACCTTCTGGTCGCCGACTGGCGGACCCACAAATTGATCAGGACGGCGCCCAGGAGCATGACGCCCAGGAAGGCCTTGAACCAGTCGGGGTTCCAGCCCGCGAAGACGATGCCCTGGTTGACCATGCCGAACATGAAGGCACCGAAGACCGGGCCGATCGCCGAGCCGTATCCACCGGTCAGCAGACAGCCGCCGATGACCGCGGCCGCGATGTAGATGAGCTCCTGGCCGACGCCTTCACCGGACTGCACGGTGTTGAAGGTGAACAGCTGGTGCATGCCGATGAACCAGGCGCCGAGGCCGACCAGCATGAACAGGGAGATCTTGGTGAACGTCACGGGCACACCGACCGCCCGTGCGCTGTCCTTGCTGCCGCCGACCGCGAAGATCCAGTTGCCGTACTTGGTACGGATCAGCATCCAGGTGGCCAGGGCGGCGAAGGCGAGCCAGTAGAAGACGGTGATCTTCACCTGGACGCCGCCGATGTCGAAGGACGACGCGAAGACCTTCCTGGCCTGGTCGAAGCCGGCCATGTTGCTGATGTCGTCGGTGGCGACGTTGCCGGTCACCATCTTGGTGACCGCGAGGTTGACGCCCTGGAGGATCAGGAACGAGCCGAGGGTGACCAGGAAGCTGGGCAGCCCGGTCTTGACGACCATCCAGCCGTTGAAGAAGCCCATCGCCAGCGACACGATCAGCGCGACGACCACACCGACCCATACGTTCATGGTGAGTTGATAGCTGATCATGCTCGCGGTCAGTGCGGAGGTGATGACCGCGACGCCGGCGGACAGGTCGAACTCGCCGCCGATCATCAGCAGGGCGACCGGGAGCGTCATGATGCCGATGGTCGACGACTGGTACAGGACCGTCGCCATCGAACTGCCGTCGCGCACCGGCGGCGCGGCGATCAGGAAGAACACGTACACCGCTGCGGCACCGAGCAGGACCCCCACCTCGGGGCGGGCCAACGTCCTGACGAGCAGGGGTCGTTGGGCCGTGCGGCCGTCGGCCTGTCTGGGGCCGGAGGCCGGCGGCGTTTTCACCGCCGGTTCGGCGCGCTGGGTCATGCTCATCACCGGGTGCCCTTCGCGGCGAACTTGGCGACGGCGTCCACGTTGTCCTTGGTGATGAAGGCCGGTCCGGTCAGGACGGGCGCGGCGCCGCCGCCGCTGAAGTTGCCGTTGGTCTTGTAGAGCCACAGCGCGTCGACCGCCAAGTAGCCCTGGAGGTAGGGCTGCTGGTCGACGGCGAACTCGATGGTGCCCTTCTGGATCGCGGACACCAGGTCCTTGTTGAGGTCGAAGGTGGCGACCTTCGCCTTGGAGCCGGCGTCGGAGAGCGACTGCACGGCGGTCAGGGCGATGGGGGCGCCGAGGGTGACGACCTGGTCGATGGAGGAGTCCTGCTTCAGCTTCGCCGTGATCGTCGACTTCACCGAGGGCATGTCGGTGCCGTTGACGTAGAGGATGTCGGTCTTGCCGCTGAAGCCCTTCTTCAGGCCCGCGCAGCGGGATTCGAGGGCGACCTGGCCCTGCTCCTGGATGACGCACAGGGCGTGCTTGGCGCCGATCTGGTTCAGGCGCTGCCCGAAGGCCTGGCCGGCGATGTTCTCGTCCTGGCCGAAGTACTCGAGCATGCCGAGCTTCTTCCAGTCGCCGACACCGGAGTTGAAGCCGACGACAGGGATGCCCGCGGAGCCGGCCTTGGCGATGACGTCCTTCATGGCCTGCGGCTTGGCGGCGGTCAGGGCGATGCCGTCGACCTTCTGGTCGATGGCGTTCTGTACCAGGTTGGCCTGGTTGCCCGCGTTCGGGTCGGACGAGTAGACGAGCTTGATGTTGTCCTTCGCGGCCGCTGCCTGGGCACCCTTGCGGATGAGGTCCCAGAAGGTGTCGCCGGGGGAGGCGTGGGTGACCATGGCCACCGTCATACGGGGCGTGGAGGCCTTGCCTGCCGAAGCCGCCGCGTCGCCCTCCTCGGCCTTCTTCCCGCCGGTGCCGCTGGAGCAGCCGGTGGCCATCAGGGTGCCGACGACGATCGCGGCGGTGAGAGTGGCGGCTCGGTGGAGTCTGTGCATGTCCCTTGCACCTCGCTGTACTGATCAGGTTGGGAGTGGAGATTCGGCCTTGCCGAAGGTCGTCGCCCGGTCCGGCGAGAGAGGCGAACGGCTCGGGAGCGCCTTGTGCGGCGGGGGAGTTGTGGTGCTCGACGGCCCTGGGTGTGGGCCGCTGCGGAGCTACTAGAGCGCGTTACTAGTGCGCGCTAGGTGCTCGTACTATGAAGTGGCCCACAGGTGATGTCAATAGCTTTGTCATGACGTATCGACAAGGTGCTCGACACCGACCAGGAGGCATCGGTTCCGCCTGGTGGACGCGTCCCGCCGCGCCTTTGGTTCGTCTCCCTATGTAGACACCGTCATTCATATGGGACAGCTCAAGGGGAGGATGAGGCGTTCTCGGACGGAAAGGGAAAACTGTGGGGGCCGATTCCGTACTCCTGCTCGCCGCGGCGGGCGTCGCCTCGGGGCTGAGCGGATCCATCGCGGGGCTCGCCTCGCTCTTCAGCTATCCGGCCCTGCTGGCCGCGGGACTTCCTCCGGTCGCCGCCAACGTCACCAACACGGTGGCCCTGTTCGCCAACACCGTCGGCACCGCCGCGGGTTCGCGTGAGGAGCTGCGCGGTCAGCGCCGCCGCCTCGTCCGGCTCTCGCTCCTCGCCGCCGCCGGTGGCGCGGCCGGGGCGGCCCTGCTGCTCGGCACGCCGGCCTCGGCCTTCGAAGGCGTCGTGCCCTGGCTGATCGCCCTGGGTTCGGTGCTGATCCTGGTGCGCGACCCGCTGCGCCGACTGACCGCGAGCCGCCCGGAGCTGACCGGCGGCGGCACCCGGGCCGGCACCTGGGCGCTGCTGCCATCGGCCCTCGCGGTACTTCTCGTGGGCCTCTACGGCGGCTACTTCGGCGCGGCGTCGGGCGTCCTGATGCTGGCGGTGCTGTCCCTGTTCGTGAACGAGCCGCTGCCCGTGACGAACGCCGTGAAGAACATCGCCACCGGCGCGGCCAACGCCGTCGCAGCCCTCGCCTACGTCTTCCTCGCGCCCGTCGACTGGCGGGCCGCGGCCGCGCTCGGCCTCGGCTGTCTGGTCGGCAGCCGGATCGGGCCGGTCGTGGTGCGGCGGATCCCCGAGAAGCCGCTGCGGATCGCCATCGCCCTGGCCGGCCTGGGGCTCGCCGTCTCCCTCTGGAGATCCTGAGCCGATTCCCGCGCGCCCATTGACCGGACTGATCACCGGACCTAGATTCTGTCCTCATATGTAGACGGTGTCTCTCTATGAGGACGCTGTTCATCGAAGCGAACAGTTCAAAGGAGAACTGAACATGCCGCTCGTCGTGGTCGGGGTCAGTGTCGTGGTCCTGCTCCTCCTGATGACGAAGCTGAGACTGAACGGCTTCGCCGCCCTCCTCCTGGTGGCCGTGGGTGTCGCCCTGGTCCGTGGCATACCGCTCGAGAAGATCCCGGACGTCCTCTCCGAGGGAATCGGCGACCAGGTCGGCGACACGATGCTTACCATCGGGCTCGGCGCCATGGTCGGCCGCGTGATGGGTGACTCCGGCGCCGCCCAGCGCATCGCCGGCCGGCTCCTCGACCTCTGCGGCCCGCGCTGGGTCCAGGTCGCCATGGTGCTCTCGGCGATGCTCATCGGCGTGACCATGTTCTACGAGGTCGCGTTCGTCATCATCGTGCCGGTCGCCTTCACGCTCGTCCGGGTCACGCGCTCGAACCTGCTGTGGGTGGGTCTGCCGATGTCCATCGCGCTGTCCACCATGCACAGCTTCCTGCCACCCCACCCGGGCCCCACGGCGGTGGCCGCCACCTTCCACGCCTCCGTCGGACTCACGCTGTTCTACGGCCTGTTCATCGCGGTCCCGGTCGGCGCGCTCATCGCGCTGGTGTGGCCGCGCCTCCCCTTCGTCCGGGCGATGAACCCGACCGTCCCCAAGGGCCTGGTCGGCGAGGAGGTCTTCGACGAGGAGGAGATGCCGGGCCTGGGCTGGTCGCTGTCGGTGGCGCTGCTGCCCGTGGTGCTGATCGCGGGCGCGGCGGTGACCGACCTGGCCGACTCCGGCGACAGCCCCCTGCTGCACTTCGTGAACTTCATCGGATCCGCCCCGATCGCCCTGCTGCTCACGCTCGGCGCCGCCATCTGGGCGTTCGGGCCGCGCATGGGCCGCAGCCTGGCCGAGGTCAGCACCTCCTGCCGCGGGGCCGCCCAGGCGATGGCGATGATCCTGCTGGTGATCGGGGCGGGCGGCGCCTTCAAGAACGTCCTCGTCGAAGGCGGCATCTCCGACTACATCAAGGACGTGACCGGCACCTGGTCCATCTCGCCGATCGTCCTCGCGTGGCTGATCGCGGTCATCCTGCGCATCGCGCTCGGCTCCGCGACCGTCGCCGTCGTCACCGCGTCCGGTGTGGCGCTGCCGCTGCTCGCGGGCAGCGGGGTGCACGCCGAGGTCATGGTGCTCGCCGTCTCCTGCGGGTCGATCGCCTTCTCGCACGTCAACGACCCGGGATTCTGGATGTTCAAGGAGTACTTCAACCTGTCCGTCATCGACGCGATCAAGGCACGCACCACCTATACGACGGTCCTCGCGATCCTGGGCCTGGGCGGTGTACTGGTCCTGGAACAGGTCCTGGACGTGCTCAAAATCTGATCACACGCAGCGCCGCCCCGAGTCCCGCCGCCGTCCCGTCCGCACTCACGAGAGCAGAACCGCCGTCATGAGCCAGCCCGTCGTCACCAGGTTCTCCGTATATCCCGTCGCCGGCCGGGACTCCATGCTCCTCAACCTCTCCGGCGCGCACGCCCCGTACTTCACCCGCAACGTCCTCGTCCTGGAGGACTCCGAAGGGCGCACCGGCCTGGGCGAGGTCCCGGGCGGCGAGAGCATCACCCGGACGCTGCGCGACGCCGAACACCTCGTCACCGGCGCCCGCCTCGGCGACCACAAGCGCGTCCTGCGCACACTCCAGGACGCCTTCGCCGACCGCGACCGGGGCGGACGCGGCGCCCAGACCTTCGACCTGCGCACCACCGTGCACGCGGTCACCGCCGTCGAGTCGGCCCTCCTGGACCTGCTCGGCCAGCATCTGGAGGTCCCCGTCGCGGCCCTGCTCGGCGACGGCCAACAGCGCGACGCCGTACGGGTCCTGGGCTATCTCTTCTACGTCGGCGACCCGGACCGCACGGACCTGGACTACGTCCGCGAACCCGACGCCGACGTCGACTGGTACCGCGTCCGGCACGAGGAGGCGCTGACCCCCGAGGCGATCGTCCGCCAGGCCGAGGCCACCTACGACCGGTACGGCTTCCGGGACTTCAAGCTCAAGGGCGGTGTCCTGCCGGGCAGCGAGGAGGTCAAGGCGGTCGTCGCGCTCAAGGAGCGGTTCCCCGGGTCCCGCATCACCCTGGACCCCAACGGCGCCTGGTCGCTGCGCGAGGCCGTCGAGCTGTGCCGCCCGCTCGTCGGCACGCTCGCCTACGCCGAGGATCCGTGCGGCGCGGAGGACGGCTACTCCGGCCGGGAGATCCTCGCCGAGTTCCGCCGCGCCACCGGGCTGCCCACGGCGACCAACATGATCGCCACCGACTGGCGTCAGCTGACCCACGCCCTCGCCCTGCAGTCGGTCTCCATCCCGCTGGCCGACCCGCACTTCTGGACGATGCAGGGTTCGGTACGGGTCGCGCAGCTGTGCCATGCGACGGGCCTGACGTGGGGCTGCCACTCCAACAACCACTTCGACATCTCCCTGGCGATGATGGCGCACTGCGGGGCGGCCGCCCCGGGCGATTACAACGCCCTCGACACCCACTGGATCTGGCAGGAGGGGCTGGAGCGCCTCACCGTGGAACCTCCGCGGATCACCGGCGGCGAGGTCGCCGTCCGGGACACTCCCGGCCTCGGCGTCCGCCTGGACCGCAACCAACTCCTCGCGGCCCACGAGCTCTACGAGGAGAAGGCGTTGGGGGGCCGTGACGACGCCGTCGGGATGCGGTACCTGATCGACGACTGGGCCTTCGACGCCAAGCGTCCCTGCCTGGTGCGATGAGCCCGATTCAAGCCCGGGTCATTGAAACTCCGGTGAACCTGCACACCTTTCACAGCCGGGGTGCAGGGAATCCGAAGAGTCGTGATGTTTGATCCGGAGGCCGCTGGCAATGCCGGAAAAGCCGTCGATGGGAAACCGGGGGCAACGCCCGAGAGTGCAGCGCGGCGGTGAACTCTGTGAAGGAGTCGGAGTGTTCGGTCACCGGGCGGACACGCCGGTGAAGTCCCACGTCGCAGCGGCTTCCGTGGGCGCCTCACACGGGTGGCTGTGCGATTGCGGTCATGCTTTGATCCTCCGCGTGGTGCAGATCGCGGGAGAGGTTCTCCTTTTCGGGAATCGGGCGAACTCTGCCATTCCATAATGGTCATTCGAAAGGAATCGCGCGTCATGAACCTTGTCCCCCAGGTCGAGACGACCGAGATGTCCGACGCCGAGCTGGAGAACGTCTCGGGCGGTCTCGGTCTCGGTGACCTCCCGCTCGGCGGCCTTCCGCTCGGTGCCCTCGCGCTCGGCGGCTCCGGCGGCCTGAACCTGCAGACGCCGCTCGGTGAGATCTCCGGCGGCCTCGTCGCCTCCGGTTCGCCGCAGGGCGTGACCGCGGGTGCGAGCCTGCAGACCCCGCTGTCGGCCTGACACCGACCGCTTGACCGTGGACCCCGGATCGCCTGATCCGGGGCCCACGGCCGTCTCCGCTCAGGCCCGCCCGTGGGCCTCCTGCGAGCGGCGCGCCAGCGCGTCGATGACCACCGCGGCGAAGAGCACCCCGCCCGTGATGACGAACTGAACGGCCGTAGGGGTGTCGGTGATCGCCATGCCGGAGGAGATCGACTGGATGACCAGCATGCCGAGCACCGCGGACCAGGTCGTGCCGCGGCCCCCGAACAGGCTGGTGCCGCCGATGACGGCTGCCGCGATGGCGTTGAGCAGCAGCAGGCCCGACCCCGAGTTCTGGCTCACCGAGGTGATCCGTGAGGCCAGGAACAGACCGCCGATCGCGGCCATCGTCCCCGAGACCGCCAGCACCGCGGTCCGGATGGCCGTCACGTTGAGGCTGGCGCGGCGGGCCGCCTCGACGCCGCCGCCGAGTGCGTAGACCTGCCGGCCGTAGCGCGTGTGGCGCAGGACCACGTCGAGGCCGGCCACCACAACGAGGAAGATCAGCAGGGCGAGGGGCAGGCCCTGGAACCGGTTGAGCAGATAGGCCGACACGAACGCGATCACCGCGAGTCCACCTGTGCGCACCCCGATGTACCGCATCGAGCGGTGCGGCATGCCGGCGGCCACGCGGCGGCGCCGGTCCAGGTACGAGATCGTGAACACCGCGCCCGCGCAGACCGCCGCCAGGCAGTAGGCGACCGCGTCGTTCGTGAAGTAGTAGGTGGTCAGCTGGGCCACCAGGCCGTTCTCGTCGAGGTTGACGGTGCCGCTCGTACCGAGCACCGCGAGCATGAGGCCGTTCCAGGTCAGCAGCCCCGCGAGGGTGAGGACGAAGGCCGGCACCCGGGTCTTGGCGCAGGAGTAGCCCTGGACGGCGCCCGCGGCGGTGCCCGCGAGCACCGCGGCGACCAGGGCGATCCACCCGGGCACTCCTTGGTTCACGTTCAGCACGGCGAAGATCGCCGCGGCGAGCCCGCTGATCGAGCCGACCGACAGGTCGAGCTCCCCGAGCAGCAGCACGAAGACGATGCCGACCGCGATCATCCCCGTGCCCACGATGTCGACGCTGATGTTCGACAGGTTCCGGGGCGAGAGGAAGTTCGTGTTGAGGGACTGGAAGATGATCCAGACCGTGGCGAGCACCAGGACGACGGGGAACGAGCCCAGATCACCGGCGCGGAACCTGCGCTGCAGGGCGACGCCTCCGCTCCGCAGGGCGAGCGCCAGCGCGTGCCCGCTGTGTGCCGGGCGGGCCCGGGTGGCGGGTTCGGCTCCTTCGGCCTGCGGGTTTTCCGCCGTGTCACGCATCGCGATCACCACCCCGTCTCGTAGGAGGCCGCCCGGCGCGGCACGTTCTCCGTGGCGCCCGTGATGGAGGCGATGATCTGTTCCTGGGACGCGGTGTTCACGTTGAAGAACCCGTTGTTGCGGCCGAGCCGCAGCACCGCGGCCCGGTCCGCGAGGGCCTTGACGTCGCCCATGTTGTGGCTGATGAGCAGCACGCCCATACCGCGTTCGCGCAGCGCGTCGACCAGGTCCAGGACCTCGTTGGTCTGCTCGAAGCCCAGCGCCGCGGTCGGTTCGTCCAGCAGCAGGACCCGGGGGTCGCCGAGGAGCGAGCGCGCGATGGCCACAGCCTGGCGCTGGCCGCTGGACAGGGAGACGACGGGGGCGCGCAGATCCGGGATGGTCCGGGTCAGGCGCTCCAGCAGGCCGATGGTGCGGCTCTCCATCTCCATCTCGTCGAGGAAGCCGAACCTGCGGATCTCCCGGCCGAGGAAGAGATTGCCGACGACGTCGAGGTTCCCGCACAGCGCGAGGTCCTGGTAGACGGTGGCGATGCCGAGGTCACGGGCGTCGTGCGGGCGTCTGATCTGCACCGTCCGGCCCTCCCACTCGATGACGCCCTTGTCGGCGGGGGAGACGCCGGAGATCACTTTGACGAGGGTGGACTTGCCGGCGCCGTTGTCGCCGAGCAGGGCGACGACCTGGCCGGCGTGGATCTCCAGTTCGATGTCCTTCAGTACCTCGACGACACCGAAGCGCTTGCACACCCCGCGCAGCGCCAGCAAGGGTGCAGCCGGCACAGAAACCATCTCCTTCCCGGGGCCCGGCCCGGCCGAGGCGGGCTTGTCAGATCAGTCCGGCCTTGCTGCAGGCGGCCCGGAGCCTGGGAACGCAGATCTGCCTGACGGTGTAGACGCCGTCCTTCACCAGGGTGTCGTTGATGGTGGGCGCGGTCACCGAGATCGGCCTGAGCAGGACGGCCGGCACCGTCTTGCCCCCGCTGGTGCGCACCTTGTCCTTGCCCACCTCGGTGAGGGGGGCCCGGCGGGCCGCGGCAACCGCCATGGCGGCGCCCGCGGAGGCCTCGGGACCGAAGGGCTTGTAGACGGTCATGTACTGCTCGCCGGCGACGATGCGCCGCACGGCGCCGAGCTCGGCGTCCTGCCCGGTGACGGGAGGCAGCGGGGCGACCTTGTTCGCCTTCAAGGAGGAGATGCTGCCGGAGGCGAGGCCGTCGTTGGCGGCGTAGACCCCCTGGATCCTGTCGGCGCCGAGAGCGGCGATCGCGCCCGACATGTTCATGTACGCGGTCTCGGTCCGCCACTCCAGGGTGTCGTACGCCTTGCCGATCTTCACTCTCCCGGTGAGCACGGAGAGGGCCCCCTTCTTGAACGACACCGCGTTGGGGTCGGTCGGATCGCCGTTCATCATGACGATCTGCGGGCTCTTCGCCTGCGGGCCCATCGCCCGCAGCAGCGCCCTGCCCTGGAGCCTGCCGACCTGCTCGCCGTCGAAGGAGACGTAGCCGGAGATCGGGCCCTCGGACAGGCGGTCGTAGGAGATCACCGGGATACCCGCCTGGGCCGCCTTGGTGACCGCGGTGCCGAGCGACCGGGCGTCCACGGGAACCAGCACGATGGCGTCGACGCCCGAGGTGATCACCGAGTCCATCTGCTCCTGCTGGATCGCCACGTCACCGCGGGCGTTGGCGTGCTGAATGGTGCAGTCGGCGCACAACTGCGTGATCTTCTTCTCCAGCAGGGGCCGGTCCTGGGTCTCCCAGCGGGCCGTGGTGGCGTCCGGCAGCAGCACGGCGATCCTCGGTGCGTTCCCGCCGCCGGGGTCGCTCGCCGCGCCCGATCCGCACGCGGCCAGGGCGACGGCCGTCGAGACCGCCGTCATGGCGACCGCCGCACCCCGTACGCAGGCCTTCATGCCGGGGGACCTCCCTCCGGGACGGAGATCCTTCTGGGACGCCCACGTGCGCGTGGCGGGACGACCTGTCGTCAGTGTGGCACCGGCCGCGATGATCTGCGAACGCGGCGGCGGCCCCGCAACGGCTGGGCGCCGCCGCGTGATCGGCCCGCTTGCGGGGGCCCGCGGACGGTCCACTGCGCTACGGCTGGGTATGGGACTCTGGGGAGTAGATGCCCGATCTCAGCCGCTGCGGCCCGGACGGGAGGTAGGTGTAGACATGCCTCACGACGGCCGAGCCCGGGCGGGAGTCTCTCCGCCGCGGGCGTCCGGGGCCGACACCGCGGCCACCGGTGTGGCGCCGCCGCCGCCCGAGGCGGCGGCCGGCGACCAGGTCCTGGCCTTCGCCGGGGTGGCCGTGGCGGCCGTCTACGTGCCCGGAGCCGGCGAGCAGGAGCTGCTGCAGGCCGAGACGCTCCGCCGCCAGATGTCCGAGTACCGGCCGCCCGAGCGTCTGCCCCTGGCCGAGGGCTCGCCCGCGGCGCACGCCTTCCGCACCGGCCGGCCCCTGTGGCTGAGCCCCGCCGACCTGGCCACGTACGGGGAGCCGCGGGCCGGCGTGCCGCTCGGGGCGCTGCCGCTCGCCGCGGACGGCGTACGGCTCGGCTGCCTCGTCGTGGTGGGCGTCTCCGGGAGCGGCTTCGAGGCCGAGCAGCGGCACTTCCTGGAGCGGTACGCCGACGCCGTCGCCCGCGTGCTCCCGGCCGATGCCCCCGGATCCGTGCCGTCACCGGTCCTGCGGCCCGCCCTGCGGAACCTGCACGCAGGCTCCTTCGTCCTGGTGCCCGACACCGGCGTGGTCGAGGCGGACGAGACCCTGCTCGGCCTGCTCGGCATCGCGCCCGCCGACTTCGACGGCAAGGCCGACACCCTGCTCGCCCACGCCCTGCCGGAGGACATGCACGCCCTGGTGTCGGTCCTGGAGCCGGCCGCCCAGCCGTCCGCCCGGCGCGAGCTGGAGTTCCGCGTCCGCGGCCCCGCGGGCGAGATGCGCTGGCTGAGCCTGAGCTGCCGGGTCGTGGCGAGCGGCGACGCCGGGCCGGAGCGCGTCCTGGGAGTGGTGACGGCGACCCGGGTGCTGCGCCGCGGCTCCGACGACGTCTCCCGGATCCAGTGGCTGACCGCGGCACTCGACGACGCCACCACGGTCCCCGACGTGGGCCGCGTCGTGGTCACCGCGCTGCGTGAGCCGCTGGGCGCCGACCGGGTGGCGCTGGCCGAGTTGCAGGGCGGGCGGCTGACGGTCACCGTGCTCGACCCGCCGCAACCCGCCGCCTGGCCGGAGACCTGGCGCACCCAGTGGCGCTCGGAGTGGCCCGACGCGCCGGTCAGCTCCCTGCCCACCCTGCAACTGGCCCTACGCGACGGCCGGTTGGACCTGTGGCCCGCCGGCTCGGCCTTCGAGGCCGGACTCGCGGGCATCGGCGAGGGCGGGCTGGCCGTCCTGCCGCTGCCCGCCCGGGGCCGGATCGCCGGGGTGTGCCTGGTCGGCTGGGACCGGCCGCACGTGTTCCTGCCCGACGAGCGGTCCCTGCTGACCGCCACCGCGGCGCTGGTCGGGCAGGCCCTCCAGCGCGCGCACGAGCACGACGCCGAGCAGGAGCTCGCCACGATGCTCCAGCGCAGCCTGCTGCCCCGGCGCCTGCCCGAACTGCCCGGCGCGACGGCCGTGGCCCGCTACCTGCCCGCACGGCGGGGACTGCAGGTGGGCGGCGACTGGTACGACGTCATCGCCCTGTCCGAGGACCGGGTGGCGCTGGTCATCGGCGACGTCCAGGGGCACAGCGCGGGAGCCGCCACCATCATGGGCCAGATGCGTACGGCGGTCAGGGCCTACGCGGTGGAAGGCCACCCGCCCGACGTGGTCGTCTCGCACGCCAACCGCCTCCTCGTCGGCATGGAGACCGACCTCTTCGCCACCTGCTGCTACGCCGAACTCGACCTGGAGCAGGGCAACACCCTGTTCGTCCGGGCCGGGCACCTCGCACCACTGGTGCGCCACCCCGACGGCAGCACGCAGGAGATAGAGGTCGAGGGCGGCCTCCCGCTGGGCATCCTCGCCGACGCCGAATTCCCCATGACCTCGATCGAGTTGGCCCCCGGCACGGTGCTCGCCCTGCTCACCGACGGCCTGGTGGAAGCGGCGGACCTCCCCGTCGACGAGGGCATGGACCGGACGCGCGCGGCACTCGCCGCCGCCGAGCCGGGTGATCTGGGGCGCATGGCGGACCGCCTGCTCGGTGAGGACGGCCGCCGCGAGGACGACGTGGCGCTTCTGCTGCTCCGCTACGACGGCATGCGGACCCGGCCGATCCGGGCCGGCTGGGTGGTGTGGCGGCTGCCCGACGCCGTCATGCACGCCCGTCGCTTCACCGCGCGCACGCTGCGCAGTTGGCGCATCGGGGACGTGGCCGACGCGGTGCTGCTGGTGGTGTCCGAACTGGTCACCAACGCGCTGGTGCACACCCAGGGCCCGGTCCGCCTCGATCTCACGCTCCGCGGGGACAAGGTGCGCGTCTGCGTCACCGACTCCTCGCCGCGCGCGCCCGCCAAGCCGGTGATCGTGGACTGGGAGTCGACCGGCGGCCGGGGCCTGCTGCTGGTCGAGGCGATGTCGGAGGCCTTCGGCTCGATGCCGGTGGCCGGCGGCAAGCAGGTCTGGAGCGAGATCGCCGTGCCGGGGCGGACGGAGCAGCCGCCGGACGAATGACGAAGCCCGGGCCGCCTGCGGGGAGCGGCCTGCTCCCGGTACGCCGTCCCCTAAGTGGCCGGATCGACATGGACCTTGGGCCCCGGTCCGGCACCCCGCGGACGTTCACCGGTGAGCACCGGCCCCACCTCGTCGAGGCTCACGGTCGCGGCGACGAGCGGCCTCGGGTCGACCGAACCGGACGCGTACGCACGAATGGTGGCGTCGAGGGCGGGGGAGGCGGACAGGATGCCCACCGCGGTCACGTCCTTCAGGACCAGGGTGCGGGCGTCGATCCCGCTGCGCTCGCCCGCCAGCCCGATGTACACGAGGCGACCCCCCGGCTCGATCAACTCCAGGGCCAGTTCGGGCAGATGAGCGGCGTTCGAGGCGTCCACCACCGCGTCGAACGGCAGGTCCGGCAGGGTGCCCTCCGCCCAGACGTGCTCGAAGCCCAGCCCACGGGCGAAGGAGAGGGAGTCGTCCGTGCAGCCCATCAGATGGACCTCCGCGCCGGTGGCCCGCAGGAACATCGCGGCCAGCAGCCCGATCGTGCCCGGCCCCAGGACCAGGACGCGGTCCCCGGGGTGCGGTGCGGCGGCCTGGGCGGCGCGCAGCGCGTTGCCGCCCGGTTCGACCAGCGCGCCCAGAACGGGGTCGACGGCGTCGGGCAGCAGGTGCAAGGAGGAGGCGGGCACGGCGAGTTGCTCCGCCAGGGCGCCCGCCCGCGCCCCGCGGACACCGACCTCCTGCCGCTGCTCGCACACGTGCTGATGCCCCCGCAGGCAGCGGCGGCAGGTGCCGCAGCCGAGCATCGTGTCACCCATGACACGGCGGCCCAGCCGGCCGGGATCGACACCGTCGCCGACCGCCGAGACACGGCCGGACCACTCGTGGCCCGGCCGCATCGGGTAGGCGCAGTGCCCTTGGTGGAGATAGGCCATCTCGCCGGTGAAGAACTCGACATCGGTGCCGCACACGCCGACCCGCTCGACGTCGACGACGACCTCGCCGGGACCGGCCACGGGCACCGGAACCTCCTGGACCGCGTACTCGCCCGGCGCCGTCAGGACGAACGCGCGCATGAGGCCAGGCCCCGCGGGCGCCCGGGCAGGGGCCGGCGCCGTCGGGATACCGCGGTCATCGGACGTCTGCGTATGCTCCATGGCGATCCAGACTGTAGACCGCCGTACCCGACGGCCGGAAGGAACCGCATGGCCGGGCTCCGCAGCGCACAGTGGTACGAGGGCCAGGACCGCAACGCCTACATCCACCGCGCGTGGATGCGGCGGGGAACCCCGGACGACGCCTTCGGCGGGCGGCCGCAGATCGCCATCGCCGACACCGCCTCGGACCTGACCCCTTGCAACAGGCATCTCACCGAGGTCGCGGCCTCGGTGCGCAACGGCGTGTACGAGGCGGGCGGCATCCCCCTGGAGCTGCCCGTGGTGTCGCTGGGGGAGACCCAGATGCGGCCCACCGCCATGCTCTGGCGCAACATGGCCGCGATGGCCACGGAGGAGATGCTGCGGGCCAACCCCCTTGACGGCGTGGTGCTGTTGGGCGGCTGCGACAAGACCATCCCGGCGCTGCTCATGGCCGCCGCGTCGGTGGACCTGCCCGCGGTCGTCGTGCCCGGCGGGCCGATGCTCACCGGCACCTTCCGCGGCGAACCGCTGGGCTGCGGCACCGACGTGTGGCGGCTGTCGGAGGAGGTCCGGGCCGGCACGCTCTCCCAGGAGCAGTTCATCCGCTCCGAGTCGGCGATGATCCGCAGCCGCGGGCACTGCAACACCATGGGCACGGCCTCGACGATGGCCCTGGTCGCCGAGGCACTCGGCACGGTCGTGCCCGGCACGGCCGGAACTCCCGCCCCCGACAGCCGGCTTCTGGCGGCCGCGCACCGCACGGGCCGGCTCGCGGTGGAGATGGTGGGCGCAGACCGCAGGCCGGCGACGCTCCTGACCCGGGCGTCCTTCCACAACGCGATCGTCGCGCTCGCCGCCATCGGTGGCTCCACCAACGCGGTCGTCCATCTCCTCGCCATCGCGGGCCGGTCGGGCATCGACCTGACGCTCGACGACTTCGACCGTATCGGCTCCCGCGTGCCGGTTCTGGTGGACCTGCTGCCGGCCGGCCGCTACCTCATGGAGGACTTCCACCGGGCCGGCGGACTGCTCGCCGTACTGCGCGAGGTGCGCGACCTCCTCGACCCCACCGCCCTGACGGTCACCGGTGAACCCCTCACCGACTTCCTCGACGACGCGCCGATCTGGGACGGCGAGGTCATCCGCACCCGCGCCGAGCCGCTCGTCGCCGAGGGCGGCATCGCCGTCCTGCGTGGCAACCTCGCGCCCGACGGCGCCCTGATCAAACCGGCCGCCGCCTCACCGCACCTGCTGCGGCACCGCGGCCGCGCCGTCGTCTTCGACAGCATCGAGGACTTCCACGCCCGCGTCGACGACCCCCAACTCGACGTGGACGCCGACTCCGTGCTCGTCCTGCGCGGCTGCGGGCCCAAGGGCTATCCGGGCATGCCCGAGGTGTCGAACATGCCGCTGCCGAAGAAGCTGCTCGAACAGGGCGTCCGCGACATGGTCCGCGTCTGCGACGGCCGGATGAGCGGCACCGCCTACGGCACCGTCGTCCTGCACGTGGCCCCGGAGGCCGCGGCGGGCGGCCCCCTCGCCCTGGTGCGCACCGGTGACCTCATCATCCTCGACGTCGAGGCCCGCCGAATCGACGTCGACGTGCCGGCGGACGAACTCGCCCGCCGCACGCCGGACAAGGCCACCCTCGCCGGTTTCGCCGACCCCTGCCGCGGCTGGGAGCGCCTCTACGTCGACCATGTCCTCCAGGCCGACACCGGAGCCGACCTGGACTTCCTGGTCGGCTCCAGCGGCTCGGAGGTGACCCGCGAATCCCACTGACCGCCCCACGGCCGGCGGCGACGGGGTGCGGCCTGCTGGGGCCGGCTCAGTGGGTACTGCACACCGTCTGCAGCGCCGCGTGCCCGGCGTTCTGCGTGGACACGTCCTGCACCCGCTGCACATTGCCGAGAAGAGTGCCGATATGAGGGTCCTGTCCCTCGGCGACCCGGGCCATGGTCAGCAGGGCGGCCTCGTAGAAGGCGTCCCGTACGGCCGGTGCCATGACGTCCGAGGCGTCGAGGCAGCGCGGGCCCTTGAGGAGCCGCTGGGCGATCTGATGCTCGACCGCCTGGTCCTTCGGGACCACCTGGCGATTCGCCGAGAAGACGCCCGCCACTCTCGCCCACTTCTGCTGGGTCTCCTTCGAGGACAGCCTGCGGATCAGTTCAGCGGCCCGCGGCCTGCCGCTGAACAGGGCCGCGAAGTCGCCGGTCACCTCATGGGCGCGGAGCCGGGCGCCCCCGGGCAGCAGGGGAGCGGAGTCCATCAGGCGTGCGTGCTCCGTGTCCTTCTCGCCGTAGAAGGAACGCGCGAACGAGCCCTGGTGCTCCAGGGTGCAGCCGTGCGCGCCGCCGAACAGCAGCCCGTGGCCGCGCGAGGGGCCACGATGGTCGGTGAGCAGGGCCGTTTTGGCCGCCGTCGTGTCCTGCTTGAGCAGACCCGCCCAGGCGGCCCAGGCGGTGCGCACCTGGTCACTCCGCCACCACTTCTTCCTCGGTCCGCCCGAGTTCAGTGCCCACTGCGCATAGAGGCCGGGGCCCGCCCGTTGCAGCACGAGGTCCTCGATCCAGTCGGTTCCGGGCCAGCCCGAGGCGCCGTCGTCGTCCATGCCCATGCACCAACTCCTCATGGGCGCGGGCGTGTTGGCGGGCCGGTGGCCCTCGCGGTACCAGACGACGCTCTTCAGGTCCGCCTTCACCGGGACCCAGTACACGTGGCCGGAGGCCGTGCCGGCAGCGTTCCAGGGCGCGCCGTACTGCTTCGGGTCGTAGAGATGGTCCAGCGGTTTGAGGCGGTTCTGGTCCCGGTATTCGGCGAGTTCGCCGATGCCCGGCATGATCACGACGTCCGGGGGCTCGCCCGACTGCACCTTGGAGAGCAGCACCTCGCGCTGGGCCGCGGTGCCCTGGTAGTGGAACGGGATGCCGAGCCCCCGTAGCACCGTCTTGAACTGCTCCTCCTGCTGCCCGGTCCACGTGCCGAGGATGGTCACCGGCTCCTCGTCGTCGTGCTGCGTCCAGACCACCACCACACCGACGGCGGCGATCAGCAGCATGACCACCATGAGGACCAGGATCTTGAACCGGCGGGTCACCGTCGCCTCCAGTAGTCGCCGTCGAGCCGGAGGCCGAGACCCAGCGCGGGCAGGACGACGATCAGCAGTCCGCCGACGAAGGTGCCCCGGTACACCCGGTCGGTCCAGGTGTCGTCGGTGAGTTGCTGCCGGACCCGCTCCGACGTCCGGGTGACGCTCTGCTGTGCGTCGATCAGTTCCGAGTCGCTCTTCCGCGGCACCTCGGTGATCCGGGGCACGTCCGTGATCTGCCCGGACACCTCGGTGATCTGCCCCAGGTCCTTCAGCGCCCCGTCGAGGTCGTGCTCGGTGGTGGACGTCGCCATCAGCGGGACCACCGCGAGCGCCACGGTGAGGGCGAGGGCCGCGAGCAGGTACGGGTCCCAGTCGCGGCCGCAGCGGTCGCGCAGTACGAACAGCGCGGAGAGCAGGGTCGACGCGAGCGCGGCCAGGGCGAGTTCGGCGAGCCACCAGCCCGCGCGCTGCCAGGCTCCCACGGCGGCCGTGTGCCTGGCTTGGGTCATCTGGGTCCGCTGGAGGCTCTTGAGCCGGGGTGCGAGTCCCACCTTGTCGCGGACGAGCAGCGACTTCGCCTCCTGGAACTTCAGCTCCCGCATGAGACGTTGGTCCCGGTACATGGACGTGCCGAGGTTGAGCGAATTGCCGTAGGTGGCGAGCAGACCGTTCACGGTGCCGAGGTCCTGGTCGGTGCGGTCGGCGATGCGGGACAGGCCCTGGTCGGCGGCGGAGAGCTGGGAGCGGTAGGCCTCGCCCGAGCCCGCGACGTCGACGAGTCCGTACCGCAGCAGGGCCTCCGCCTCCTGGTACGAGCGCAGCGCCGCGAGCCGGGAGCCGGCGAGCCCCTGCACGGCCGGCGCCTCCCGCGACGCGAGGGCCACGGCGCCGCGCTGGGTCTGCCGGTAGGAGAAGAACAGCGCGGTGGCCGCCACGGCCGCGCACAGGAACAGGATCAGCAGGTGAGCCTCCAGGAGCCGGCGGGTGCGCCAACGGCTCAGCCGCCGGCGCCATAAGGAGGCCGGCGAGTATCGGCGCCAGGAGACGGCGCGTCCGGTTGTCACAGCAGCTTCTTTCCGCAGGTGATGCAGTAACGGGCCTCGCTCCCGGCCGGGGTGCGGCACGCGCGGCAGCGCGGGCCCGGCCGCGCCCCGACGGCCTCGGTCAGCGGCCCGCCGGGCCGGGATCCGGCGCGCAGGATCATCGGGGCCAGGGTGCCGGCGTCGACGGTGCGCAGCCGGATCCGGCCCGCGGCCGCGTCCTCGATGTCGGCGACCGTGCGGATCTCGTCCAGCACCCACTCCTTGCCGAGCTCTGCCGCCAGGCGGGCGGCCTGCCCCAAGTGGTTCTCGGCGGTGTCCCGTTGCCGCGCCTCGAGTGCGACGAGTCCTTGGCGAAGGGCGCTGCGCATCCGGGCGGTGACATTGAGGCTGCGCACGCTGTCGCCGCCCGCCGGGGCGTGCGGCGGGGACCGGTCGGGCAGGTGCCAGCGGGCGAGGACGGGGGCGTGGACCTCGCCGACGGCGACCATGGCGAACTGCAGCTCCGTCTCCAGCGGGTCGGCGTCGGCGTCGGTGACCAGGGTGAGCAGGTAGTCACGGCGGCCCTGCTCCCACTGGTAGGTCGGGAAGCTCCAGCGGTGCGGCCGGCCGGGCTGCGGCAGCCCGCCGAGGCGGTGCGCCCGGGGCGCCTTCTCGGTGAGCGAGACCTGGCGGACGGAGGGCCGCACGGTCACCTCGATGGGCAACTGCGGCGTGTGCACCCGGCGCAGCCGCTGGATGGCACCGGTGATCGCTTGGGCGAGGCCGTCGTCCACGAACTCGGCGGTGCCGTGCAGTCGTTCGGCGAGGGTCAGCAGTGGGTCGGGAGACCAGTCCGTGCCCACGGCGAACACGTCGCAGGTGAACTGCCCGGCACAGACGTCCAGTTCCTCCTCCAGCCGGGCTCTCGCCTTCGGCACTGCTGCCGTCGGTGATCAGCACCAGATGCTGCACGGACAGCGGGCGGCCGGCGAGCAGGGCACGCGAGGCGCCCGCCCAGGTGGCGTAACCGGCGGGCCGCGGCCCGTCCTTGTGCAGCGGGAGCGAGCTGGCGACGAAGGCGGCCCGGCGCCGCTCGTACTGGTTGGCGACGGCCCACTCGTCGTCGCCCAGCGGGTAGCACCGTCTCGGCTCGGGGCCGGCGCCGAGCAGGGTGAAGGAGATGCCGTCGGGCAGGGCGCGCAGGGCGGCCGCCAGCGCGTGCACCGCCGCCCGGTTGGACTCGGCGACGTCCACCGCGATGATCACCGCGAGCTCGACCGCGGGCAGATCGGTGGGGGCCCCGTCGGCGGCCACGTCGACCTGCAGATGGGCCTCGATCTTCACGTTGCGGTGCGGGCGCAGATCGCCCTCGAGATCGACGTGCAGTCGGATGCCCGGCTGCGGCCGGGTGTGGCTGCTCATCTCCTGCGTCACCGCTCCTTCCCCTTCGTCGCCGTACCGCGCACCGGTGCTGCGGTCTGAAAGCCGTGCGGTCCGTCCTGCGGGCTGTCGTGCCGTGCGGTCAGAACACGGTCTGCGGCCGCACCGCGTGCAGCAGGTCCACGAGATGCTCGTGGGCGGCGGCCGACTCCCGGTGGCGTACGGCCAGTTGCCGGTAGCGGGACTCCAACTCCCGGCGCAGCTTCCGCTCCGGGCCGCTCAGGCGTCTGAGCCGGCGGGCGTCGAGCCGTCCGGCACCTCCCGCCGGGCCGGGCCGGTCGCCGAGGCTGTGCAGCGCGTCCAGCTTCCACTCGTGCAGTTCGGTGCCCAGGCGCAGCGCCTCGTCCTCGGACAGGCTGGGCTCGCCGGCGCCCGGACTCCGGCCGACCAGGCCGTGCAGTTCCTCCAGCGCCGCGTCGACCTCGCCGGGCGCGGGCAGCGGATCACCGTCCCCGGGCAGCCTTGCCGCGCGGATGCGCACCGAGGCGATCCGGGTGACGGTGTGGTCCAGCGTGCCGGGCCCGACCCGGGCGAGCACGTCGAGGGCCGCCCGGCGGTCGCCCGCGCGCAGCGCGAGCCTGGCCAGGCCGAGCGCGGCGCCGCCGTGCGCGGGGTTGCGGGCGAACACGGCCTCGTACAGCTCCTTGGCACTGGGCCCGGCGGTGTCGTCGCCGAGGAGCTCCCCGCAGTAGGCGAGAGCCAGCTTGGGCGCGTACTCGCCGGGCAGTTCGAAGTGCACCTGCAGGAAGTGGTTCCTGGCCTGGATCAGATGGCTCTGGGCCTGGGAGGCCCGGCGCGGGTCGTCGGCGAGGCCGGCGCCGCGCAGCGCGAGCAGGGCGCGGTGCCACTCCAGCCGCCACCGCCGTACCGCGGACGGTCCGGGGATGGAGTCCGCGATGTCCAGCTCCTCCTGGGCCCGTTCCAGGTCCGCGAGCGTGTTCCGGCCCAGCAGGACCCGTACGTTGTGCAGGCAGATCTCCACCGAGCGCGGCTTCTCGTCCTGCTGGTCCAGGAGTTGGCCCGGGTCGTAACCGCTGCTCACCTCGAACCGGGCGGTCTGCGGGTCGCCCGGGAACCGCCTCGGCACCGGCAGGCACCCGGCGATCTCGGTGGGCGTGGGGGCGCCGAGGTCGAGGGCGGGGGCCACGGGCGGCTCGTACCGGTCGCGGCGCGGGCGCGCCAGCCAGTGCTCGATGCCCGGCACGGTGCCGAGCCGGGCGCCCAGCAGTTGCGGGGAGGGCCGGAAGTAGTCGGACGGCTCGGGCGGGTCGCTCTTGCCGCGCAGGGCACGGATCTCCCGCAGGGCGCCGCGCAGTTGGCCGGCCATCTCCCGGGCGTCGGCGAAGCGCCGGCCCGGATCGGTCCGTACGGCGCGCTCGACGACCCACCAGAAGGAGGTGGTGCCCAGGCCGGGCACCCCGTCCACGGCCCAGCGGGCGAGTTCGCGCAGGGTGACGCCCACGGTGTGCAGGTCGTGCGCGACGGTGGGCATCGCGGAGGAGCCGGTCTCGGGCGCCATGTAGTCGGGCGTGACATGGGCGGGCGGCTCGCTCTGCCCCTTCTCGCGCATGCCGCCGAGGTCGATGACCTTGACGCCGTCGCCGTGATGCACGACGTTCGACGGCTTCATGTCCCCGTACACGAAGACCCGTTCACCGCCCGCGTGCAGATGGACGAAGGCCTCCAGGATCTGGCAGCCGTACGCCGCGACGTGCTCGATGTCGAGGACGGACTCGCCGCGCCGGGTCTCCTCGACGACCTTCGCCAGGGTGCCGTCGCCGACGTCGTCCATGACGATGTAGCCGCCGGTGACCTGATGGTGGTCGTCGCGCCGGGCGACGAAGTCGCGGATCTGGACGATGCGGGGGTGGCGGATGGCGACCAGGTTGCGGCGCTCGACGTCGGCGAGCCGGGCGCCGTCGTGCTCGTAGCGGTTGAGCAGTCCCTTGACGGCGACGACGTCACCGAGATGGGTGTCCCGGGCGAGGTAGACCCAGCCCTGGCCGCCGTGTGCGATGGGACCCATGATCTTGTACTGGTCGCGCAGCAGGTCGCCCTCGGCCAGCTCGGGCTCGTACGAGTAACGCTCGCCGCAGGCCGGGCAGAAGCCCTTGATCGGCACCGGGCCCTCGGTGTAGGGCGGGGCGAAGACGATGCCGCAGGTGGCGGACGAGCAGGCCATCCGGATGCGCAGCGGCCCCTCGGCCCGGATGAGGCGCTCCTCGGCGGGGCGCGGTGCGCGCTCAGGGACGTCGAGCAGGTCGTGGGGGCCGCGTTCGCGTGGGTCCTCGGGCAGGGCGGGCAGCCCGGTTCCGTTCTCCGCGCGGCCGCACACCGCGCAGTGACCGGTGGGCAGCACGGTGCCGGTGCAGGCGGTTCCGTCGAAGTGCCGGTGCGGGCAGGTGGTCATCCTCCGGTCGTCCTCCTCCCTCGCCCGGGCCGCACCGGGCACCTCGTCACAGTTCTCCGTGGCGGCTCAGGTCGGCGCGCAGCGTCCTGAGCAGCTTGCGCAGCCGGGTGAGTTGCTGATGGGGGTCCTTCACGCCGTCGATCCTGCGGCGCTCGGCCCGGCGCAGGTCGGCCGTCTCGGTCACCGAGCCCAGGGAGGCGCTGTCGATGACGTCGCGGCGGACCGCGGCGCCGAACTCCGCGCGCTCCAGAAGGCCGATGAGGGTGTCGGCGTGGCCGAGCAGCGCGGGCCGCAGCAGTTCGTCCCGGGCCGCGCTCCAGCCGGTGCCGCCCTCGTGCCGGAAGACGAGCAGCAGGCGGAAGTTCAACACCCGTAATCTCGCCAGGAGTTCGATGAGCGGCCCCGGCTGCGGTTCCTCGTCCAGGCCGTCGACGAGGACCGTGACCGGGTGCGCGGGCGCGCGGTCGGCCACCCGCTCGGGCTGGGGCTTGGTGCCGCGCAACCAGTCCCAGTACGCCAGGTATTCACCGGCCGTACGGTCGATGTGGTCCAGCGCGTGGTCGGCGAGGTCCGGTCTGCTGCCGCCGCCGCGGTGCACGACGTGGGCACGATGCAGCAGATGGCGCAGCGAGCGGTCCTTGCCGCTGTCCGGGGCCACCACGGTGATCTTCACCGGGTCCTCGTCCGGGTCTTCGAACCACTGGATCAGCCGCTCCTCGAAGGCGTGATCCCAGGCATGCGGGCTGCTCAACTCCTTCACCACGGGCGAGAGTTCGGCGATGCGGTCGATGGGGAGCAGATAGGAGAAGGCCACCCGGTTGTCCTCGGGCAGGGGCCGGCTCAGGTCGCCGCGCCAGCTGACGACGATACCGACCACACGGGTCGGAGAGCCTTCCCGCGGCCGGGTGCACACGGCGGCGCCGCTGAACCCGGCGCGTACCACCTCCGACTTGGTGACCGCGTCGAGCTGCACCCTTTCGCCGCTGGCGCCGCCGATGCGGCCCCACAGGTTCATGCCCTCGTCGAACCCCTCCGCATAGCCGGCCGTGTAGACCTCCATGCCACCCCACAGCTCGGTTTCGAGCGGGGCGGGGCGCGCCTGCGGGCGCGGGCTCTCCAGGTGCAGCACGGCCACGTCCTGGCCGCTCCCGCTCTCCCGCAGCCAGCCGCCGGGCATCACGCGCGCGGCCACCGGCCGCAGTCGGTCGTTCTCCGCGAACTCCAGCCACATGACGGTGCTTGGGTCCTCGCCCACCACGTGCGCGCAGGTCAGCGCCGTGTGCTGGTCGATGAGCACGCCCGCGCCGCAGATGGGGCCCTCGGCGCCCCCGCGGCGCAGCCTGAGCCTCCAGTCCGCACGCAGTTCCCCCATGCCGCCTCACACTACGCGCGGAGCATGGTGGGTCCCTAGACTTATGACCAGGTTTGATCGGCCAATTTACGGAAGTCGGCGGTGTGTTGACATGGGGGATACGGAACCTGTCGGTCTCGCGGAGGCCATCGGCACAGTACGCGCGGAGTTGGCGCGGGCCCAGGCCGAAGGCGCCGAGAGCGACTGGCGGTTCAGCGTGGAGCAGGTCAGCCTGGAGTTCTCGGTGCAGTTCCACCGGGCCGGCGAGGGCGGGGCGGGGCTGCGTCTGGGCGTGGTCGAGGCCCGGCTGGGCGGCTCGGTGAGCCGCGACAACACGCACCGCATCCAGGTCGACCTCAAGCCGCTGCCGCGCCCCGACGGCCGGCACCACGAGGTGAGCCGCGAGAGCGACGCCGCCCGCAAGGGAGCGGGCCCGGACGACCACACCGTCGCGCGTTAGACCTACGGCGACACGCGCGCGCCCGGTGGCGGAGGCGCGTGCCCCGTAGGCATGGTGGGGATCTCCGGAAAGGCGGCACGTCATGACCACAGCGACCGTCGTGGGGGCCGGGCCCAACGGCCTGGCCGCCGCCGTCGCGCTGGCCCGGGCCGGCGTGCGGGTCACGGTGCTGGAGGCGGCCGACCGGATCGGCGGCGGCACCCGCTCCGGCGAGGCGATCCTGCCGGGCCTGCTGCACGACCACTGCTCGGCGATCCACCCCATGGCCGTGGGCTCGTCGTTCCTGAACGAGCTCGGCCTCGATCGCCACGGCCTGCGCTGGGCGTGGCCGGAGATCGACTGCGCGCATCCGCTGGACGGCGGCACGGCCGGGACGCTGCACCGCTCGGTGACCGCCACCGCCACCGGTCTCGGCCCCGACGGCGAGGTCTGGCGGCGGCTCTTCGAGGGCCCCTCGGCGGCGTTCGGCACCTTCGCCGACGACATCATGGGCCCGCTCCTGCGCCTGCCCCGGCACCCCGTTCACCTCGCCCGCTTCGGCCTTCCCGCACTCGCCCCCGCGTCGCTGCTGGCGCGGGTGTTCAGGACAAAGCAGGCCAGAGCCCTGTGGGCCGGCGTCGCGGCGCACGCGTTCCACCCCCTGGAGCGGCCGCTGACCGCGAGCGTCGGGCTGGGCATCATCACCGCGGGACACCATTACGGCTGGGCGGTCGCCGTGGGCGGCTCGCGCCGTATCACCGACGCGCTGGCGGCGCTCCTCATCGAGCTGGGAGGGACGATCGAGACCGGGATCCGGGTGCGTTCGGCGGCGCAGCTCCCGCCCTCGGACGTGACCCTCTGGGACGTCGCGCCCACGGCCCTGGCCGACATCCTCGGCGATCTGCTGCCGCCCCGGATCGCCCGCGCCTACCGCAGCTACCGCTACGGCCCGGGCGCGTTCAAGGTCGACTTCGCGGTCGAGGGCGGCGTCCCCTGGCGGTCCGACTCGGCGCGCCGGGCGGGCGCGGTGCACCTCGGCGGCACGTACGCCGAGATCGCGGCCACGGAGCGGGACATCCACGCCGGACGGATGCCGGAGCGCCCGTTCGTCCTGGTGGGGCAGCAGTACCTGGCCGACCCCTCCCGGTCGGCCGGCGACGTCCACCCCGTGTGGTCCTACGCCCACGTCCCGAACGGCTACACCGGCGACGCCACCGAGGCGATCACCGCGCAGATCGAGTGGTTCGCACCGGGCTTCCGCGACCGGATCGTCGGCACCGCGGTGCGCACCACGCCCGGATTCGCCGAGTACAACCCCAACCACGTCGGCGGCGACATCATGACCGGCGCCACGAGCGTCTCCCGCCTCGTCTTCGGCCCCCGCCCCACCCTCCAGCCCTACGACACCGGGGTGCCGGGCCACTACCTGTGCTCGGCGGCCACCCCACCAGGAGCCGGCGCGCACGGTATGTGCGGAGCCCACGCCGCCGCCCGCGCCCTGCGCCAGCTGCGCGCCTGAGACACCGGTAGCCGCGGCGAACTCCTGTGCCTGCTCGGCGAGTTGATCGACGGGCTGCAGGAGAGCGGCCCGCCAGGCCAGGACGGCCGGGTGGCTCTCCAGGGCCGGGCACCTCCTCGGCAGGCCGCGGACCCGGCGCGTGCTCGGCCGGGTCACGGGCGTCGTACTGATCGGCTCCGGTCTCGTCGTCGCGACCGCGGCCGGCTGACCGGACCGGCGCCTCCTCAGCCGCGCAGCGTTGCGCCTCGCCCGCGCCGACGGCGCGAAACGCCCGCTCGACCGTCTCCTCGTTCTCGCCGACCGGAGCGACGTAGTCCAGGACGCCGCGTGCGGCGGCCTCGCCCAGGGTCCGGGTGATCACCCAGGTGGCGAGGTACTGCGAGGCCAGGCAGCCGCCCGCGGTGGCGATGCTGCCCTCGGCGTGGAACGGCGCGTCCAGCACGGTGACGCCGCAGGCCTCGACGTAGGGCCGGCTCTTGATGTCCGTGCAGGCGGGCATGGTGCCCAGCAGGCCGAGCCGGGCGAGCACCAGCGCGCCGGAGCACTGCGCGCCGATCAGCTGCCGCGCGGGGTCGAGCGGCAGCCGGGAGATCAGCCGGTCGTCGGCGACGACGTCCCGCGTCCGCACGCCGCTGCCGATCAGCACGACGTCGGCCTCGGTCACGAACTCCAGCGGGCGCTGCCCGGTCACCTCGACGCCGTTCATCGACGTCACCACCGGCGTGGGCGTCGTGATGAACGCCTCCAAGCCGTCCTTGCGGCACCGGTTGATCAGCGCGGAGGCGATGAAGCTGTCGAGCTCGTTGAATCCGTCGAAGGTGACGACGGCTACCTGCATGGCGACTCCTCACGGCACGGGAGCCGCAGCGTCTCAGGCGGGCCAGGTCCCCGTCGCGGGCCAATCCGCGGCCGGTGGCCCGCTCACGGGGCGGTCAGCCGGTAGCGCAGGACACCTCCCTCGCTCACGAACGCGGACGGGAGGAAGGGAGTGGTGACCGGGCGGCCGTCGAGGTCCAGCGAGCGCACGCGGGAGCGCGCCGTCGACGCGTCCGGGGCGAGGACGCTGAGGGTGACACCGTTGCCGCGGTGCACCGTGATGGCGGGGAACAGCGGGCTGGCCAGGGCGAGTTGGGAGCTGCCCGGGATCTGGGGGTACATGCCCAGACTGGCCCAGACCGCCCAGGAGGACATCGCGCCCAGGTCGTCGTTGCCGACCAGGCCGTCCGGGCGGTCGGCGAACAGGGTGGTCAGGGCGCGCCGCACGGTGTCCTGGGCGCGGTCGGGGCGCCCTGCGTCGTCGTAGGCCCAAGGGGTGCCGAAGGAGGGCTCGTTGCCGAGGTAGGCGTACGGCTTCTCGGCGCCCGCGTTGAGTTCGGTGAAGAAGGTGTCCAGGCGCGAGGCGACCGCGGCGTTGCCGCCCATCGCGGTGAACAGCCCGGGCAGGTCCTGCGGGACCATCCACGTGTACTGGGCCGCGTTGCCCTCGACGTAGTCGGTGCGCTGGGCGGGCGTGAAGGCGGGCCAGGTACCGTCGGCGGCGCGGGGCTGCAGGTAGCCGGTCGCGGGGTTGAACAGGTGGCGCCAGTTGCCCGCGGCGCGGTTGAGAGTCGCCTGGGTGCCCGTGTCGCCGAGGCGTGCGGCCAGGCGGGCGAGCGCGCCGTCGGCGACCGCGTACTCCAGCGTGGTGGACGCGGTGCCCCAGACGCCCTTGGTGCCGGCCGGGATGTAGCCCAGGCTGTCGTAGAGCTCGTGCCCCGGCCGCTGCCGGTCGTCGGTGCGGCCCGCCACGGCCGTGCGCAGCAGCGCCGCGGCGTCGAAGTCCGTGCCGCCGAAGGCGTGGATCGCGGCGGCGATCGCCGGAAGCGGGTCGCCGACCATGACGCGGGTGCCGCCGTTCGCCAGCGTCCACCGGTCGAAGTAACCGCCCTGACGGCCCTGTTCGAGGATCGACCGGGCGACGTCGGAGGCCTCGTGCGGGGCGAGCAGGGCGAGCAGCTGGACCTGGGAACGGTAGACGTCCCAGCCGGAGAAGTTCGCGTACTGCACATGCCCGGCCCGGGTGCGATGGACCTGGCCGTCCATGCCCCGGTAGCGGCCGTCGGTGTCGCTGAAGGCGCTGGGGTGCAGCAGCGCGTGGTAGAGCGCGGTGTAGAAGATCCGGCGCTGGGTCTCGGTGCCGCCGGTGACGGCGATCCGGCCCAGCCACTCGTTCCAGCGACTGCGGGCGGCCTGCCGGACGGAGTCGTAGGAGCCGCTGCCCTGTTCCACGGTGGCGTTGCGGCGGGCGCCGTCGAGGTCGACGAAGGACACCCCCACCCGGGCGGTGACCGTACGGGTGCCGGGCGCGAAGGAGACGTACGCGCCGGACGCCTTGCCGTCCAGGTGCTCGGCGTGGGCGAAGGGCTGGTCGAAGACGGCGTGGAAGTAGAGGCGGTAGCGGTTCGTGGAACCGCAGAAGGCGCCGCTGTCGGTGTAGCCGGACAGGGTGCGCGTGCCGATGCTGATGTCCCCGGTGGCCTTGTTGAACGCCCGTCCCGCGTCCACCGTCAGCCCGGCCGGCCGCGCGTCGTCCGCGGGATAGGTGAAGCGCGCGATGCCGGAGCGCTGGGTGGCGGCGATCTGCGTACGGATGCCGTTGTCGAAGGTGACGCCGTAACTGCCGGGCGACGCCTGCTCGTTGGCGTGCGAGAAGGTGGCGTGGCGGGCCGCGGGGTCCGGGTCCGGGCGGCCGGTGAGCGGCATGAACGGCACGTTGCCGTAGTCGTCGCAGCCCGCGCCGGAGATGTGGGTGAGGCTGAAGCCGCGGATCCGGTTGTCCTTGTACGCGTAGCCGCCGTGCTGGTGCGTGACGGTGTCGGGGCTCCACTGCACCCCGCCCAGAGCCGCCGACGCTCCTGGGAAGGTGTTCCCGGCCCCTCCGCCGTGACCGAAGTCGGTGCCGCCCGGTGCCGTACCGACGAACGGATTGACGTAGGCGGCGGGATCGGCCACGGCACGCGCGGCCTCGGCCACGGCGGGGGTGGAGGACTCCGCCCGGACCGGCGAGGCCAGCAGGACGGACGAGGCCAGGGCAGCCGCGACGGGGTGCAGGCGCACGAAGCTCTCCTCGGGACGGTGGGCCGCCGCCCTGTCTACGGCGACGGACTGCCCACCTTCCCGACCGGACCCCGCGGCGCCGCGGCGCCTTGCCGTGGGACGGGCCGTGCATCAGGCTCACGGCGGAACGCGCGCCGGCGGCGAAGGGCCCCGGCGCCGATCAGGCGTCATGAGGGATGCGCGGGGCCCGCTCACACCTCCCGGTGGTCGATGCCGAGCAGGCTCGCCGCGGCCCGGAAGTCGGCCGCGTGGCTGCCGACCGCGAGGGACCAGTGGTGGCCCACGCCCGTCGCGCTCCACGCGTCGACCCACTCGCCGGGATCACGGCCGAAGTCGACCCGGCTGGTGGTGTTGCCGATCTCCAGCAGCGGGCCGGGCACGACGGTGCCCTCGGACGTGACGAAGGACAGGCTGCCGTCGGCGTCCTGGCCGAGTCCCAGGAGGGTGACCGGGCCGTGCTGGACGTCGAACTCCACGCTGACGCCCCAGCCGCGCTTGCCGTGGTAGACACCCAGCCCGCGCAGCAGCGGGTCGCGGGCGCTCACGGCCAGATGCGCCGGGCCGTCGTGGCCCATCTCCACCACGCCGTCCTCGAAGTTGAGGGCCTGGATCTCGGTGAACGAGCCGCCGGCGCCGACGCTCTGCGAGGCCAACTGGGCGACACTGGTGCGCAGTTCGTACTCGCCGGGCGCGGGCACGCCCCGCGCCGTGAGCAGGGAGGCGCCCAGGATCATGCCGGCGCCGAGCCGCTCGTGCAGCTCGCCGTCGAGCCCGCGGTGGTAGTAGGCGAGCGTGTCGAGGCCGAAGTCCTCCACCAGCCGGTCGAGGGCGACGGAGACGGTCGATCCCCACGCGAAGTCCTCGTCGACCACGCTGTCGTCGAGGGTGAAGACCTGCCGGGCGAGCTTCATGCGGTCGCGGGTCTCCGCCTCGGTCACGCGCTCCACGCGGTGCCGCAGGTCGTCGAACTCCAGCACCTCCACGTGCGAGCCGAACGTCGTGGGCAGCAGCGTCAGGTCGGTCGAGACGTCGAGCATGCCGGGATACAGATGTCCCATCAGGCCGTGCCGGGCGTGCCGGAGCGCGGCGCGGACGTGCGCGGCGCGGATCCACTGCTCGATGCGGCGCCAGGCCGACTCCTGGCGCAGCCAGCCCGAGACCGACCGGAAGGGGATGCCGGCCCGGCGGAAGACGTTGCCGACCTCGGGCACCGGGCACTGTCCGCAGTAGGCCAGCCAGGCCCCGGTGTCGAAGGAGGCGTGGTCCATCCGCTCGGACGGCTGGAGGTCGATGACCAGTACCGGGGTGTGCGCACGCCGGGCGATCGGCAGCACCATCGAGGAGGTGAGGTACGTCGTCAGGAACAGCACGATCAGATCGCAGTCGGCCTTGCGCAGCTCCTCGGCGGCGGCCGCCCCCTCCTCGGCGTCGGAGATGAAGCCGACGTCCGTCACCTCTGTGTCCATGCTCCCGAGCCGCTCGGCGACGTACCGGGCCGATTCCTGCAACTGCGGGAGCAGTCCTGGGAATTGGGGCCAGTAGGTGCCGAGTCCGCCGGCCACCAGGCCGATCCGGGTGTGGCGGCGACGCGCCGGGGGCAGCAACTCCGCTACGGGTGTGGGGTGTTCGGCGGTGGTCATGGGCGGTGCTCCTCGTGGGTAGCGGGGTCTGCTGCGCTTCAGGTCGGGGCCACCCGCAGGTCCGTCGGGGTGTGCGGGACGCCGGCGGTGCGCCGGATGAGGACACGGACGATGTAGACGCCCGCGACCGCCGACGCCGCCATGCAGGCGGTGATCGCCCAGAGCAGGGCGGAGGCGCTGTACTCCATCAGGGCCGGCGTGACGAAGGCGACGCCGGCGAAGACCCCCCGCGACAGGGCGTAGGTGAGGCCCTGTGTGGTGCCGCGGGTGTCCGGGGGCAGCGTGAGCTGCGACCAGACCTTGTAACTGGCCTCTCCCGCGAAGGGGTTGGAGATCTGGTAGAGCACGAAGAAGACGAGCATGCCGGTCAGGGCGCCGGCCGTGAAGGAGGCGATGCAGAAGGCGATGATCTGCACGACGGTGAAGACGTAGAACATCCGATCGCGCCAGGGGGTGTCGGCGATGCGGACGAAGACGAAGGTCAGCACCAGCGCGATCGGGAGGAACGCCAGGTTGATCCCGGTGGCCAGGCTCTGCGAGGCGCCGCTGACCGTGACCAGCAGATAGGTGCCGAACTGGCCGAAGGTGTTGGCGCCGATGCCCCAGGTGACGTAGTAGGCGAAGGTCGCGGCCATCGGCAGCAGCGCGGCGCGGTTGAGCACGTTCTTCCACTCGATGCCGCGCGGGGCGGCCAGCGCGGCCGCCTCCTCGGCCACCTCGGTGTCCGACGGCTCGTCGGCCAGCTGGAGCCGGGAGCGCAGCTGCCAGGTGACCAGCGCGGCGACGGCCAGATGGCCGGTGATGATGCGCGCCCCGGTCATGCCCGTGTCGGAGAGCAGATAGCCGAGGAAGATCACGACGACGATGCCCGCCACCCACATGACCTGCGTGAACGACACGAGACGCGCCCGGCCTTCGGCGGGCGCCGCGTCCGAGACCACGGCCAGGGAGGTCGGCAGATCGGCACCCGCGGCGAGCCCCGCCACCAGTACTCCGATGAACAGCACGATGTCGTTCGGCGCCAGGGTGATGACGACCGCGCCCACCGCGTAGCAGAAGATGTCCCAGTTGTAGACGCGGCGGCGCCCGAACATGTCGGCCAGCCGGCCGCCGACGAGGGAACCGACGGCGATACAGCCTGTGACGATCGCGCTGATCGCGCCCGCCATCCACACGCCCATGCCGTAGCTGTCGCGGTAGATGGCCAGGTTGACGGCGATGCTGACGATGAGGGCGGCGTCGAGATAGGAGGCCATGCCGGACAGGGCCGCGACCTTCCACAGGCGCCAGGGGATGGGTTGTTCCGAGCGTTCTGGAGCAGTCGGGGTTCGGACCATGATGCGACTCCGTCGTCTGGGGAGGGGCCGAGCGGAGGGGGACGTCGCGGCGCTGAGGCCGATGCGCAGTGAATATAGGAGCAGAAAAACGTTCCAACAACCCCTCATGCGCCCATTTGCAGGAAGACGCGACAGCCTCCTTCCCGCCTTTCGGATCCGGTGCCAACATTCCAGGTGGTCGATGACTCGTTCTGTGTAAAACGTTTTTGATCCGTGAGGGTGCCTCAGCCGTACTCGGAAGGACCGTATTCGTGATCTCCTCCGCGCTGCAGCAGCTGTTCGACGACCCGCCCCGGGACTTCGGCCCCACCCCGCTGTGGTGGTGGTCGGGAGCGAGAGTCACCCGCGAACGGCTCGCCTGGCAGATGCGCCGGTTCGCCGAGGGCGGCATCCACAACCTGGTCGTGATCAACCTGGCGCCCGCCGGGCCGAGCTTCGGCGCCCGGGCCGACGAACCGGCCTGGTTCGGCGAGGAGTGGTGGGCACGCTTCACCGACGCCTGCGAGATCGCCCAGGACCTGGGCACACGCCTGTGGTTCTACGACCAGATCGGCTTCTCCGGCGCCAACGTCCAGGGAGGCGTCACCCGTTGGCACCCCGAGGCCACCGGGCTCGCCCTGCGCTCCCACCGGGTGAGGCTCTCCAACGGCGAGGTCCCGCTGGGGAGTTCGCAAACCCTCGTCGGCGCCTACTCGACGCAGGGCCGGCGCCTGACCGTCACCGGCACGCGGATCGAGGCGGCCGACGGCACCGAGGTCGAGCTCGTCACCGCCGTCCCCACGGCCTTCGACTACCTGGACCCGCAGGCCGTCGGCCTGCTGATGGACGCCGTCCACCACGAGTTCGACCGCCGCGTCCCCGCCTACCTGGGCAACGTCGTCGCGGGCAGCTTCCAGGACGAACTGCCCGGCACCAACGCCTTCGGCCGCGGCTTCCCCGAGGCCTTCCGCGCCCGCCGCGGCTACGACCTGGTGGACCACCTGCCCGCGCTGTTCCACCGGACCACCGACATCTCGGACAGCGCTCAGGCGGCGAAGATCCGCGCCGACTACTACGCGGTCCGCGCCGAACTCACCGAAGAGGCCCTGTTCAAGCCCCTCGCCGCCTGGCACGAGGAGCGCGGCATGCTCCTGGGCTGCGACCAGAGCCACCCCGCGCGCTCCGGCTTCCCCGCCCAGTCCACCCAGATCTACTCGGACTACTTCCGCACCCACCGCTGGTACGGCGCGGCGGGCAGCGACCATCACGGCGACTCCAAGGTCCACTCCTCCATGGCCCACCTCTACGGACACGAGCGCGTCTGGATCGAGGCGTTCCACTCCTCCGGCTGGGGCGGCACCCTGGAGGACACCTACGACTGGCTGCTGCCGTTCCTGCGCAGCGGCGCCAACCTCTACAACCCGCACGCCAGTTACTTCGGCACCGCGGGCGGCTGGTTCGAGTGGGCGCCGCCCTCCACCGACTGGCGCCAGCCCTACTGGCGGCAGTACCCGGCCTTCTCCCGTGCCGTCGCCCGGATCTGCTCCCTGATGTCGTGGGGCACCTACAGCGCCGACGTCGCGGTCCTGCACCCCACCGCCACCATGCAGGCCCTCATCCCGCTGGACGCCCCCGTCAAGCACTTCGGCGACGGCCGCCTCGGCGAGGCCCACGCCGACGTCGACGAGACGCAGCGGCACTACCTGGATTTGTGCGGCACCAACAACTGGCTGCGGCCGCACGTCGGTTCGCTGGACCGGCACCGCGTCTCCTTCGACGTCGTCGACGACGCCTCGGTGCAGCGGGCCACGGCCGCCGGCGGCGCCCTGCGGATCGGCGACCTGGCCTACACCGCCGTACTGCTGCCCTCGGTGAGCGTCCTGGAGGAGGACACGGCCCGCCGGCTGGCCGAACTGCTCGACGCCGGCGGCCGGGTGGTGGCGGTGGGCCGCCCGCCCGCGACCGCGGCCGGACGCGGCGGAGACGACTCCGTCGTATCGGCGCTGACTGCTCATCCGAGGCTGGAACGGGCGAGCGACGCCGAGGCCGCGGCGCTCGCGGTGGCCGACGCCGCCGGACACGCGACCGGCGACGTGCCACTCCTCGTCAGGCGGCAGGGGGAGACGGCCATCGCCCTGGTGACGGGCGCGTTCCCCGACGCCCGTACGCATCCGCCCAGGGGCCGTCACGACATCGACCCCGCGCGCTACGCCCGCACCAGGTCCGTCACCGTGCGCGCCCCGGTGGCCGAGGCCGAGGTCTGGAACCCGGCGACCGGCACCCGGCGCCCCGCCCGCGTCACCGTCGCCGACGGCGCCTCGACCGTGGAGGTGCCGCTGGACGGCGCCCCCGCGGCCCTCCTCGTATGGCGCGAAGGCACCCCGCCACCCCCGGCACCGGCCCAACCGGCCGAGCCGATCGTCACCGTCGACTTGTCGACCGGCTGGCAGGGCCGGCTGGTCCCCACCATGGACAACACCTGGGGCGACCTCGCACTGCCCGGCGGGACGTCCGTCGACGAGCCGCAGATCTGGACCATGAGTTGGACCGAGTCCGGTGCTCCCGACGCCGACTGGCAGCAGACGCGCGCGACCTACGGCAACCGGGTGCGCGTCCTGCCGCCGGTGCCCGCCGCGAAGGCCCCCGACCCGCTGGACCGCGCGTCCGCCGCACGCGTCCTGGCCGGGGAGCTGCCCCTGGCTCCCTGGGACGAGAGCTGGACCGTGGCGCTGTTCTCGTCGAGCCGTGGCACCCCGGACCCCGAAGGACTGCTGGGCAACAAGGGGTTGGTGACCGAGGAGTTCGTACGGGTCCCGGTGCCCGGGCCCGGAACCGTCGCCCGGGTCCGTACCGTCGTCGAGACCGGCCACCGCGGACCCGCCGACCTGCACGTCGCAGCGGAGGCGGTCAAGCGCGTGTGGTGGAACGGCGAGCGGACGGCCACCGGCACCGGCTACCTGGCGACCGCCCGGGTGGAGGTGGAGCAGCGGTACAACGTCCTGGAGTACGAGCTGTCGGACACCGAGGACCGCCCGTCCGCGATCTCCGCCAAGGCCCATGCCCCGCTGGGCAGTTACTTCTGCCTGACCCTCCCGGACGGGTTCGTGCCGCGCCCCCGGTTCATGTGCCTGCCCGACGGAGTACGGCCGGACGGCGGCGTGACCTACCGGGGCCGGCTGAGTCACGCCGGTGACGATGCGCGGGCGGTGCTCGTGGTCGGAGCCGCGGCCGGTGTCACCGTGCTGCTGGACGGCGCGGTCGTGGCACGGCAGGAGAAGGTCGAGTACTACGAGTCCGCCTGGGGCGCGGTGCCGATGTTCTTCCGGCACGAACTGGCCCTCGCGGCGGGCGAGCACGTGCTCGACGTCGTGGCCGACAGCGTCCGCGCGCGGGACGCGGTGTTCGTCGACCTCGTGGCCTCCGGCGGGCCCGAGGTGACGGCGCTCGTCAGCGGCGCCGGCTGGGAGGCCGCGACGGGGGAGTGGGGCGGGCGCACCGTCGAACACGAGGGCCGGTGGGGGGAGTTGCAGCACTGCCACGCCGCCGTACGGCCGCACCCGCTGCCGGACACCGAATGGCTCACCGGCGCCCCGGCGCTCGGCGCTCCCGTCCTGCCGCTGCGCTCCACCGACGACGTCCGCGAGAGCGCACAGCGCTTCCGCTTCACCGTCCCGCCCGGCACCGTCGCACTCGACCTGCCGCTGGAGCTGCCCGCGCGGGTGCGGATCGCGGACGGCGCTCAACGGCCTCTCCAGGGACAGATGTTGACGCTCCATCAGCCTCTTGCGCAGCCGTCGGAGATCGAGGTCGTCACCGAGCCCACGGCCGTCCTGCGAGGCGGCTCCGCCTGGCGCGGACCGGTGCGCGTCCGCACCGCGCCCGCCCCTCTTCCACTGGGGGAGTGGCGGTCGCTGGGACTGGGCAGCTGGAGCGGCGGTGTCACCTACGCGCGCGATGTCGAGGTGCCCGACGGGCCGGACCCGGTGCTCGACCTGGGGGAGGTGCGGGGCAGCGTCGCGGTCGCCGTCGACGGTGCACCGGTCGGCGAGGCGTTCTGCGCTCCGTACCGGTTCCCACTGCCGGGTGCCGCCGGGCGCAGCGTGCGGATCGAGGTGACCGTCCACAACACCCTGGCCCCGTATCTCGCCGAAGCCACCCCGACAGCCTGGGCGTTCCCCTCCCGGCGGCCCTCCGGACTGCTGGGACCGGTGACGCTCCAGGTGCGGGAATCAGACGCCGGGCAGTGACCGGGTGGAGTCCCGCAGGACCAGGTCGGGCGCGAACACCCTTGTCTCATGGGTGTGTTCGGCGCGCGCCTCCACCTCGTCGAGCAGCATCTCGACGGCGGCCCTGCCGAGGTCCTCGACGGGCTGGCGGACCGTGGTCAGGGTCGTACCGACGAAGCTCGCGATGTCGAGGTCGCCGTATCCCACCACCTGCACGTCCTCGGGGACCTTCACATCACGCTCGGCCAGCCCGCGGCACAGTCCGGCCGCGAGGAAGTCGTTGGTGCAGAACACCCCGTCGGGCAGGTCGGTCAGACCGCGGGCGATCTCCCGGCCGTACGCCACCGTCATCTCCTCGGCGACCACCTGGTCGAGCCGCGCCGTTCGCCGGCTTCGGACGGCCTGGCGGGCACCCTGGTAGCGGTCGGCGCACTGCCGTATCGAGCGTTCGCCGTTCACCACGAGGATGTCGCGGGCCCCGCAGTCCAGCAGGTGCTGTACGGCGATCCGGCCGCCGCCGATGTCGTCGACGGAGACGGAGCAGCCCTCCTGGGCCGGCAGCGCACGGTCCGCCAGGACCAGCGGGATGCCCCGCTCGCGCAGCCGGGTCAGCCGGCTGGGGTCCGCGCTGAGCGGGACGACCACGGCGCCGAGGGCCCGCTGCTCGACCAGCATGGTGAAGTAGCCCTGCTCGCGCTCCGGTGCGTCCCCGCTGTGGCACAGCACGAGCGAATAGCCGTGGTCGTACGCTGCGTCGGCGGCACCTCTCGCGATGCGCGCGTAGAAGGAGTTGGTGACGTCGGGCAGCACCAGGCCGATCGAGGACGAGTGTCCGGTGCGCAGTCCGGCGGCGCCCGGATGGGGCACGTAGTCGAGCGCCGCGACCGCGTCGCGGACCCGCTCGGCGGTGCGCGCGTTGACGCGCTCGGGGCGGTTGAGCACGTTCGAGACCGTCGACACCGAGACGCCGGCGGCGGCTGCGACGTCCTGGATGCGGGCGGGGCGAGCCGGAATGGCGTCCACCCCCCTCGCTGTGGAAGCCGTGCGACCAGGCACGACGTGGTCCTCAAAGGCGACGTCAGTCTACCCCGGCTGCGCCTGTAACGTTTTTCGCGTTCGTGCCCGGAGACGGTCTCAGCGCGCGAGCAGCTTCCTGAGTTCGTCGGCGACCTGCTCCGGGGCCTCCTCGGCCATGAAGTGGCCGAATCCGACGGTGCGGTGGGCCAGTTGCGGAGCCCAGGGCGACCACAGGTCGCGGGCGTCGAAGCCGAGGGCCGCGCCCCAGTCCTGCTGGAGCACGTTCACCGGCATCGTCAGCACCTTGCCCGCGTCCCGGTCGGCCCGGTCGTGCTCCAGGTCGACGTGGGCGGAGGCCCGGTAGTCGGCGACGATCGACGGCACCGCCGCGCGGCAGGCGTCCAGGTACGCGGCGCGCACGGAGGCCGGAATCGTCTCGGGACCACCGCCCCACAGGTCCAGGAAGTGACCGAAGAAGAGATCCGGCTCGGCGGCGATCATCCGCTCGGGCAGGCCCGGCGGCTGGGCCATCAGGTAGAGGTGGAAGCCCACCGCGGCGTCCACGCCGTGCATCACCTGCCACATGTCCAGCGTCGGCAGGACGTCCAGGCAGGCCAGATGTGTGACGGCGGCCGGGTGGTCGAGTCCGGCGCGGAAGGCGACCAGGGCGCCGCGGTCGTGCCCGGCCAGCGCGAACCGCTCGTGGCCGAGGGCGCGGGCCAGCTCCAGGACGTCGGCGGCCATGGTGCGCTTGCTGTAGGCCGACCCGTCGGTGTCGGCGGGCTTGTCGCTGGCGCCGTAACCGCGCAGGTCGGGGCAGACCACGGTGTGGTCCGCCGCGAGGTCGGCCGCGACGTGGCGCCACATCAGGTGCGTCTGCGGGAAGCCGTGCAGCAACACGATCGGGCTGCCCGAGCCGCCGACGGCGGCGTGCAGTGCGACCCCGTCGGCGACCTGGACGCGGTGGTGCTCGAAGCCGTGGATGCCGACGGGCTCGGCGGATGCGGATGTCGCGGAGTGCGTGCGGGAAGTCACGGTGCGCTGCTTTCGTCGGTGTCGAGGGCCGCCGCCTGGGGGCGGGCACGACGAGCGTCCCGCGCGCGAATCAGCATCCGATCAGCACGTACTGTGGCCGGTGAGGCAGGCGCGGGAGGCGAGGATGGAGCCGATCACCTTCGGTGTGCTCGGGCCGGTGACGGCCTGGGACTGCGCGGGCGACGCCTTGCCGCTCAAGGGCCCACGGCACCGGGCGGTGCTGGCCCGGCTGATCACGGCGCGCCGGCGCGTGGTCCCCCTCGCCCGTCTCGTCGAGGACCTGTGGGACGAGCCCGGCACGGGTTCCGCCGGGGCCGTGCAGACCTTCGTCGCCGACCTGCGCCGCGCCCTGGAACCGGACCGCCCGTCCCGCGCACCGGCCCGGCTGCTGGTGACGGAGGGCCCCGGTTACGCGCTGCGCGCCGCGCCGGGCGCCGTGGACGCCTGGCGGTTCGAGGCGGCGGTCACCGACGCGGCCAAGCTGCCGCCCGCGCAGGCGCTCCAACAGCTCGACGCGGCACTGGAGTTGTGGCGCGGCCCCGCTTACGCCGGGTTCGCGCACGAGGACTGGGCGCGGGGCGAGCGTTCCCGCCTGTCCGAGCTGCGGCTCGGCGTAGTGGAGCAACGGGCCCGGGCCCGGCTGGACTTGGGCCCGGCGGCCGAGGCCGTACCCGACCTCCACGCCCATGTGGCCGAGCATCCCTGGCGGGAGGAGGGCTGGCGGCTGCTGGCCCTCGCGCTGTACCGCACCGGCCGTCAGGCGGACGCGCTCGCCGTGCTGCGCCGGGCCCGGACCATGCTGGCCGAGGAGTTGGGCGTGGACCCCGGGCCCGGGCTGCGGCGCCTGGAGGCGGACATCCTCACGCAGGACCCCTGCCTCGCCCTCCCGGCCGGGCCAAAGAGCGCGGCGGCCCGACTGTGGACCCAGGTGGCCACGGACTACGACCGTACGGTCGCGGCGGGCGCCCGGGCCCGGCTGGAGTCCACCGTCCAGCTGGTCCGCAATCTCGCGGTGACCGGAGGCGGCGGCCTGCGGGCGGCCCAGGAGCACCGCCTCGCGGCCGTGACCGCGGCGGAGGAGTTCGGCGACCCGGTCCTGACGGCACGGGTCATCGGCGCCTATGACGTCCCCGCGATCTGGACCCGTGGCGACGACCCCGAGCAGGCGCGGCAGATCGTCGCGGCCGCCGAGCGCACCCTGGCCGCGCTGCCGCGAGGCGGCGCGCACGCCGCGGCGCGCGGCAGGCTCCTGGCCACCGTCGCCCTGGAGATGCGCGGCACCCGTTCCCCGCGCGGTCCGCAGGCCGCACGCGAGGCGGAGGACATCGCCCGCAGCCTGGACGACCCCACCCTGCTGGCGTTCGCCCTCAACGGCGCCTTCATGCAGTCCTGCACCCGCGCGGGGCTCGCGGCGCGGCGCGACACCATCGGCGCGCGACTGGTCGAACTGGGGGCACGCCACGGCCTGGAGAACTTCGAGGTGCTCGGCCGTCTCATCCGCATGCAGGCCCGCAGCGCGCTCGCCGACTTCACGGCCGCCAACGCACACGCCGCCGCCGCGGACCGGCTGGCCGAGCGCCATGAGCGGCCGCTGGTCGGCGTCTTCACCCAGTGGTACGGCGCACTGCGGCTGGCCGCCACCGGGTGGACGCCCGGGGCCGAGGCCGCCTACGAGGCCGCCGCGGAGCGACTGCGGGGCTGCGGCATGCCGGGCGTCGAGCACGGCCTCGTCCCCCTCACCCGGTTCTGCCTGCGCCTGGCGGACGGCCGCACTTCGGCGCGGCAGGCCGCCGAACACGTCGACCCGGACGACGACTGGGGCCCGTATCGCCCATGGATCGAGCCGTACGTCCACCTGCGCACCGGCGCCCGCAAAGACGCGGCGGAGCTGCTGCACGCCGCACCGGAACCGCCCGCCGACCTGCTCTACGAGGCGCTGTGCTGCCTCCAGGCCGCGGTCGCGCTGGAACTCGGCGACCGCACCACACTGGCCCGGCTGCACACCTGCCTCTCCCCGGCCACGGGTGAACTCGCCGGAGCGGGCAGCGGATTGATCAGCCTTGGCCCGGTTGACCGCTGGCTGACCGCGATGAGCGAGGTATCTCACTCGAAGTAGCCGAATCATCGCTCTTTGCGACCAAAGGGCCGTGCCTCGCCCGCGGTCCCGGGGCACCGCCGATCGACAACTGTCCGGGAACCGCACGAAGTGCGACTCTGGGACGAGAGGTGACCGCCGAGGGGACTCGGGAGGGCCCATGGGACGTGACGTACCCGCCCTGGTGTTCACGCGCGAGGACCGGCGTCGCTACCGGGACAAGATGCACACGTGTCTCGACGTGCTGGCGCAGATGCTGCGTGAGTCCGGCTTCGAGAGCGAGCGTCCCCAGGTCGGGCTGGAGATCGAGCTCAACCTGGTCGACGGCGACGGACGGCCGGCGATGCGGAACACCGAGGTGCTCCAGGCGATCGCCGACCCCGCCTGGTCGAGCGAGCTGGGCCGCTTCAACCTGGAGATCAACATCCCGCCGCGGCAGCTGACCGCGGGCGGTCCCGGCGCCTGGGAGCAGGAGATCCGCGACGCCCTCAACCACGCCGAGGAGCGCGCGGCGGCCCTGGGCGCACACATGATCATGATCGGGATCCTGCCGACCCTCGGCGAGGACGACGTGGGGGAGACCGCCCTGTCCGGCGATCCGCGCTACCGGCTGCTCAACGAGCAGATCTTCGCGGCACGCGGCGAGGACCTTCGGATCCGGGTCGACGGGGTCGAGAACCTGTCGATGTACGCCGACGCCATCACCCCGGAGGCCGCCTGCACCAGCACCCAGTTCCATCTCCAGGTCGCGCCCAAGGAGTTCGCGGACTACTGGAACGCCGCCCAGGCCGTCGCGGGCGTCCAGACAGCCCTGGCCGCCAACTCGCCCTACCTCTTCGGCAGGGAACTGTGGCGCGAGACCCGTGTCCCGCTCTTCGAGCAGGCCACCGACACCCGCCCCCAGGAGATCAAGGCCCAGGGCGTACGGCCCCGCGTGTGGTTCGGGGAGCGGTGGATCACCAGCGTCTTCGATCTGTTCGAGGAGAACGTGCGCTACTTCCCTGCGCTGCTGCCGCTGTGCGACGACGAGGACCCGCAGCGGACGCTCGACACCGGCGGCGTTCCGGAGCTGGGCGAACTGACCCTGCACAACGGCACGATCTACCGCTGGAACCGGCCCGTCTACGCCGTCACCGACAGCGGCCCGCACCTGCGCATCGAGAACCGGGTGCTGCCCGCCGGACCCACCGTGGCCGACATCATCGCCAACGGCGCCTTCTACTACGGCCTGACGCGCGCCCTGGTCGACGACGACCGGCCGGTGTGGACCCGGATGTCCTTCGCGGTCGCCGAGGAGAACCTGCACGCCGCGGCCCGCGACGGCATCGACGCCCGGCTGTACTGGCCAGGCAGCGGCGAAGTGCCGGTCACCGAGCTGGTGTTGCGGCGTCTGCTGCCCGAGGCGCACCGGGGCCTCGAACTGGCCGGCATGGACGCGGCCTGGCGGGAACCCCTCCTGGGCATCATCGAGCAGCGCTGCGTCACCGCCCGCAACGGCGCCCTGTGGCAGGCCGAGACCGTCCACCACCTGGAGAAGTCCGCCACCTCCGACCGCCGGGAGGCACTGCGGCGGATGACCACCACGTACATGGACTACATGCATCTCAACGCGCCCGCGCACACATGGCCCGTGGATTGACCGGTCCGCCCGGGGACCGGCCGGCCGGCGTCCGATGTAACCCGGATCACAAGGGTGCACTGCATCGTGACGGGGTGCCCAACGTCTTTCCCTGGGTGTAGGGGGCTGGTCGGAACAGGGACGGTGCGTGTGGAACAGAGTCGAGCCGAAGGGTTCGACGGGTTCGTGGCGGCTCGCTGGTCGGCGCTCTTCCACCTCGCCCGTCTGCTCGTGGGAGGCGATCGGCACCGGGCCGAGGACCTGCTCCAGGAAGCCCTGGTCAAGCTCTGGTTCGTCTGGCCCAAGATCGCCGACGAGGCCCCCGAGGCCTACGTGCGCAAGGTGCTGGCGCGGGCGGCGGCGCGCTCGGCGCGGCGGCGCTGGTGGGGCGAGCGCCCGGTCGAGCAGCTGCCGGACCTGCCCGCGGCCGGTGACGTGTCCGCCGCCGTGGCGGAGCGCTCGCAGCTGGAGTCCGCGCTGGCCCAACTGCCGCCGCGGCAGCGGGCCGCGGTGGTGCTGCGCTACTACCAGGACCTGCCCGAGAAGCAGGTCGCCGAGGCGCTGGGGTGCCCGGTGGGCACCGCCCGCTCCCATGCGTCGCGTGGCGTGGCCCGGCTGCGCCGCATCCTGTCCGACGTCATCGAGCCGGTGGGGTGAAGGGGAGCCGATGGATCACTTCGAGCGGGAGCTCGCGCGGATGATGCGCGACTCCCAGGAGTACACCCCCTTCGAGGCGGAGGACCGGCTGCGACTGCGGGCCGGTGTGCAGGCCCGCCGCCGGGTCCGCACGGCGCAGAAGGCGGCCGGTTCGGTCCTGGCCGTCGCCGGACTCGGCCTCGGCTTCTTCATGCTGCCCCACGACCCGGGCGAGAACAGGCCGCAGGCACCGCACCCGCGGCCCGCGACGAGCCCGGTGTCCCCGAGCCCGGCCCCGACGGACACGTCGGCGCCCCCGAGCGCCACCGCGACCGAGAGCCCCACCGGGGCGGCAGGGCTGCCGTCCGCTCCGGCCACGACGCCGACGTCGACGGGCACTTCGGACACGACGACCTCCGCCCCGCCCCCGACCGGGACCGGGACGGCGCTCCCCGGTGACACCGGGACGCCCACCGCACCGGCGACACCCACGGGCACGCCGTCGACGGTGCGGGCATCCGCGACGGGTTCGGCGGACTCCGGGTAACGCGCCGCACCACACCACACCTCTCCGACCCCCTCCTGACCCCACTTCGTCATCCGCATCGCACAACCGCCGTGCGTGCCTTCGGCATGCCCCGCGCCAGAACCCGAAACGGGATGGAACGTGACAAACCTGATGGACCACCTGCCGCTCCGAACGCCGCTGCCGGCGCACCAGCGCGAGCCCGTCCTGGACGTGGTCGTGCCGGTGTTCAACGAGCAGGCGGACCTGGAGCGGTGCGTACGACGACTGCACGCGCACCTGCGGGAGACGTTCCCGTACCCCTTCCGGATCACCGTCGCGGACAACGCCAGCACCGACGCGACCCCGCAGATCGCGGCCCGGCTCGCCGCCGAACTGCCCGAGGTGCAGTGGCTGCGGCTGACCGAGAAGGGTCGCGGCCGCGCGCTGCACGCCGCCTGGTCGGGCTCACGGGCGCCCGTGCTCGCCTACCTCGACGTCGACCTGTCGACCGACCTGGCCGCACTGCTGCCGCTGGTCGCCCCGCTGATCTCCGGGCACTCCGACATCGCCATCGGCACCCGGCTGGCCCGCGGCTCCCGGGTGGTGCGCGGACCCCGGCGCGAGGTCATCTCCCGTTGCTACAACGCCCTGTTGCGCTCCACCCTGGCGGTGGGCTTCTCCGACGCACAGTGCGGGTTCAAGGCGGTGCGACGCGACGTCGCCGAACGGCTGCTGCCCCTGGTGCAGGACTCCGGGTGGTTCTTCGACACGGAGCTCCTGGTGATTGCCGAGCGGGCCGGACTGCGCATCCACGAGGTGCCGGTCGACTGGATCGACGACCCCGACAGCCGCGTCGACATCCTGGCCACCGCCCTGGCCGACCTGCGCGGCATCGCCAGGATCGGCCGCGCCCTGGCTCGCGGCGCACTCCCGACGGCCGGACTGCGCCGCGGCGACGACGCGCCGCCGGGCGGTCTGGCCGGCCAGTTGCTGCGTTTCTGCGCCGTGGGAGCCGTCAGCACGCTCGGATACGTACTGCTGTATGTGGCGCTGCGCCCGGCGACGGGACCACAGGCCGCCAACGCGGGCGCGCTGCTGCTGTGCGCCCTCGCCAACACGGCCGCCAACCGGCGCCTCACCTTCGGACTGCGCGGCCGCGGCGGGGCGCTGCGTCACCACGCCAAGGGCCTGCTGGTCTTCGCGGTCGGCCTGGCCCTCACCAGCGGATCGCTCGCCGCCCTGCAGCACCTGACGCCCGGGGCGGCACGCTCCACCGAGACAGGGCTGCTCGTCGCCGCCAACCTGGCCGCGACCCTCCTGCGCTTTCTGCTGCTGCGCGCCTGGGTGTTCCCGGCCCGCCGCCGACAGACGGGATCCCAGGCCGCATGAACGACACCCTGAACCCGGTCGCCCGCCCCGACGCCTTCTCACTCCTGCGCACCGGCAGGGACCGCCTCCCCCACCTCCGCACGGCGGTCCGGCGTCACGTCCGGCACTACGGCCCCGTCCTGGCCATGTACGGCGTACCGAAGCTCATCGGCTTCACCGTCTTCCTGCAACTGCTCGACTCCACCGGGGAGTTCCGCAGGAAGGACCCGCGCTTCGGCGGCGGCGCGCACGCCTGGGACGTCCTGGCCAGCTGGGACGGCTGGTGGTACCAGCAGATCGCCGCCCACGGCTACGACCCCGCGCTCGTCCGGATCCCCGGAGCCTCCGGCCTGATCACCCTGGAAGGCAACTCGGCGGCGTTCTTCCCGCTCTACCCGGCGGCGATGCGGCTGGTCTCCGACTGCACGGGCCTCGGCCTCTACGGCGCGGGACTGCTGGTGTCGATCCTCGCGTCGTTCGCCGCCGCACTCGGCGTCCACGCCGTCACGGCCCGCTTCGGCGGCCGGCGCGCCGGGCTCGCCGCGGCCGGACTGTGGGCCGTCTGGCCCGGCTCCGGCACCGAGTGGTCCGGGTATTCGGAGTCCCTGTACGTCGCCCTCGCCGTCTGGGCCTGCCACGCCGTCCTGACCGACCGCTGGCTGACCGCGGGCGTGCTCACCTTCGCCGCAGGACTGAGCCGCCCCACCGCGCTCGCGCTCGTCGCCGCCCTCACCGTCGCCGCGCTGCGGACACTGCACCGCCGGCAGGACGACGTCGCGCGCCCGATGACCGCGATCCTCGTCGCGCCGCTGGGCCTCGCGGGCTACCTCCTCTGGGCCGGCGACCGGATGGGCGACCTCACCGGCTACTTCAGACTCCAGAAGGGCGCCTGGGCCCACACCTTCGACTACGGCAGGCAGACGCTCGACGTCTTCACCAACCTCGCCGTGGGCCGCACCGACTACCTCTTCCCGTGCCTGGTCGAGGACCTCGTCGGCGTCCTGACCGTCCTGCTGGGCCTGCTGCTGATCCCGCTCCTGATCCGGTTGCGCCCGCCGTCCGTGTTGACCGTCTACACGGTCCTCACCTTCATCCTGGTCCTCGGCAGCCAGCAGATCTTCGGCAACGTCTCGCGCTATCTGCTCCCCGCCTTCCCCCTGTTCATCCCGCTCGCCGTCCGCCTGCGCACCGTCGGGCTTCCCGTGCTGTGCGGACTGCTCGCCGTCACCGCGGTGGCGTCGGGCTCGTACGCGGGATATGTGCTGTTCGAACTCGGCGTCCCCTAGCCGAAGCGACCGGTTCTGTACGGGAGTTCACGATCCCGCCGGCTCGTCCAGGACGTCGGTGCCCCACGCCGTGGCCACCGGCATGAAACGGTGCTCGGCCGCGTACGCCGCCATGCGGGCGTTGCGCTCCTGGGCCGCGGGCCCGTCCGGCAGGTGGAACTCCGCGCCCGCCTGGGCGGATCTGGCCTGCATGCCGGTGGCGTGCGGCAGGCGCCGGCGCTCGTACCGGTCGAGGGCGGCGGGCACGTCGTCGGGCGTCGCGTCCGCCAGGCAGTCGCCGAGTACGGCGGCGTCCAGGATGGCCTGGGCCGCGCCCTGGGCCTGGAAGGGCACCATCGCGTGGGCGCTGTCGCCCAGCAGGGTCACCCGTCCCACGCGCCACCGGGTGAGCGGGGCGCGGGTGTAGATGCCGTAGCGGAAGACCTGGCCCGCGCGTTCCAGGACGCTGAGGACCCGGGCGTCCCAGCCGTCGAACTCGCGCAGCTGCTCTCCGGGTTCGGCCTGGGCGGTCCACGACTCCTGCGCGGCTTCGGTGCCGAACACGGCGACGACGTTGAGGAGTTCGCCGCGGCGCAGCCAGTAGTGGACGAAGTGCCGGCCGGGGCCGAGCCAGATGCCGGTGTCCGGCAGGCCCAGATCGGCCACCTCGCCGGCCGGGAGCAGTGCCCGGTAGGCGGCGGTCCCGGAGAACACCGCCTCGTCGGCGCCGAAGAGCCACTGGCGGGCGGCGGACCGGATGCCGTCCGCGGCGACGACCAGGTCCGCCACCAGACGCTCGCCGCCGGCCGTCCGCACGCAGGCGGACTTCTCGTCCTGGTCGATCCCCACGACGAGGGTGTTCAGCCGCACCCACCCGGGCGGCACCGCTGCCGCCAACACGTCGCGCAGATCGGCCCGGTGGACCTGCAGATAGGGCGCCCCGAACTCCTCCTCGACCTCGCGGCCCAGCGCGTAGCCGCAGATCTCGGTCCCGTCGGACCAGGTGCGGAAGCTCGCCACGGCGGGGTGGGCGGACTGCGCGGCGACCGCGTCGAGCAGGCCCAGCCGGCTCAGCTCGCGGGTGGCGTTGGGCGCGAGCTGGATCCCGGCGCCCAGCTCCGTGAACCGCGGTGTCTGCTCGACCAGGGTGACCTCGTGGCCGGCGCGGCGCAGACTCAGTGCCGCGGCGAGTCCTCCGATGCCCGCCCCCACGACGATCGCTCGCATGGCACGACCTCACTTCGACGGACTCGCGGGCCCCGTACGGTGGGAAACAGGCTACCGAGCACAACTCCGGTATCTGAGAAGGCATTTCCGGCCAAGGTTGACGCCGGCTTTACCCCTTGGACCGGCTTCACCTCATAGGCCGACGTGGCGCAGCGGTGGCCGACCGGTGTCTTGTGCGCGCCCCGGCCTGCTGGAACGCTTCCCTTCCGCCGGCCGTGACCAGGCCGCGGAACGACACGGGCTCGGCCAGGTGCGCGACGGCGGCGGGGGAGCGGACGGATGGAGCTGGAGCTCCGGCATCTGCGGGTGCTGTGCGCGATCGCCGACGCGGGAGGCGTGGGCCGGGCCGCGGCGGACCTCGGGTACTCACAACCCGCCGTGAGCGCCCAACTCCGCCGGATCGAGCGCTACTTCGGCGAGCCGCTCTTCGAGCGCGGTGCGACGGGCGTGCGGCCGACGCCGTACTGCGTCGAGGTCGTGGCCCAGGCGCGCGACGTGCTGACCCGTGCCGCCGCCATCGGCTGCCGTCCGGCCGCCGCAGGGGCGCGGGTGCGCAGAACCGTGCGGGTGGCGGCCACCAACTCCCCGGTGCTGTCCGGCATGGTCTCGCGGGTCCGGGCCCGACTGCCGGACGTCGCGCTCGCCGTGAGCAGCGTCTACGCCTCCTCGCGGATCGTCGAACTCCTGGAGGACGGCGCGGTGGACGCGGCCGTCGCCGCCGACTACCCGGGGAGGGAACTGACGCACTCGGACGCGGTGACGCACCGCGGCATCGTCACCGAACCCACCTTCGTGGCGCTGCCCGCCCGCCACCGCCTGGCCCACCGCGCGCAGATCCCGCTGGCCGAACTGGCCGGAGAGGCATGGTTTCTGACGCCGGACGACGGAGCGGGCTGGCCGGGCGTCTTCCACACGGCCTGCGCGGCGGCCGGGTTCGCGCCCGTCGCCGTACACGAATTCCTCGGTGACCAGATGCAGTTGCAAGGGATGATCGCCGACGGACTCGGGGTGTCCGTCGTGCAGGCGACGCTGCGGCCGATCCCGGAGGTGGTGATCAGGCCACTGGCCGGTACGCCGCTGTGGTGCCGGTACGTGCTGGCCTGGCGGCCTGACGCGGTGGCCGGAGAGGTGGCGGAGACGCTGTTCCAGTGCGCGACCGCCGCGTACCGCGAACTCGCCGGACGGTCACCGCACTTGAGGGACTGGGTGACGCGGACGTGGCGTGGGGGTGGGGCGTAGGCGGGCTCCGGGTCGTGGTGGGCGTGGGGGTCGTGGGTGTTATGGCTTGCCGCCGCACAGTGCTATGTCACATTCCATTGTTGGCGCGCGCCGTCGCTGAGAAGGTTCCTCACGCGCCTCAGCCCCCGCAGTGAGGCGCATCCCCCCGTGAAGGAGCCAGAGATGCGCCACCGCTTCACGCTGCCCCGACGCACGTCCGTCACCCTCGCCGTCTGCGCCACCCTCACCGGCCTGCTGTCGGCTCCGGCGCTCGCGGCACCCCCACCACGACACGGCGGCACTCCCACGACCGTGACCCGTCCACTGACGGCGACGCCCCCGCCGACCGGCTCGACCGCGGACACGGCCGCCCCCACCGACCACCCCGCCGTACAGGACCGCCCGCTCACCGCGGCGCAGCTGCCGCCCCTGCGGCCGAGCACACCAACTGCCCGGCACAGCAAGGAGAATGTGCGCAAAGCACCTCCGAAATCGGGCTCCTGCACCCCGGCCGACTTCGCGCGCCGGACCGGCTCCGCCCTCGTCACCTTCGTCGAGGCCTCGACCACGGACTGCGTCAACAGCCTGTTCGCCGTGACCGGTTCCGACGCCGGTGGCGTCTTCCACGAGGCACAGATGGTCACCGTGGCGACCGCCTTCACACACGAGGCGCGGCGCTACCAGGGCGACGACTCAGGCGGCGTGTGGCAGCTCGTGCTGTTCCTGCGGGCCGGCTACTACGTGCAGTTCAACCACCCCGACGACGTCGGCCCGTACGGCGCGCGCCTCGCCCGGGCCACCACGTACGGCCTGGATGCCTTCTTCGCCAACCAGCACGCCCGCGACGTCACCGCGGCAAACGGAGACGTCCTGGGTGAGGCGGTCGTCCTCACCGACAGCGCCGACCAGCAGGCCCGCTACCTGAGCGTCTATCAGCGGCTGCTCGACGCCTACGACAGTTCCTACGACACCGTCGGCAGCATGGTCGCGGCCGTCAACGACGTCTACACCCCGCTCTGGCGCGGCAATTGGAACCCCGTCTACGTCGACGCGGTCGCGGCCGACCCGAGCGTCGTGCGGACGCTGCGCGCCTTCGCGCTCGGGCATCTGGACCTGCTGGGCACCGACCGCGGTTATCTGGACTCCAACGCCGGTATGAACGTGGCACGTTACGTCGAGCACGCCGCGCTGCGCGACACCGTCCGGCCCCTAGCCAAGGACCTGCTCGACGCCTCGGAGATCACCGGCCCCACCGCCGGTCTGTGGGTCGCCGTGGCCACCCAGGCCGACGCCTACGACCGCGCCGACTGCGCGTACTACGGCATCTGCGACCTGCCCACCCGGCTGACCGACGCCGCCCTTCCGATCACCCACACCTGCGACGCGAGCCGCACCGTCAGGGCGCAGGCGCTCACGCCCGCCGACCTCGACGCCGTGTGCGCCGGCCTGCGCGCCCAGGACCCGTACTTCGACGACGTCGTCAAGGACGACGGCCCCATACCGGACCAGTACCTGTCGACCGTCGAACTCGTCGTCTTCGGCAGCCGTGCGGACTACCAGACCTACGCCGGGGCGATTTACGGCGTCAGCACGGACAACGGCGGCATCACGCTGACAGGAGACCCGTCCGACCCCGCCGACCAGCCGCTGTCGATCATGTACCAGAAGGAAACCGACGACGGCTTCCCGGCCCGCGTCTGGAACCTCAACCACGAGTACACGCACGTCCTCGACGCCCGCTACGACATGAAGGGCGACTTCGCCCGGCAGACGTCGGTGCCGGACGTGTGGTGGATCGAGGGCCTGGCCGAATACGTCTCCTACGGCTACCGCGGCCTCACCGACGAGCAGGCGGTCACGGAGGCGGGCAGGCACACCTACCGGCTGAGCACGCTGTTCCAGAACACCTATGCCAACAGCGACGTGACCCGCACCTATCCCTGGGGCTATCTGGCGGTCCGGTACATGGCCGAGCGGCACCCCGAGGACATCCAGCGCATGCTCGCCCGCTTCCGCGTGGGCGACTACGCGGGCGGACACGCCGTCTACGCCACCGGCATCGGCACCCGCTACGACGCCGACTTCGACCAGTGGCTCACGGCGTGCGCCGCGGGCGCCTGCGCCGCGCCCGGCCACACCGTGGTCCGTACGTCCTGACCGGTGCGCCGCCCCGCTCACGTTGCCCACTCCGGCCGCTTGCCGCACGCTTGAGGCATGGGTGCGGACGACGGCCCCACGCTGATCACGTCCGTCCAGCGGGCCTTCCGGCTGCTGGAGGCGGTGAGCGCGCACGAGAACGGCGCGCCGGCGAAACAGCTGGCACGTGAGACGGGGCTGCCCCTGGCCACGGCCTACCACCTGCTGCGGACCCTGGTCCACGACGGCTACCTGCGCAAGCTCGGCGACGGCGGGTTCGTCCTCGGGGACCGGATGCAGACGCTGCAGACCACGGGCCGTGCCCAGGCACTGCTCAGCCGGGTCCGCCCCACGCTGGCCGCGCTGCGGGACGAACTCGGGGCCGCGGCGTATCTCACCTTCTACGAGGACGGCGAGATCCGGGTCGCCGAGATCGTCGACAGTCCCCGGGCGCCCCGCGTCGACCTCTGGGTGGGTTTCGAGGACGCGGGGCACGCGACCGCCCTCGGCAAGTCCGTCCTGCGGGAACTCGACGAGGAGGACCGCATGGACTACCTCTCCCGGCACCACCTCGCCGACCTCACCCCTCGGACGATCACCAGCCTGCCCGAGCTGTTGAGGCGACTGGACGCCCCGGCCGAGGCCCCGGCCGTCACGGACCTGGAGGAGTACGCCCTGGGTACGGTCTGCGTCGCCGTGCCCGTCCACAGCGGGGAGACGCTCGGATCCCTCGGTGTCTCGCTGCCCGTGGAGCGGCTGCACCGCATGCCGGACATCCGGGAGCGGCTGATCCCGACCGCGGGCAGGGTGACGAGGGGTATGTCGCTCACTATCTGAAAATCCTCTTCTTGTGAGGGCCCGAGGCGAGGCCTTTTCCTGGATGAACCAGGCATTTCGTCGTCGCGCCCCCAGATCTGGTGCGCGCAACACAGAAGAGGACAGCGAAAGACTCATGAGCCAGGCCCGCCAGCGTGACGACGGCCGCCGGCCCATATGGTCGCGCGGGTACCGAGCCGCCGGTCGGGAGGTCCCGGCCCGCAGGCGGGCCCTCGCCCAGCTGACGGCGACGGCGCCCATCCTGCCGGTCCTGATCGTCACCGTGATCGTCCTTGTCGATCTGGCGGGCGGAGCCGGTACGTGCTGGCTGCCGCTGCTCGCGGCCGGGCCCGCCCTGGCCGCCACCACCAACGGGCCGCGTGGAGTCCTGTGCGTCGGACTGCTCGCCCTGGTGCTGGGCGCGACCCTCGGTGCCTGGGACGGCAATCCGCACCAGGAGCTGGCGGCCGTACTGTCCGCCCTGGTGGCCGTCACCCTGGCGAGTGCCCTGGCCAGCAGGCTGCGGGCCGGCCGCGAACGGGTGCTGGCGGCCGTGCGCTCGGTCGCGGAGACCGCCCAGCACGCCCTGCTCAAGCCCGTACCGCAGACCGTCGGCCCGTTCCAGGTCGCCGTCCGCTACAGCGCGGCGGCGGCCGAGGCCCGGATCGGTGGCGATCTGTACGCGTTGATCCCCACGCCGTACGGGGTGCGGATGATCGTCGGCGACGTGCGCGGCAAGGGGCTGCCGGCCGTGGGCACCGCCGCGCTGGTGCTCGGTGTCTTCCGCGAGGCCGCCTGGGACGAGCCCGATCTGCTCGCCGTCGTCGACCGGATCGAGCGGAGCCTCGCGCGCAACCTCGGCAGCGACGACTTCGTCACCGCCGTGGTCGCCGGTCACCCGGGGCCGGGGCAGCTGGAGATGGTCAACTGCGGGCACGCGCCGCCGCTGCTGGTGCGCGCCTCCGGCGACGTCGAGGCCGTGGAGCCCACCCAGCCGGCCCCGCCCCTCGGACTGCGCGCCCTCGCCGATCACGCTCCCGGCCTTCAGGTGCTGCCCTTCGCGGACGGGGACCAGCTGCTGCTCTACACGGACGGCGTCACCGAGGCCCGCGACGGCGGCCGCGAGTTCTACCCCCTCGACGAGGGTCTGGCCCGCCACGTCTGCGACGACCCCGCCCGCACCCTCGACGCGCTCCACGACGAACTGCTGGACCACGTGGGCGGCCGCCTCCACGACGACGCGGCACTGCTCCTGATCCGCAAGCCGGCGGATTCCCGGCCGGCGACGGCAGCCGGGGCCGGGGCGGGCGGCAGGGACGTGCCCGCCGAGGCGGCGTGACGCCAGTCGTCCCGGGTGTTCACCTCGCCGCAGTACTCAGCGTGCTGCGGGCCGGTCCCGCCACTGCTCGGCGGTTGTGAGCGGAACCAGGGCGGACGCCGCAGTCGTCGTCAGCTCGACCCGCCGGCCCTCGGCCGACGAGCGCAGGAGGGCGGTCATCGTCTCCAGCACGTGCAGGGCGAGATCACCGCCGGCCCGCGGCCCCCGCGCCTCGTCGGCGGCGATGAAGTCGAGCAGGCCGACGCCGCGTGCGCCCTCGGCGTATCCCGCCGACGGCGGCAGCGTGCGCCACTGCGCGCCGCCGAGCTCGAAGATCCGGACCTCGCCGTCGAAGCAGTTGGGATCCGGCACCGAGAGGGTCCCCGTCTCGCCGTGGACCTCGATCGGCGCGGCCGTGGTCACGACGCCGTCGAAGCTCGTGGTGATCGTCGTCAGGGCCCCGCTCGCGTGTTCCAGCACGCCGGAGACATGACTGTCCACCTCCACCGGTATCCGCTCGCCCGCTCGCGGGCCGGAACCGATGACGCGCTCGGTCCGCAGCCGGCTGGACGCCCCGGTCACGGATCGCACCGGACCCAGCAGGTGGACCAGGGACGCCAGGTAGTACGGCCCCATGTCGAGCAGGGGGCCGCCGCCGGGGGCGTAGTAGAAGTCGGGCTGGGGATGCCAGCGCTCGTGGCCCGGCGTCACCATCACGGCCGTGGCGAACAGCGGCCGCCCGACGGCCCCCGCCTCCACGGCCGCCCGCGCCGTCTGGATGCCGGTGCCCAGCACGGTGTCCGGCGCGCACCCCACGCCGACGCCCGCCTTCGCGGCCACCTCCAGGACGGCCCGCGCGTCGTCGAGCGTGGCGGCCAGGGGCTTCTCCCCGTAGACGTGCTTCCCGCGGGCGACGGCGCCGAGGGCGATCTCGGCGTGGGCGGCCGGAACGGTGAGGTTCAGCACCGTGTCCACCTCCGGGCTGCTCAGCAGCTCCTCGACGGTGAGCGCCGTCGCACCGGGCAGCCCGGCGGCGACGGAGGCCGACCGCGCGGCGTCGAGATCGGCGACCGCGGTGACGCGTACGGAGGGGTGGCCGGCGAGCGTGTCCAGGTACGCGCGCGAGATGACGCCGAGCCCTACGACGCCGATGCGGTGCGCGTCGCCCACAGCATGCCCCTCTCGATGACGGTGCGGACGTTCGGGTTCTCCAGGACGTCCAGGCTGTGCCCCGGAGTCGTCACCACGATCCGCCCGGCACCCCAGCGGCGGGTCCAGATCGCGGGAACGGTCACGGGCCGGTGCCACGGCTGCCACGAGCGGGCCGGGTGCGTGGTGGTGGCCAGGACGTCGATCAGGTCGTCGTGCAGCACCCAGTACTGCTCGGTGCACAGCTCGAAGTCCTCGATGCCCGCGGTGACGGGGTGCTCGCGGCCGAGTTCGGTGACGCTGACGACGTGCGGCAGGAAGTTGTCCTCCGCCTCGCCCCGGCGCTCGCACGGCTCCTTGCCCGGGTGGGTCGCGAACTGGCCGCCCACCAGATGGAGATAGTCGGAGGAGGCGCGGAACGAGTCGACGATGCCGCCGTGCCAGCCGGTGAAACCGGTACCGGCCTCGACCGCCGAGGTCAGCCCCGACAACTGCTCGGCGGTGATCTCCGACATCGAGATGCACTGCACCACGAGGTCCGTGCCTGCCATCTCGGCGGCGTCGGCGTAGACCTCGGTCGACTCCTCGATCCGGACGGTGAAATCGTTTTTCTCGAGGAAGGGCAGGAACAACTCCGTCGCCTCGACCGGCCGGTGCCCCTCCCATCCGCCGCGAACGATCAGGGCCTTCTTGCGCGTCATCATGTTCCTCACCCCGGACAACGGAGTCCTCACTATGCGCCAGTCGGCCGGGCGGGGGGAAGGGTGCTTGGATCAACGAAAAGTTTCGAGGCGCCCAGCTCAGGAGGCGACGGAGGCGGAGGACGCCCGGGCGTCCACGACCCACACGGCCGCGGTGAAGCGGACGTCCGAGCCCTGTACGAAGGTGTCGAAGGCGGCGCGGACCTTCTCGACGACCTCCTCGCGTGTCCGGTCCTCCAGTTCGCCCATGACCTGGCTCAGCGGGCCCAGCCGGGTGAAGTAGCTCTCCAGTGCCGCCTCGGGCAGGACACACTCCACGTCGGCCGGCCGGATGTCGATCCCGGACCAGCCGCTCTCGGCCAGGATGCGGCGGACCCTGTCCGCGTCCGCGAAGGCGAACTGTCCGGGCCGGCCCGGGCTGCGGGCCGGTAGGTCGACCAGTGGTGCGGCGGCGCGCTCGGCCGTCGTCATGAACGGGTTCTCCTCGGGGCCGCGCCACACGACGAGCCGGAGCCGGCCGTCGTCCGTCACCGCCCGCCGGAGATTCGCGAACGCCTTGACGGAGTCGCCGAAGAACATGACACCGAAGCGTGAGACGACGGCGTCGAAGACAGCGGGCTCGAACGGATGGTCCTGTGCGTCGGCATGGATGAACGACGCGGGTGTGCCCTCTCGTTCGGCGCGCTCCTGGGCTGCCATGACCAGCGGTTCGGAGATGTCGACGCCGACACTGTGTCCCGCCGGGCCGAGCCGTCTGGCCACGGCCAGGGTGACAGCGCCGGTGCCGCATCCGACGTCGAGCACGCGACGAGGCTGATCGGCGGGCACGGCATCGGTGAGCAGAGGTTCGAGGTGCCGGAACATACCGTCCAGCACGGGCTGCAGATCGACCCAGGCGTGACCGCCGGGCCCGTTCCAGCGATCGCCGTAGGTCCCAGACGTGGCATCCATGATCGTCTCCTTCTCGTTGCGTCCGTCCGGCCGGGATGACACCGTGCCACTTCAAGTCGACTTGAGGTAAAGAGAATGACAGAGCTGGACATAGCCGAGGTGGCACAGCGCGCCGGGGTTCCCGCCTCGACACTGCGCTTCTACGAGGAGAAGGGGCTGATCGCCGCGAGCGGCAGGCGTGGCCTGCGAAGGCAGTACGACCCCGCCGTGCTGGACCGGCTGGCGCTGATCGCGCTGGGGCGCACCGCCGGCTTCTCGCTCGACGAGATCGCGCGCATGTTCGCGCCGGACGGACGACCGGCGCTCGACCGGGAGATGCTCGCGGCCAGGGCGGAGGAGCTGGACGACACGATCCGCGAACTCGGCGTCCTACGTGACTCCCTGCGCCACGCCGCGGCCTGCCCCGCACCGAGCCACGCCGAGTGCCCCACCTTCCGCCGCCTCCTCGAAGCGGCCGCGTCCAGGGCTGTCGCCGCACCGAGAAGGCGGACCGGCCTCACGTCTCGGACGACCGGCAATGCCAGATGATCTACCCGGGCGCTCCGGCACCCTGGGACTCGCCGCCGCCGTCAGCAACGGACTTGAGGAGATGACGGCAGACGAAGCCGCGCCAGAGGGTTACGGCACCGGCTTTGGTCCCGGCGTGCCGGCCGCTGTAGCCGATCAGTTCCTTGTCCGGCGACCCCAGTGCGTCGAAGAGGGCGAGTTGGCCGTCCCTGGGGAACACCTCGTCGTACCACTGGACGTGGAACAGGGCCGGGGCGGTGATGCGCGAGGCGTCCGCCGTCATGCGCTCCGCGGCGTCCAACCCCCGGTGCATGTCCGGAGCTTGCCGGAGTCCGAACTTTCCGAGGACGACGCAGCGCAGTCGATCGCCCAGGGCGGCCGCAAGGGGAATGCCGAACCGAGTTCCCATGGACATCCCCAGGTAGGCGAGGCGATCAGCGTCCGCGAGCCCAGTGGCATGGAGCGCGGCTACGGACGCCCGCCAGTCGTGCGTCATCCGATCGAGCACGTTCTCGATCCCCTCGGCGGCGATCCGGGCCTGATATTCCGGTGCGGGCAGCGGACTTGGGACCCGGTCGCCGTGATACGGCCCGTCGATCGCGAGTACGGCACAACCGGCCTGTGCAGCGAACCACCGACCCAGGCCGCAGTTCCGCTCACTTCTCTTGTGCCCGCTGCCACCGTGCCCCAGCAGGACCAGGGGAGGGGGCGGCGAGTCGGCCGGAGGAGGCAGCCACACCGCACCCGGAACGGTGTGCGCATCCCGGCCGAGGGGGAGGCGAAATGTGCGCTCTGCCGAACCACCTTCCCGAGCAAGGTAGTCGACCCACTCGATGGCATCGTCACCGGACACGCGATCACGCCGAGTCGGCGTCGTAGTGCAGCCGGGCCTGTTCGACCCGGTCGAGATTGGTGGCGGCCCATTCGGAGAGATGCGCGAACAACGGGGCGAGGCTGCGGCCGAGTTCGCTGATCTCGTACTCGACACGGGGCGGCACCTCCGGGTGATACGTGCGCACGACGAGACCGTCGCGTTCCAACTGGCGTAGCCGCTGGGTCAGTACCTTCGGCGTGATCTTCGCGATGCGCCGCTCCAGCTCGACGAAGCGCTGCCGGCCGTAAGTGTGGAGGCTCCACAGGATCGGCGTGGTCCAGCGGCTGAACACGATGTCCACGACCGGGCTGATGGGGCAGGCAACTTCCGGATCGGTCACGGCGGTTGCCGTCCGGGTCCTCTCGTCGGGCATGTGCATCCCTCCGGGATAGCCACTTTCCTGTAGGTACCTACTATACCGGCGGTGTTAGCGTCCTCAAGGCGCCCGGACGACGGGTCCGAGCGGCGCCTCCGCCCGCTCGGGCTTTATCAAAAAGACGCCAACCATGCGTCGGAGCAAGGGAGTTGGCCATGATCGTAGTGACGGGGGCGACGGGCAATGTGGGCCGATCGCTCGTGCAGAGCCTCGCGGCAGCCGGTCGGCAGGTGACCGCTACCTCCCGCAGCATCTCGGCCGCCGACGTACCGCAAGGAGTGCGCCACCACCCGGCGGACCTCACCGACCCGGACACCCTTCGGCCCGCCTTCGAAGGCGCTGACGCGTTGTTCCTCCAAAACGGCGGTTCCAGCGCCCACTTGCTGGACCCGTACGCCATCCTCGACGTGGCCAAGGCCGCCGGCATCACGCGCGTCGTGCTGCTGTCCTCCCAAGGAGCCGCGACCCGGCCCGAGTCCGCCTCCCACGGGGGCACGGCACGTGCCATCGAGGACGCCGTGAAGCAGTCGGCCCCGGACTGGACGATCCTGCGCCCCAGCGGATTCGACTCCAACGCCTACGCCTGGGCCGAAACCATCCGCTCCCGACGCGTCGTCGCCGCACCCTTCGCCGACGTCGGCCTGCCCATGATCGACCCGGCCGACATCGCCGAGGTCGCCGCCGCGACGCTGCGCGGGGACGGCCACGCCGGACGGATCCACGAACTCACCGGCCCCGCCCTCGTCACGCCCCGCCAAGCGGCCCAGGCCATCGGCGACGCCCTCGGCGAACCGGTCCGCCTCGACGAGCTGACCCGAGCCGAAGCGCGCGCCCAGATGTTGCAGTTCATGCCCGGGCCCGTGGTCGACACCACCCTCGACATCCTCGGTACACCGACCCCGGCCGAGCAGCGTGTCAGTCCCGACGCCGAACAACTCCTCGGCCGCCGGCCGCGCACGTTCGCCGACTGGGCGCACGACCACACCTCCGCTTTCCGATAGACGCGGCGACAGCCCCCTCGTGACGAACGGGCTTCCCCGGCCCATGCCCGGCGAAGCCCGTTCAGCCGCGGTGGCAAAGGATCACGCGGTGTGCAGCGTCAGCCCGTAGCGGTTGAGGATCTCGTTGATGGGCTGGTACCAGGTCTCGCCGCCGGAGCTGCAGTCGCCCCAGCCGCCGGAGGTGACGCCCTGGGCCTGGTCGCCGCTGATGAAGGAGCCGCCGGAGTCACCGGGTTCGGCGCAGACGTTCGTCTTCGTCATCTGATGGACTGCGCCCTGGCTGTAGTTGACCGTCTCGTTCTTGGCCAGGACGGTGCCGCAGTGCCAGTGCGAGGTGGAGCCGGAGCGGCAGATGGACGCGCCGACGGGCGCCTCGGCGGAGCCGCGGACGAGCTGGTCGGACACCGTGCCCCAGCCGAGGACGACCGGGACGGTCCACCAGCCGCTGCCGACGTTGACCCAGGAGTAGTCGTTGTCCGGGAACGACGAGCCCTGGAAGTTGCCGACGTACGAGTGGTCCCAGCCGTACACCGCGCCGGTGTGCTGGTCGCAGTGCCCGGCGGAGACGAAGCCGCCGTACACCGAGAAGCCTATGGAGCAGCGGACGTTGCCGGTGTAGTACGGGTCGCCGCCGACGGTGCCGGCCGCGAGTGTCTGCGGTGCCTTGGCCGTGTGCTGCACGGTGACCGGGCCGGTCCTGCGTGCCTGCGCCAGGAAGGCGCGGACATCGTTGTCATTCCGGTGCGCGGTGACGACGTCCACGACGACCTTGTTCGCCTTGGTGTCGACGTACCAGTTGCTGACGCCGGCGGGCGCGGACAGGGCGTCGATGCGGGCCTTCGCCGCGTCGAGCTGCCGCGCGCTGTGCTGGACGAGGCGTATGGACGCGCCGGTGGCGCGTACGGCGCCGGTGTCCGCGCCGCGGGTGACGGCCACGGTCAGCGTGCCGCTCCCGGCGTCGAACCAGGAGCCGCCGTAGGAGGAGCCGGCGGCGTGCTTCGCCTTCCGCTCGACGGCCGTCGCCGTCTTCTCCGCGGCCAGCCGCGCCTCGGCCTGGCTCTTCGTCAGGCCGAAGTCGTGCTGCATCGCGGACAGGAGCGAGGCGGAGGCGGGCGCTTCGGCGGTAGGCGCGGGGGCGCCGGCGGCGGACGCCGGCTGAGTGTTCACGGTCGCCCAGGTGCCCAGCAGGAGGAGTGCGGGCAGGGCTGTGCGCATCGCTGTTGTGCGTCTCAAGGCAGTGGCCCCTTCGTTGTTCCAGCAAAGGTGGGGGTGGAACAGCAGAACGTGAGAGCGCTCTCAGGCGTGCGTGGCCGAGCATAGCTGGGGATCATGGACAGGTCCATGCCAATGCCGGGCCGGGCTGGGCGGGGTCGGGCATCGGGGGGCGGGCCCTGGGCCCGGTTGGGTCCGGGGCCCGGGGCCGGGCGCGGACCGGGCACTCAGGGAGCCGTAACCGGTCCCGCCCGGCCGTCACCGATCCCCGCCCCCGACCGTCACCGACCCCCGCCCCCGACCGTCACCGACCCACACCCCAGAGAGTCGCCGCCCCGCCCGCGTGGGCTACCGATCCCCGCCCCCGACCGTCACCGACCCACACCCCAGAGAGTCGCCGCCCCGCCCGCGTGGGCTACCGATCCCCGCCCCCAACCGTCACCGATCCCCTCGACCGTCACCGACCCACACCCCCAAGAGTCACCCCCCAGCCCCCCAAAAAAACCGCCCGCATCCACCCCCACGCCACCCCGCCCACCCCCGCGACCTGCCCCTCCAAGTGCGGGAACTTCCTGCAGGGGGGTTGTCCTGACATGCACCCGCACCTAGGGTCGCTCCGAGTGCAAGCGCTTTCTGCTTGACTGTTCGTCGTATGTCCGAGGAGCGCCGTATGCCCCACCGCCCCCACCGTCGCTCAGTCGCCGTCGTCGGCACCGGTGCCATCGTCAGCGACAGCCATCTGCCCGCGCTGAGAGCCCACGCCGACCGCGTGGAACTGGTCGCCGCCGTCGATGTGGACGAGGGCCGGCTGGCGGCCTTCCGCGAGCTGGCGGGCGGCGAGGTCGCCGGGTACACCTCGATGGAGGCGATGCTGGACGCCGTACGGCCCGACCTCGTCCTCATCGGCACCCCGCCGTCCCTGCACCGGGAGCAGACGATCGCCGCGCTCAAGGCGGGTGCCTGGGTGCTGTGCGAGAAGCCGCTGTGTCTCTCGCTCGCCGAGTACGACGAGATCGCGGCGGCCGAGGGGGCGTCGGGGGCCTACGCCTCGGTCGTCTTCCAGCACCGCTACGGCTCCGGCGCCGTGCACGCGCGCGAGTTGATCACCGGCGGCCAGGTAGGCGCCCCGCTGGTCGCGCACTGCCAGACCACCTGGCACCGCGACGCCGCCTACTACGCCGTGCCGTGGCGCGGACGCTGGGCCACCGAGGGCGGCGGCCCGACCATGGGCCACGGCATCCACCAGTACGACCTGATGCTGCACCTGCTCGGCCCGTGGGCCGAGGTGCGGGCCATGGCGGCGCGGCTGGTCCACGACACCGAGAGCGAGGACGTCTCGACCGCCCTGGTCCGGTTCGAGAACGGTGCCCTCGCGACCGTCGTCAACAGCGTGCTCTCCCCGGACGAGGTGAGCCGTATCCGCATCGACTGCGCCGACGCGACGATCGAGCTCACCCACCTGTACGGCCACACCAACGACGACTGGGTCTACACCCCCGCCCCGCACGTCGCCGCCGAGCACGCCACTGCCTGGCGCACGCCCGCCGCGGACGTCCCCAGCTCGCACGCCGCCCAGCTCGGCGCCCTCCTGGACGCGTACGACAGCGGCGTACGGCCGCCGGGCAGCGGCCCGGACGCGCACGCCACGCTGGAGTTCGCGGCCGCGCTCTACAAGTCCGCGTTCACCGGACGGCCCGTGCTCGCGGGCGAGATCGCCCCGGGGGACCCGTTCTACCCGGCCATGCACGGCGACCACCCCGACTGGGCCCCCAAGGAGCGCGCATGAGCATCCGCGTCAGTCACGCGTACGGCGCCCACATCGCCGTGGCGGCGCCGGACGGCACCGAGATCCTCCGCTACGTCTACCGCCCCGACCCCGACGCCTTCGAGTCGCGCAAGCCCTACGCCCACCCCGTGCGCACCCTCGGCGGGCGCACCGTCACCGGCTACCGCCCGAACGACCACCGCTGGCACAAGGGCCTGCAGATGACGGCGAGCCACCTGTCCGGGCAGAACTTCTGGGGCGGCAACTGCTACGTCCACGGCGAGGGCTATCTGCGGCTGCCGGAGCGCGTCGGCTCGATGCGGCACGACGGCTTCCCCGAGTTCACGGTCGAGAACGACCGGCTCGCCTTCACCGAAGCGCTGACCTGGGTGGAGAACGGCGGCGCGGAATGGGCCCGCGAGGTGCGCGGGATCGCCGTCCACTCGGTCGACGAGGAGGCCGGCGCCTGGGCCCTTGACTGGTCGATCGAGCTCACCAACCTGCGTGACCAGCCGCTGGCCTTCGGCTCGCCCACCACCCACGGGCGCGAGCTGGCCGGTTACACGGGACTGCAGTGGCGCGGCCCCCGCGACTTCACCGGCGGCACCGCCTTCGGCCCCGACGTCGACGGGGGAGCGGGCGCGGACGCCGGGAAGCTGATGGGCACCCAGGGCCCCTGGCTGGCCTTCACCACCGAGCACGACGACGTCGACGCGCACTCCACGCTCGTCTTCGCGCACGCGCCCGAGAACCTCGACGAGTCGGCCGCGATCCACGCCTCGCACTGGTTCGTGCGCTCCGAGCCGATCCCGACGGTCGCCTTCTCCTGGGCGTTCTTCGAGGAGTTCGAGCTGCCGCCCGGCGCGTCCTTCAGCTACCGCTACCGGGTCGTGGTCGCCGACGGCGCCTGGGACCGCGACCGCGTCGGCGCCTACCTGGAGGGCCTGTCGTGGTGAGCGAGCCCGAGCCGGCCCTGCCGCACCCGCTGCCCGGCGCGGTGGGCCTGTCCCACCTCAGCGCCTACGACTGGGAGGCCGCCGACGGCGTGTGCGGGGGCAGCCCGCATCTGCATCTGGTGTGCACGGAGGCGTACGTCGTCACCGGCGGCCGCGGGGCGGTGCAGACCCTGAGCCCAGACGGCTACCGGGACATCCCGCTGGAGGCCGGCTCGGTCGCCTGGTTCACGCCGGGCACCGTGCACCGCATGGTGCAGGGCGGCGATCTGCGCATCACCGTGCTGATGCAGAACAGCGGTCTGCCCGAGGCCGGGGACGCCGTCTTCACCTTCCCGTCCGAGGTGCTCGCCGACCCAGAGAAGTATGCGGCCGCGGCAACGCTGCCGCCCGGTACGGGAGTTGACACGGAGGCGTCCGCGCGCCGCCGCAGGGATCTCGCCGTCGAGGGCTACCTCGCCCTGCGCGAGGCGCTGGTCGCGGGGGACAACGAGCCGTATCTGGAGTTCCAGCGCTCAGCCGCCCGGCTGGTGCGGGAAAAGGTGCCGCGCTGGCGGGAGTTGTGGCGGGCCGGCGCGCTGGCCACCGCCGAACGCACCGGCGCCCAGCTCGACGCGCTAGCCGCGGGCGACGACGACTACCTCGCCGACGCGACCGCACACCGCACCGAACCCACCCGGCTGGGCGGCTTCGGCATGTGCGGCCGCCGTGACGAGTACGCGCTGCCGGGCACGACGCTGCCGTACGAAAGTAAGTGACTCATACAGCGCGGTAGTTGATGGGACGTCAGGGGAGGCGTCCGGGGGGTTTTCCGACCGAAGACCGAAGACCGAGGAGAGAAAGAGGTGACCTCGGCATGCCCGGACACAGGACAAAGGGGTTCTGCGCGTCGGCCGCCGCACTCGCGCTCTGCGCGACGCTGGCCGGCTGCGGGGGATCCGGGGAGAACGCCGGCGGCGGCAAGGTCGTGCTGCGCTACACGTGGTGGGGAAACCCCGACCGCGCGGCACGTACCGAGCAGGCCGTCGCCCTGTTCGAGAAACGGCACCCCGGCGTGCGGGTACAGACGTCGTTCTCCGGCTACGACGCCTACAAGCAGAAGCTCGCCATCCAGGCCACCGGCGGCGACGCGCCCGACGTGATGCAGCTCGACTACCGCCAGATCGACCAGTACGCCTCCGGGCACGTGCTCCTCGACCTCGGCAAGGTCAAGAGCGCCCTGCGCACGAGCGAGATCGACGCGGGACTGCTGGCCACCGGCCGGGTGCGCGGCACGCTCTACGCCGTCCCGCAGGGCCGCGGCACCGAGACCGCGGTCTACGACGTCGCGACCTGGAAGGCGTCCGGGGTGGCCCTGCCGAGGCAGGGCTGGACCTGGAGCGAGTGGGCGGACGCCATGCGCGCCCTCGCGAAGAAGACCGGCAAGCCCGGCGCCACCGACCCGGGCCAGAGTGAGGACGCCTTCGAGGTCTGGCTGCGCGGCCAGGGCAAGACCCTCTACACCAAGGACGGGCATCTCGGCTTCACCGCGGCGGACCTGACCCGCTGGTGGACCTTCGCCGACCGGCTCCGCAAGGAGGGCGCGGTCTCCCCGGCCGAGCAGACCACCCAGCTCGACGGCACCGTGGAGAACACCCCGCTCGGCCGCGGCAAGGCACTCAGCGACTTCAACTGGGACGCCCCGTCCAGCGGTTACCTCGCGATCGTCAAGGGCGGGGTGGCGCTGGGGCCGATGCCGTCGGGTGAGGACGGCACGCCCGGCCAGTACTTCAAGCCGTCGATGTTCCTCGGCGCAGGCGCCCACACCTCCCACCCGAAGCAGGCCGCGGAACTGATCGACTTCCTCCTCAACGACCGGCAGGCGGCGGACATCCTCGGTGCGACCCGCGGCATCCCCGTCAACGAGACCATCCGCAAGGCGACGGCCGCGCAGCTGAAGGACTTCGACAAGACGGTGGCCGACTACCAGGACTCGCTCGAAGGCACCCTCAAGAACCCGCCGCAGGCCCCGCCCTCCGGCGACAACGCCCTGCAGACCACCTTCGCGCGCGACTACGACCAGGTGTCGTACGGACGCATGTCGCCGCGCGAGGCGGCCGAGAACTACGTCACCGAGGCGAAGGCGGAGCTGAGGTCATGACCACCACCGACATCCCCGCGTCCACCGCCCGCCAGCCCCGCTCCGCGGCCGCCCCCAAACGGCGCCCCAAGCGCGAACGCGAGGGCGCCGCCTGGGTGTTCCTCTCACCATGGGTGCTCGGCGCCATCGTTCTGACGCTGCTGCCGATGGCCGTCTCGCTGTACCTGTCGTTCACCGACTACGACCTGTTCAACGCGCCGCACTGGGTGGGCCTGCGCAACTACACGCAGATGTTCACCGAGGACCCGCGGTACTGGCGTTCGGTCGAGACGACCCTGACCTACGTCGTCATCGCCGTGCCCCTCCAACTCGCCCTGGCCCTCGGCGTCGCGCTCGCACTGAAGACCATGAAACGCGGCAAGGGCTTCTACCGCTCCGCCTTCTACGCGCCCTCGCTGCTCGGCGCCTCCATGTCCATCGCCCTGGTCTGGCGCGCGATCTTCAACGACGGCGGCACGGTGGACAACCTCTTCGGCACCGGCGGCTGGATCAACAAGCCGGGCTGGTCGCTGCTGGCCGTAGCACTCCTGACGGTCTGGCAGTTCGGCGCGCCGATGGTCATCTTCCTCGCCGGTCTGCAGCAGATTCCGATGGAGCTGTACGAGGCGGCCGCCGTCGACGGGGCGGGGAAATGGCGGCAGTTCGTGTCCATCACCGTCCCGATGCTGTCGCCGGTGCTGTTCTTCAACCTGGTCCTGCAGACCATCCAGGCCTTCCAGGTGTTCACGCCCGCCTTCGCGGTCAGCGGCGGCAAGGGCGGCCCCGCCGACTCGACCCTCGTCTACACCCTCTACCTCTACGACCGCGGCTTCGTCGCCTCCCACATGGGCTACGCCTCCGCCATGGCCTGGGTGCTGCTGCTCGTCATCGGCGCCGTCACCGCGGTGCTGTTCCGCACCTCGCGCTCCTGGGTCTTCTACGCCTCCGAGGGGGACCGATGACAGCCACCGCCCCAACCACCGTGGTGGGCAAGCCCGTTCGCCGAAGCCGGATCGCCGTGCACATCGGCTGTCTGGTCGCGCTGCTGGTGATGCTCTATCCGCTGGCCTGGCTGTTCGCCACCTCGCTCAAACCGGCCGACGAGGTCATCGCGAGCCTCAACCTGCTGCCCAGCCACCTGGAGTGGTCCAACTACAAGACGGCCCTCGACGGCGTGAACGGCGTGTCCGTCTGGCGGCTGCTCGGCAACTCGCTGCTCATCGCGGGCGGGGCGGTCGTCGGCAACGTCGTCAGCTGCTCGCTCGCCGCGTACGCCTTCGCACGGCTGCGGTTCCGGTTCCGCGGGCCGATGTTCGCGTTCATGATCGCGACGATCATGCTGCCGCATCACGCGGTGCTGATCCCGCAGTACATCATCTTCAACAAGCTCGGCCTGGTGAACACGTACTGGCCGCTGATCCTGCCGAAGTTCCTCGCCACGGAGGCGTTCTTCGTCTTCCTGATCGTGCAGTTCATGCGCGGTCTGCCGAGGGAGCTGGAGGAGGCGGCGCGGATCGACGGCTGCGGGCCGTTCCGGAGCTTCTTCCAGGTGATCCTGCCGCTCACGCGCCCGGCGCTGATCACGACGGCGATCTTCACGTTCATCTGGACCTGGAACGACTTCTTCACCCAGCTGATCTACCTCTTCGACCCCGACAAGTTCACGCTCACGCTCGCCCTGCGGTCGTTCGTGGACGCCTCCAGCCAGTCGGCGTTCGGGCCGATGTTCGCGATGTCGGTGATCGCGCTGCTGCCGATCGTGCTGTTCTTCCTCGCCTTCCAGCGGTTCCTGGTGGAGGGCATGGCCAGCTCCGGACTGAAGGGGTGAGCGCGATGAGCCGGACCCGGACTGCACAGACCCGGGAGCCGGGCGAGGTCTTCGGCCCCGGTATGACGCTGTTCGCCGACATGCTGAGCGTCGGCCTCGCCACGGCGGCGGCCTGTCTGCCGCTGCTGACGGCACCGGCCGCGCTCTCTACTGCGTGCGCGGTGCTGCGGGGCGCCCGGGAGGACCAACCGGCCACCGCGGGCCGCTACTTCGCCCTGCTGCGGCGACGCCTGCGCCCGGGCGACCTGCTCGCGGGCGCGGTCGCCGTGGCGGGCCTGCTGCTGCTCGCCGCGGACCTGGCCCTGGCGGGGGCGGGACTGCCCGGAGCGCCCCTCTTCGCCGCGACGGCCGCGGTGATCGGTGCCTGCGCCATGGTGATCGCCCTGCGCGCGTGCGCCCGTCCCGAGTCCCTCACGGCCTGGCCCGCCGCCTTGCGCGAGGCCGCCCAGGACGCGGTACGGGACGTCGGCGGCAGTGCCCTGGTCCTCCTGGCGGTGGCGACGGCCGCGGTCTGCGCCTGGATGCTCGTGCCGCTCGCGTTCCTGGCACCGGGACCGCTGGCATTGGCGCTCACGGCGGTGGATGTACGGAGGGCGGGCGGCTCAGGGCGGAAGTTCGGGCTGTCGGGCGGGTGAGACCGGGCGGGGCGGGCGGTGACGTGGCGCGTGCGGTCGAAGGGCGTGCAGCACGCGCCGAGGTGACGGTGGGCCGGGGCTGCGGTCGGGTTGCCGGTGGTGTTGCGGGGGCGGGGCGCGGACAGTCGTGCTGAAGCGGCCGGCGCCCCAGCCCGTTGTCCGCCGCCGTCCTGCGCTCGCGGGCCGCGACACCGCCTGCCCGGTGAATGGCGCGTTCGCCGCAGCCGATCGGTGTCCGCCGGTGCCACCGGGGCTGTCCCTGACCGCGTCGCGGAACCTCGCGAAACGAGGCTCAGCGTGGTTCCCCCGCGTACGTGCCGAAATACCACCGGTTGCCCTCCGGGTCCCGGGACGCGAAGTCTCGGGAGCCGTAGTCGGTGACGTGGAGGTCTGTGGTGATGTCGGCGCCCGCCGCCTTGGCGCGGGCGTGGACGGCGTCCGGGTCGGCGGTGACGACGTAGGCGCTGAAGGCGCCGGGGGGTGTCGGACCGGTACCGGGTTCGGCCTCCTGGCGTACGGAGCCCAGCATGACGCCGCCGCCCTCGGGCCAGCCGAGCTGGGCGTGGTCGACCTGGTCGCCGTCGCCGTAGACCACGGTCTCCTCGAAGCCGTAGGCGTCGACGAGGAAGCGGATCAGGGCGCGGGCGTCGTGGGCGCGCAGGGTGGGCCAGACCTGCGGGGCGGGCGGCTGCTTGGCGGGGTCGGGCGTGGTGGTCATGGTGATGAGCCTCCGTGTCGCGGGCGGCTGCCCGGTTCGGCCGGTTGTCGTCACCAGCTTCACGTGGGCGGGTGGTGTCCGGATTGGATGTTTCGGAACTCCTGGGCCAGCCAGTCGCTTGGCGTGCAGGCGGCCAGCGCGCTGAACTCGCGGTCCAGGTGCGACTGGTCCGCGTAGCCGCAGTCGGCGGCCAGGCCCGAGAGGTCGAGGGCGCCGGGGCGGCCCGCCAGGCGGCGCCGTGCCAGGTCGAAGCGGATCACCCGGGCGGCCGCCTTGGGAGTGAGGCCGATCTCCGCGCGGAAGCGGTTGCGCAGATGCCGTTCGCTGACGGCGGTCTCGGCGGCGAGCCGGTCGACGCGCAGTCGCCCGCCGGCCGACAGCAGCCGCTGCCAGGCGACCGCGACCGGCGCGGCGGAGGCCGCCCGCAGGCCGTCGTGGCGCGTCATACGGCGAAGCAGCCAGTCGTCGACCGCGGCGAAGCGGGCGGCCCAGCCGGACGCCTCGCGCACCCTGTCGTGGACCTCGCGCAGGTCCCCGCCCAGCACGTCGTCGGCGTGGACGTCCGTACCGGCCAGCTCGCCCGCCGGAAGCCCCAGCAGCACCCGTGCGCCGAGCGGGCTGATCGCGACCTGGATGCCGGACTGCCGCCCGGGGATCTCGATCAGCGCGGGCGTGAGGTGCAGGCCGCCCAGGAGGGTCGGGTAGTCGCCGGGGGGCGCGCCCGGGTCGGGGTGGGCGGCGATGCTCAGCGGCTCGTCGAGCGTGATGATCAGGGTCAGCCACGGGGACGGCAGCCCCCGGTGCCGGGCGGGCGGCACACCACGCTGACGGTAGCCGGAGTACCAGCCGACCAGCCCCCGCAGAGGCGCCGCGGGCACCGCCCGCACCGCCTCGTCCACGACGTCGCCTGCCATACGGCCATTGTCCCGCGCACGGGGCGGCCGGCACCACGGCAGCAGCCCCGTGCCGCCCCGCTCACCCGCCGACGTACTCCGCCAGGTGCCGGCCCGTGATGGTGGTCCGCTCGGCGACCAGGTCGGCCGGGGTGCCCTCGAAGACGACGCGGCCGCCGTCGTGGCCGGCGCCGGGGCCGAGGTCGATGATCCAGTCGGCGTGCGCCATGACGGCCTGGTGGTGCTCGATGACGATCACGGACTTGCCGGAGTCGACCAACCGGTCGAGCAGGCCAAGGAGTTGTTCCACGTCGGCGAGGTGGAGGCCGGTGGTCGGCTCGTCGAGTACGAGGACGGATCGGACACCGCCCTTGTCCGCCATGTGCGTGGCCAGCTTCAGGCGCTGGCGCTCACCGCCGGAGAGGGTGGTCAGCGGCTGGCCGAGGGTGAGGTAACCGAGGCCGACGTCAGCCAGGCGTTCGAGGATCTTGTGCGCGGCCGGCGTGCGCGCCTCGCCCTCGGCGAAGAAGTCCAGCGCCTCCGAGACCGGCATCGCCAGGATCTCGGAGATGTCCCGGCCGCCGAGGTGGTACTCCAGCACCGACGCGTCGAACCGCTTTCCCTCGCAGTCCTCGCAGGTGCTGGCCACCCCGGCCATCATCGCCAGGTCGGTGTAGATGACGCCGTTGCCGTTGCAGGTCGGGCAGGCGCCTTCGGAGTTGGCGCTGAACAGCGCGGGCTTGACGCCGTTGGCCTTGGCGAAGGCCTTGCGGATCGGCTCCAGAAGACCGGTGTACGTAGCCGGGTTGCTGCGCCGCGAACCCCGGATCGGGCTCTGGTCGACCGAGACGACCCCGAGGTCCTCCGGGATCGACCGGTGCACCAGCGAGCTCTTGCCGGACCCCGCGACACCGGTGATCACGGTGAGGACGCCGAGCGGTACGTCCACGTCGACGTCCCGCAGGTTGTTCTCCGAGGCGCCGCGGATCTCCAGGACCTCGCTGAAGTCGCGCACTTGGCCCTTGAGGGAGGCGCGGTCGTCCAGGTGGCGCCCGGTGACGGTGTCGCTGCCGCGCAGCTTGTCGACGGTGCCCTCGAAGCAGACCGTGCCGCCCGCCGTACCGGCGCCGGGACCCAGGTCGACGACGTGGTCGGCGATCTCGATGACCTCCGGTTTGTGCTCCACGACGAGCACGGTGTTGCCCTTGTCCCGCAGCCTCAGGAGCAGATCGTTCATGCGCTGGATGTCGTGCGGGTGCAGCCCCGCGGTCGGCTCGTCGAAGACGTACGTGACGTCGGTCAGCGAGGAGCCGAGGTGACGGATCATCTTGACCCGCTGCGCCTCACCGCCGGAGAGCGTGCCCGCGGACCGGTCGAGGGAGAGGTAGCCGAGGCCGATCTCCACGAACGAGTCGAGGGTCTGCTGCAGCGCCCCGAGCAGTGGCGCCACCGACGGTTCGGCCAGCACCCGCACCCAGTCGGCCAGGTCCCGGATCTCCATCCGGCAGGCGTCCGCGATGGAGATCTTCTTGATCTTCGAGGTGCGGGCGTGCTCGGCGAGCCGGGTGCCGTCGCAGTCGGGGCAGGTGGCGAAGGTGACCGCGCGCTCCACGAACGCCCGCACGTGCGGCTGCATCGCCTCCTTGTCCTTGGACAGCATCGACTTCTGGATGCGCGGGATCAGACCCTCGTAGGTCATGTTGATGCCCGCGATCTTCATCCGGGTCGGCTCGCGGTGCAGGAGGTCGTGCAGCTCCTTCTTCGTGAACCTGCTGATCGGCTTGTCCGGGTCGAAGAAGCCGGACTCCGCGTACAGCCGGGAGTTCCAGCCGCCGCCGGTGTAGCCGGGGATGGTGAAGGCGCCCTCGTTGATCGACTTGCCGGCGTCGTAGAGCTGGGCCAGGTCGAGGTCGGAGATCGTGCCGCGGCCCTCGCAGCGCGGGCACATGCCGCCCACCTTGTTGAAGGTGACCTTCTGCTTGGCGCCGCCGCCCACCGAGATCGCGCCGGCCGCGGAGACCGAGGGCACGTTGAAGGCGAAGGCCCCGGGCGGGCCGACGTAGGGCTTGCCGAGGCGGCTGAACAGGATGCGCAACATCGCGTTGGCGTCGGTGGCCGTGCCGACCGTGGAGCGCGGGTCGGCGCCCATCCGCTGCTGGTCGACGCTGATCGCGGTGGTCAGTCCGTCGAGGACGTCGACCTCGGGCCGCGACAGGTTCGGCATGAAGCCCTGGACGAAGGCGCTGTAGGTCTCGTTGATCAGCCGCTGCGACTCCGCGGCGATCGTGTCGAAGACCAGGGAGCTCTTGCCCGAGCCGGAGACGCCGGTGAACACCGTCAGCCGGCGCTTCGGGATCTCGATGCTGACGTCCTTGAGGTTGTTCTCGCGCGCGCCGTGCACGCGGATCAGGTCGTGACTGTCGGCGGCGTGCAGTGCGGGCGACTGCGAGTCCGTCCTCTTGGCCGTGGTCATCGCTTCTCCATCTGTCGGGCCGGGGCGGGTGCGGTGCGAAGGTGGCCGGCGGGTGGTGCTGCGGTCACGTTAACCGTGGCTCGCGGACCGGCGCTTCTCGATTCCTGACGGGTTTCGGCGCCGGTCGCCGCGCCGGGCCGCCAGCAGCACGTACGCGAGGATGCCGAGCACCACGGTGGCCAGCCCCGAGCCGCCGATCGTCGCCCGGGGGCCCAGCGCCGCGGTGAGCGGTCCGCCGAGCGCCGTGCCGAGCGGTGACGCGGTGAGCAGCACCGCGTTGTTGGCGGCGAGCATCGCGGCCAGGTGCCCGGGTGGCGACTTGGCCTGCATCAGCGTCACCCAGAGCGCGACGAAGGGGCCGTAGATCACGCCGCCCAGGGTGAAGCACGCGACCGTGGCCGCCGTCGGCGCACCGAGTCCGAACGGCAGCAGCGAGAGCCCCCAGGCGATCACGATGGCGACCGTCACGGGCCACAGCGGGAGCTGCCGCAGCGCCCCGATCGCCAGCGAGCCGAGCACCGCGCCGACGCCGAACAGCATCCAGTACAGGCCCAGCAGGGTGCCCGGCGCGTGCAGGTCGTCGGTCACATGCAGCGGAAGCGCGACCTCGATCGGGCCGTAGAGGAAGTTGAAGAACCAGGTGAGGGTGAGCAGGCCGAGGAGTTCGGGGCGGGATCGCAGCAGGGCGAGCCCGCCGCGGGCGGCCGGCTGATCGACGGGGTCGACGGGGGAGGCGTCCCCCGGTTCCGGCAGCCGGGTGCGCGCGACGAGCACGGCGAGGAACACATAGGTCAGGGCGTCCAGACCGAGGACCAGCGCGGAGCTCGCGTACGTCACCAGCACACCGGCGACGGCGGGTCCGGCGATCGTGGCGGCGAAGCCGAGCGAGCTGACGAAGGTGTTCGCGGCCAGCCGCTGCTCCTCGGGCAGCAGCTCGGCGAGCAGGGTGTACTTGCCCGCGCCGCCCCACGCGTGCAGCAGTGAGGAGACGGCGAGCAGTACGACGTACAGCGGCGGTGTCAGGAGTCCGGCGAGCCAGGCCAGTGGCACGGCGCCGATGAACACGCCGCGCACCGCGCTGTCCACCATCAGCAGCCGCCTGGCCGGCACCCGGCGCAGCCGGCGCCCGAACGCCAGCGCGCCGGCCACGCCCGGCAAGGTGTACGCGGCGACCGCGCCGCCGACCCACAGTCCCTGCGTCGCCTGGGGCGCGAGCTGGATGGCGAGCCAGGCCACCGCGACGAAGCTCATGCCGTCCCCGAGGCCGGAGACCCCGAAGCCCAGGATCAGCCGCCGGAACACCCTGTTGGCGAGGACGGGCCGGTAGGCGGAGGGGACGAGACGTCGGATCACGCGGTCACGCTACGGGCGGCGCGGGGCTCGGCGCTTCTCCATTGCTGATCTCTCCGGCTGCGGGGTTCCCTGCTCGCGGCCGGACGACGGCGGGCGTCCCGAACCGGACCGGGACACCCGGTGAGTACAGCACGCTGACCGGCGCGCCCTGCACCCGCGGCAGACCGGCCGCGGCGACCAACTCGTCGTCCAGGTCGAGGAGTTCGGCCCGGTGCAGCGGCCACGGTGGGTGGTCGTTCGGCAGGTGCATCGTGCGGCCGTGCCACGGGACGTGCATGCCCCAGCGGGCGGTGAGGAAGTGTTCCAGGGGTGTGGGCCGTGCGATGGGCGCGCCAGGTCGTACGACCGCCCGGCTCGTGGGCCCGCGACCCGCCGCCCCCCTGCGGCAAGTGGTGTAGGTGAGCACGCCGTTCTCCTGGCGCAGACGCATCGCGGACCAGACGTAGGGCAGCCGCACACCCCATCGCCCCACCAGCACGGCCAGGAGGCGGTTGGCGTCCAGGGAGCGGAACACCACGCCGCGGCGGCCCTGCTCGTCCACCGAGTACAGCCGTACGTTCGTCTCGCAGAACGTGCCGAGGTACGGCAGCCCGGGTCCCGGGCCGAGGCCCACGCCGCGCATCAGGAACGGCACCAGGCCGACATAGGTGACCCCGTCGAGTGTGTCGGGGCGGGTCCCGGCGGGCAGCAGCCCGGCCACCCGCTCGGGCTCGACCGGCCAGTGCAGGAAGGTCAGTCGGTGCCAGCCCTGCACCAGCGACGGGCGGCGCACGGGCCGTGGTGTGGCCGGGGTCACCGGCTCGGTCTCGACGTGCGTCACCGGCGGCCGTCCCGTGGCGCGGCGGTGCTGTGCCGGACCACGAGGCCGGCCGGGACGAGGTCGGTGCCGGCCCGCGCGCCGCCGTGGGCGCGGATCTGCTCCAGGACGCCCTCGACGCAGCGGCGGCCGACCTCGGCGAAGTCCTGGTGGACGGTGGTGAGGGGCGGGACGAAGAACTCGGCGTCGGGGATGTCGTCGAAGCCGACGACGCTGATGTCCGCGGGCACGTGCAGGCCGCGCTCGTGGAAGGCGCGCAGCAGGCCCAGCGCCATCTGGTCGTTGGAGGCGAACACGGCCGTGCAGTCCGGCTGTTCGGCGAGCACGAGGCCGGCGGTGTAGCCGGACTCGGCGGACCAGTCGCCGCGCAGCGGCTGCGGCGCCGGGCGGCCCGCCTCCCGAAGGACGGTGCGCCAGGCCTGGGTGCGGCGCTGTCCGGCGAAGGACGTCTCGGGTCCGGCCACGTGCCAGACGGTGTGGTGGCCCAGGCCGAGCAGATGGGTCACGGCCTTGCGGGCGCCGTCGGCCTGGTCGGTGTCGACCACGCTGTAGCGGTCGCCGGCGTCGGAGTCCACGACGACGACGTGCACCCCGGGCGGCAACTGCACCGTGCCGGTGTCCAGCAGATGGATCTCCATGATGACGATGACGGCGTCGACGGCCAGCTCGCCCATGCGCGTGAAGGCGCCCAGCACGTTGTCCTGGGTCGGGACGTCGATGGGGATCAGCGTGATCGCGTAGCCCTCGGCCGCGGCGTGCGTGGCGATCGCCTCCACGGTACGGCTGTTGCCCGTCGAGGCGAGGCTGAAGAGGATCACGCCGATGGTGTTGAACTGGCCGTAACGCAGGGCGCGCGCCGCGCTGTTGGGCCGGTAGCCCAGCTCCCGCATCGCCGCGAGCACCTGCTCCCGGGTCGAACTGATCACGCCGGGATGGCCGTTGGAGACCCGCGAGACCGTCTGCGAGGACACGCCCGCGAGCTTGGCTACGTCGGCCATGGACACCCGCTGTTTGCGGCGCCCGCCGGGCACGCCGGAGCCGCCCCGCTGCGCGCCGCCCGCGGGGGCGGACACCCGTTGCTCCCGGTCGCTCAGATCCATCGCTGCACCACTTCCGCCCGGCTCCTCGACGCACCGGATGTTACGCGTGAGGCATCTTGACGGCCGCTGGGACGGATGCCACGATTCCGGCGCCGCCGAGTTTACGTAAACATCCGTCGCCGAGGTAGGGCGTGTTTACGTAAACATGCGGGCGCCGAGCCGCCGTCTCCCGAAAGGCACGTCGATGCGCAAGCCCACTGCCACGAACCGCCTCACCCCCCGGCTGCGTGCCGCCTGCGCCGCGGCCGCGATCGCCGCGCTCTGCGGCACCGCCCTGGCCGGCGGCCCCGCCTCCGCCGCCCCGGGCACCGGAACCACCCAGTTCAAGGGCGTCAACTGGGCCGATCCGCGCGACAATTACGCCGACGACCCGGTCGTCCTGTCCGGCCTCACGCTCTCCGACAGCTACGCGCAGACGTATGCCAAGGCGAGCCGGGTGATCTCGGCGTTCCGCGCCAACCTCGGCGCCAACACCGTGCGGCTGCCGATCAACCCGTACACGGTCAACGGCGCGTACTGGAAGTCGTACCGCGGCGTCATCGACGCGGCCTCCGACAAGGGCTTCAAGGTGATCGTGTCCTACTGGGAGGGCACCGGCGCCCAGAAAGACGGCTTCATCGACGACGAGGCCACCTACTGGCCCATGTGGAACACGGTCGTGGGCGCCTACCGGCACGACCCGCACGTCTACTTCGAGCCGATGAACGAACCGCACGGCTACACCGACGCCCAGTGGGCCGACCTCGCCGCCAAGTGGCTCGCCACCTACCCGTCCGTCCCGCACGGCCGGGTCTTCGTCAGCGGCGCCGGTTACAACGACCACGTCACCTCGGTCTGCGCCGACCCGCGCCTGAAGGGCACCTATCTGTCCCTGCACCACTACGGCTTCTGGAAGAGCTACGCCACCTACGACCAGTGGGTGTCCGACCTCAAGGAGCGCATCGGCGACTGCGCCGGCCGTACGGTCGCCGACGAGTTCGGCGCGCCGATGACCACCGGCCTCGACTACGACAAGCCGGACACCGCCGACAACTCGGTGAACTTCATCCAGGCCGACACCGACACCTTCCGCAAGCTCGGCATGGGCTCGGTCTACTGGCCCGGCCTGCGCACCGACGACACCTACTCGATCCAGAAGCTGACCGGCGACGCCGCCCGCCCCTGGCTGGCCACCACCAACCGGTCCGGCGCCGACCGCCTCGCCTGGGCCTGGGGCCGGGGCAGGCCCGTGCAGAACTGAGGCTCCCGTCCCGGTCCGACCGGCGTACGGCCCCGGCCCCGCGAGGGACCGGGGCCGTACGGCACCCCCGACTGCCGCACCCCTACGGCTTGATGCCCACCCCGGTCCACAGGCTGACCTCGGCGTCCGTGGCCGTGGCCGCGCCGTCCGGGCGCCAGCGGTGACCCACCGAGATCCCGGGCTCGAGCAGGTCGAGCCCGCTGAAGAACCGGGCCACGTCCTGCTGCGCGCGGAACTGCACCGGCGTTCCCGCGTTGTTGTAGATGTCGGTGACCTTCTGCCAGGTGGCCGGGTCGAAGTCGGGCGTGCAGTGGCTCAGCGCCAGGGCACTGCCCGAGGGCAGGACGGCCAGCAGCCGCTCCACGATGCCGTACGGGTCCTGCGCGTCCGTCACGAAGTGCATCAGGGCGTTCAGGGACAGGGCCACGGGCTTGTCCAGGTCCAGGACCTCCGACAGCTCCTGGGAGTTCAGCAGCGTGGCCGGGTCGTTGACGTCCGCCTCGATGTACGTGGTGCGGCCCTGGGCGGTGCTGCGCATCAGGCGCTCGGCGTACTTGAGCACGAGCGGGTCGTTGTCGGCGTAGACCACCCGCGCCTCGGGGACCACGGACTGCGCAACCTGGTGCAGGTTGGGCTCGGTCGGGATGCCGGTGCCGATGTCCAGCCACTGGCGGATGCCGTGCTCCCGGGCCAGGACCCGGGTGGCGCGGTGCATGAACGCCCGGTTCTCGCGGGCGCACACGAAGATGGCCGGGTAGGCCTCGGCGACGGTCTCCGCGGCCAGCTTGTCGACCTCGAAGTGGTCCTTGCCGCCGAGGTAGTAGTCGTACATCCGGGCGGAGTGGGGCCGGCTGGTGTCAATGTCCCGCGCGGCGTGCGAGCTGGTCATCCTGTCCCTTTCGGTGGTGTGCGGTGGGGGTGTCGGGCAGGTGGTGGCCGGGGTGCGCCCGGGTTCTTCCCGCCGGTCCGGTGGCGTCAGCCGGCCGTCAGATGATCGGCGAGGCCTCGTTTGACTCCCGCGACGAACGCGGTGATCTCCTCGGGGGTGTAGATCAGCGCGGGTCCGGCGGGATCGGTCGACTGTCTCAGCGCCACACGGCCGTCGGCGAGTTGCTTGGTCTGCACGCACTGGCCCCCGTTGGGACCGCTCCACGGAGACTCCCAGCCCTGATCACCGAGGTCCGAGGCCGGCATCCCGTTGTAGACATGGCCGACACGGCCGCCGGTAACGGTCATGAGTACTCCTTTCGCATGCGATTCAGGAGCGCCTTGCTGTCCGCGTCCGAGGTCAGCAGGGACATGCGGTTGTGCGCTTCCAGATGGGCCGCCACGTCCGAGCGCTGGTCCAGGTACATGGAGCCGGTGAGGGCCTCGCTGTAGACGATGTCGGGCAGTTCCGGCTCCTCGAATCTGAAGTAGGTGAAGGGCGCGCAGGCGCCGACGTGGGCGCCGGCCGCGAACGGCACGACGTCGACGCTGACGTGCTCCAGATCGGAGACCTCCAGCAGCCGGTCGATCTGCTCCCGCATCACCTCGGGACCGCCCACCACCCGGTGCAGCACGGCCTCCTCCAGCACCGCCCACAGCGTGGGCGCGTCCTGCTTCTCCAGCAGGCTCTGGCGGCGCAGCCGCACGTCCACCCGGCGGTCCAGCTCCTCCTCGCTGCCGTTGGGCAGGCCGCCGCGCAGCACGGCGCGCGCATAGCGAGGGGTCTGTAAAAGGCCGGTCACATAGTGCGGCTCATAGGTCCGCAGCGTCCTCGCACCGGTCTCCAGGCTGACGTAGCCGCTGAACCAGTTGGGCAGTACATCGCGGTACATGTGCCACCAGCCGGGCTCGTTGGCCCGCTCCGCGAGGGGGACGAACTCGTCGATCTCCTGCCGGTCGGCCCCGTAGGTCTCGAGCAGCTTCTCCACGTAGAGGGGCTTGAGCGCGACCTCCGCCTTCTCCAGGCGGCGGATGGTCAGGGACGTCACCCGCAGCGCCTTGGCCGCGTCGTCCAGGGAGACGCCCGCGTCCTGGCGCCGCTCCTGCAACCGTCGGCCGAGGATCATGCGGAGAACGGTGGGAGCGCTGGGGCTGTTGCTGCTGCCTGCGCCCGACCGGCCTTCGTTCACGCCCTACCTCCTGAGGAACCGTCACGAGCGCTTCAGCGCAAGCGACTTGATGAAGCCACCAGAACGATACCGGCTAGATGAAAATAACAGGCAGCTGGTTGCAGGTTGAACTGGCCTGTGAGCATAGTTACTTGCGCGAATCATTGCGACGATCACAGCGCGCCCGCTCTCCCCTGGAAGGCAACTGCCGTGACCCCCCACATGACGTCCTCACCGCAGCTGTTAGACGCCGCGAGCCAGGAACGAACGCACTGGCTCGAACTGCCGCCGCACCGCTCCAGCATCAAGGTCGCCCGCCGCTCGGTGAGCGCGCGGCTGAGCGCCTGGCGAGTGCCCGCCGACCTGTGCGCCGACGCCGTCCTGCTCGTCTCCGAGCTCGCCACCAACGCCCTGCGGCACACCCTGAGCGCACGGATCCTGTGCGGCATCGGCCTCGTCACCGACGAGTGCCTGCGCCTCGAGGTGCACGACCACGACCACACCGGCCGCGGACTGCCCCGGTGCGAACCCGGCCCCGACGACGAGGGCGGCCGCGGACTGGTCCTCGTCGAGGCGATCGCGGACATCTGGGGGGTCGACCGGTCCAGACTCACCGGCGGCAACGCCGTCTGGGCCAACCTGACGGTCTGAGCCCGTCCGGCAGGGAGGTCAGTACTTCCCGGGCGTCAGTTCGGCGAGCAGCAGCGTGCGGTCGTCCGCGCCAACGGCTGCTGCGGGGGAGCGCAGCAGCCGGCGGCACAGGGACTGGAGCCGCTGATCGTCGTCGGCCGGGGCGGGCTCGAGCGTGGCGGTGTCCAGGGCGAGCGCGAGCCGGGTGATCTCCTGGTCGATGTCGGCGTCGCGCGATTCGACCAGGCCGTCGCTGTAGAGCACCAGCAGGGACGGTTCGTCCACGGTGAGCACGGTGGCCTCGTAGCTGCCCGTGCCCAGCCCGAGAGGCAGACCCGGACTGGCCAGCGCCACCGGCGCCGTCCGGCCGTCGGGGCCGCGCAGCAGCGGGGGAGGGTGGCCCGCGCCGACGAGGGTGCAGGTGCGCTCGCGGGCGTCCCACTCGGCGTAGATGCAGGTCGCGAAGGAGGCGCCCGGGGTGTCGTAGGCGAGCGCGTCGAGGCGCCGTACGAGATCCGCGGCGGGGATGTCGAAACCCGCCAAGGTGCGGACGGCGGTGCGCAGTTGGATCATCGCCACCGCGGACTCGGGACCGTGTCCCATGGCGTCGCCGACGACCAGGCTGACCCGGTCGCCCGGCCGTCTCAGCACGTCGAACCAGTCCCCGCCGATGATGTTGCCCTGCCCGGCCGGCAGACAGCCGTGCGCGATGCGGCAGCCCTCGATCTCGTGGGCGGAGCCCGGCAGCAGGCTGTTGCGGATGGCCAGGGCGGTGCGGCGCTCGCGCTCGTAGCGGCGCGCGTTGTCCAGGGCCGTCGCGGCCCGTGCGGCCAGCGCCGCCACGGCGGTGACCTCCGCGGTCCGGAAGGGGGCCCGGTCCGGGCCGCGGGTGCACGCGACGAAGCCGACCGCGGTGCCGCGCAGACGCAGCGGGACCACGAGGAAGGAGGACGCGTGCAGCAGGGAGTCCATCCGCGCGTCGCCGCCGCCGGACGCGATCAGCCGCTCGGAGGTGTGGGAGTCGACCGCGTCGAGCAACTGCGCCTGTCCATCGGCGAGAGCGCGTGCGTACGGCGTCTCGCGCGGGAAGACGATCACCTCGCCGTCCGGCAGCAGCCCCGCCCAGTCCTCCACCGCGTCCGTGCCCACCCGCAGGGCCAGCCGGCGTGCCTCTATCTGGGGTGGATCCGCGGCCGGGTAGGCGTTCTCCTCGCGCAGCCAGCGCTCCAGCAGATAGACCGAGGCCGCGTCGCAGAATCCGGGCGTGAGCGCGTGCACGACATGACTGCCGGTCAACCGCAGATCCAGCTCCGAGCCGATGACGTCGGCGGCGGGTGAGAAGGCCGAACGCCTGGGCGAAGGCTGGGCGGTGGGGGAGTCTTCGGTGCGGCTGCGCGATTCGTTCCGCAGGGGTCGTGCCTTTCCGGGCGGGGTCCGGGCGCACGGCGATGGGGGGGTGGCTCGTCGGGCGTCGTCGGCAACTATATGATGACGCGTCAAGGCCCCTGGTCATAGAGGGAGTTGCAGTGCCGGACAACGCTGGAATGCCACCCGGGACCGATCCCGTCAAGGCGAGTGTCGCCCGCATGTACGACGCCATGCTGGGCGGTGACCACAACTTCGCCATCGACCGGGAGGCCCTGGCGGCCTTCACCGCCATCGACCCCCAGGTGCGCACCCTGGCCCGGGCCAACCGCGCCTTCCTCGGCCGCGCGGTGCGCTTCCTGGTCGAGTCGGGCGTACGGCAGTTCATCGACCTCGGCTCGGGCATCCCCACCCAGGGCAACGTCCACGAGGTGGCGCAGGCCGCGAGCCCCGGCGCCCGGGTCGTCTACGTCGACAACGACCCCGTGGCCGTGGCCCACAGCGCCTCCCTGCTCGCCGACAACCCGGACGCGGACATCGTCGACGGCGACATCCGGCGGCCGGCCGAGGTCCTGGCGTCCCCGCAGGTGCGCAAGCTGATCGACTTCGACCAGCCCGTCGCCGTACTGATGATCACGATCCTGCACTTCGTCTCGCCCGAGGAGAACCCGGCCGCCATCGTGGCCGCCTTCCGCGACGCCCTGCCCGATGGCGGCTGGCTGGCCCTGACCCACGCCACCAACGAGGACCGCCCGGACACCGCCGACGCCGTCGGCAAGCTCTACCGCTCCCGCGCCACCTCACCCGTCACCGCCCGCTCCCACGACGAGATCCTCGGTCTCTTCAGCGGCTTCGACCTGGTGAAGCCCGGCCTGGTCTACGTTCCCCTGTGGCGCCCGGACCCCGGCGACCAGATCCCCGACAACCCCTCGGAGTACTGGGTGTACGCGGGAGTCGGCCGCAAGGGCCCGTGACCGCACGCCGTGCGTCAGCAGTGCTGGATCTTCGACTTCCAGGTGTTCGGGCCGCCCGTGTTCAGGTACCAGTCGTTGACGTAGCCGTCCCCGATGCCGTTGTCGACCCGCATCCAGTAGCGGTAGCCGTGGCCATCCGCGTCGGGGTCGCCGGTGGTCCAGCACAGCAGCCCCAGCTGGTCCCCGTTGTGGTACTGCCCAAAGACCGGCGACTTGCCCGCGCCGTAGCTGGGCCCTGTGCGCACGGCCAGGTACGAGCCGGCGTCGATGCCGGTGACGTTCGCGCACACGGCCGGGTCGCCGGAGATGCTGCACGAGTGGATCGCGGCGCCGGCCGGCCCCGCGCCCGCGAGGACGGCCGCGGCAGCGGCGGTGAGAGCGACTCCCGTCGCGGTGAGAGCACGCAGGTGCTTCATGAGGGTCCCTCCGGTTCTTCGACTTCCGCGTCGGGGATCAGGCGCACTGGGGGATCTGCGACTTCCAGGTGCCGGGGCCGCCGCTGTCCAGGTACCAGTCGTTGACGAAGCCGTTCCGGCTGCCCGTGGAGACCTGCATCCAGTAGCGGTAGCCGTGGCCGTCCGCGTCCGGGTCGCCGGTGGTCCAGCAGTCCAGCTCCAGCCACTGCCCGTTGCCGAAGCGGGCCACCTGTGCCGCGCCGTAGCGCGGTGCGGTGCGCATCACCAGGGACGAGCCCGCCTTGATGCCGATCACCTGGGCGCAGCGCGCCGGGTCGCCGGCCCCGGCGCCCGGGCAGGGACGCGGATCGGCCTGTGCGGGCGTGGCCGTGAGCAGACCCGCTCCGGCGAGCAGGGCGACCGCCGCCCCCGCGGCGGCCGTGGACCCCAGCCGGGACCGGATCGGTCGTGACTTCACCATCGGTTCCTCCGTTCGATTGCCGACGATCAAGACCATGGCATCCGACGGCGAAGGAGACATCCTGTGATGTCTCAGGGTCCGGCGGGCGGCGGCCGTTTCGAGATCACCGCTCGCGGATGTCGATTCGCGCGGTCCCTGTTCGTATGGAGGGTGAGGGACCGGCACGGGGCCGGTCGAGCGAAGGGGCTGTGATGGCGATGACCCAGGTGTCCGTACTGCTCACCGGCCGGGGCCTGGTGGAGTCACCCCGCTGGCACGGCGACCGGCTGTACTTCTCCGACTGGTCGGCCGGCGAGGTGGTCGCCGTGGACCTGGCCGGGCGCAGCGAGGTCGTCGCCCGGGTGGCGTCGCTGCCGCTGTGCAGCGCCTGGCTCCCCGACGGCCGACTGCTGGTCGTCTCGTCCAAGGACGGACGGCTGCTGCGCCGCGAACCCGACGGCAGCCTGGTCCTGTACGCGGATCTCGGCATCCCGGGCTGGAACGACATCGTGGCGGACGGCCGCGGCAACACCTATGTCAACCGCGCCCACTTCGACCCGATGGCGGGGGAGGACCCCGAACCCGGTTCCGTGCACCTGGCCGCCGCGGACGGCTCGGTGCGCCAGGTGGCCGACGACATCGCCTTCCCCAACGGCATGGCGGTCACCGCCGACGACGCCACGCTGATCGTCGCCGACTCCTACCGTCACCAGCTGGTCGCCTTCGACATCGGGGCCGACGGGGGACTGTCCCGGCGCCGCGTCTGGGCCGACCTCGGCGAGGACACCCCGGACGGGATCTGCCTCGACGCGGAGAACGCGGTCTGGTACGCCGACGTCCCGCACCGCCGCTGCGTGCGCGTCGCCGAAGGCGGCACCGTGCTGCAGACCGTGCCGCTGGACCGCGGGGCGTTCGCCTGCGTGCTCGGCGGCCCCGACGGCAGGACGCTGTTCGTCACCGCGGCCCGCTGGCAGGGCATGACGGAGAACGAGATGGTGGCGCCCGGAACCGGTCAGGTCCTCACCGTCCCGGTCGAGGTGCCGGGGGCGGGCCGGCCGTAGCACCGCCCGGCCCTCGCAGGAGCCGTGGGACCGGGCCGGTCTCACAGAAACGGCGTGCCCGCGTCGAGCCCCGACAGGACGCGGCCGTACAGCTCCAGATTGGTCGCGGGGTTGACGAAGGAGTGCACATTCAGCGCGTGCAGATCGCGTACGGCCCGCTGGAGCGGCACCTCCCGGTGCAGTGACGACGCCCCGGAGGCGGAGGCGAGCAGGTCCACGGCCTCCTTGCACAGCCGTGCCACATAGCCGGTCTGCGCCCGGATACGCGCCCGCTCCTCCTGGGTGAAGGGTTCGCCGGCCTCGATCCGGGCGACGAAGTCGCGCGTCAGCAGCTCGGCGCTGGAGATCTTCATCGCCGCCTCGGCCGCCTGGAGATGGGTGACGGCCGCCTCGTGCTGCCGCCGGTGGTTCGTGTACGTGATGCCCCGGCGGTGGATGCGCTCGGTGAACTCCTCCAGCGCCGCCCGGGCCAGTCCGAGCGCGTCGGGTGCCGTCCAGGCACAGAACAGCAGCAGCACCGGCATCCGGTAGAAGGGGTCCTCGGCGCTGGTCTTCGACGGGAATTCCCCGCGCAGCAGGGGATCGACAGGCAGCACGCGGTGGGCGGGCACGATGACGTCCCGGGCGACGACGCTGCTGCTTCCGCTGCCCGCGAGACCGGAGACGTGCCAGTCGTCGAGGATCTCCAGCTCCCGCATCGGCACGGCCGTCCACAGCACCTCGGAGGGCCCGTCACCGGACTCGACACGGACCGTCAGCAGATGCCAGTCGGCGTGCCGGCAGCCGGTCGCGAACCCCGAGGTGCCGTTGACGACATAGCCGTCGCCGGTGGCGACCGCGGTGGCGTCCGGGATGAGCGTGCCGCCGACCTTCACATCGGGACCGGTGAAGATCTCGTCCTGGGCCTCGTCGGGGAAGAGCGCCGCGATGAAGGAGCAGCCGGCTTGGATGAGCGCGGTGAAGGCCGTCGAGCCGCACGCGCCGGCGATCTCGCTCAGCGCTTCGACCTGGGTGTGCAGCGGGGTCTGGTAACCGCCGTACCGCCGGGGGACGTTCATGCGATAGATTCCGGCGTCCGTGAGCGCCGCGACGACCTCACTCGGCACCGTTCGCTCCTGCTCGGTGCGCAGCGCATGCGCGCGCACGAGGGGCCGCAGCGCCGTGGCGCGTTCGACGAGGCCCGCGTCGGTGGGGAGTGCTGAGGACGGAGCCATGGACGACCTCCGGACACGACGGATGCTCACCGTGACCCGGATCGCGTTCGGTGTCAACGGGGCCTCTGGCAGCGGGAGTTGGGTGTCAGCCGCCGCCGCGCCGCTCCGCCAGGCAGGCGAGGTGGAGGGCCATGGTCGTGGATGTGCAGGGCGGCGGAGGCGGGTACGAGGTTGAATCCGCTCGCACCAGGCGGTGATCGTCTCGCGCAGCGCCTTACGCAGAGCGGCGGCTCGGTCACCGTTGGCTTGATCGCGGCCAAGGGGGCACGAACACCTCACCGACCGCGTTCACCCTCAACGGCAGCGCCTGCACCACCACGGACCACTGGCCCCATCTTTGGTCATCTCGCGCTTCCGCAGGGGGGATTGGGGAGTCAATCTGGGGGTTGGGGCTCCCGCGCCAGGCAATCCCACCCACCTGACGATTTCCCTTCAACCGCAGGACAGGACATCGATCGGGCCGAATCCGGGCGCCTCGTCACAGTGCGGTCTTTGTTGCGGCAGGCACTCTTGACAACATGCGTACTGTTTCGCGAGGTTTGATCCACGGCGGAGACTGCGCCGTGGGGGGACGTCACGGGGGGAGCGATCGCCGATGCGATCGATGAACAGGGGTCCACATGCTCTGCCGGCCCGTGCCGCGGTCGGGACGTCTCTCGCGGAGCCTGCGGAAGGGCGGATGATCTGACGTGGACGTCACGATCCACAGAGCCGACGAGCTGACCGCGGCAGTACGCGCGGCATGGCACACGGCGATGGACGAGTCTCCGGAATACGCCAATCCGTTCCTGGCGCCGGAGTTCACGGCCGGGATCGGCAGGTACCGCGCCGGGACACGGATCGCCGTCCTGCGCGAGGACGGCGATCCCGTCGGCTTCCTTCCCTACGAGCGCAACGCCTTCGGCGTCGGCCGCGCCATCGGCCTCGGCCTGTCCGACTGCCAGGCGCTCGTGCACCGCCCCGGATTCACCTGGGACGCACAGGAACTGCTGAAGGCCTGCCGGCTGTCCGTCTTCGAGTTCGATCATCTCGTCGAGGAGCAGAAGCCGTTCGGCCGGCACGTCACGGGCATGTTCGCCTCCCCGGTGGTCGACCTCAAGCCCGACGAGAGCGGGTACGCGCCGTGGCTGCGCGGCGCCTACCCGGGCCTCGCCAAGACCACGCTGAAGAAGGAGCGCCGCCTCGGGCGCGACGTGGGCGAGGTGCGCTTCGAGTTCGACGAGCGTGATCCGCAGATGTTGCGCCGGCTCATGCAGTGGAAGTCCGCCCAGTACCGCAGGACGGGCCGGATGGACCGGTTCGCCCGGCCATGGATCGTGGACCTCGTGCGCCATCTCCATCAGGTCCGCGAGGAGCACTTCACCGGCGTCCTGTCGGTGCTCTACGCCGGTGACCGCCCGGTGGCGGCGCACTTCGGGCCCCGCTCGCGCACGGTGCTGGCCGCCTGGTTCACCGCCTACGACCCCGAGTTCCACCGCTACTCGCCCGGCCTGATGATGCATCTGCGCACCGCCGAGGCGGCGGCCCGGCACGGCGTGACGCTGCTCGACCTGGGTCGCGGCGACAAGGAGTACAAGGACTGGCTCAAGACCAGGGAGCTGCGCGTGGCGGAAGGATTCGCCACCCGGCCCCATCCGGTCGCGGCGGCCCACCAGCTGTGGCGCAGACCCGTGCGGGGCCTGCGGAACACGGTGAACGCCCATCCCGAACTGCGCGCACCAGCCGACCGTCTGCTGAAGACGGTCGGCACACTGCGTACGTCGAGACGGGCGGACCCCGGCGACGAGGGACCCCGCGCCCGCTGATCGCGTGCCGGCCGACCGGACGTCGGCTGATCGCGGGCCGGCGTCAGCCCGCAGCGAAGTCCTCTTCGCCTGTCCCTGCAAGGGTGTAAGCATGTAATACACGCCTTGGGGCAAGCGGAAAGGTCGACCAGTGGCCACCACGTTTTCCGGGCCCGACCGCTCCGGCAGGGAGCAGGCCGCGCTCGACTCCTACTCGCAGATCGTCACGTCGGTCGCCGCCGAACTCACGCCGAAGGTGGCGGCCCTGAACGTCGCGCACCGCCGCTCCAGAGGGCGGTTCGTGAGGGGAACCGGCTCCGCGGTGGTCTTCACCGACGACGGTTTCCTGCTCACGAACGCCCATGTCGTCGGGCACTCCGATGCCGGTACGGCGTCCTTCGCCGACGGCACGACCATCCCCTTCCACGTCATCGGCGCCGACCCGCTCTCCGATCTCGCCGTGGTCCGCGCCGACGGGCCCACTCCGCCCCCGGCCACGCTCGGCGAGGCCGACACGCTGCGGGTGGGGCAGCTGGTCGTGGCGGTCGGCAACCCGCTCGGCTGACCGGCAGCGTCACCGCCGGTGTCGTCAGCGCGCTGGGCCGGTCGCTGCCGGCCGGCGCGGGCCGGGCCACACGCGTCATCGACAACGTCGTCCAGACCGACGCCACGCTCCACCCGGGCAGCTCGGGCGGGGCCCTCGCAACGGCCGACGGCAGCGTCGTCGGCATCAACACGGCCATCGCCGACGTCGGCCTGGGCCTGGCCGTCCCGGTGAACGGCACCAGCCGGCAGATCATCGCGACCCTGCTCTCCGAGGGTCGGGTCCGCCGCGCCTATCTCGGCCTCGCCTGCCTGCCCGCACCGCTGCCTCCGCCGGTCCAGGCCCGCACCGGCCGGTCCACGGGCCTGAGGATCATCGAGGTCGTGCCCGCCTCGCCCGCCGACCGCGCGGGCCTGCGGGACGGCGACCTGCTGCTCAGCGCCGACGGCGCCCCGGTGACCAGCGCCCAGGCTCTGCAGCGGCTGATGCTCGAGGACGCCATAGGAGTGCCGCTGGCCCTGACGGCCCTGCGCTCCGGCGCGCTCGTGGACGTCGTCGCGGTGCCGGTGGAGCTGGTCGCCGGCGAGTGAGGCCGAAGCGGGCACGCGAGTGGGGGGGGGGGGGGGGGGCCCGCCCCCCCCCCCCGGGCCGCCCCCCCCCCCCCCCGCCCCCCCCCGCGCGGCCGCGGGGCGCCCGGCGGGACGTGGGGAATACCCCCGCCCCCCCCCCC
>NZ_JBICXT010000004.1:0-443170 GCF_043200415.1 Streptomyces sp. NPDC048419 | reverse complement strand
CGGGCGGGGGGGTGGGGGGGGGGGGGGGGGGGGGGGGGGGGGCGGGGGCGGGGGGGGGGGGGGGGGGGGGGGGGGGGGGGGGGCGCCCCCCCCCCCCCCCCCCCCCACTCGGTGATCCGCATCCGGCTACGCTCGGACCAGCTCGCGGCGGCGGCTCGCGCTGCGGTACGTCGAGATGCCCACGGCCAGCAGCCAGTAGCTCAGGATCGCGCCCATCAGGGCCGTGGTGCCCCAGCCGTTCGCCGCGTAGAAGTGCGCGGGGGTGTTGCCGAAGAACAGGGACGGCACGAACACGAGGTTGATGACCGCGAGCGCGTAGGCCGACCGTCCGACCCAGCGCGCCAGCAGGTCGGTGCGAGTGACGGCGACGCCCACAGCCGTGAGGAAGAACGCCAGCATCAGACGGGAGATCGAACCGTAGAGAATGTAGGTGCCGTTGACCGTGATGGTCGGGTCGATCCGGTGGTCGGTGGCGATGACCGCGCCCGCCTCCAGACCGGAGGAGACGAGGGTGATCGTGGTGTAGACGAGCCCGGTGGCGAAGGCGATCGAACCGGCCCATTCGTAGGCGGGGTTGGTGTGCTTGACCAGTTCGCGGAAGGCCGTCACGAACACCACCAGGAAGGCGAGGGCGACGATGCCGATCAGCAGCCGGGCGAGCACGTTCGCGTCCGTCGGTGGGCCCGAGTAGACGAAGTACAGCGGCACTTCGACGATGAACGCGGCCGCGGTGGCGATGCCTGCGGCGCCCGTCAGGCGCCGGGCGAAGATCTCGTTCATGGTTGGTCCCCCGAGTCCGGTGAGGTGGATTTCGTGCCGGCCGCTCGCCGACATCAGGAATCCTTCCTGTTCAGGGCACCGTCGTCGCTGGGCCTGAACACCGGATGCCGGGTGTACCCGGCAACACCCCCCTCAGCCCAGGGCCTTGTCCAGATTGAAGGCCGCGCTGATGAGTGCCAGATGGGTGAACGCCTGTGGGAAGTTGCCCTGTTGCTCACCGGTGTGGCTGATCTCCTCGGCGTACAGGCCGAGATGGTTGGCGTAGGTGAGCATCTTCTCGAAGGCGAGCCGCGCCTCGTCGATGCGCCCGGCATGAACCATGGCCTCGACGTACCAGAACGAGCAGATGGAGAAGGTGCCTTCGTCGCCGCGCAGCCCGTCGGGGCTGCTGAGCGGGTCGTAGCGGTAGACGAGGGAGTCGGACACCAGGTCGTGGGTGAGGGCGTCGAGGGTGGACAGCCACTTGGGGTCGGTGGGCGCGATGAACTTCGTCAGCGGCATCATCAGCACGGCCGCGTCCAGTACGTCGCCGTCCTCGTGCTGGACGAACGCCTGCCGCGTCTCGGACCAGCCCTTCTTCATGATCCGCCGGTAGATCGTGTCGCGGCACTCGAGCCAGCGGGGCAGGTCGGCGGGCAGGCCGCGCCTGTTGGCCATGCGGATGGCGCGCTCGATCGCCACCCAGCACATCAGCCGTGAGTACAGGAAGTTCTTGCGCCCGCCGCGCGTCTCCCAGATGCCCTCGTCGGGCTGGTCCCAGTTGGCGCACACCCACTCCACCAGTGCGGACACGTCGTCCCACTGGGCGCTGGAGACGGGCTTGGCCCACTTGTCGTAGAGGTAGATCGAGTCGATGAGCGCGCCGTAGATGTCGAGCTGGAGCTGGTCGGCGGCGGCGTTGCCGACGCGGACCGGTGCGGAGCCCTGATGCCCATCCAGATGGCCGAGTTCGGTCTCCGTGAGGTCGGTGCGGCCGTCGATGCCGTACATGATCTGCAGGGGGCCGGAGGGCCGGCCGTCGCCCGGGCTGATGTGGCGGGTCACGAACTTCATGAACGCCTCGGCCTCGTCGGAGAACCCGAGGCGCAGCAGGGCGTACACGCAGAAGGCGGCGTCGCGCACCCACACGTACCGGTAGTCCCAGTTGCGTTCCCCGCCCAGCTGCTCGGGCAGGCTGGTGGTCGGCGCGGCCACGATCGCGCCGGTGGGCGCGTAGGTGAGCAGCTTCAGGGTGAGGGCGGAGCGGTGCACCATCTCCCGCCAGCGGCCACGGTACTTGGAGGCGGAGAGCCAGCGCCGCCAGTACGCCACCGTGGTGCCGAACTGCTCCTCGGCCTCCATCTTCGCGCACCGGCGCGGCTGCACGTCGCCGCCGACCTGGTCCAGCGCGAACACCGCTGTCTCGCCCTCGGAGAGCTTGAAGTCGGCCCGAACGTCCGGCCCCTGGGCCTCCAGGGGCACGGTCGCGGTCAGCGCGAGGGCCGGCCCGTCGGCCTCGAAGACGGCCGCCTCGCCGGCCATGCGCACGGTGTGCGGCCGGGTGCCGTAGTCGAACCGCGGCGCGACCCGGGTGCGGAAGGGGATGGAGCCGCGCACGCACACCACCCGCCGGATCAGCCGGTGCCGCTCCGCCTCCACGTCCGCGCCGCCGACCGGCATGAAGTCCTGCACCTCGCCGACGCCGTCCTCGGTGAAGAACCGGGTGATCAGCACGTTCGTGTCGGGGAAGTAGAACTGCTTGGTCCGGGCCGGGACGGACGCCGCCAGCTCGAAGGAGCCGCCGCGCTCCGCGTCCAGGATCGCCGCGAAGATGCTCGGCGCGTCGAAGGCCGGGCAGCAGTACCAGTCGATCGTGCCGTCCGTGCCCACGAGGGCCACGCTGCGCAGATCGCCGATCAGCCCGTGCTCCGCGATCGGCAGATAGCGCGGGCCGGCCCCGGGGACGTCCTGGTCGATCACTCGTGCGCCCATAGCAGCCTCCCTGCCGCACCACACATCCCGCCCTCAGCCTAGGCGGATTCGGCGCGGGGAGCGCGGGCATCGTGGGAGTGGGAGCGGCTCGCGGTGGGTCGTGGAGGCGTAGGCGCCAGACGGTGAGGTCGCCCTCCTCGAAGCGACGCACGCCCGCGCGCTCGCCGCGAGGCGGATTCGGGCCGGGGAGCGCGGACATCGCGGGAGCGGGGCGCGGCCCGTGCCGGGTCTGGAGGCGTGTGCGTCGGGGGCGCGGCGGCAGGGGCGGCCCGTGCCGGGTCGTAGGGGCGGGCGTGCGGGTCAGACCGTGATGACGGTCAGGCCCGCCTCTTCGAAGCGACGCACGTCGTCCGCGCTCGCCGCCGTGTCCGTCACGAGGGTGTTCACCGCGTCGGTCCCGCAGATCCGTGCGAACGCCCGCTGTCCCAGCTTGCTGGAGTCCGCGGCGACGATCACGCGCTCGGCGCGCTGGCACAGCAGCCGGTTGATCGCGGCCTCCGCCTCGTCGTGCGCGGCGGCGCCGTGCGTGGCGTCGAAGGCGACCACGCCGAGCACGGCCACGTCGACGGTGATCTGGCCGAGCACGCCGTCCGCGAGCGGCCCGATGAGCTCGTAGGACTGCGGACGCGCCACCCCACCGGTCACCACGATCTTGAACTGGGGCCGCACGGCGAGCTCGTTGGCGATGTTGAGCGCGTTGGTGACGACGGTGAGGGCCGGCGAGCCGGAGGCGAGATCGCTGCGCACGGCCAGGGCGCGGGCCACCTCGGTGGTGGTCGTGCCGCCGGTCAGCCCCACCGCCTCGCCGGGCGCGACGAGGTCGGCCACGGCCTTGGCGATCCGCTGCTTCTCGGAGGGGTGCCGGGCGGTCTTGTAGCGCAGCGGCAGCTCGTACGACACCCCGTGCACGACCGCGCCGCCCCGGGTGCGGACGAGCATCTGCTGCTCGGCGAGCTGGTCGAAGTCGCGTCGGATGGTCGCGGACGAGACCTCCAGCTCGGCGGCGGCCTCCTCGACGTCCAGCCTGCCGCGCTCGACGAGCAGTTCCAGCAGCGCCTTCCAGCGGGCGTCCCGCGACATGCCCACCCTCCCGTTCCTCGATCTCCCGGCGACCCTAGCGCACACGGTCCTCGCTCGAATGCTTGATTATGCTCGAAACAGCCCTGTATCTTGCAGAAACAAGCAAACGGCCGCGTCGAGCGGAACCACATCAGGGGAGGGCCCGGCATGACCCATGTCGAGGACGAGCTGACCAGTCAGCCCGAGTGCTGGATACGGGCCGCGGAGGAGGCGGAACGGCACCGCGAGGCGCTCCCCGCGCCGGGCGAGCGGGTCGCGATCGTCGGATGCGGCACCTCGTACTTCATGGCGCAGGCGGCCGCCGTGCTGCGCGAGAGCGCGGGACAGGGCGAGACGGACGCCTTCGCCGCCTCCGAGTTCCCGTACGGCCGTCCGTACGACCGCGTCGTGGCCCTCACCCGCTCCGGCACCACCACCGAGGTCCTCGGCCTGCTCGGCCGGTTGAAGGGGCGCACCCGCACGGTCGCGATCACCGCCGACCCGCACACGCCCGTCATGCAGGCGGCCGACGACCTCGTCGTGCTCGACTTCGCGGACGAACGCTCCGTCGTGCAGACTCGGTTCGCCACCACCGCCCTCACCCTGCTCCGCGCCCACCTCGGGCTGCACACCGACGCCGTGGTCGACGACGGCCGCACCGCCCTCGCGGCCCCGCTGCCCGAAGGGCTCGTCGCCTGCACGCAGTTCACCTTCCTGGGCCGGGGCTGGACGGTGGGCCTGGCCAACGAGGCCGGCCTGAAGATGCGCGAGGCCTCACTCGCCTGGACGGAGTCATACCCGGCGATGGAGTACCGGCACGGCCCGATCAGCATCACCACCAGGGGCACGGCGACCTGGATGCTCGGCGCCGCCCCCGGGGGCCTGGCCGAGCAGGTGCGCGCCACCGGCGGACTGTGGATCGTGGGCGAGCTCGACCCGCTCGCCGAACTGGTCCGCGTCCACCGCCTCGCCGTCGCCGTCGCCGCGGCCCGCGGCCTCGACCCCGACCAGCCCCGCCACCTCACCCGCTCGGTCATCCTCGCGCCCTGACTCGCCCCTGCGTGCTCTGACGCGCCTCTTCGAAGGAGAAGCCGTGCCCCTCGTCACCACCGGCGAACTCGTCACCCGCGCAGCAGCCGAGCGCTCCGCCGTCGCCGCGTTCAACATCATCACCCTGGAGCACGTCGAGGCGGTGGTGGCCGGCGCCGAGTCCGCGCAGGCCGCCGTCGTCCTCCAAGTCAGCGAGAACGCGGTCAAGTTCCGCTACGGACGGCTGCTGCCGCTAGCCCGCGCGGCCGTCGCCGCCGCCGAACGCGCCGCCGTCCCCGTCGCGTTGCACCTCGACCACGTCCAGAGCGACGACCTGCTGCGCGAGGCCGCGGACGCCGGATTCAGCTCCGTGATGTACGACGCGGCCCGCCTGCCCTACGAGCGGAACCTCGCCGCGACCCGGGCCGCAGCCGAGTGGGCGCACTCCCAAGCCCTGTGGATCGAGGCCGAGTTGGGGCAGGTCGGCGGCAAGGCGGGCGAGCCCGCGCTGGACGCGCACGCGCCCGGTGCCCGCACCGACCCCGCCGAGGCCCGCGCCTTCGTCGCCGACTCCGGCGTGGACGCCCTCGCGGTCGCCATCGGCACCACGCACGCCATGACCACCCGCACCGCCACCCTCGACCACGACCTCCTCAAACGGCTCGCCGCCGCCCTGGAGGTACCGCTCGTCCTGCACGGCTCCTCCGGCGTGCCGGACGGCGAACTCTCCGCGGCGGTCGCGGGCGGCATCGCCAAGGTGAACGTAGGCACCGCCCTCAACATGGCCATGACGGGCGCGATCCGGCAGTTCCTGGCCGAGCACCCCGATACGGTCGACTCGCGGAAGTACCTGAGCGTGGGACGGCAGGCGATGGCCGAGGCGGTGACCGGGATCATCAGGACACTCGCCCGCCCGCCTGCCGACCTCTAGCGCTTGACGGCCTTCAGCACCACGAACTTGGGGTCGCCGGCGACCAGTTGACTGTTGCCGAACACCTTGCGCAGCTTCACGTGGTAGCCGAGATGCCGGTTGCCGATCACCCACAGCTCACCGCCGGGGCGCAGCACCCGCCGTGCCCCGGTGAACATCCGCCACGCCGTCGCGTCGGTCGTCGCCTGGTGCGAGTGGAACGGGGGATTGTTGAGCACCAGGTCGACACTCCCGGCCGGCACCCCCGCAAGCCCGTCGCCGACCCGGAACTCCGCGTGCCCCGGCACCCCGTTCGCCTTGTACGTCGCCTCCGCCGAGGCCACGCCCTGGAACGACTCGTCCACGAACAGCACCTCGGCCGCCGGGTCGGCCAGCGCCACCGCCGTACCGACCACGCCGTTACCGCAGCCCAGGTCCACCACCCGCAGGCCGGTGCGCCCGGCCGGCAGGTGCTGAAGGAAGAAGCGGGTGCCGATGTCGAGCCGGTCGGCGCAGAAGACGCCCGCGTGGTTGACGACCGTACGGCCCGAGACCGCGCCGATGCCGTCGGGGAGCGCGTACGTGTACGGCCACGGGTTGGCGGGCCGGTCGAGGCAGGGCCGAGGCGTGCAGAAGATCAGCCGCGCCTTCCGTTCGGCGAGCGAGGTGCGGGTCGGCCCCAGAATCCGCTCGAAGAGCCCGAGCGTGGAGGTGTGGATCTCCTTGACCATCCCGGTGCCCACGACGACCGTGCCCTCGTGCACCGCGGGCGCCAGCCGCAGCAGCTGGTCCTCCAGCAGCGCCAGGCTCTTCGGCACCCGGACCAGGAGCACGTCGACCCGCTCGGGCGGTGGGTCCTGCGTGGTCAGCAGGCGTACGGCACCGGTCTCGACGCCGGCCCGGTCCAGGTTCGCCCGGGTCGCCTCCTGTGCGAGGAACGAGTCGGTGATCTGCACGGGCCGGTGCCCGGCGAGCGCGGTGACCAGCGCACCCCAGCGGTCGCCGAGGACCACGACCGTGCCGGACAGCGGGACGTCCTGCTCCGCGAGGTGCCGCAGGAGGTACTCGTCGGAGGCGTCCCAGGCACGCAGCCGGTCGCGCGGGTCCTCGGGGAATCGAGTCAGCGCCGGTTCGCCCCACGGCGTCGTCATACGGTCGTTCATCGTGTGCCCAGGCTAGCCGAGCCGCAGCTCACGGCCGGTGGGGGAGGATGGAAGGCATGGATGCCGAGCTGTTCCCCCGCGAGCGTACGGAGGTCGCGCCGGGCGCGGTGCACGTGCCCGACTGGCTGGACGCGGACGGACAGCGCGACATGCTCCGGGCCTGCCGCGAGTGGGCCCGCCCACCGGCCGGCCTGCGCACGGTCCGCACTCCCGGCGGCGGCACGATGACCGCCCGGCAGGTCTGCCTGGGCTGGCACTGGTACCCGTACGCCTACGCCCGCACGGTCGCCGACGGCGACGGCGCACCCGTGAAGCCGTTCCCCGGCCGGCTGGGCGAACTGGGCCGCCGCGCGGTCCGGGACGCGCTGGGCGAACGCGCGGCACACGACCTCCTGGGCGAACCGGCCGCGGCGTACGACATCGCGCTCATCAACTTCTACGACGCCGACGCCCGCATGGGCATGCACCGGGACAGCGACGAGAAGTCGGACGCCCCGGTGGTGTCGCTCAGCCTGGGCGACACCTGCGTCTTCCGCTTCGGCAACCCCGAGACGCGTACCCGGCCCTACACCGATGTGGAGCTGCGCAGCGGCGACCTGTTCGTGTTCGGTGGACCCTCGCGGCTCGCCCACCACGGCGTGCCGAAGGTGCAGCCGGGCACCGCACCGCCCGAGTTGGGGCTGACGGGACGTCTGAACATCACGCTCAGAGTCAGCGGCCTGTAGCCGGCGCACCTGCGGATCATGGGAGACTCGCCCTCATGAGCGGCAAGGCGGACCCCCGGACGGCGGGGGAAGGGACCACCTCGAGGACGCGGCTGGACCGGGGGCGCGGTGCGCTCGGGCCCGCGTTGGAGCTCGTGCACACCGGACGTGCGCCCACCCGGGCCGTGCTCACCGCGGAACTCGGGGTCACCCGGGCCACCGCCGGTGCGGTCGCCGCCGAACTGGAGGCCCTCGGGCTGATCCGGGTGGACGCCCGGCCCGGCGCGGCGGCCGGTTCGCAGGGCAGGCCCTCGCACCGGCTCGCGGTCGCCGAGGACGGGCCGGTCGTGCTGGCGGCCCAGGTGCACGCCGACGGCTTCCGCGCCGCGCTCGTCGGCCTCGGCGGCCGGATCGTCGCCACCGCGCCGGGCTGCGAGACCGTCGACGCCGACCCGGCCAAGGTCCTCGTCTCCGTCGTGGAGGCGGGCTCCGAGCTGCTGCACACGACGGGACGGCGCTGCGTCGGCGCCGGACTCGCCGTGCCGTCCGCCGTCGCCGAGCCGGACGGCCTGGCCCTCAACCCCCTGCACCTGGCGTGGCCCGTCGGCGCGCCGGTCCGCCGGCTCTTCGCCGAATGCGTGCGTACGGCCGGGATCGAGGGACCCGCCTTCGCGGGCAACGACGTCAACCTCGCCGCCCTCGCCGAACACCGGCACGGGGCCGGCCGCGGCGCCCGGGACCTGCTGTGCGTGGCCACCGGGCACCGGGGCGTGGGCGGCGCGCTCGTGCTGGACGGCCGCCTGCACACGGGCAGTTCGGGCCTGGCCCTCGAGGTCGGGCACCTCACCGTCAACCCGGAGGGCCGGCCCTGCCACTGCGGCAGCCGCGGCTGCCTCGACGTCGAGGCCGACCCGCTGGCCTTCCTCACGGCGGCCGGCCGCGACCCCGGCCCCGAGGTCTCGCTCCTGCAGCAGGCCATCGACCTGATCCGCAACCACTACGACGACCCGTCCATCCGCACCGCCACCGAGGCACTCATCGACCGCCTCGGCCTCGGTCTCGCGGGCCTGGTCAACATCCTCAACCCCGACCGCATCATCCTCGGCGGCCTGCACCGCACACTCCTCGACGCCGACCCCGGGCGCCTGCGCGCCGTCGTCGCCGACCGCAGCCTGTGGGGCCAGAGCGGCGGCGTCCCCATCCTGCCCTGCACCCTCGACCACAACAGCCTGGTGGGCGCGGCGGAGTTGGCGTGGCAGCCGGTGCTGGACGATCCGCTGGGTGCGCTGTCGTAACGGCCTGTCGTGCACTGGGAGCGGGCGTCGCACGGCGTTAGTCTCCGAGCATGCGGATCTCCGTTTCCTCGGACATGGACGAACCCGTGGCGCACCTGCTCGTCGCGGAGCTACGAAGGCGCGGCCACCAGGTGGTACCGCACGGAGCACTGAGCCCCGGAGACGACCCCCAATGGGCCGCGTGCTCCGAGGCGGCGGCCCGCGAGGTCGCCGAGGGCGCCTCGGACCAGGCGGTCGTGTGCTGCTGGACCGGCACGGGCGCCTCCATCGCGGCGAACAAGGTGCCAGGCGTGCGTGCGGCCCTGTGCACGGACGCCTGCACGGCGGAGGGCGCCCGCCGCTGGAACGACGCGAACGCGCTGGCGCTGAGCCTGCGCCTGACGTCCGAGCCGCTGCTCAAGGAGATCCTCGACGCGTGGTTCGCCGCCGCGGCGAGCGAGGACGCCGAGGATCGGGAGAACGTGGAGCGGGTGGCGCGGCTCGATGCCTGGAAGGGCGCGGGCTGAGTGCCTACGGCACGGACCTGAGCCCGTCCGCCACTTCGGCGCACCTCTTGGGAGCGCCCTTCCGCTCACCCCTTGCTTACTCCAATAAAGGCCCTTTAGTTTGGTCAGTATGATGCTGACCCAGCGGGAGCGCGAGATCATCGCCTTGCTGCGCCGCGACCCGCTGGCGGGTCCGCAGGCGATCGCCGACGCCCTCGGCAGCACCCGGGCCGCGGTGAACGTGCACCTGTCCAACCTGGGCAAGAAGGGCGCCATCCTCGGCCGCGGCTACATCCTCCGCGAGGAGAACGCCGTCGTGGTCGTCGGCGGGGCCAACACCGACGTCAAGGTGCGCAGCCTCGCTCCCGTACGGCAGCGGACGAGCAACCCGGGCCGGGCCGGCACCACGGCGGGCGGCGTCGGCCGCAACATCGCGGAGAACCTCGCGCGGCTCGGCACCCCGACGCACCTCATCGCCGCCGTCGGCCGGGACGCCGCGGGCGAACGGCTGCTCGCGGAGACCGCGGCGGCGGGTGTGCGCCTCGACCACGTGCACCGCAGCACCCATCCGACGGGAACGTACACGGCCGTCCTGGACGCCGACGGAGACCTCGTCGTGGCGGTCGCGGACATGGCCGCCACCGAAGCCCTGGCACCGGAGGACCTGCACCCGGCCCGCGAACTCATCGCCCATGCCGACATGTTGGTCCTGGACGGCAACCTCCCGGCCGCCGTACTGGCCCACGCGATGGACGTCGCGCACCCCGCCGACGTGCCGGTGGTGATCGACCCGGTGAGCGCACCCAAGGCGGCCTTCCTCGCGCCGCTGCTCAGCACCCGGCGCCCGGTCTTCGCGTTGACGCCCAACCTCGACGAACTCCGTTCCCTGCTCGGCGAGTTCGTCGGCGACAGCGAGGGCGAGGTCGTGGCGGCGGCCGGCGCGCTGCACTCCCGCGGTGTGCGGCACGTGTGGGTCCGGCTCGGCGCCCGCGGCAGCGTGCTGAGCTCCGCGGGCGAGGACGCGCGGTTCCTGGCCGCCCCGCCCGCCGAGGTCGCCGACGTCACCGGAGCCGGCGACGCGATGCTCGCCGCGTTCGTCCACGCCCTGCTGGACGGCCGCGATCCGGTGGACGCCGCCCGCTTCGGACATGCCGCCGCAGCCCTCACGGTCGCGAGCGCGGCGACCGTACGACCCGACCTGACGCCGCGTCTGATCGGAGACGTACTCGACGACAGCACGGCGCCTACGCATGCCTGAACAACCGATCGCCTGCCCAGCCGGCCTGAACAACCCGATCCGGAGCCCGAGATGATCACGCCCGCCCCCGCCCCGAACGCCGCGACCTCTGTCCCGCACCCGCGGCTGGTGCTGACCGACGAGGTCCGCGAGGCGCTGCGCGACGGGCGTCCCGTCGTGGCGCTGGAGTCGACGATCATCAGCCACGGCATGCCGTATCCGCAGAACGTCGGGATGGCCGTGGAGGTCGAGCAGATCATCCGCGACGGCGGCGCGGTCCCCGCGACGATCGCCGTGCTGCACGGCCGTCCCCGCATCGGCCTGACCCCCGAGGACCTGGAGCTTCTCGCGACCGCGCCGGACATCACCAAGGCCAGCGTCCGTGACCTCGCGTACGTGATGGCGCGCGGCGCCCACGGCGCGACGACCGTCGCGGCGACCATGCGGCTGGCCGCCCTCGCCGGCATCCGCACCTTCGTCACCGGCGGCATCGGCGGTGTGCACCGCGGCGCGCCGACGACGTTCGACATCAGCGCCGACCTGACCGAACTGGCCACCACCGGCGTCGCGGTGATCAGCGCGGGCGTCAAGAGCATCCTCGACATCGGCCTCACGCTGGAGACCCTCGAAACCCTCGGCGTCCCGGTCCTCACGTACGGCACGGAGGAGTTCCCGGCTTTCTACTCCCGCCGCAGCGGCTTCACTTCGCCCATGCGCGTGGACTCGGCCGCCGAGATCGCCGCCGTGATGCACGCCCGCTGGGATCTCGGCATCCCCGGCGGTGTCAGCATCGCCAACCCCGTGCCCGTGGACGAGGAGGTCCCCGCCGAGCGCATGGACGGCGTCATCGCACGGGCCCTGGCCGAGATGGACAAGGCCGGCATCACCGGCAAGGACACCACGCCGTACCTCCTCGGCCGAATCGTCGAACTCACCGGAGGCGAAAGCCTCCAGACCAACATCGCCCTGGTCAAGAACAACGCCCGTCTCGGCGCCCAGATCGCGGTCGAGTACGCCAAACTCGACCGACCGGGCCACGACGACGCGGACCACCGGCTCTGATGGCGCGGGCCGACTCCAGGGACGCAGGTCATGGGCTCGACGGTTCGGGTCGACGGCTCTGACGGGTCGGGTCACTGGTGGGACGGGCCTGGGGCACCGGCTTGAGGGTGCCTGGTCGCCGGCTGGGACGTTCCAAGCGACCGACCACGGCGACCGCGGCTCGCCGCCGCACGAGGGTGCGGGCCGCCGGCTGCGAGCGCGGGTCACCGGAGTGGAGCGACGAGGTGCACGCCCGGCGCGGTGAACGCGAGCTGCCCGTCGACCCGTTCACCGCAGGCGTCGCGCCCGGGTCCGGTTCTGACCGAACTAGCCGAGGCCCAGGCCGAGTTCCCGGCCTTCTCGGGCGACCTCGACGCCCTCTGCCGCTGACTCCGTCCAGGTCCCTCCCGTCTCAGCGCCAGTCCGCGGCGAAGGCCCGGCCGGGATTCTCGGTGAGGATGCGGTCCACGGCCTCCTTGCCCAACTCGGCCTCCAGACGCGGCCGCACACGCCGCAGCAGGTACGGCATTCCGGGCCCGCCGTCGACCGACCGCGCCCCGGCGACGACGGTGTCGCCGCCGAGCAGCAGCCGGCGGCCGAACCCGGCCTCCGCCAGGGCCCGTACGGCATCCGGCATGCGCCAGTCGGTGGCGTGATGCGCGCGGGACGGGCCGTCGAAGGCCAGCCAGCAGCCGGCCTCGGCCGCCTGGCGCTGCACTGTGAGGTCGGGGGAGCGGTTCAGGTGCCCGAGGATCACACGTTTCCCCGGAACCCCCAACTCGCCGCACAGCAGGTCCAGTACGTCGAGCGCGCCCGTGCCCAGCTCCAGGTGGACCGCGATCGGCGCCCCCGTCGCGTGGTGGGCGTCGGCCGCGGCGGTCATCGTCCAGCGGGCGTGCGCATCCAGGGCGTGGAAGCCGCCCGCGACCTTGATGAGCCCGGCGCGGACCCCCGACGTACCGATTCCCTCGGTGAGTTCCGAGACGAACACCTCGGCGAGGTTTCCGCGCACCTCCTTGAGCAACTCCGGCGCGTAGTGGGCCGCCTGGTGCAGTCCGGTCGCGCACACCACGTGCACACCGGTCGCCCGGGACAGCGCGGGCAGGTCGGCGGCCCGCCGCCCCATCCCGTACGGCGTCCACTGCACGACGGCCGTCCCGCCCACCGCGCCGAACGCCTCCAGTTCGGCCCGCGCGGCGCGGGCGTCGTTCAGCTCCTGGCCGGGCAACTGCGGGCTGCTGATGAAGAGATGGTCGTGCGCGTCGGTCACGCCCAGCTCCTCGGGCCGTATGTCGCCAAGCACCGTACGGACGCCGCTCACCACTGCCTCCCGCGCGGCAGCCGGTCCCGCCCCGGGGCCGACATGTGCAGCACCTCGAAGACGTCGCCGTCGGCCTTGGGCGTGTCGTGCTCCCAGAGCGAGAAGTGGACGAGCTCCCAGCGGCTCGTGTCCACGGCGGCGGCCGACAGGACGGCCCCGTCCTCACCGGCCAGCCGCTCGACCTCGGCCACCGCCTCCGCCATCAACTCGGCCAACTCCAAGCCGTCCGGGACGGATCGACGCCGCCGCACCGCGAACCGCGCCGGTGACCCGGCGGCGCCGCCCTCCTCGTAGGCGAGACCGCTCCACTGCCGGACCGACGGCCGTCCGAAGTCGTTGCTGAGCCCCTGGAAGGCTCCGCCCCACAGGAAGGCGTTCATGCCCTTCATGGTGTTCCAGAGGTAGAAGGGCGCGTACTGGTTGACCGGCGAGCCGTTCACCCCGCGCTCGCGCAGCAGATAGGTCTTGAAACCGAGGCCTTCCCAGTCGTCGAGCAGATGCCCCACGCGGGCGACGCGACCGCGGACGATGCCCATGTCGTAGTCGGCGGGCAGGGTCAGCTCGTACTGCATGGCGTGCATCGGATGCCTCCTCAGGCGGGGGTGTCCGGCGAACCGCCGGCGGGGTATTCGTCCGGGCCGACGTGCGCGTCCCACTCCGTGGTGGTGCCGTCCTTCGCGGCCTCGACGACCGCGAGGTGCGTCATGAAGGTGCGCGGCCCGGCGCCGTGCCAGTGCCATTCGTCCGGCACGATCCACACGGTGTCGCCCGCGCGGATCGCCTCGACGTCACCGCCCTTGCGCTGCACCAGCCCCTCGCCCTCCAGGACGTGCAGGACCTGGCCGCGCGGATGGCGGTGCCAGGCGGTGTGTGCGCCGGGCGTGAAGTGGACGTTGAACACGCGCAGTCGGGACGGGGCCGCGGGCGCGGCGATCTCGTCGAGCCACACCGAACCGGTGAAGTTCTCCGCGGGACCCTGCTGCGTGTCGGGACGATTGCTCGTGATGTGCACCTGTGTGTGCTCCTATCGGGGGGCGAGAAGGGACAACAGGCCCCGGACACCGGCGTCGAAGGCCGTGGGTGAGCCGGAGGCGCGGGCCAGGACATAGCCGCCCTGGACGGTCGCGAGGACGGTCGCGGCGATCTCCTCGCCGTCCAGCGACGGCGCGAACTGCCCCTGCTCCTTGCCCTCTTCGACGATCCCTGCGATCAGTTCGCGGATCGCGTCGAGCGTCTCGTCGACCGGCGCCCGGAGTTCGGTGCTGGCGATGACGTCCGGATCCATCGTCAGCCGCCCCACCGGGCAGCCGCGCAGCACGTCGCGCTCGCGCCGCAGATACGCCTCGATGCGCTCGTAGGGCGTCCCTGGCCCGCGTAGTACTCCCTCCGCGGTAGCGCGCAGTTCCTCGGCCGTCCGCCGGATCGCGGCCAGCGCGAGATCGGGCTTGCCCTTGAAGTGGTGGTACATGCTGCCCTGCCCGGCGCCCGAGCGCTCGAGGATCGCCTTGGGGCTGGTGCCCACGTAACCGCGCTCCCACAGCAGCTCCCGGGTGGACTCGATCAACCGCTCCGACGTGCTCTCCGAGGTACTCACGCAGTCACTGTACATACTAGTAGTTACAGAAGTCGAGGTCTTTGGAAGCAGCGCAAACGGCCCCGCGTACTCCCCGGGAGGTACGCGCAGGGCCGCTGGCCGTACGACGACCCGGACCCCTCTCCGGCGGGAGCCTCGAGACATCACCGGAACACCGGAACACCCATCTGGGAGATGACTCGAGATGCAGACACTCGCGAACTGGCACGGTGACGGCCCCGGGCCCTGGATCCTCTTGTTCCCGCTGATCTGGGCGGCGGTCGTGGTCGGCGCCGTGACGCTGCTGCGCCGCACCGTGTGGCGCGGACGCGGACGCGGAGGCCCGTGGCGCGCCATGGCGGACGGCCGCCCCACCGGCGACTCGCCCATCGCCGTGCTCGGCCGCCGCTTCGCGTCCGGCGAGATCGACGAGGACGAGTACTGGCGCCGGCTGTCCGTCCTGGACGAGCAGTTCGGCCGTACGAAGGGTGGTGCGGCGTGACGACCGCGACCACCGTGCGGACGGCCGCCCGCGTCGTCGACGCCGTGAAGGTCTACGGTCGCGGCGACACCGAGGTGAGGGCCCTGGACGGGGTGAGCGTCGACTTCCCGGTCGGCCGCTTCACCGCGATCATGGGGCCCTCGGGCTCCGGCAAGTCCACCCTGATGCACTGCGCGGCCGGCCTGGACACGCTCACCTCTGGCGCCGCCTACGTCGGCGACACCGACCTGGGCGGCCTCGACGACCGCCGCCTCACCCTCCTGCGCCGCGACCGCGTCGGCTTCGTCTTCCAGGCGTTCAACCTGGTGCCCACGCTGACCGTCGCCGAGAACATCACGCTGCCGCTGGACCTGGCGGGCGGGAACGGCGACCCGGAGTGGATCGACGCGCTGATCGACGTCGTCGGCCTGCGCGACCGACTGCACCACCGGCCCACCGAACTCTCCGGCGGTCAGCAGCAACGCGTCGCCGTGGCAAGGGCGTTCGCCGGGCAGCCGGACGTCGTCTTCGCCGACGAGCCCACCGGCAACCTCGACTCCCGCTCCGGCGGCGAGGTCCTCGGCCTGCTCGGCCGGGCCGTGCGCCAGACCTCCCGCACGGTCGTCATGGTCACGCATGACCCCGTGGCCGCCGCCCACGCCGACGAGGTCGTCTTCCTCGCCGACGGACGCCTGGTCGACCGGATGGAATCCCCGACGGCCGACAAGGTCCTGGACCGTATGAAAGCCTTCGAGGTGCCCTCATGAACGCCGCCGTACGTCTGAGCGTGTCCTCCCTGCGCGCCCACAAACGACGCTTCGCCGGGACCTTCCTCGCCGTGTTCCTCGGCGTCGCCTTCCTCGCCGGCACCCTCGTCATGGGCGACACGCTGCGCGCCAGCTTCGACTCGATGTTCGGCAGCGCCACCAGCGGCACGGACGCCGTGGTGCGCAGCGCCGACGCCATCACCACACCCGGCGACAGCCAGGGCGTACGCCAGCCCGTCCGTACGGATCTGGTGAGCACCCTCGACGACGTGCCGGGTGTCGCGGCCGCCGCACCCGACATCGAGGGCGCCGGCCAACTCGTCGGCAAGAACGGCAAACCCATCGGCGGACAGGGCCCGCCCACCCTCGCCGGCAACTGGATCACCGACACCGAGCTCAACCCGTACCAGCTCGCCGAGGGCCGCGCCCCGCAGAAGTCCGGCGAGGTCGTCGTCAACCGCGGCGCCGCGAAGAAGGGCGACCTGAAGATCGGCGACACGACGACGCTGCGCACCCCCGACCCGGTCAAGGTGACCGTCGTAGGCCTCGCGACCTTCGGCGGCGAGGACGGCATGGCGCAGGTGACCTTCACCGGCATGACCCGCGCCGACGCCGAGAAGTACCTCACGGCCAGGCCCGGCGAGGCGGCGAGCATCAAGGTGCGCGCCGGACCCGGTGTGAGCGAGAAGGAACTCGTCGACCGGCTGACGCCCGTGCTGCCCAAGGGCGTTGAGGCCATCACCGGTCAGGCGTCGGCCCAGGAGAACACCGACATGATCTCCAGCCAGTTCCTGACCATCTTCACCACCTTCCTTCTGGTGTTCTCCGGCATCGCCCTGCTGGTCGCGACGTTCTCCATCCACAACACCTTCGCGATCGTCGTCGCCCAGCGCACCCGCGAGAACGCCCTGTTGCGGGCCCTCGGCGCCTCCCGCCGCCAGGTCACCGCCACCACCCTGGCCGAGGCCACCGTCGTCGCCGTGACCGCCTCGGTCGCCGGTCTCGCGGGCGGCATCGGCATCGCCGCAGGGCTCCAGGCGCTGTTCCCCGCCATCGGATTCCCCTTCCCCGACGGCAACTTGGTGATCAGCGTCCTGTCCATGGTGCTGCCGCTCGCGGTCGGCATCGTGGTCTGCCTCGGCTCCGCGCTGCTGCCCGCCGCACGCGCCGGCCGCACCGCCCCGCTGGCCGCGTTGCGCGAGACGGCCGTCGACGCCTCCGGCGCCTCCCGCACACGCGCCGTCACCGGCATGGGCCTCGCCGCCCTGGCCGCCGCCACCACGCTCAGCGGGGTCCTGGTGTCACCGTCCCTGTGGATGGCGGGACTTGGCGCTGTGCTCGCCCTGGCGTCCTTCGTGGTCCTCGGCCCGGTCGCCTCCAACACGGCCGTACGCATCCTCGGCGGCCCCCTCGGCAAGCTCCGCGGCGTCACCGGCGGCCTCGCCCGGCGCAACGCCCTGCGCAGCCCCAAGCGGACCGCCGCCACCGCGAGCGCCCTGATGATCGGAGTCGCGGTCGTCTCGCTGTTCACCGTCTTCGGCGCCTCGCTGAAGGCGACCATGGACCAGACCGTGTCCCGGTCCTTCGCCGGTGACGTCGCCGTCAGCACCCCGTCGTTCGGCGCGGGCGGCAGCGGTCTGAGCCCGCACCTCGCCGGCGCGATCCAACAGCTTCCCGAGGTCGACACGGCCGTAGGACTCGGCCGGGGAGTCGCCCAAGTGGACGGTAAGGGGCGGGCCTTGACCGTCACCGACCCCGTCGCCCTGGAGCGCACCTTCGACCTGGGCAAGGTCGACGGCTCCCTGCGCGACCTCAGCACCGACGGCATCGCCGTCACCAAGGCGCAGGCCGACAAGCAGCACCTCACCACCGGCGGGAAGGCCCAACTCACCTTCACCGACGGCAAGAAGCAGACCTTCACCGTCCGCGCGGTCTACGGGCAGTCCGAACTCGCCGGCGACTACGTCATCACCCGCGCCGCCTGGGCCCCGCACCGCACCCAGGACTCCGACACCCTGGTCGCCGTCTCCTTCAAGGACGGCGTGAGCACGGACGCGGGCAAGGCCGCCGTGCAGAAGGTCACCGTGCACTACGGCAGCCCCGAGGTGCAGACCCGCGACGACTACGCGCAGTCCTCGGCCGGCGGCATCGACATGATGCTCACCCTCGTCTACGCCCTGCTCGCCCTCGCGGTCCTCATCGCCCTGCTGGGCATCGCCAACACCCTGACCCTGGCGATCCACGAACGCACCCGCGAGCTGGGCCTGCTCAGGGCTGTGGGCCAGACCCGTTCGCAGCTACGGGCCATGGTGCGCTGGGAGTCGGTGCTCGTCGCCGCCTTCGGCACGGTCGGCGGCCTCGGCCTCGGCGCCTTCCTCGGCTGGGTCCTGGTCAAGGCCTCGGACGGCGCGAGCGACAGCGCCTTCGCCTTCGCGATCCCGCCCGTACAGCTCGCGATCGTAGCCCTGGTGGGTCTGGTGGCAGGAGCCCTCGCGGGCTGGCGCCCGGCCCGGCGGGCGGCGCGGTTGGACGTACTGCGCGCCATCGCCACGGAGTAACTCCGGGCACCTACAGGGGCTTTGGGGTTGACGGTCGATGGCGTCGACGGTGCGGGCCCGCCGACCTGCACTGCGGCCGACGCGCCGCCGAAGGCGATCGACCGGTCACCGCCCGGTCAGCCGGCAACGGCGGACCGGGCGGGAGCATGTGCGGACCTGTGGCCGTCGACGGCGTGCTCGACCTCCACGAAGCGGCGGGCCGGCTTCTCGGCCGTACTGCGCTGAGGGCGGGCCGGCGGCGCGACCGGCGCCGGGGTGGTGGGCAGCGTGAACCAGACGACCTTGCCCGACTCGCCGTCCGGGCGCACGCCCCAGCTCTCGCTCACCGCGGCCACCATGGCCAGCCCGCGCCCGGTGGTGGCCGACGACTCCACGTCCCGGACCTCGGGCAGCCGGGGGTCGTGGTCCCGCACCGAGACCATGAGCCGGTCCAGCAGCAGCTCTATCTCCACGGTGCACACCTTGTCGGGCTGGGCATGCAGGTGGACGTTGGTCAGCAGTTCCGTCACACCGAGCGCGGCCCGGTCGATGAGCGAGTCCATATGCCAGTAGCGCAACTGCGCAGAGACGATTCTGCGGACCTGGCCGATCCGCGACGGCAGGGCTTGCAGCTCTACCGTGCAGTGCCTGCTTGGGTGACTGATCACGGCTGCGACTCCCCGACTGAAGAGGTCCGGAAGAACACGGAAGACGGATCCAGCAGAGCCTGAGTGGAACGGCTGCCTGCTGTCGTGCCCGGCGGCTGGTTCGCAGCGTTATCGCCGGTAAACCCAGAGTGACGTGAGACCAGCGTGACGCAGGGGGCGCGGTAGCGCAACTCGCCGTCGGCTGAGCCGATCGGAGGGTGCGGTCCGCCGCCGCGGTCCCCGGCAGCCGTCCCGGGTCGTGGTCCCGGAGGGCCTTTCAGGCGCCGCGCCCCGCGGCCTTGCGCACGGCCTCGATGAACCGGCGTGCGGCAGGCGGCCCCGCCTCGCCGGGTGCCGGGTCATGGTCGCCCAGGGTCAGCAGATAACGCTTGCCGTTGAGGTCCGCGAGCGCCCGGTCCTCCGCGGCGAACCAGGGTTTTGAGGCGCGCACCGCCTGCACCGGCGCACTGTCGATCTCGGTGCCGTAACTGGTGAGCAACGCGAGCCTGCCGTCGCTGATCCGGACCTGCCCGGCCCGGGTGAGCGAACGCAGCCGTTTGCCGATCCGCACCCCCGTGGCCGTGAACTCCGGCTCCGCCATGCCGCCGCCCCCTTGTGCGCGTCCGGTGCGCTGGACCGAGTGCCTGGGTGGGGCATGATCCAGCTCGTGTCGAGGTCCAGTGTGCGCCCCCGTCCGGTGCGGTTCGCCCGCACCCGCGGTGCAGTCTGCACGCACCCGGCGTCGAGCACCAGTACGCACGGCACGCTCGGCCTCGGCGCACGGAGCACTCGCGCGAATGCGCCCCCATGCCCGCCATCCCTGGGCCCAAGGCGGTTCTTTGGGGCGCCCAAAGGTGCGTTTATGCAGGTGAGAAGCGTGTGGAAGGTGCTTATGATCGATGCGTCGGCCGCGCGACGCGCCGTCGGCGCCCAGCGTAAGGAGCACCCCGTCGTGAGCACCCCCCAGCAGACCCGGTCCGGCGAGACCCTCGACGTCGACCACAGCGACGCGGCCTACCGCGACTGGCTGAAAGATGCCGTCCGCAAGGTCCAGGCCGACGCCAACCGCTCGGCCGACACCCACCTCCTGCGCTTCCCGCTGCCCGAGAAGTGGGGGATCGACCTGTACCTCAAGGACGAGTCGACCCACCCGACCGGCAGCCTCAAGCACCGGCTCGCCCGCTCGCTCTTCCTCTACGGCCTGTGCAACGGCTGGATCCGGCCGGGCCGCCCGGTGATCGAGGCGTCCAGCGGCTCGACGGCCGTCTCCGAGGCGTACTTCGCGGGACTGATCGGCGTCCCCTTCATCGCCGTCATGCCGCGCACGACGAGCGCCGAGAAGATCCGCCTGATCGAGTTCCACGGCGGGCAGTGCCACTTCGTGGACGACTCACGCAGGATGTACGAGGAGTCGGCCCGCCTGGCGGTGGAGAGCGGCGGCCACTACATGGACCAGTTCACCTACGCGGAACGGGCCACGGACTGGCGCGGCAACAACAACATCGCCGAGTCCATCTTCCGCCAGCTGGAGCTCGAACGGTTCCCCGAACCCGCGTGGATCGTGGCGACGGCCGGCACCGGCGGCACCTCCGCGACCATCGCCCGCTACGTCCACTACACCCAGCGCGACACCCGCATCTGTGTGGCCGATCCCGAGAACTCCTGCTTCTTCGAGGGCTGGACCACCGGCGATCCGGACGTCACCTGCGACTGCGGCTCCCGTATCGAGGGCATCGGCCGCCCCCGTATGGAACCGAGCTTCGTACCCGGCGCCGTCGACCGGATGATGAAGGTGCCCGACGGGGCGAGCGTCGCCGCCGTACGGGCCCTGGAGCGGGCCATCGGGCGCAAGGCGGGCGGCTCGACGGGCACCGGACTGTGGAGCGCGCTGAAGATCGTCGCCGAGATGGTGGCGCAGGGAAGGCAGGGGAGCGTGGTGACGCTGCTGTGCGACCCGGGCGACCGGTATCTGGACAAGTACTACTCGGACGCCTGGCTGGCGGATCAGGGGCTGGACATCGAGCCGTACACGACGGCGATCCGCTCCCTGCTTCAGACGGGCGTGTGGCCCGACTGAGGGCCCGCGGCCGAGGTGCCGGGGCCGAAGCCGCTAGGAGGCGAGGCGCCGGTCCAGTGATGCCATCGCATCTCGGAAGGACCGGCCCAGGCCCGCCCGGGCCGCCTTCAGGACGAGACGGAACGGCGCCGTCCCGTCGGCGGCGAAGGTCCACTGCACGCGCGTGCCGGTGCCGGCCGGAGCGAGGCGCCACTCCTCGGCCAGGGCCCGCATGCCGGGCGCGTTGGTCGTGTCGACGCGGTAGGCGTACAGCTCCGCCTCCTTCGCCGCGAGCACCGTCTCCTCGAAGCGGATGCCGCCCTTGAGCCGCACCTCGCGCCGGGTGCCGTCGTCGAAGGGCCGGGCCAGCGTCACCGCCGCGAACCACTCCGTCCAGCCGGGCACGTTTTCGGCCAGCGCACCGAACACCGCCCCCGGTGCGGCCTTGATCTCCCGTGTGAAGACGAGACGTACGGGCGCGGTCTCGACGAAGTCGAGCCCGACGGAGCGCAGACGGCGAGCCATGGGCGCGAACTCCTCGGCGAGGGATGGTGGTCGACCGGGCGCCATCACGGTAATTGACGGCCCGTCAGTTGTCTGCCCCGCGGCGGGGATCAGTTCTCCGGCTCGCCCGCCACGACCAGCTGGGGAAGGTGCTCGGAGATCTCCTCGCGCGCGTCTCCCGGCAGTCCCGCGTCCGTCACCAGCGTGTCGACCTGCTCAAGGGCCGCGAACGAACTAAGGCCCACCACACCCCACTTGGTGTGGTCGGCGACGACCACGACCCGCCGCGCCGACTGCACCAGGCGCCGGTTGGTCTCGGCCTCCGCGAGGTTCGGCGTCGACAGGCCGGCCTCGACCGATATGCCGTGCACACCGAGGAACAGCACGTCGAAGTGGAGCGCCGCGATCGCCTGGTCGGCCACCGGCCCCACCAGCGAGTCGGAGGGCGTGCGCACCCCGCCCGTCAGCACGACGGTGGCCGCGCCCTGCCGGGGCCCGGTGGTGCGCTGCGCCGCGTGGAAGACGTCGGCCACCCGCACCGAGTTGGTCACGACCGTCAGGTCCGGCACGTCCAGCAGCTGATGCGCCAGCGCGTACGTCGTCGTACCGCCGGACAGCGCGATCGCGGTGCCCGGCGCGACCAGCTGGGCCGCCGAGCGCGCGATGTCCTCCTTGGCCGTCAGCTCCAGGCCCGACTTGGCCTCGAAGCCCGGCTCGTGGGTGCTCGCCTCCACGACCGGTACGGCGCCGCCGTGCACCTTCTCCAGGACGCCCTGGCGGGCCAGCGCGTCGAGGTCGCGGCGCACGGTCATGTCCGACACGCCGAGCTTGCGGGTCAGCTCGTTGACCCGGACCCCGCCCCGGCGCCGGACCTCCTCCAGGATCAGGGAGCGCCGCTGCTCCGCGAGGAGGTTCTGATTCTCACTCACGTACGCTCCGGTCCTTTCGCCTCAAGCCGCCCGACACGCCGCGCACACCTGCTCCGACAAGGACGTTCCTCCAAGCCCCGGTGCGCGGGTGTCCCATCCTCGCACGGGTGGGCACCCGCCACGCCACTGACCCGACGCGCGCATGTCACCGTGGCCACATCTGTTCCCCGCATGTCACCCGGATCGGGGAGATTCCGTGCTCACGGGTGTAAGCGCTGCTCAGAGCGGAGATCCTTGTGCCCGCACGGACACAAGCCGACGGCGCGTCACGGGGGAAGGGCGAACAGTGGAACGTGCGCAGGAACGGGTCTCGACCGACGGCCCCGCCCAGGGGACCGAAACATCCGCAACCGCCCTGGAACTCCTGGTCCACGGCGTGGGCGGCACGACGCCCCAGGAGATGCTCAACGATCCGAGCACGGTGCGGATCACCGGTGACGACACGGCGGCCGTCTTCCGGCGCGCCGAGGACGTCGACGCCGAGAGCAGGCCCGAGGACTACCGGGGCAGGCCGGTGCCGGAGGCGTACGTCTGGTGCAACCTCACCTCCGGCAACAGCGCACGCGCCCTGTGGCTGTTGCTGCTGCCGTTCATGGTCGTCAACCTCGCGCACTGGATGCGCCCCAACACCCACGGCCGCAAACGGACGGTCCGGCTGTACGGGCTGCTGGTGCGGCTCGCCGGGCTGAGCCTGACGGTGCTGCTCGTCGCGGCCGCGTGCGAGGTGGCCCTGGACCTGGCGGCCTGGCAGTGCGCGGGCACGCACGCGTGCGCCGACCGGCACTCCTGGCTGGGCTTCCTGTCGCCCGACGTGTCGCACGACGGCTGGTGGAGCCTGCCGGGCCGCCGCCTCGCGCTCGCGGCCGTGGTGCCCGCCGCGCTCACCGGCCTGCTGTGGTACCTCTCCCGCCGCACCTGGAGCGCCTACGAGTCGGTGCAGCCGATGCCCCACCGGGCCGAACCGGACGAGGACACCAGCCGCAGCGGCCTGGGCAGCCCCGGCTTCTGGTACGGCCGCCGGCTGGTCGCCCGCCTGCGTGCCGCCCACACCGCGGCGGGCCTGCTGACGGTCGCCGCGGCGGTCGGCTCGTCCGCGGCGCGCTACGACCGCACACCCGGCGGACCCACCGCCCTCGACACCCTCGGCCGGCTTCTCCTCGCGGGGATCCTCGCCTCAGCCGTCGTGGTCCTGTGGGTAGTCTGCCGCCGCGGCCGCAGCGAGAACCGCCTCGACCGGCAGCTCGACGGGCATCTCGTACGGCGCCTGCCGCTCGCGGCGCTCGTCCTGCTCCTGCTTTCCGCGCTCTACGCCGGCTGGGAGCGGCCGGGCTGGCACTCGACGGGCCGGCTGCTCGGCGGCGGCATCACCTTCGGCGGTATCGCCGTGGTCCAGGGCGCCCTCGTGATCGCCCTCGCCGTGGTCGCCCGCGTGCTGTACCGCACCCGCCCCGACCGGCGCGCCGCCCTGCACGGCCTGGCCGGCCCGGCCGTCGCCACGCTCGCCTGCGCCCTGGGCGGCGTGATGTCCGGCGGGGTCGCCCAGCGGGTGTCGGACTGGCTGGACGGCACGGGCACCTTCCTCGTCGGCCCGCCGGTCCTGCTGACCTGGCAGGCCTCCGTGATCCCCGTCCTGCTCCTGGTGCTGCTCGCGTTCTGCGGCTGGCTGGGCCGGCGGGCCTGGCTGCTGCGCCGCGCCGAACTGGGCGAGGTGCAACTGGACTACCCCAAAGAGCCCAGGGACGCCGCCCGCACCAGCCGTATCGCCTCCACGCGCGCGCTGGCCACGCTCACCGACCGCGCACCCTTACTGATCGCCGTCGTCGCCGTCACGACCTTGCTGCTGGGTGCCGGAGCCATCGTCGGCGCGACGATGACCGACGAGGCCCCCGCCCCGGCCGCACGGGACGCGTACGCCTTCGTGGACGGAACCGCCCAGACCGCGCAGGCCCTGGGCTCCTGGCTGATCGGCCTGGGCTTCATACTCTTCGTCACCTGGGGCAGGCGCGCCTACAAGGACGCCTCCGCCCGGCGCACCATCGGCATCCTGTGGGACGTCGGCACCTTCTGGCCGCGCGCCGCCCACCCGTTCGCCCCGCCCTGCTACGCCGAACGTGCGGTCCCCGACCTCACCTGGCGGATGGCGACCTGGACACGCGCCACCGGCGGCCGGCTCGTCATCTCCGGCCACTCCCAGGGCAGCGTGCTCGCGGCCGCCGCGGCCTGGCAGCTCAAGCCGTCCGACCGCAAACGGGTCGCCCTGCTCACCTACGGCTCCCCGATCGAGCGCCTCTACGGGCGCTGGTTCCCGGCCCATTTCGGCCCTGCCGCGCTCACCTCGCTGCACCACGACGTCGACTGCTGGCGCAACCTGCACCGGCTCACCGACCCCATCGGAGGCCCCGTCCGGCTGCCCGGCGACTGCGGCCCCGAGGTGGACCGCCCGCCGCTGAAGGACCCCCTCGCCTACGGCCGCACCGCGGCGGACCCCCTGCCGGCGCCGATCCTGGGCCACTCCGACTACCAGGCCGATCCGGCCTTCGCCGAGGAGCGGAAGCGGCTGCTGGCCCGGCTGCGGCCGGAGCTGCCGACCCCGCGGCCAGCGGCGGGCGCTCAGGAGGACTCGGGCAGATCCTCGGCGTAGAGGAGGGTCAGGTCGTCGGTGGTGGGCTCCTCGAACTGGGCGACCCGGCTCGCGTGCCGCTCCACCATCCCCTCGAAGGTCTGGCGGGCGGTGCGGCCGTTGCCGAACGCCGGGCCCTTGGGGATCGCTGTGAAGTACTTCAGCAGGGCCTCGGCGGTGCCCGGCGCGAGCCGGTACTCGTGCTCGTCGGCCTGCTGCTCGACGATCCGCAGCAGCTCGTCCGCGTCGTAGTCGCTGAAGGTGATGGTCCGTGAGAAACGGGACGCCACACCGGGGTTGACCGAAAGGAACCGCTCCATCTCGGCCGTGTAGCCCGCGACGATCACCACGACCGCGTCGCGGTGGTCCTCCATCAGCTTCACCAGGGTGTCGATGGCCTCCCGGCCGAAGTCCCGGCCCGAGTCCTCCGGGGAGAGCGCGTACGCCTCGTCGACGAACAGCACGCCGCCGCGCGCCCGGTCGAAGGCCTCCTGGGTGCGGATAGCGGTCGAGCCGATGTGCTCGCCGACCAGGTCGACGCGGGAGACCTCGACGAGATGGCCCTTCTCCAGCACGCCGAGGGAGGCGAGGATCTCGCCGTAGAGCCGGGCCACGGTGGTCTTGCCGGTGCCGGGCGAGCCCGTGAAGACCAGATGCCGCTTGACGGAGGCCGCCTTCAGGCCCGCCTGCTGGCGGCGCCGGCCCACCTCGATCATGTCGGTCAGCGCCCGCACCTCGCGCTTGACACTCTCCAGGCCCACCAGCGCGTCGAGTTCACCGAGGACGTCCTTCGACGTCCGCGCCGGCGGCTCGGGCTGGGCGACGGCGATCAGCGGCTCCTGTTCGGTGGTGCGCTGGCCGGGGATGGCGCCCAGCAGACCGGGCGACCGGTCGGCCGTCTGCACCGCGGTTTCGGGGGCGGTGGGCGGTGTGAGGCCCGCGCTCTCGTCGCTGGTGCACTCCTCGACGACGGGGCCGGTGCCGGGGGCCGCGTCGCCGCCCTCCGCGAACTCGTAACCGCCGCGCGCGCACCGCTCCGTACGGCACTTCCTCAGCGTCGTACGGCTGCCGTCGATCACGTGGAAGCCGTAACCGCCGCTGCCGGTCACGCGGCAGCCGAGGAAGCTGCCGCGGCCGCCCGCCGACACGTAAAACCCGGCCTCCGCGGGGGAGTCGACCGTGCAGCGCTCGATGGTGGGGTCGGCGCCCTTGGTGACGATCACGCCGGTCTGGGTGCCGTCGATGGTGCAGCTGTTGAGGGTGCCGCCGCTGCCGTGGTCGCGGAACCAGGCGCCCGTCGCGGCGTCCCGGATACGGCAGTCGTCGAGCTGCGCGGTGGCGCCGTCGCTCACCGACACGGCCGTGTTGCGCACTTGGGAGAGGTCGCTGTCGACGACGTCCGCGCGTGAACCGCGGTCGAGCACGAACAGGGCGTCCGGCACGTCGTGGACCCGGCAGGATTCCAGCACGGCCGTGGCGCCGTCGCTGACCCACACCGCCGGGTAGTCGCCGGTGCTGTCGAAGATCTCGCACTGGTTGGCGTCCACGCGCGTGCCCGGATCCCACACCGACAGGCCGTTGCGCCCGAACTGACGCACCGTCGTGCGGGTCAGGGCGAGCACCGAGCGGGAGCGCAGGTCGACCGCGTTCTCCGGGATGTCGTGGATACGGCAGTCGGCCAGGGTGAGCACCGCGTCCGTGTCGAGCGTGACGCCGTCCGCCGTGGTGCGGTGCACATCGCAGTCCGTCAGGTGCGCGGTGGCCCGGCCGGTGATCTGCACGCCGCTGCCCCGGACCTCGTAGATCTCACAACCCAGCGCTTCCACCGCGGTGTTCTCACCGGTCGCGGACAGACCCGCCCCCGCGGCGTGGTGAATACGGCAGCGCTCCAGGCGCGGGTGGGCGCCGCCGCGGACCGCGACGCCCGCCTGGCCGGCGGCCACGACCTCGCACTCCTCGAACACCCCGCCCCCGCCGTCGAGTACGGCCACCCCGATGCCGGACGGGTTGTCGACGGTGCAGCGCCGTACGGTGGGCCGCGCGCCCGCGCGCACCTCGATCCCGGCCGCGGACCGGGTGACGACCCTGATGTCCAGCAGCTCCGGAGTGCCTTCTTCGACCAGCAGGGCGGGCGCCGCCCCGTCCTGGCCCTCCACATGCAGGTCCTGGACCACGGCCGAGGCGCACACCGTCAGCGGCACCCCGTCCGCGGGCGCGATCCGCACCGAACCGGGGGAGCCCTCGGGCCCGCGCAGCGTCACCGACCGCTGCACCACGAGGTTTTCCCGGTAGGTGCCGGGGGCGACGGTGAGGATGTCACCGTCCGCGGCGGCCTCCAGGGCGGCGGCGAGCGACGTGTACTCACCCGTGCGGCGCCGCCACCTCGATGTGCCGGTGTGCGTCACCTGGACCGTGCCCTGTGCCATGGCGCTGCTGTGCCCCCCACCTCGTGTTACGCGGGTTGATGCCGAAGGGATCGGCCGCTCCACCGTAGCGTGCGCGGGGGTGGTGGGTTGACCAGAGCGGGAAGGCCGTCAGCTGCCCGCGCCGGTCCTGCCCCAGTCCGGGCCCGCCTTGTCCCAGGCCTGGTCCCAACGGGCGTACCGGCGACGGGTCATGCGCCAGACGATGAGCCGGCGGCCACCCTCGATGACGCCCGCGGTGAGCATCGCGGCACCGAACCCGGCGAGCACCGCATGCGTCGTCGCCGTCGCCGGGTCCAGCGGCCGGGCCACTATCCGGCCGTGCGGGTCCGTCCATATGTCGAAGTGGTCGCCGCGGTGCGGGGACTTGAGCTCCGCCATGGCGGCGCCGTGGTGACCGGAGCCGTCCGGCGCGGTCCAGTCGGCGATCACGCGGCTGCGCAGATCGCGTGCCGAGGACGTCTCCGGGTCGGTGTCCAGCGGGGAGCGGTCCAGCTGGCGCACCACCGTGGCCGTCACCAGGTGACGGGCCGCGCGCTGATCGCGGACGGACTGCTGGAGGGCGTCCTGGGCGATGCCGCCGACGAAGGAGCCGATCACGGGTGCGGCGACGAGGATCAGCAGCAGCACCACCAAGGCCAGCCAGGCCTCGACCAGATCGCTCGTGCGGCGCAGCGGATTGTGCCGCCAGCGCCAGAGTCCACTGATTGTGCGCACAGTCCCGCACCCCCTTCCCGCTCCGTCTTAACCCCCGGGTGAGCAGTTCACGTGCCGGCCTGGTCGAAGAGAGAGCGAAATCACCCGCTCCACGGCCTCTCATGAACTTCTCACGAAACTCAACGCACGGGCCCCCGGGCCTGGTTCCCGCCTGCGGGACCACGTTCCGATCTTTCCGCGCGGGCCGCTTCGGAGCCGTCGGGCCTGCGGACGAGGACTGTCGGTTGTGGCCGCTAGTCGAGAACCGTCACCGCGTCGCCGACCCGGATCGTACCGGTGGTCAGGGGCACCAGGTTCTGGCCGAAGGCGAGCTTGCCGTCGATGCGGCGGTGGCGGCCCAGCGTGGCGAGCGGCTCCTTGCCCCGTGCGGCGGAGTCCTGGTCGGTGGTGGTCACGACGCACCGCCCGCACATCTTGGTGACACGGAAGGTGACCTCGCCGATGGCGACGCGGGACCAGTCGTCCTCCGCCCAGGCGGCGGTGCCCCGTACCACCACGTTCGGCCGGAACCGGTTCATGGGCAGCGGGCCCTCGGCCGCACGCGGGCCTTGCGCGATCAGGGAGTTGAGGGCGTCGAGCGAGGCGCCGGTGGTGAGCAGCAGTGGATAGCCGTCGGCGAAGCTGACCGTCTCGCCCGGGCGGGCGTACTCGGGGTCCACGGGCCGGCGCGTGGCCGGATCGTCCATGTGTACCAGGCGCACCTCGGCGCCGAGATAGTCACCGCACCAGGCGTGGACGGCCGCGTCCTCGGCGAGGACTCCTTCGACCTTGTCGCCGAAGATCTCCACCGGCACGGTGCCGACCGGCCGGGGCACCGGCACGGTCAGCGGATCCATGCCCGGCGCGGACAGGCGAAGGCCGCCGCCGGGCAGCAACTCGGCGGCGGCAAGCGCAAGGCGCGGCTGCTGACGTTGTGTGACGACCTTTCCCCCGTCGTCGATCAGCGTCCAGCGCCGGTCCCCGGCCAGCCCCCAGGGCTCCACGACGGCGTCCCGGGGCGCGAGGCCCCGGAACGCCTTCACCGGGTAGATGTGTATCGACTGCAGCAGTGCGTTCCCCATGAGGCCATCGTGCCAGGTGACGACGACGGCCAGGAGGGGACCGCGGACGGTTCAGTAACCGCCGCGGTACTGCTGCTGCCCGTAGTACGGATCCTGGTACTGGGTCGGGGCGGGTCGGGGAGCCGCGGGGCGCATGGCCTCGTAGCCCATTCCGGACGGCATCGGCCGTTGCGGCTGCGGCATCTGCTGGCCGGGGTATCCGCGCGGCGCGGAGGCCTGTTGCGGGATGTACGCGGCGGGCGCCTGCTGCAGCGGTGCCGGCTGCTGCGCCTGCGGATAGCCGTAGGAGGTCTGGGCAGAGGGACCCGCCGGAAGGGCGGGAAGTGCTGACGGCAGAGCCGGCAGGTAACTGCCCGGCGTGTCGTAGGCGGCGGGGACCCGGATCGGGGCGATCTGAGGGGTGCCCCGCTCGGCGACCAGCCGGTCGTAGATCGGGGTGTCCGGGAAGGCGGAGTAGTAACCGCCGCCGAAGGTGGAGCGGGGGGAGGTCATGGCTCATAAGTTAAGCCCTCGATGTGCTAGTTGGGGAGACCGATAAGAGGGTTGTTTTCAGTGTCCGCAGTGACGCGGGATCCCCAATGCGAGCGAACTTGGCAAAAAGGGGCGCCGATCGGCGTCTGAATCCTGTAAAGGCCAGCTCGCAGAGGGTTACCGACGGGTCGGTCGCCGGTGATCCTGCGCCGCTCGTGGGAGTTCGCCGTCGCACCGAATAGGTTGTGCGGGAGACAACCCGGAGGGCTGCCGGGACACCGACTGGCGCGGTGAGACGCGATGGGGGCGGACATGTCAATGTCGAAAGGTTCGAATACGCCGGTGCCGACGACGGCACTGAGGGTGGAATTGGGCTGGCGTTCCGGACCCGGCGTGCCGGACGCGGACGCCTCGGCGCTGCTGCTCGTGGGCGGCAAGGTCCGCTCCGACGGCGACTTCGTCTTCTACAACCAGGCGACGCACTCCTCCGGCGCGGTCCGGCACGAGGGCAAGCGGGACGGCGGCGGCCATATCGTCGACACCCTTCTGGTCGACCTCGCGCGCGTGGAGCCCGCGATCGAGACCGTCGTGCTCGCGGCCTCCTCGGACGGCGGCAATTTCGGCCAGATTCCCGACCTCTACATCGAGGTGCGCGACGCCGCGCAGAACGGTGTGGTGGCCCGTTTCGACAGCGCGGGCGCGACCGTCGAGACCGCTTTCGTGCTCGGCGAGTTCTACCGCCGCCAGGGCGCCTGGAAGTTCCGTGCCGTCGGCCAGGGCTACAGCAGCGGACTGGAAGGCCTGGCCACGGACTTCGGCATCGCGGTGGACGAACCGCAGCACGCCGCGTCCTCGGCTCCGCCCCCGGCCGCACCGCCGGTGACCATGCCGCCGCCCGTCGCTCCTCCGGTGACGATGCCTCCGCCGGTCGCGCCGCCCGTGAACGTGCCCCCGCCGGTCACACCCCCGGCCGCCGTGCAGCCGCCCCCGCCGCAGGCGCCTCCTGCGCAGCCGGTCCGGCTGACCAAGGTCACGCTCACCAAGGCGGCGCCCGCGGTCTCGCTGGCCAAACAGGGCGGCACCTCGGGTGCCATGCGCGTGAACCTCAACTGGCAGGTGCGCAAGCAGTTCTCCGGCTGGGGCAGCAAGCGTGGCCGCGCGGTCGCCAATCACCGTGACCTCGACCTGGACCTGTGCGCCCTGTACGAACTCAGCGACGGCAGGAAGGGCGTCATCCAGGCCCTCGGCAACGCCTTCGGGGCGCTGCACCAGCCGCCGTACATCCACCTCGACGGCGACGACCGCACCGGAGCCGTCGAGAGCGGTGAGAACCTCACCATCAACCTCGACCACAAGCAGGACTTCCGGCGGATCCTCGTCTTCGTGACCATCTACGAAGGCGCGCGCTCCTTCGCGGACCTGCACGCGTCGGTCACCCTCCAGCCGCAGTTCGGTGCCGCGATCGACTTCTCGCTCGACGAGTGCACCGTCCCCTCGACGGTGTGCGCCCTCGCCCTGATCACCAACACGGGCGGCGACCTGATGGTCCAGCGCGAGGCCCGTTACCTGGTGCCCGAGCGCGGGGTGAGCCCCCAGCGGACCATCGACTACGCCTACGGGTGGGGCATGAACTGGACCCCCGGCAGGAAGTGAGCGCCCGGACAGAAGCGCTCGCTCCTAGAGCGGGTGCTCGTCCGTGACGGTGTCCGGGCGTGCGTAGGTGCGGCCCTTCCAGGCCGCACCGCGCCCCCGGTAGTGCTGCACCGCGGAGTCGACCGTCATGAGGAGATAGAGGAACGCGGTGAACGGCAGCAGGGGAGCGAGCCACAACGGCCGGCGGTAGTAGCGCAGCATCGGGACGTACGTCCCCGTCATCACCAGCCACGCGAGACCGCCGGCGGCCCAGGCCGCCGTCTGCCCGGTGACCAGCCCCACGACCAGGGCAGCGGGCGGCACCAGGTACACAAGGGCCAGTCCGATCACCGTTCCGAGCAGCACCAGCGGGTTGTGCCGCAACTGCGCGTACGCGCTGCGCGACACCATCCGCCACAGGTCGTGCAGCCGGGGATAGGGGCGCACGCTGTCCACCCGCTCGGCCAGCCCCAGCCAGATACGCCCGCCGCCGCCCTTGACCGCGCGCGCCAGCGCCACGTCGTCGATGACTGCGTGCCGGATGGCGTCCGGGATTCGCGCCCGCTCGGCGGCCTCGGTGCGCAGCAGCACGCAGCCGCCTGCCGCGGCCGCCGTCCGCGTGCCCTTCCCACCGATCCGGCGGAACGGGTACAGCTGCGCGAAGAAATAGACGAAGGCCGGCACCACGAGCCGCTCCCAGAGGCTCTCCACCCGCAGCCGGGCCATCAGCGAGACGACGTCGAAGCCGCCGCCGTGCGCGGCGGCGACCAACTCCCGCAGGCTGTCCGGCGCGTGCGCGATGTCCGCGTCCGTCAGCAGCAGATACTCGGGCTCACGCGCGCGTGCCAGACCGATGCCGTGCCGTACGGCCCACAGTTTGCCCGTCCAGCCGGCGGGCGGTTCGCCGGGGGAGCCGACCGTCAGGGGCAGACCGCCGTGCGTGTCCGCCAGTTCGCGCGCGAGCGCACCGGTGCCGTCCGAGCTGCCGTCGTCGACGAGGAAGATCTCCGCCCGGCCCGGATACTCCTGGGCCAGCAGAGACGGCAGGCTCGCGGGCAGCACGTCGGCCTCGTCACGCGCGGGCACGACCACGCAGACCGGCGGCCAGAGGGCCGGCTCCTCCCGTGGCGGCAGCCGGATGTCCGTACGCCAGAAGAAGCCCTGACAGAGCAACAGCCACAGCCAGGCGGCAAGTGATACGGCGGCGATCCACACAATGGCGCTCACTCGCGCAGTGTGCCCCACTCCACCGGCCCATCAGGAGCCATCGACTATCGTGGCCGGGTGAAGATCGCGCTCATGGACTCCGGAATCGGCCTGCTCGCGGCCACCGCCGCGGTGCGGCGGCTGCGGCCCGACGCAGATCTGGTGCTCTCCCTGGACCCCGACGGCATGCCCTGGGGCCCCAGGACCCCCGAGGACCTCACCGAGCGCGCCCTCGCGGTGGCCGAGGCGGCCGCCGCGCACCGGCCCGGCGCCCTGATCGTCGGCTGCAACACGGCGAGCGTGCACGCCCTGCCCGCCCTGCGGGCCCGCCTCGAACCCGGTGTGCCGGTCATCGGCACGGTCCCGGCGATCAAGCCGGCGGCCGCGGGCGGCGGTCCGCTGGCGATCTGGGCGACGCCCGCCACCACCGGCAGCCCCTACCAGCGCAATCTGATCGCGGAGTTCGCGAACGGCGTCACGGTTACCGAGGTGCCGTGCCACGGTCTCGCCGAGGCGGTGGAGCACGCGGACGAGGCGGCCATCGACGGCGCTGTCGCCGCGGCCGCCGCGCTGACCCCGAATGATGTAACGACCGTCGTCCTGGGCTGCACCCATTACGAGCTCGTCGCCGAGCGCATCCGCGCCGCCGTGCAGCAGCCGGGCTTTCCGCCGCTCGTACTGCACGGCTCTGCGGGAGCCGTGGCCGCCCAGGCGCTGCGCCGCCTCGGCGCGCAGCCGGCGCCCGGGGCACCGGCCACAGGAACGCTCACGGTGCTGCTGAGCGGGCGCGAGGGCGCCCTCGTAGCGCCTGCCCTGGCCTATGAGGAAGGCCGCCTCCTCCCAGGCGGTCAGCCCCGCAGGATGACCGAAAGCCGCGAAACGGGCGGATGGGGTCCAGGGTCATTCGGTCGGCGGAGTCACGCTGCGCGACTCGGTGCCCGCGCAGTGGAACATGAGTAATCTCGTATGCATGAGGGACCACCCCCACGGCGAGAACGCCAAGCATCCCGAGGTCTGGACCGGACGCGCCACCAACAAGGTGCAGTGGCTGCTGGCGCTGGGCGGTGCGGCCTTCATGGCGCTCGGTGTCGAGCTCGCGGTCGACTCGGCCTGGACGTCCGGTGTCGCCCCCCTCGTCATGTCCGTGGTCGGCTGCATCGCCGCCGGACTCCTGGTCCTCTTCGGCACGCTCGCCTTCGTGCACGTCGACATGAAGCTCGACAAGGAGTGCGTCGAGGTGCGCTGCGGCCACATCGGGGTGCCGCGCCGCCGCATTCCCCTCTCCCATGTCGCGGGCGCCGAGTTCGCCGAGCACGTCACTCCGCGCCAGTGGGGCGGCTGGGGCTACCGCTGGCGTCCCGAGAAGGGCACCGCGGTCGTCGTACGGCGCGGTGAGGGTGTCGTCCTGCGCCTGTGGGACGGCCATACGTTCACGATCACCGTGGACAACGCCGAGGCCGCCGTAGGCGTCATCAGGGACCGGCTGCGGTCGGGCTCTTCCCTCTGATCGAGGCTCACGGCCTGATCAGCGGCTCACGGCGTCAGCCGGTCACCACGCGGGCGTGCGTCCACCTCCGGCTGCGGTGACTCCCCGGGGAGCGGCCGAGCCGTCGCCACGCCCGCGAGAAGTCCCGCCCCCACCGACACTGCGGTGAAGCTCAGCGCATTGCCGACCGAGGCGATCGCAGCGAGCGCCGTGAGGGCGGCTCCCGCGGTGAGCACGACCGGTGTGGGGCGCGGTGAGCGCCACAGCGCGTGCAGCACCCAGCAGAACGACGCCCCGAGCAGGACCACGCCGATGACACCTTGCTCGGCCGCCTGCTGCAGCAGGGCCGAGTGCGGTTTGCCGTCCGACAGCAGGGTCCGGCTCGCCGTCGAGCTCAGTTCCCCGAAGCGCTCCGGGCCGACCCCGAGGGCGGCGTTGCGGTGCGCCAGGTGCAGGGCGTCGCGCCACAGATCGATCCGGTGCGGGGTGAGCTGGCCCTCCAGCGACGCAGTGAGCCCGTCGGGCAGAGCGTTTCCGGCGACGGCCCAGGTCATGCCGGTCACCAGGAGCGCGGCCAGGGCGAGGCCGGCGATGCCCAGACCGCGGCCGGTCATCCGGCCGGCGGCCAGGGAACACAGCAGGACGGCGGTGCACGTCACGAACCCGCTGGTCGAGCCCATGAGGGCCGCGGACACCGTGATGCCGACGGCCAGCGCGACCAGCATGTAGCGCACGGTCGGCGACTCGGCGGACCAGGCCGCGCAGCACGCCGCGCCGACGCACAGGGTCAGCAGCGCGGCCGTGGCACCTGAGTGCCCGAGCGGCGCGACGATCTGGGGTCCCGGAGCCAGGTGCGGCACGGCCACGGCCAGACCGAGCCCGGCCAGCGCCCCGGCGCACGGCGTCGCCACCGGCAGCAGCGCCCCGCAGATCCGTCCGGCCGCATAACCGGCGGCCACCGCCAGCACCGCGAGCAGCACGCCCTCCGGCCGGCCCTCCCGCACGGTCGCCGTGATCAGCGACCAGGTGGCACACGCACCGAGCACGATCACGCCCGCCGCGTCCGAAACGTTTCGTCTTTCGCTGATCTCCCCAGGACCGGCGTCAGACGTCATCCCCGTGGAACCCACCCCGCCCCCAGACCCCGACCGAAAGGCCCCCCGACCTCGTACGACCCAGGCCGCCGAGGCCGTGTCCGGCCGGGCGACTTGCTGGGCACACCGTAACGGCTGATGGCCGGTTTGTGGATGAGTTGGGCCGAGTTACGCAGGAACGTTGCGGCGCTTGGGACGCCCGGGACGTGGGCGCCTGCCATCCGGACCGAGCTGTCCGTGCCAAGGTCACCGGCCGTACACTCCCGGGGTGACCGTCACCGCAACCTCCGTGGACGAGTCGGACCAGCTGCAGCCGCAGTCCGCGCCCGCATCGCGCGCGGCGCGTCTCGTACGCCTCGTTCCGGCCCTCGCCGCCGCGCTCTCCGGAGTGCTGCTCTACGTCAGTTTCCCGCCACGCACCCTGTGGTGGCTGGCCCTGCCGGCCTTCGCCGGTTTCGGCTGGGTGCTGCGCGGCCGCAGCTGGAAGGCTGGCCTTGGCCTCGGCTACCTCTTCGGCCTCGGCTTCCTCCTGCCGCTGCTGGTGTGGACCGGCGTGGAGGTCGGCTCCGGACCCTGGCTGGCGCTGGTGGCGATCGAGGCGATCTTCATCGCGCTGGTCGGCGCGGGCGTCGCGGTGGTCTCGAAGCTTCCGGCCTGGCCGCTGTGGGCCGCCGCGGTGTGGATCGCGGGCGAGGCGGCACGCGCGCGCGTGCCGTTCAGCGGCTTCCCCTGGGGCAAGGTCGCCTTCGGGCAGGCCGACGGCGTCTTCCTGCCGCTGGCCGCGCTGGGCGGCACCCCGGTGCTCGGCTTCGCGGTCGCGCTGTGCGGCTTCGGCCTCTGCGAGGTCGTACGCCTCGTCCTCGAAGGACGGCGGACCCGGGCCGTGCAGCGCTCGGCGGCGGCCGCGGCACTGCTCAGCGTGGCCGTGCCGGTGGTGGGCGCGGTGGCCGCGCGGCCGCTGGTGAGCGACAAGGCCGAGAACGGCTACGCCACCGTCGCGGTCATCCAGGGCAACGTGCCCCGCTCCGGTCTGGAGTTCAACGCCCAGCGGCGGGCCGTGCTCGACTACCACGCGCGCGAGACGCTGCGGCTCGCCGCCGAGGTCAAGGCGGGCAAGACACCCAGGCCCGACTTCGTGCTGTGGCCGGAGAACTCCTCCGACGTCGACCCCTTCGCCAACGCCGACGCGTACGCCGTCATCGACCAGGCCGCCAAGGCGATCGGCGTGCCGATCTCGGTCGGCGGAGTCGTCGAGCGGCACGGCAAGCTCTACAACGAGCAGATCCTGTGGGACCCCAAGAAGGGCCCCACCGACACCTACGACAAGCGGCAGATCCAGCCCTTCGGCGAGTACCTGCCGCTGCGCTCGCTCATCGGCGCCATCAACAGCAACTGGACCTCGATGGTCCGCCAGGACTTCAGCCGGGGCACCGAGCCGGGCGTGTTCAGCATGGACCACGCCAAGGTCGGCCTGGTCACCTGCTACGAGGCCGCCTTCGACTGGGCGGTGCGCTCCGAGGTCACCGACGGCGCGCAGATGATCTCCGTGCCGAGCAACAACGCGACCTTCGACCGCAGCGAGATGACCTATCAGCAGCTCGCCATGTCCCGGGTGCGCGCCGTCGAGCACAGCCGGACCGTCACGGTGCCGGTGACCAGCGGCGTCAGCGCGATCATCATGCCGGACGGCGAGATCACCCAGAAGACCGGCATGTTCGTGGCCGACCACCTGGTGCAGAAGGTGCCGCTGCGGTCGTCCGAGACGCCCGCCACGCGGCTGGGTACCCTGCCGGAGCTGGCCCTGGTGCTCATCGCCGCGGGCGGCCTGGGCTGGGCGATCGGCGCCGGTCTGCGGGCGCGGCGCGCCCACGGCGTGTAGCCGTACGCCGTCCGTACGCCTGGCGGAGGACGCCGGGACCGGGGCAGCGGCCGTTTAGGGTCGGTGGCATGCCAACTCCTGACTTCATCCGTGACATCCGGGCCGCCGCCGGCCATCAGCTGCTCTGGCTCCCCGGTGTCAGCGCCGTCGTCTTCGACGACGAGGGCAGAGTCCTGCTGGGACAGCGCGCGGACAACCTCAAGTGGGCGTTGATCTCCGGCATCCCGGACCCGGGCGAGCAGCCCGCCGCGGCGATCGTGCGGGAGGTGCAGGAGGAGACGGGTGTCGAGTGCGTAGTCGAGCGCCTGGTCGCGGTGCGCTCCGGTCGGCAGGTCACCTACCCCAACGGCGACATCTGCCAGTTCATGGACATCTGCTTCCGCGCCCGTGCCGTGGGCGGCGAGGCGTGCGTGAACGACGACGAGTCCCTGGAGGTCGGCTGGTTCGCGCTGGACGCGCTGCCCGTCATGACGGAGTACCACCACTTCCGGATCAAGCAGGCGCTGTCCGACGACCCCACATGGTTCGAGCCCATCACTTCTGACTGAAGTATGGGCTGCAAACACATGCAGGCGGGCGAGGCCGCTGCTTAGGGTCGACTCATGACTCCGCCCAGCGCCCTTCCGGCCCCCCACGCCTCCTCGCTCGACCTCGGCGGCCGCACCGCCCTCGTCACCGGCGCCGCCGGTGGCATCGGCCGCGCCTGTGCGCTGCGGCTCGCCGCCGCCGGGGCCAAGGTCAGAGCGGTCGACCGGGACGTCACGGGCCTGGAGTCGCTCGCCGAGGAGTCCCGGGGCCTCGCGGGCACCGTGGAACCGCACGTCCTCGACCTCACCGACCTCGACGCCGCCGAACTGTCCGCCGCGGGCACCGACGTCCTGGTCAACAACGCCGGGCTGCAGCTGGTGCGCCCGCTCGAGGAGTTCCCGCCGGACGTCTTCCACACCGTGCTCACGGTGATGCTCGAGGCGCCGTTCCGCCTCATCCGCGGAGCGCTCCCGCACATGTACGGCCAGGGGTGGGGCCGCATCGTCAACATCTCCTCGGTCCACGGGCTGCGCGCCTCGGCCTACAAGTCGGCGTACGTGGCCGCCAAGCACGGCCTGGAGGGCCTGTCCAAGACCGCCGCCCTCGAAGGTGCACCCCACGGCGTCACCTCGAACTGCGTGAACCCCGCCTATGTGCGCACCCCCCTGGTCGAGAAGCAGCTCGCCGACCAGGCGGAGACGCACGGCATCCCTTTGGAGCGCGTCCTGACGGACGTGCTGCTGCAGGACAGCGCGCTCAAGCGGCTCATCGAGCCGGAGGAGGTCGCCGAGGCCGTCGCCTATCTGTGCAGCCCGCCGGCCTCCTTCGTCACCGGCACCTCGCTGGTGCTCGACGGCGGCTGGACCGCGCACTGACCGGACCCGGGCCCGTCCGAGGACGAGTTGTCCACAGGGCTGACGGGGCGGCCGGGCGATGAGGAATCCTGTGAGCATGTCTCGTGATCACGTGCAGTCCGCCGAGCGGGCCGGCGCCGAAGGGGCCGGTGCGGCGGTCGTCGGCGCCCCGGCTGCGGATTCGGCGCTCACCGGCGCCGAGGCGCCGTTCCTGGAGCTGCTGTCCAGGGGCGCGTCCGCCGACGCCTACGAGCAGCCGGTGCTGCTCGCCCGGGCCGAGGGCCGGCCGGCCGAGGTGATCGCCGCGCTCGAGCACGCCAAGCTGCTCGCGCTGCGCGTGCGCGCGGAGCTGGAGGGACGGCGCCGCCGGGAGGCCGAGCTGTCCGCGCTCTTCGAGACGGCCCACGACCTCGCGGGCCTGCGCGACCTGGACTCAGTGCTGCAGGCCATCGTGCAGCGCGCCCGGTCCCTGCTGGGCACGGACGTCGCCTACCTCAGCCTGAACGACCCGGACCGGGGCGACACCTACATGCGGGTGACCGAAGGCTCGGTCGCCGCCCGCTTCCAGCAGCTGCGGCTCGGCATGGGGGAGGGGCTCGGCGGCCTGGTCGCCCAGACCGCCCGCCCGTACGTCACCGACGACTACTTCAAGGACGCCCGCTTCCAGCACACGAACACCATCGACACCGGCGTACGGGACGAGGGCCTGGTCGCCATCCTCGGCGTGCCCCTGATGCTGGGCCACCACGTCATCGGCGTCCTCTTCGCGGCCGACCGGCGCGCCCGGGTCTTCGAGCGGGAGCAGATCGCGCTGCTCGGCTCGTTCGCCGCGCTGGCCGCCGCCGCCATCGACTCGGCGAACATGCTGGGCGAGACCCGGTCGGCCCTCGCCGGCTTGGAGCGGGCCAACGAGATCATCCGCGACCGCAGCGCCGTGATCGAGCGCGCCTCCGACGTCCATGACCGGCTCGCCGAACTCGTGCTGCGCGGCGGTGGGGTCCACGACGTGGCCGCCGCCGTCTCCCAAGTCCTCGACGGCACGGTCGAGTTCACCGAAGCCGTCGACGCGCCCCCGGCGCCCCTGGAGACGTCCCGCGCCGAAGGCCACGCGGTGCGCCACCAGGACGACTGGATCGCCGCCGTGACGGCCGGCGGCGAGCTGCTCGGCGCGCTCGTGCTGCGCGGCCACCCCGGTCTCGACCCCGTCGACCAGCTCACCCTGGAGCGCGCCGCGATGGTCACCTCGCTGCTGCTGCTCGCCAGACGCTCCGCCGCGGAGGCCGAACAGCGCGTCCGCGGCGAGCTGTTGGACGACCTCCTCGACGCCCGTGACCGCGACCCGCGCCTGCTGCGCGAGCGTGCAGCGCGGCTGCACGCCGACCTCGACGCCACGCATGTCGTGCTCGCGGCCCGGCTCGACGCCACCGCACCCGACGCCGACCAGGAGGCGGAGGCCCGCCGCCGGCTGTGGTCCGCCGCCTCGCACCTGGCCGCCACCAGGCACGGCCTGGCAGCCGCCCGCGACGGCGGCACCGTCCTGGTGCTGCCGCTGGTCGACGGCGACACCGCCACCGACCTGGCCCGGCGCACCGCCCGCCAGTTGGGCACGGCGGTGCACGAAGCGGTCACCGTCGGCGCCTCCGGTCCCGTCCAGGATCTCGCCGCCCACGCGGACACCGTGGCCGCCGCCTACTCCGAGGGCCGGCGCTGCCTCGACGCCCTGCGCCTGCTCGGCCGCTCCGGCGACGGGGCCGCGGCCGAGGACTTCGGCTTCCTCGGCCTGCTGCTGGCGGGGGACCGGGACATCGCGGGCTTCGTGGACCGCACGATCGGCGAGGTCGTCGCCTACGACGAGCGACGCGGCACCGACCTCACCCGCACCCTCGACGCCTACTTCACCTGCGGCATGAGCCCGGCCCGCACCAAGGACGCCCTGCACGTCCACGTCAACACGGTCGCCCAGCGCCTGGAGCGCGTCGGCCGCCTGCTGGGCGGCGACTGGCAGAGCCCCGCCCGCGCGCTGGAGATCCAACTCGCCCTGCGGCTGCACCGGTTGTCGGCACAGTACTGACCCCCGTACGCGCGGCGTACGGGGGCCGGTGGCGGCAGGTCAGACGGTGCGGGCGTCCGCCGGGGCCGTCGCGGGCTGCTCGTCCACGGACGACTCGACGTCGGCCAGGTCCCGCAGGCGCGTCTCCTTGGCCACGCCCACGGCGAGGATCGTCAGGAGGGCCGCGGCGATGACGTACAGGGAGATCGGGGTCGAGCTGTCGTACTCCGACAGCAGCGCCGTGGCGATCAGCGGAGCCGGGGCGCCCGCCGCGACCGAGGCGAACTGGGCGCCGATGGAGGCACCGGAGTAGCGCATCCGGGTCGCGAACATCTCGGAGAAGAAGGCGGCCTGGGGCGCGTACATCGCGCCGTGCAGCACCAGGCCCACGGTGACCGCGAGGATCAGGTTGCCGAAGCCGCCGGTGTCGATGAGGGAGAAGAAGGGGAACATCCACAGGCCGACGCCGACCGCGCCCAGCAGATAGACCGGACGCCGTCCGATCCGGTCCGACAGGGCGCCCCAGGCCGGGATGACCGCGAAGTGCACGGCGGACGCGATCAGTACGGCGTTGAGCGCGGTCTGCTTGGAGACGCCGGCCGACGTGGTGGCGTAGACGAGGATGAACGCGGTGATCACGTAGTAGCTGATGTTCTCCGCCATGCGCGCGCCCATGGCGATCAGTACGTCCTTCCAGTGGTGGCGCAGCACCGACACCAGCGGCATCTTCTCGGCCACTGCCGCCCGGTCGGCCTTGCGGGCCTCGGCCCTGGCCAACGCCTCCTTGAACACCGGCGATTCATCGACAGAGAGACGAATCCACAAACCGATGATCACCAGGACGCCGGAGAGCAGGAACGGTATGCGCCAGCCCCAGGAAGCGAACGCGTCGTCCGAGAGCAGCGCCGTCAGTGCGGAGAGCACACCTGTCGCGAGCAACTGCCCGGCGGGCGCGCCGGTCTGCGGCCACGAGGCCCAGAAACCGCGCCGCCGCGCGTCACCGTGCTCGGACACCAGCAGCACGGCGCCGCCCCACTCGCCGCCCAGGGCGAAGCCCTGGATCAGCCGCAGCGTGGTGAGCAGGACGGGAGCTGCGGCCCCGACGGAGGCGTGTGTCGGCAGCAACCCGATCGCGAACGTCGCCCCGCCCATCATCAGCAGACTCAGCACCAGCAGCTTCTTGCGCCCGATCCGGTCTCCGTAGTGCCCGAAGACCAGCGCGCCCAGGGGGCGGGCGGCGAATCCGACGGCGTACGTCAGGAAGGAGAGCAGCGTGCCGACCAAGGGGTCGGAGTCGGGGAAGAACAGCTTGTTGAAGACGAGTGCGGCGGCGGAACCGTAGAGGAAGAAGTCGTACCACTCGATGGTGGTGCCTATCAGGCTGGCGGCGACGATGCGCTGGAGACTGGCGGGCGTCGGGGGAGCGGATGCTGCTGAGGCCATGTGCGCCACTTCCTCGTGTGCGGTGGGGACGGGTACGTGTCGGCACACGGTAGGAAGCCCAAGGTCAGGCGCACATGTGGTGGGACTACATACTTCCCTTGGGAAGTGTGCGGGCAACGCCCATGACTGCCCTGCGCCCCGTGATCCACGGTATGCAGGTCAGGCACGAGTGAGCAGGCCGGCGTCGACGACGGCGCGGCCGAAGGGGCCCGCGAGTTCGGCGAGGCGCTCACAGCACGCGTCTCCCAGGGCGGCGTAGGCGGGAAGGGCCAGGCGGTCGGTGCGGTCCTCGATGTGCCGGCGCAGGAGTACGCCCTCCGGGCTGAGGGAGTCGCCGTCGAGGAGACCTCGCTCGCGCAGGCGTTCCTGGGTGCCGGCCCATTCCTCCTCCGGCCATGCCCGGCTGGCCTTGAGGAAGCCGACGGGAACCTCACCGGTGGCGGCGTGCAGCACCAGGGCCTCCAGGCCCCCGACGCCCTCGGTCAGCAGGCACGCGACATGGCCGTCTCCACGGAACTCCCGGAGCAGTGTCTGGGCGTGCCACAGCTGCAGCACCGGCTCCTCCGGCCACGGCAGTGCGGCATGCGCGGCGAACAGCGGGCGCCCCTGGGTGTGTTCGCAGGCCGCCTCCGCGGCCTGGCGGGTCAGCGCCAGGACCTCGGCCAGGTCGGGCAGTTCGTGGATTCCCGCCCGCCGCAGGGCTTCCCCCGCCGCGGCGTAGCGCGCGTCCAGCACCTGCTGCGGCGTCGTCGCCTCCCAGGCCCCGTCGACCGCCTGCCGTACGAGATCCGGGTTGAAGTTGTAGAAGGTCGAGATGATCAGCTCGGCGGACGTCCGGCCGAACGCGGCGCTTCGCGAGGTGAAGTACCCGGTACGTCCGCTCAGACCGAGATCCGCATACCGTCGCGTCGCCTCGGGCACGAAGTAGATCATGCCGTGCAGGGGCTCGAGGCGGCGCCAGGCCGCGTGCGCTGTCTTCAAGGGGGCCTCTTCTTCCGGGAGTTGACGAAGGGGGTACTGGCCGGTGGTTCAGTACGCGCCGTGCGCGCGCAGATGCTCCAGCAGGAGGCGGCTCAGCGTTTCGGGCGCCTCCTCGGGCACCCAGTGGCTGACACCCTGGAGCGTCTCGAACCGGTACGGCCCGTCGACCCACCGTCCGGTTTCCTGTGCGGCCGCCGGGCCGAACGCGCTGTCCTGCGTGCTCCAGACGTACAGCGTGGGCACCTCGACGGCACCGATCGCACCGTCGGGGCGGCCCGCCCGGTACCAGTTCAGGGCCGCGGTGAGAGCGCCCGGCTCGGACAGGTGCCGTACGTAGGTGTCGGCACTGTCCTTCGGGACCTTTCCGGCGAAGAGGCCGCGAAGCTCATGGGCGTCGTGGGCGAGCATGCGCTCCTCCGTCGCGGGCGTCTCGCGCCAGTCGATCATGTAGCGGGAGCGAGTGCGCTGGTCCTCGTCGGTGCGCAGGGTGGTGGCCAGCGCGCCGGGATGTGGGGTCGAGACGACCGTCAGCGTACGGACGCGGCCGGGGTGCGCCTGAGCGGTCCACCAGGCAACCGCGCCGCCCCAGTCATGGCCGACCAGGTCGAACGCCGCCCATCCCAGTTCCTCGGTGATCGTGACCACGTCGTCGACGAGACGGCCCATGCGATAGTCCTCGGGCCGCTCCGGACGGGCGCCGGGGGAGTACCCGCGCTGGTCGGGTGCCACCACTCGACAGCCCTGTGCCGCCAACGCCTCGACCTGCCGTTGCCACACCAGCCCCGTCTGCGGGAAGCCGTGCAGCAACAGCACCGGGCGGCCCGCGGGCGGACCCGCCGCGATCGCGTCGAACACGCCCGCGTCCGTGCGGATGCTCAGCAGAGTCACGATCCACCTCTTCGTACCGACTGGTCGGTACCCTTCAGGCAGTGAAGCCGCCTGTCAAGACGCCTTTTCGGCCTCGGGCCGGTGGCTCCTTACCCCTCGATCATCCGGGCATTCAGTTGAACCTGACGCCGGATTCAACTATAACGAGTATCCCGATCACGGCGAGGCAGTGAGGCGACATGAGGGAAGCAGTCATCGTTTCGACGGCGCGTACGCCGATCGGAAAGGCCTACCGGGGCGCGTTCAACGACGTCCAGGCGCAGGAGCTTGCCGCTCATGCCCTTTCGCACGCGGTGCGGCGCGCCGGGGTCGACGCGGGCGAGGTCGAGGACGTGATCTTCGGCTGCGCGGTGCAGCAGGGGTCCTCCGGTGGCAATGTCGCCCGGCAGGCCGTTCTGCGCGCCGGACTTCCGGACACCGTGTCAGGGATGACGATCGACCGGCAGTGTTCCTCGGGCCTGATGGCCATCGCGACGGCCGCCAAGCAGATCGTCGCGGACGGCATGCAGGTCGCTGTCGGAGGCGGCGTCGAGTCGATCTCGCTGGTGCAGAACGACCACATGAACACCCACCGCATGGCCGATCCGTGGCTGGTCGAGCACAAGCCGGACATCTACCTGCCGATGCTGCACACGGCGGAGATCGTCGCCGAACGCTACGGCGTGAGCCGCGAACGCCAGGACGAGTTCGCGCTGTTGTCCCAGCAGCGCACGGCCGCGGCGCAGGAGGCCGGCCGGTTCGACCGGGAGATCGTCGCACTTCCCAGCGTCAAGAAGGTTCTCGACAAGCAGTCCGGTCAAGTGCGGGACGAGGAAGTCACCTTGACCCGGGACGAGGGCAACCGCGCGTCGACCACGCTCGAAGGTCTCGCGGGGTTGGCGCCGGTGCTGCCCGATGGTCAGGTGAGCGCGCGGTCCGGCGTCACGGCGGGCAACTCCTCGCAGTTGTCGGACGGAGCGTCGGCGTCGGTGCTGATGGAGTCGAGGGAGGCCGAGCGCCGCGGACTGCAACCGCTGGGCGTCTACCGGGGGATGACCGTCGCCGGCTGCGGCCCGGACGAGATGGGCATCGGCCCGGTCTTCGCCATCCCGAAACTGCTCAAGCAGCACAACCTCACCATCGACGACATCGGCCTGTGGGAACTCAACGAGGCGTTCGCCTCCCAGGCGCTGTACTGCAGGGACGAACTGCACATCGACCCGGAGCGGTTCAACGTCGACGGCGGCGCGATCTCGGTCGGTCATCCCTACGGCATGACAGGTGCCCGGCTGGTCGGACACGCCCTGATCGAGGGCAGGCGCCGGGGCGTCCGGTACGTAGTGATCTCGATGTGCGTCGGCGGCGGAATGGGCGCAGCCGGACTGTTCGAGGTCGCCTGAGCCTCGAATTCCCGCTGATACGGCGGCAAGCCGCCCCCGAGAGAGAAGTGTGGACACCGTGTCGTACGTAGCGGAAAAGACCCGAACCGCGGTCCTGGTGGACTTCGGCGGCGTCATCACCTCCAGTGTGCTGCAGGCCTTCACCGAGTTCGGTGCCTCGCTGGGCGGCGACCCGCGCCTGCCGCTGAACCTCCTCGCCCGGGACGAGCGCGCACGCGGCCTCCTGGCCGACCACGAGTGCGGCCGTATCGACACCGAGGCCTTCGAGCGCGGCTTCGCCGAACGCCTCCGTGCCCACGGCGCGGACGTGCCGGCCGAGGGGCTCACGGCCCGGATGCAGGCGGGCATGTCGATCGACCAGGACATGCTCGCCCTCCTCGACGAGCTTCGAGCCGCCGGCCATCGCGTCGCGCTCGTGTCCAATTCGTTCGGCAACGGGACCTACGACGGCGTCGACCTCGCCGCTGTCGCCGATGCGGTCGTCATCTCCGCCGAGGTCGGCATCCGCAAGCCCTCCCGGCGGATCTACGCGATCGCGTGCGAACGCCTCGGCGTCGGCCCCGAGGAGGCGGTCATGATCGACGACCTGCAGCAGAACCTCGACGGAGCGGCCCGGATCGGCATCGAGGGAGTCCTGCACACCGGCGCCGCCGACACCCGCCGCCAGCTCGCCGAACGCATCGGGATCGGTTCAGCGGCTTTGTGACCATGACGTCGGATCCAGGTAAAGTTCCCGGGATGGACACGACCGCGCCCGAGGAGATCGACGGCGAGCAGGTACCGCCCGTGGCTCCTCTCTCGCACCTTCGCGAGCCGCCCACGACCAAGCGTGGAGCACGGACGCGGGCCGCTCTGGTGAAGGCCGCGCGGACGGTGTTCGAGCGGGACGGCTATCTCGAGTGCCGCCTGACCGACATCACCAAAGAGGCGCACTGCGCGGCGGGATCCTTCTACACCTACTTCGCCAACAAGGAAGAGGTGCTTGCCGCCGTCCTCCTGGAGGCGCAGGAGGACATGATGCACCCCGGCATGGACCGGGTGCAGGACACCGACGACCCCTACGCGGTGCTCGAGGCCAGCAATCGCGCCTATCTCGAGGCCTACCGGCGGAACGCGAAGCTGATGGCCCTGCTCGAGCAGGTGGCTCAGGTGGAGCCGGAGTTCCGTGAGTTCCGGAGTCGGCGTGCCGACGCCTTCATCCGCCGCAACGGCCGCGGTATCGCCGATCTGCAGGCGCGGGGTGTCGCGGACCGCGACGTCGATCCGATGCTGGCCTCCCGGGCGCTGTCGGGCATGGTCAGCGTCATGGCCTACAACGCCTTCGTGCTGGGCGAACCGCAGGAGGGAGGTGCCCCGGTGGACTTCGAGGAACTCGTCTCCACGGTCACCCGGCTCTGGGCGAACGCCCTGCGGTTCCCCACCCGGCGCTGAGGCTCGGGCGCTTCAGCCGGGCGGTGTCGACAGGTGGACCAGGATGCCGCACACCTCGTCCACGATCTCCAGGGCCTCCGTCTCGTCCCCGCAGTCGCCCAGCTCGCGCGCCGCTCCTCCGATGACGGTGGTCAGCACGCTCACCCGGACCCGCCCGGCGCGTTGCCGCTCGTCCACCTCCAGGAGCCGGGCGTTGCGCCGTACCCATGCGCGGTCCCACTGGCGGCGTAGTCCGTCGAAACCGGCGGGGGCGTCGTCCTGCACGAGCAGTCTGCCGAGCCGCCGGTTGTCCCAGGCGCCCTGCAGATACGCCCTGGCTCCGGCTACGAAGAGGGCGCTCGGGTCGTCCACGCCATGGCCGCGCTCGACGGCCAGAGTGGCCGCGGTCCGGCGCTCCTGCGCCTCCCGGAACTCCTCCCACAGGGCGAGGTAGAGCCCGCGCTTACCGCCGTAGTGCTGGAAGAGGCTGCCGCCCGGGATACCGGAGCGCGCCGCGATCTCGGTGAGACCGGCTTCGGCGTAGCCGCGCTCCAGGAACACTTCCAGGGCGGCGTCCAGCAGCGCGGGCCGGACCGCCGGGTGGTGCCCGCCGTGCCCTTCCGCGAGGCGCATGCCCTCCTGCCCGCCGGGCAGTTGACCCGCCGCTTCGGTCCCGAAGGACTCCACGATGCCGCTCACCGGCGATCCCCGCCTTCCCCGGCCCCGTCGCGGATGGCGAGGGCGACCAGTAGTTCCAGGAGGTCGGCGAGCCGGCGCGGATTGCGGCCGGTGCGCTCCTCGATCCTGCGCAACCGGTAGTGCGCCGTGTTGTGGTGCACCCGCAGCCGGTCGGCGGCCAGCCGCAGATTGAGGTCCGCGTCCGCGAACGCCCTGATGGTGACGGCCAGCGTGTCGCCACGTCTTCGGTCCTCCTCCAGCAGCAACCGCACCCGGGGATCGACCAGTTGGCGTGCGAGATCGTCGGCGCGCAGCGCCAGGTAGTCGAACGGGGACAGCCGCGGCAGCGCCGCCACCCCGCCTCCGCTCGGCACCAGGTCGAGGGCGGCCCGCGCCTCCCCGTAGGCGCGCGGCAGCTCGTCGGCGCTCCGCGCGACCGTACTGATCCCCATGGAGAGCATGGTTCCCTCCCGCGCGAGTCGCCGCTGCACCGCCTCGAAGTGGGCGCAGATGTCCTCCGCGTCCATCCCGGCGCGGACCACGGGCACGGCCACCACCTCACCGTGCCGTACGACGACCAGGGTCCTGCCCGCCCAGGGGCCCGCGACGCTGATCGACGCGCTGGCGGCGTACCCGTTCTCGGCCGAGGTGACGTCGCCGGTGCGGGTGTCGCCGACACACACCGCCACGACCGCCATCATCGGCGAGCGGGGCCCGATGCCGTACGCCTGCGCCGGGGCGAACAGCGGGCCGTGCGACGGTGCCACGCCGGCCAGCAACTGGTCCAGGAGATCCCGGCGCTCCCGGTCCGCGTCCGCCACCACGTGCTGCTGGTACTCGACGTAGGCCTGCGCGGCATGCGTGCTCGCGTAGTCGACGTAGCGCATCAGCGGCGTGACGAGCGACAGGGCGGCCTGCTGGGCCTCGGCCGACGTGCCCGCGCACTCCAGCATCGCGTCCCACATCACCTGCCGGCCGACCCGGAAGGCACTGATCCAGTCCTCGAGGGCGAACCCCGCACGCGCTCGGCGCATGGCTGCCGCCCGGCTGAAGAGCAGGTCCTCGGCGGCGATGTCACGGTCGCCCGCCAGGGCCGCGAGCTGCATCCGGTAGTGCTCGAGCACCTGCTCCCGTACGTCGTCGAAGAACCGTCCGTCCTGCAGCGCGTACGACGGGATCTCCGCGCGCATCACCTCGACGGCGGCCTGCGCCACCTCCTCGATCCGGTCCTGGACGGCATGCAGGATCCGCCACCGCTGCCGGCGGAGGTGTTCGGAGAGCTGGGGGGTGTCCAGGGCGGGACCGCGAGGCATGGCGCCGATCGTGGCCGTTCGACTCGTGCTCCGTCAACAGTCTCCGGGTGAGACATCTTCCACCACCTGTGCGCGGCGCACAGTCCGGCGACCGGGAAGTTGGGTGCTCACGCACAATGTGCGCCGGGAACAGCCCCACCTACTGTGACGCTCGCTCATCCCCCAGCACGTCGGAAGGGGCGTCACTCATGCTTGCGGTCGACGGTATCACCGTGCGCTTCGGCGGGATCACGGCGCTGGACGGTGTCTCCTTCACCGTCGAGCCGGACACCGCCGTTGGGCTCATCGGGCCGAACGGAGCCGGCAAGACCACTTTGTTCAACTGCCTCACCCGGCGCTGCACTCCCGGTGGGGGAGGCGTGCGGTTCGAGGACGAGGACCTGCTGGCCCTACCTCCGCACGCGGTGGCCGGACGCGGGATCGCCCGCACCTTCCAGAACCTGGGCCTGTTCCCGCGGCTCACGGTCCGGGAGAACGTCATGGTCGGAGCCCACAGCCGGGGGCGCACCGGACACCTCGCCGCGGCGCTCCGGCTGCCCCGCGTCCGGCGCGAGGAGAGGGAACTGCGCGGCCGGGCGGACGACTTGCTACGGCGGCTCGGCCTGGCGGACGTCGCCGGCCACCCCGCCGCCGGGCTGCCGTTCGGCACCCTCAAACGCGTCGAACTCGCCCGGGCACTCGCGGTACGGCCCCGGCTGCTGCTGCTCGACGAACCCGTCAACGGGCTCAGCCACGGCGAGGTCGACGAATTCGCGGATCTGGTCCGGTCGGTGCGCCGGGACTTCGATCTGACCCTCGTGGTGGTCGAACACCACATGGGATTCGTGATGGGCCTGTGCGACAAGGTGGTCTGCCTCGACTTCGGCCGCAAGATCGCCGAGGGCTCGCCGGAGGAGATCCAGCGCGACCAGGCCGTCGTCGAGGCGTACTTGGGGGTGGCCGCGTGAGCGAGGCTGCGGCGGGTGCGGAGCCGGACTTCCTGAAGGTCCGCGATCTGCACGCCGGATACGGCCAGGCCCGTGTGCTGCAGGGTCTCGACTTCTCCGTCGCCCGCGGTGAGGTGTGCGCGGTCCTCGGACCCAACGGCGCGGGCAAGACGACGACACTGCGGGCGCTGTGCGGCATGGTCCGCGGCCGAGGCTCGGTCACCCTGAACGGGGCGGAACTGCTGGGCCGTTCACCCGAGCAGGCCGCCAGGCTGGGCGTGGCGCACGTGCCCGAGGGCCGGGGCACCTTCAACGACCTCACCGTCGAGGAGAACCTGCGCATCGGCGCCCACCTGCGTACCGGACTCGGGCGGCGGGGCCGCGCCGGGCGTGCGGCCGTGACGGCCGACCTGGAACGGATCTACGGCTACTTCCCCACCCTGCGGCAGCGGTCCCGCCAGGCCGCGGGCAGCCTCAGCGGCGGGGAGCAGCAGATGCTCGCCATCGGCAGGGCGCTGATGCTGCGGCCCTCGCTGCTGCTCCTGGACGAGCCGTCCCTGGGACTCGCACCGCTGGTCACCCGCGAACTGTTCGAGATCGTCCGTGCCGTCAACGAGGAGGAACGCACCACCGTGGTCGTAGTCGAGCAGAACGCGCAACTCGCGCTGGACATCGCGCACCGGGCCCACGTCCTGGAGACCGGTCGTCTGGTGCTGTCCGGACCGGCCGCGCAGATCCGCGAGGACGGGCAGGTCGCCGAGGTGTATCTCGGTGTCTCCGTCCGCACCGGCAAGGCCGGGTGAGCGCCGTGACCGATCTTCTCCAGCAGGTGGTGGAAGGGCTGGGCTCCGGCGCGGTGTACGCCAGTCTGGCGCTGGCCCTGGTGCTGATCCACCGGTTCACGGGGATCGTCAACTTCGCCCAGGGCGAGCTGGCGATGCTCTCGACGTATGTCGCCTGGCAGTTGGTGGCGTCCGGGATGCCGTTCTGGCTGGCGCTGCCGGTCACCCTGGCGGTGTCCTTCGCCGGCGGCATGCTGGTCGAGCGGATCGTCATCCGCCCCGTGCAGGGCGCGCCCGAACTGACGGTCGTCATCGTCACCGTCGGCCTGTTCATCTTCGTCAACGCGTTGGCCGGTCTCATCTGGTCGTTCACCGTGAAGGACTTTCCCGAGCCGTTCCCGGACGGCGCGCTGGACCTGGCCGGGGTGCGCGTGGACTGGTCGACGCTAGGGATCGTCGGCGTGGTCGCGGTGGTGATGGGCCTGCTGTATCTGCTGTTCCAGCACACCTCCATCGGCCTGGTGATGCGGGCGGTCGCCTGCAATCCGGCCTCCGCCCGGCTGTCGGGCATCCGGGTGGGCCGGGTACTGATGCTCGGCTGGGGGCTGGCCGCGACGGTGGGCGCGGTGTCGGGCGTGCTCGTCGCGCCGGTGCTGTTCCTGGAGCCGAACATGATGGGCGGAGTGCTGATCTACGCGTTCGCGGCGGCCACCCTCGGCGGCTTCGACAGCCCGGTCGGTGCGGTCGTCGGCGGCCTGTTCGTGGGCGTCGCCGAGACGCTGACCGGCGCGTACGTCGACGTCATCGGCGCCGACCTCAAGGTGGGCGTCCCCCTGGTGATCATCCTGGCGGTGCTGCTGGTGCGGCCCCAGGGCCTCTTCGGACGGGCGGCGGTGGAGCGCGCATGAACACCCTCACAGCGGCGCTCGGCACCGACCGGGTCCGGTGGCTGCGGGCCACACTCACCGCGCTGGTCGCGGCGGCGGTCGCCGTCGGCGCACCGTTCTACTTCGCCCCCTTCCAGGTCTTCCAGCTGACCATGGTGCTCCTGTACGCCGTCGCGCTGGCGGGCCTGAACCTGCTCGTCGGCTTCGGCGGCCAGATCTCGCTCGGGCACGGCGCGTTCTTCGCGGCGGGGGCGTACACGGCGGCGGTCATGCTCGACCGCTACGACACCGGCCACCTGGCCACGCTGCCGGCCGCGGCCGCCGGATGCTTCCTGCTGGGTCTGGGGTTCGGAGTCCCCGCACTGCGGCTGCGCGGCCTGTATCTGGCCTTGGTCACCCTCTCGTTCGCGGTGTTCCTGCCTCCCCTGCTCAAGCGGCTCGAGTCGGTGACGGGCGGCTCCATGGGGCTGACCGTGGACAAGCTGCAACCCCCGGCGTGGAGCGGGCTGGCCGAGGACCAGTGGATGTACTTCGTCGTCCTCGCCGTCACCGCGGTGGCCCTGCTGCTGGCCCGCAACCTGCTGCGGTCCCGGGTCGGCCGGGCACTGCTCGCCGTGCGGGACAACGAGAGCGCCGCCGAGGTCATGGGCGTACGGCTGTCGCTGCACAAGACACTTGCCTTCGCATGGAGCGCGATGTTCGCGGGCGTCGCCGGGTGTCTGTACACCTGGGTGATCGGCTTCGTCTCGCCCGACTCCTTCAGCTTCGTACTGTCCATCACGCTGCTTGCCGGCCTGGTCGTCGGGGGCCTCGCCTCGCTGTACGGACCGCTGCTGGGCGCGGCGTTCGTGATGTACGTGCCGAGCGTCTCCCAGGACCTCAGCGAGGCGGCACCGGGCGTGGTGTTCGGCCTGCTGATCATCATCGTGATGTTCGTGGCCCCGACGGGACTGGCCGGTCTGCCGGGCCGCGTGCTGGGCGCGGTGGCCCGTCGCCTGCACCGGACCGCCGCCCTCGACGGGAGGCCCGGGGCCGAATCCGACACCGGTGCCGAATCCTCCGTACCCGAATCCGCACCAGGGGCCGAATCCTCCGTCGAGGCCGGACGCGTACCCGATGCGGAACCGAAGTCCCCTGCCGAGTCCGGACCTTCCGCGACCGTCACCCCTGCGGACCCCGCAGCGGTCGATGCCGAACCCGTGGGCGCACCGCCCCGTACGGAAAAGGAATGAGTCACATGCGCAAGACCACCGCACTGCGGGCGGCCGCGGCCGCGACCGCCGCCCTGCTCACCGCGACCGCCTGCAGCAGCCAGCGTGGAAAGGACGGCCAGGACGCCGCCGCCGGTGGCGCGTGCAAGGGCCAGCAGACCACGGGCATCACCGACAAGACCATCAAGCTGGGCGGGATCTACCCGCTGTCGGGACCCGCCTCCGCCTACGGCACGATCAGCAAGGGCGTGGCCGCCTACTTCAAGTACGTCAACGACAAGGGCGGCATAGACGGCCGCAAGGTGCAGTTCGTCGTCCGCGACGACGGCTACCAGCCGCCCAAGGCGGTCGAGGAGGCGCGCAGACTCGTCGAGCAGGAGAAGGTCTTCGCCGTGTTCCAGACCCTGGGCACCCCGTCCACGGCAGCCGTGTGGGACTACCTGAACCAGCAGAAGGTGCCGCAGCCCTTCGTCGCCACGGGCGCCTCCGCCTGGGGCACGGACGACAAGCACCCCTGGACCATCGGCTGGCAGCCCAACTACGTGGCCGAGGCCAGGGTGTACGCCAAGTACCTCAAGGACGAGAAACCGAAGGCCAAGGTCGCGGTCCTCTACCAGAACGACGACTTCGGCAAGGACCTGCTGGGCGGGTTCAAGAAGGCCGTCGCCGGCAGCGGCGTCAAGGTGGTCGCCGCGGAGAGCTACGAAGTCACCGACCCCTCCGTGTCGGCGCAGATGACAACTCTCGCCCGGTCCAAGGCGGATGTGCTGCTCGACGTCACCACCCCGAAGTTCGGCAGCCAGGCCCTCGCCGCCGATGCCAGGAACACCGAGTGGAACCCCCTGCACATCGTGAACAACGTGGCCTCGTCGGTCGCCGTGCTGCAGCCCGTCGGGCTCAAGCACGTGCAGGGCGTGGTCTCGGCGACCTACTTCAAGGACCCCGCCGACCCGCAGTGGGACGACGATGCCGCGATGAAGACGTACAAGGACGCCCTGCACAAGTACGCGCCCGACGCCGACCCCGCCAACCAGTTCAACGCCTACGGCTGGGCCGTCGCCGACAGCCTGCACAAGGCCCTCGACGCGATGAAGTGCCCCACCAGGGAGGGGCTGCGGGACGCGGTGCGCAACCTGAAGAACGTGAAGGTGGGCCTGCTGCTGCCCGGTGTCACCATGTCCACGGGACACGGCGACGCCTTCCCGCTGGAGACGATGCAGCTGATGCGGTTCAAGGGTGAGCGGTGGCAGCTGTTCGGCCAACCGGTCGACACCCGCAAGGAGTTCGGCCCGCTGGCGAAGTGAGCCGGCGGGGGCGGCCCCGGTCGATGCCCTGACCCCTGGGACCGCCCCCGCCACCGCCCGCTCAGACGGCGCTCGCCCCGCCGTCCACCACCAGGCTCTGACCGGTGATGTAGGAGGCGCGGTCGCTGAGCAGGAAGGCGGCGGCCTCGGCCACCTCCCAGGCGGTGCCCTGGCGGCCGAGCGGTATGCGGCCGAGCGAGGCCGAACGCGACGTCCGCCGGGCCGACGCCGCACGGCCCATCGGGGTGTCGATCAGGCCCGGGACGACAAGGTTGGCGCGGATCCGGCGCGGCGCACCCTCCTTGGCGACATGGCGGGTGAGACCGAACAGGCCTGCCTTGGAACTGTCGTAGGCGGGCGAGTCGGTGGCCGCGCGCAGCCCGGCCAGGGAACCGACGAAGACGATCGATCCTCCCTCGGCCATCAGGGGCAACCCGTACTTGGCGGCGAGGAACGGGGCGCCCAGATTGAGCGAGAGCACCTGGTCCCACTGCTGCGGCGAGGTGTCCGCCAGGCTCGCGCCGAGGCCGATGCCGACGTTGACCACCATGGCGTCGAGCCCACCGAGTTCGCGCAGTGCCTCGGCGACCATGGCCGAGGACTGACCGGGGTCCGTGGCGTCACCGACCACGGCGAAGCCACGGCCGCCCTCCTCACCGACCAGAGCGGCGGTGGCCGCCGCGGCGTCGGGGGAGACGTCGGCGCAGGCCACGGAGGCTCCCTCGCGGGCGGCGAGCACGGCCACCGCGCGCCCGTTGCCGACCGGGGCCTGCGGATCCTCGCTGGGGCGGGTGCCCGCACCGATGACCAGTACGTTCCGGCCGGTCAGGAGGCCGACCGGGTGGCTCGTGGCGTGCTGGGGTTCAGGCATCGCGGTGCACCCCTCCCGCGCCGTCCTCGGGGGCTGTGAGCGCGGGCAGGGTCTGTGTGTCGTAGCCGGGCTCGAGCCGGGTGCCGGCCGAGTTCAGGAAGAAGGCGACCATGTGGTACTGACCGACGAGCATGGTGATCTCGATCAGCTGTGCCTCGTCGTGGTCGGTGGCGAGGGCGGACCACGTGGCCGAGGACAGCCGCGCGTCACGGTGCAGTTCGTCCGCGGCACGCAGCAGCCGGGCGTCGGCCGGTGTCCATCCCTGGGCGTCCGGGCCCGCGCCGATGCGGTGGATCTCCTCGTCGGTGACCCCCGCCGCCCTGGCCAGTGGTACGTGCCTGCCCCATTCGTAACCGGCCCGGGTGTTGCACGCGGTGCGCAGGATCAGCAGTTCCCGGGTCCGGTCCGGCAGCCTTCCGCCGCGCAGCAGATGGCTGCCGAACGGCAGGAAGTACCGGAAGAGTTCGGGGTGCCGCACCAAGGTGGTGAAGACGTTGGCGACGTGGCCGTCGGCGTCCCGGGGAATCGGGGCGAGCAACTCCCTGGTGGAGGGGTCCCAGCCGTCCTCGGGCAGGGGCGCGAGGCGCGGCCCGGGGTCGGTGGCACGGTCGGGTCGGTGCTGGTGCTCGTCGGTCATGGAGGTCTCCGCACTGTCGGTGAGGGTGGGCCGGTGGCACGAGGGCGGGTCCGGGCACGGTCGGTCGACGTCTCGCCCGGTGCGCGCCGATGCGTCTCGTCCGCCGCCGTGCCACTGTGCTTTCGAGGACGGGGAGCTGTATACGGCTCCCCGGCCAAGACCGGTGGGCGGCATATTGTTCAGTTGCACAACGGCCGGTGCCGACAGGGGCGGAGGTGAGGTCCATGCCCGGACCGCCGGGTGCGACGGAGCCCCTCGAAATGGTCATCGCCGCGATGGCGGCGCAGCGGTCGAACGTGGGCGGCCGGTTGCACGCGGACCTGACGGACCACATCCCGTCCTACCGCACGGTCCCTCGGGAACTCCTGGACCAGATCTGGCAGCGGCACTTCCAGCGGGCGCTCGCGGTGGTGCGGGAGGGGAGGGTGCCCGCGCCGGAGGACTTCGACGAGGCCGACGTGGCACGGGACCGGGTCACCCGAGGCGTGCCGCTCAGCGACGGTCTCCGCGCCTTCCGCCGGGCGCTGAGCGCGATACGGGACCTCTTCATCGCCGAGGCGACCGAACGCGGACTGGACCCCGGCGTCATCGTCGACCGCACCACATGCCTGTGGGAACTCGCGGACGTCGCGAGTGTGCGGATCGCCACCGTCCACCGGCAGGCGGAGGTCGCGTCCGCCCTGTCCGACGCTCGCCGCCGCGCCGGCTTCCTGCGCGGACTGCTCCACGGGACGCTGAGCGCGACGGAGATCCACAGCGGTGCGGCGATCTACGGACTGGACCTGTCGCGTCCGTACCGGGCCATCCGGGCGGTTCCGTACGGCAAGGCCGGCCCGGACGCACTGGAACGCTCCCTTCTGGTCCACGGCCGCAGCCAAGGACGAAGCGCGCTGCTGACCGTCCTGGACGAGGCTGTCGCCGGCGTCGTGGAGGCGAAGCCGGAGATCGGTGACCTGGAGGTGACGGCGGGTCTCGGCCCCCCCGGCCGGCCTGGCCGCGGCGCACAGCTCCTTCCGGGCCGCCGGGAGGCTGCTGGAAGCCGCCCGCGCGTACGGCCTGCGCGGGGTGTACGACCTGAGTGACCTGTCCTGGCGGGTCGCGGTCGTCGCCGAACCGGAGCTCGCGGAGTTGCTGCTCGAGCGCCATCTGCGTCCACTGGAGGCGGAAGGGGCGTTCGGTGCGCTCATCGAGGAGTCGGTGCGGCGCTACCTGGAGAGTGGACGAAACGTCCGCGAGGCCGCCCGTGGCGCACACGTCCATGTCAACACCCTCCGCTACCGGCTGCGCCGTTACGAGGAGCTGACCGGCACCGGTCTCGACGCACCGGACACCGCGGTGGAACTCAGCTGGGCGTTGGCGGCACGCGGGCTGGAAAGGTCTCGCGGCACATCGGTGACCGAGTACAGGGTGGTGTCCATCGGTGGAGAAGCGGATGACTGAGCTCAAGGAAGGCCGTGACGATCCGTTCGCCCTGAATCTCGCCGCCCTGGCGGTGCTCGACGACCGCGGGGTCGTGGCCGGATGGAGCCGGCGGGCGCAGGAACTGCTCGGCCATCCGGACACGGCCGTGATCGGCCGTCGGGCGTTCGAGGTCCTGGTCGACCCTGGCGATCGGCCGGCTGCCAGGGAGGCGGCCGCGGAGTGCGGACGAACCGGCGGCTGGTTCGGGATGCTCACGGTGCGGCACCGCGACGGGCGGCCCGTGCCGATGGGACTCAGGGCGCACGAGCTGTCACGCGACGGCGGGGTCCGTGAGTGGTTCCTCGCGGGCGCGCCCGCGGCCGACGTCCTGGAGTGGCAACGGGACCGCGCGGTTCTCGACGGGTTGTACCGCCGGTGCCCGATCGGCCTGGTCGTGCACGGCCCCGATCTGAGGCTTCTGCGGGTCAACCGGGCGATCGAGCGCTTCAGCGGAGTCCCGGCGGCCGACTTCCGGGGGTTGCCCACCGGGCGGATGCTCCTCCCCGACGACGAGCGCAAGGCCGTCGACCGTGTCCGCGAAGTGATGGAGACCGGAAGGCCGTTGGTCTACTCCGAGCAGTTCGCCCGCCTGGAGCAGGATCCGGCACGCGAGCGGGTCGTCCTGGTCTCGTCCTTCCGTATGGAGGACCCCTCGGGCCGGGTCCTGGGTGTGGCCGAAATGATCGAGGACATCACCGAACGGCACCGGGCCCAGCGCCGGCTCGCGCTCCTCGACCAGGCCGGCAGCCGTCTCGGGACCACCCTCGACGTGGCGGAGACCGCCCGCGAACTCGCCGAGGTCATGGTGCCTCACCTCGCCGACCACGCGTCCGTGGACCTGCTGCGGCCCGTGACGCGGGGCGAGGAGCTGGCACCGGCCCTGCCAGGGCCGGTGGTACGGCTGGGAGCCTGCGGCGTCGGTGCTCAGCAGCCCGGCCCGCCCCATCCTCAGGGCGAGCCGGTGGACTTCGCCCCGGACTCGCCCCAGGCCGTGTGCCTGGCCGAAGGACGGCCCGTCCTGGAGCCGGTCCTCCCGCCCGACCGGCTCTCCATGGCAGGCCGCAAGGGTGCCCATGCTCCGGACCCGGGCGTTCACTCGCTGATCGTGGTACCTCTTGCCGCGCGTGGCATGACGCTGGGCGTGATGACCCTGTGGCGTTCGCGCCGCCCCGATCCGTTCGAGGCGGACGATCTCACCCTCGCCCAGGAACTCGCCTCGCGCGCCGCCGTCGCCATCGACAACGCCCGGCGGTTCACCCAGCAGCAGCAGACCGCGTTCACCTTGCAGAGCAGCCTTCTGCCCCGGGCGGTTCCGGACCAGTCGGCAGTGGAGGTGGCCTTGCGCTACCTGCCGGCCAGCGCGGCACCGGGCCTGGGCGGCGACTGGTTCGACGTGATTCCCCTGTCCGGCGCCCGGGTCGCCCTCGTCGTCGGCGACGTGGTGGGACGCGGCATCCATGCCGCCGCCACCATGGGACGGCTGCGCACCGCCGTGCACACGCTCGCCAGTCTGGACCTGGAACCGGACGAGGTTCTCTCCCGCCTGGACGACCTGGTCCTCATGCTGGCGGCCGAGCAGGAAGCGGCCGGCGAACGGCCCGTGGTCGAGCAGGTCGTCGGCGCCACCTGCCTGTACGCCGTGTACGACCCGGTCTCCCGACGCTGCTCCGTGGCGCGCGCGGGACACCTGCCGCCGGTGGTGACCACTCCGGACGGACACGCGGCACCGCTCGAGCTGCCCGCCGGGCCGCCGCTCGGTCTCGGCGGCCTGCCGTTCGAGGCCCGGGAGATCGAACTGGCCGAGGGCAGCCTGCTCTGTCTGTACACCAACGGGGTCATCGGCGAGCGCCACGCCGACGCCGACGCCGGCCTGAGCCGGCTGTGCGCAGCGCTCAACCGCCCGGCCGACGCGCTGGAACAAACATGTCGAACGGTGCTCCAGTGGCTCGTGCCGTCACGCCCCACCGACGACGTCGCTCTGCTGATCGCCCGCAGCCGCACGCTGCCACCGGAGGACGTCGCCTCCTGGAGCCTGCCGCCGGAACCCGCAAGCGCCGCCCGCGCCCGGGCGCTCACCTCGGCGAAGCTGGCCGAGTGGGGTCTGGAGCACCTCGCGTTCACGACCGAACTGATCGCCAGCGAACTGGTCACCAACGTCTACCGCTACGCCGGCGGCCCGGCGACCCTGCGGCTGATCCGTGACCGGTCCCTGGTGTGCGAGGTCAGCGACACCAGCCACACTTCACCGCATCTGCGCCGCGCCCGTACGACCGACGAGGGTGGGCGCGGCCTGTTCCTGGTGGCCCAGATGACCGAACGCTGGGGCACCCGCTACACCCGCGAGGGCAAGACCGTGTGGACCGAACAGCTGCTGGCCGGAGCGCCCGCGTGACGGGGCATTCAGGAGCGACGGCGGATCAACGGGTGGGGTCGAGAAGGATCTTGCGGACGCCTGCGGCGCGGCTGCTGAAGAGTTCGTACGCCGCCGGGCCCTCGGACAGGGGGAAGCGGTGGGAGATCACGAGCTCCGGCTTGATCCGGCCGGCCTGAGTGAGGGGGATCAGGGCCGGGAGTTCGTAGGGCACCGAGCACAGCCCGATGGCGAACTCCAGCTCCTTGATCTGGGCCAGTCCCATGTGGAAGGGAAAGGCCTTGTTCTGGCTGACGCCGATGACGCTGACCCGTCCCGCCTGCCGGACGGCTTTGAGGGCCAGCTCGATGGTGGCGTCCGAGCCGACGGCTTCCACCACGGCGTCCGGTCCGCGTCCCGCCGTCATCTCCCGTACGGCCGCCCGCGCGTCGTCGCCCTCGACCGGCTCGACGCCCAGGGTGGCGGCGAAGGCGCGACGCTCCGCGACCAGGTCCACGCCCAGCACCCGGGCGGCACCCATGGCGAAGGCGGACTGTGCGGCCATGAGGCCGACCGGGCCCAGGCCGATGACAAGAACCGTTTCGCCGGGCTGGATGCGGGCTCGGCGGCAGCCGTACCAGGCCGTGGGGGCGTTGTCCGTCAGGACGACGGCGGCCTCGTCGGAGACGCCTTCGGGCAGGTGGACCAGGTTGACCTCGGCGTGGGGCACCGCAAGAGCCTGGGCCTGGCTGCCCGGTATGCGCGGGCTCACTCCGTAGCAGAGGTCCGTCGGGGTACGGGCTCGCTCGCACCTGGCGGTGAGGCCCTTCGCGCAGGTTCCGCACAGGGGGCAGCCCACCGAGGCGGGAACCAGGACCCGGTCGCCGGGCCGGAAGCGGGTGACCTGGTCGCCGGTGTCGACGACCACGCCGACACACTCGTGGCCCGGGGTGTAACCGGTCTCCGGACTGAACCCGTGGCCGCCGTAGATGTGCAGGTCACTGCCGCAGATGCCGGCCGTGGTGACCTGGACGACCGCGTCGGTGGGGCTGTTGACGGCCGGGTGGGGGACATCCTCGTGCCGGATGTCGTGGGGGCCGTGGTAGGTGAGTGCCTTCACTGGATTGACTCCCGCATCGCGCCAAATGCGCTTGTATCAATGATTAATGCACGCGTATTACTGGGGCGTGGCGACGCTAGCATGGGCGTCCGTGACAGCACATGAGACGCAGGCCACGTCGCCTCGGAGCCGGAAGGCCGGCGACACCCGCGCCACGCTCGTCCGGGCCGCCGAGCAGCTGTTCGCGGCGAAGGGCGTCGACGGTGCGTCGCTCAACGAGATCAAGCGGGCCGCGGGCCAGCGCAACGCGATGGCCCTGCAGTACCACTTCGGCGACCGGGCGGGGCTGCTGCGGGCCGTACTCGACAAGCACCTTCCGGCGGTGGACGCCCAGCGGGAAGTGCTGCTGCAGCAGTACGAGGACGAAGGCGCCGCCGATCTTCGAGCCCTCGCCGCCGCGCTGGTGCTGCCGGCCGCGGCGAAGCTCGCCGATCCCGACGGCGGCCGCGCGTTCCTTCAGGTCGTGGCCGAACTGCTGAACCGTCCCGAGCCCCTGGTCGAGGTGGTCGTGACGAAGAAGTCGAGCATCCATCCCTGGCGGCGCCTGGTGGAACCGCTGCTGGCGCCGGAGTCGAGCGCGGTGTTCCACACCCGCTTCACCGCCATGCGCTTCTGCCATGCCGAACTCGCCGCGCGGGCCGCCGCCCGTCCTCGCAGGGACGACCGCCTGTTCACCAGCCGGCTGGTCGACCTGGTCACCGCGCTGCTGGCCGCTCCGGTGTCCGAGCGGACCGCGCGACTGCTGCACGAGCGGGACGCCAAGACCGGCACCGGCCGGCAGGCCTCGGCCCGCTGACCCGTAAACCGCCGGTCGCGCGGCACGTCGCCGACCGGGGTGTGGGCAACCTCACGACCCACTCATACCGACTGGTCGGTACCCTGCTGCGAGACTTCGATCGACAGGAGGCGCGATGTCTGCGACCAACCGCCAGATCCGTCTGGCAGCCCGCCCCGTGGGTGCGGCGAAACCGGATGACTGGCAGCAGTGTTCCGAGCCCGTGGAGGAACCGGGCCCGGGCCGGTTCGCGGGCCGCACACGCGTGATCTCCCTGGACCCGGCCATGCGGGGCTGGCTGGACGACCGCCCCTCCTACCTGCCGCCCGTGGGCATCGGTGAGGTGATGCGCGCCGGATCGGTCATCGAGGTCACCGCGTCGAACCATCCCGAGTTCCAGCCCGGTGACCATGTGGTCGGCATGTTCGGCGTCCAGGAGCACGTGGTCTCCGACGGCCGGGGCGCACTGAAGGTCGACACCTCGCTCGCACCGCCCTCGACCTATCTCGGCGCCCTGGGCATGCCCGGCATGACCGCCTACTTCGGACTGCTGGACGTCGGGGCGCTCAAGGAGGGTGAGACCGTCGTGGTGTCCGGCGCGGCCGGCGCCGTCGGCAGCATCGTGGGGCAGATCGCGAAGGCCAAGGGCTGCCGGGTGGTGGGCATCGCCGGAGGACCGGAGAAGTGCGCGCTGCTCACCGACGACCTCGGGTTCGACGCCGCGATCGACTACCGCGCAGACGACATCAGGACGGCGCTGCGCCGACACGCCCCCGACGGCGTCGACGTCTACTTCGACAACGTGGGAGGCGATGTCCTGGACGCCGTCCTGACCCGGCTGTCGATGCATGCGCGCGTCGTGATCTGCGGTGCGATCAGCCAGTACAACAACGCCACCCCGGTCAAGGGGCCTTCCAACTACCTGACCCTGCTGGTGCGCCGCGCCCGTATGGAGGGCTTCGTCGTCTTCGACTACGCCAAGCGCTACCCCGAGGCCGCACGCGACATCTCCGCCTGGATCGCCGACGGCCGCATCAAGGTCAAGGAGCACGTGGTGCGCGGGACCGTGGACGACTTCCCCGAGACACTGAACATGCTCTTCCGCAGCGAGAACGTCGGCAAGCTCGTCCTCGAGCTGACCTGACGGCGATCCGCAGCCCTGGACCGCCGTACGGCCGACCCGCAGCTTCCCCGAAAGGCATGTCGCGATGAACACCCACCAGCACACCGGGCACGGGCCCGTTGCCGCGAAGGTCGATCACCGTACGGCGGTCGCGGCGGAGACCGCCCGGTTCGTCGCGGCGGTCCAGGACGCCGACCCGGTTGCCCCGGTCCCCAGCTGCCCCGGCTGGACGCTCGCCGACCTGATCAAGCACACAGGCAGCGTCCAACGCTGGTTCTCGGTCCTGCTGACGGCGCGTATCCAGGAACCGCCGCGCACGCGGGAGGTGGACCTGCGGCTCCCGGAGCATGAGGACGGATACGCCGACTGGCTGGCGGAGAGCGCGACCGTGGCCGAGGACGCGTTCGCGGCCACCGACCCGGACCTGCCGATGTGGGCCTGGGGCGCGGACCAGCACGCCCGCTTCTGGGCGCGCCGCATGCTCTTCGAGACCCTGCTGCACCGGGCCGACGCCGAACTCGCGCTCGGCCGCCGGCCCGTCGTCGATCGCCCGCTCGCCGTCGACGGGATCGACGAGTTCCTCGTCAACCTGCCCTTCGCCGGCTTCTTCGCCCCCAAGGTGACCAACCTGCGCGCTCCCGACAAGACCATCCTCTTCCGTACGGCCGACGGAGACGACGCCTGGCTGGTCCGCCTGCGCCCCGACGGCTTCGGACTGGACACGGCCCACCCGGCCCCGGGCACCGCCGATGCGACCGTCCAGGGATCCGCGGCCGATCTGCTCCTCCTCGTCTACGGCCGCCTGACCTGCGACGGGGGCGCCTTCGCTCGCGAGGGGGACGAGCAGCTGCTGGCCGACTGGTTCGCCAACTCCGCCTTCTGAGGGCGGTCCCGAGCCTGCGCTCCGAAGGTGCGTCGTCCTCGCGGGTCGACCAACTCCCGTACGCGAAGCCTTTCTTCATGCCTTGACTTAACATCGCAGATATTGCTTGGATCTCTCCGCAGCGCACGGCCCCGACCCCCCCAAGAGTCCAGGAGCAGCTGTGAGACGAAGCTTCACCGCGATCGCGGCCGTCGCGGCCACGACACTGTCCCTGCTGGCAGCCACGGGCCCGGCCGCGCACGCGGACCGGGACGCAACTGCGCACTCCGGGCGCGGACATGCCGTGACCGGCAGCTACTCCACCGGCGGCACGCACGCCTGGCAGCCCCTGCCGATCGTCCGGACGGGCGCCGACTCCGGCGGTACGGTCGATGCCACCGTGGTTGCCGACCCCGGCGCAACTCGGCAGAAGTACACGGGGGTTGGCTTCTCCCTGGACGAGACGAGCGTGTCCAACCTCTGGAAGCTCACCCCGGCCAGGCGGGCGGAGGTCATCCGGCTGCTCGTGGACCCCCGGCACGGAGCGGGACTTGACCGGTTCCGGCTGACCATCGGCAGCCCCGACCTCATCGAGCACCTGCCGTTCTGGTCGGAGGACGACCTGCCCGCGGGCGTCAGTGACGACTTCGGCCTGAAGCACTTCTCCATCCGGCGGGACGTCGACCTGCACATCATCGACACCGTCAAGCTCATCCAGCGCTACAACCCGCACGCCACGTTCTTCGCCTCGGCGTGGAGCGCGCCGGCCTGGATGAAGACCAACGACCGCTTCACCGGCGAGGTCGCGCTCAAGCCCGGCAGCAGCACCGACTACTCCCAGGTCGGCAAGTTGCGGGACGACTGCATCGACGTGTTCGCGCGCTACTACGTCAAGTTCGTCCAGGCCTACGCCCGGCACGGCGTCCGCGTCGACGCGCTGACCCTGCTGAACGAGCCCGGTATGGACGTCGTCTACCCGGCCATGGACATCAGCGTCGCCCAGCAGCAGAAGCTGGCGCTGGCGATGAAGCGGGAGTTCAGGGCCGCCCGGCTCAACACCCAGCTGTACGTACATGACTTCAACTTCTGGGACTGGCGCGACCCCAACAGCACGGCCACCAAGAACTACCACCGCATCTTCGACGACGCCCCGGACGGCTCGGTCACCGGCAAGCAGGTCCGCGACGCGGCCGACGCCATCGCCTTCCACCCCTACTGGGGTGATCCGGCCGTCATGCGCGACGCCTACGAACAGACGGGCAAGCCCGTCCAGATGACGGAGACGAGCGACCTGTCGCCGTCGACCGTCCTCGACTACTTCCGGCTCGACGCGGGCTCCTACGTCCTGTGGGCCCAGACCACCGACCAGGACGGCGGCACGCTGCACTGGACCCCCGCCCGGGACAACGACATCGACTGGAACCAGGTCGCCGCCACCACCAAGTGGCCGAACCGGCTGGTGACGGTGCACACGGACACCAAGGAATTCACCGTCCGCGACGAGCTGTACGGGATCGGGCAGTTCGCCAAGTACCTGTCGCCCGGTGATGTGCGTCTGGAGTCCAGTGCGGCGCAGAACGGCGTCAGCAACGTCATCTATCGCTCGGGCGGAAGGAGTTACGTCGCCGTCCTCGGCAACAGCGCGGACGTCAACCGTACGGTGCGGATCGTCGTCGGCGGTCAGAGGTTCGTCGTGACGGTCCCCGCGGGCTCCTTCGCCACCTACCGCTGGAGGGGCTGACCGCCGGCGGATCTGGGATCGGCAGAGGCTACTGCCGTCGGCGCCGTGGAGCAGACCGGTGCCGGCGGCAGTGTTCATGTGCCCAGCCCGGGGAGGTCGCCGACCGGGTGGGGATCTTGTGCCGCGGCACCTGCCGGACAGGCGAGAGGCTCGTTGTCAGCGGCGGACCGACGGTTCGCTGAGTACGTACAGTGCGATCTGCCGTACATCAACGAGCAACGCCGTACAAGGAGGTACGTCCATGACCGTCCAGTCCACGCCGCCCACGGACCTGCGTCTGACCGCCGAGGTCTACGCGGCAGTCCAGGCCAGGGACCCCGCGCAAGCCGAGTTCCATCAGGCCGCGCGTGAGGTGCTGGAGTCGCTGGAGCCGGTCCTGGACCGTCACCCCGTCTACACCCACCACCGCGTCCTGGAGCGGCTGTGTGAGCCGGAGCGGCAGGTCGTCTTCCGCGTGCCGTGGGTCGACGACGGCGGCCGGGTGCAGGTCAACCGGGGCTTCCGGGTGGAGTTCAACAGCGCCCTCGGTCCCTACAAGGGCGGCCTGCGCTTCCACCCCTCCGTCAACCTGGGCATCGTGAAGTTCCTCGGCTTCGAGCAGATCTTCAAGAACGCGCTGACCGGCCTGCCCATCGGCGGCGGCAAGGGCGGCGCGGACTTCGACCCCAAGGGCCGCTCGGACGGCGAGATCATGCGGTTCTGCCAGTCGTTCATGACCGAACTGCACCGCCACCTGGGCGAGCACACCGACGTGCCCGCCGGCGACATCGGTGTCGGAACCCGCGAGATCGGCTATCTCTTCGGCCAGTACAAGCGCATCACCAACCGCTACGAGTCCGGCGTGCTCACCGGCAAGGGCCTGAACTGGGGCGGCTCGTATGTGCGCACCGAGGCCACCGGCTACGGCACCGTCTACTTCGTGCGCGAGATGCTCGCCGCCCGCGGCCAGGACCTCGACGGCCGGCGCGTCGTCGTCTCCGGCTCCGGCAACGTCGCCATCTACGCCGCCCAGAAGGCGCAGGAGCTCGGCGCGACGGTCGTCGCCCTGTCCGACTCCGGCGGCTACGTGGTCGACGAGGCGGGCATCGACGTCGAACTGGTCCGGCAGATCAAGGAAGTTCGCCGCGGCCGGATCAAGGAGTACGCGCAGACCATGACGCGGGCCCGCTACGTCGAGGGCGGTTCCGTCTGGGACGTGCCGTGCTCGGTCGCGCTGCCCTGCGCCACCCAGAACGAACTCGACGAGGACGCGGCGCGCACCCTGCTGGCGAACGACGTGGTGGCCGTCGCCGAGGGCGCCAACATGCCCACCACCCCGCAGGCCGTGCGCCTGCTGCAGGACGCGGGTGTCGCCTTCGGCCCCGGCAAGGCGGTCAACGCCGGCGGCGTGGCCACCTCGGCCCTGGAGATGCGGCAGAACGCCACCCGCGACGCCTGGACCTTCGAGGACACCGACCGCCGCCTCGCCACCATCATGGCCGGCATCCACACCACCTGCCGCACGACGGCCGAGGAGTACGGGGTCCCTGGCAACTACGTCGTCGGCGCGAACATCGCCGGCTTCATCAAGGTAGCCGACACGATGCTCGACCTCGGGGTGGTGTAACTGCCTTACGCCGGCCAGGTGTTGCGTCACTGAACGGGTCGAGCCGGCTCGCCCGATCAGCTAGCGTGCTCACCCATGGGGGAACTGATACTGATCAGGCACGGCCAGACCGGGTGGAGCCTGTCGGGCCGGCACGCGGGCCGCACCGACGTTCCGCTGACGGACGAGGGGGAGGCGGCGGCCAAGGCGCTCGGTCCCCGGCTGGCCCGACGCCCGCTCGTCGCCGTGTTCAGCAGCCCGCTCGGCCGCGCCCTGCGAACGGCCGAGCTGGCGGGCCTGACCGGCACAAGGCCCGATCCCGATCTGACCGAGTGGGACTACGGCGGCTACGAGGGAATGACCGCGGCACAGATCCGTCAGGAGCGGCCCGGCTGGGACCTGTGGCGGGACGGCGTCCTTCCCGGCGACGCCGACCATCCAGGTGAGCGGCTCGAGCAGGTGGCCGCGCGGGCGGACGCGGTGCTGGACCGGATCCGGCCGCTGCTGAGCGACGGTGACGTCGCCGTGGTCGCGCACGGTCATCTGGCGCGCGTCCTCACGGTGCGCTGGCTGGGCCTGGACGCGTCGGCGAGCCGACTGCTCGGCCACCCGCATCCGGGGACTGTGAGTGTCCTGGCAACGGAGGACGGGCGACCGTTCCTCTCCGCGTGGAACGTCCCGTAGCGGCGCCAGGAGTGGCATTCCCGCGAGACCCGCACGGCGCGTCGCCACGCGGAGCCCGCCGCTGGTCCTGCCGGCGCGTCGTCGTGAAGCGGCTGCGGTATTCGGTCGGGGTGGTGGCCAGGTGGCGGGCGAAGGCGCGGCGGAGGGTCTCGTCGCTGCCGAGTCCGCTGCGCTCGGCCGCCGCCGTCACGCTGTGGCCGTCGAGCAGGAGTTGCTGCGCGCGGTCGAGACGGACGCGCTCGACCCAGCGGGCGGGCGTGGTGTTCAACTCGGTCTGGAACAGCCGGGTCAGGTGCCGGGTGCTGACGGCGGCGGACGCCGCCATGGCGGGCAGGCTGTGGTCGGCGGCGGGGTCGGCGAGGACGGACGCGATCAGCCGTCCCAGCAGGTCGCTGCGGGCCGGCGGGGTCTGCAGGGCCGTGGAGAACTGGGACTGCCCGCCCGGGCGTTGCATGAAGACGACCAGCTCGCGGGCGGCCTCCCGGGCAGCGTCCGCCCCGTGGTCGTCCTCGACCAGCGCGAGGGCGAGATCGATGCCGGCGCTGATGCCCGCTGAGGTGACGTACCGGCCGTCGCGGATGTGCAGGGCGTCCGGTTCGACCTGGACGCGGGGGTAGCGGCCGGCGAGCGTCTCGGCGTGCCGCCAGTGTGTCGTCGCCCTGCGCCCGTCGAGAAGGCCCAGCTCGGCCAGGACGAAGGCACCGCTGCACACCGACGCCACCCGCGCCGCCCGCCGGGCGAGTTGGGCCGCCGCTGCCAGCAGGTCCGCCCCCGGAGGCTGCTCGGCGAGCACGTCGGCTCCGGCGACCACCAGCGTGTCGACCGGCCCGGCGGCGGCCGCCGCGACGGTCTGCGCCAGCACCAGACCCGAGGAGGTCATGACGTCGCCGCCGTACGGGGAGACCAGGACCGGTGCGTAGGCGGGGCCGGGCCGTCGCGCCCGGTGCAGCACTTCCAGGGGGCCGCTGACGTCGAGCAGCGTCACCCCGTCGAACACCAGGAAGGCGACCCGATGCGTCATGTCTGAATATGTGGTTCATACGGCAGAAAGGACATGGCGCCAGCCTACGGCACCCGAGGAATCTGAAGGAGGTCGTGGATCGACCGTCAGGCAGTGGTCAGACATGCGGAGGAAGGCGACATCATGAGTGATTCGATCGCGGGCGTGCAGATCCCGGACAGCACACTGGCCAGGGAGGCGACCGAGCTCGTACGGGACGTCGCCTCGCCGCTGCTGTTCGACCACTCCCGAAGGGTGTTCCTGTTCGGCTCGCTGCGCGGCCGGGAGCAGGGGCTGCGCTTCGATCCCGAACTCCTCTACGTCGGCGCCATGTTCCACGACCTGGGGCTGACCGACCGCTTCCGCCGCGCCGACCAGCGTTTCGAGATCGACGGCGCCGACGAGGCCCGCCGCTTCCTGCAGAGCCACGGCGTCACCGGCGAGCCGGCCGACCGCGTCTGGACGGCGATCGCCCTGCACACCACCCCGGAGATCCCGCTGCACATGGCGCCCGAGGTCGCCCTGGTCACCCGGGGCGTGGAGCTGGACGTCCTCGGCATCGGCTACCACGCCGTCTCGGACGAACAGCGCGCGGCCGTCACCGCGGCCCATCCGCGCCCCGACTTCAAGAACCGGATCCTCGCCGCCTTCACCGACGGCATCAAGGACCGCCCCGAGACGACGTTCGGCAACGTCAAGGCGGATGTCCTGGCCCACTTCGAGCCTGGATTCGTACGCGGCGACTTCGTCGAGGTGATCAAGGACTCGGACTGGCCCGAGTAGCCACATGCGCACGGGCGTAGGACAGGAAGCTCCGCCGTCAGCCCCGGGGACCGCTGCCCGCGAGCACCGCGGCCACCAGTTCCCGCCGGCTGCGGACACCGAACTTGTCGAAGATCGCCGTGAGATGCTCCTGCACCGTGTTGCCGGAGATGTGCAGCTCGGAGACGATCTCGCGGGTGGAGCGGCCCTTGAGGATGAGGGCGGCCACCCGCAGCTGGGCCTCGGTGAGGCCGTATGCGCTCAGCAGCATGGAGCCGAGTTCGGCCGGTGGAACGGCCTGGATCACGATGCCGATGCGCGGACCGGACGGGTCCGGCAGCCGGCTGGCGTGCAGGGAGAGCCATCGCCCGGAGCGGCCGCGGAGGCGGACGGCCGTCGGAGGCGGGCACACCGCCGGGTCTGCACGCTCGGCGAGGATCAGCCGGGCCGCGGCCGCATGGAGGGGCACGGGCAGCTCACCTGAGCCGGGCCACCGATGGTCGGCGAGGTCGGCAAGCCACTCCTCCGCCTCGGGATTCATCGACACCAGGGCGAGGCCGTCGTCGAGCACCACGATCCCGGGCGGTGGGCCCTCGGCGGGCGAGACGGACGGCGGCGCGCCGAAGGCGCCACCGGTGACCGCCCGGCGAAGCCCGCCCGCGAGATGCGGGGCCAGGCGGCGGACCAGTTCGAGCTCCTCGGCGGAGAACCCGGCGGGCGCGTCCTCGCGGTGCAGGCACAGCACGCCCCAGCAGCGATGGCCGACCACCAGTGCCGCGCGCAGCTCGTCGCCGAGGCCCAGCGGAGCCATCACCTCACGGTAGCGGGCACTGCTCGCGCGGTCACCGTGCGTGGCCCGGTCGAGCGAGGAGACGGCGGGCGCCGTCTCGGCCAGCGCGGCGAACTTGTTCACGTCCCGGCGCCCGAACTCGTTCTCCAGGAACAGCGGCGTCACCGAACCGAGCGGCTCCTCCGCCACCGCGGAGGTGAACAGCAGCGTCACCGGGTCGACCGTGGCGAAGAAGGCCGCGTCCACCGGCATGATCCTGCGCAGGCGGTACAGGAAGCCCGTGCGGAGCGCGTCCGCGTCCTGCCCTGCCCGGCACAGCGTCTGGATGCCCGTCACCCGGTGCTCCAGGCGCGCCGCCGCGGCCGTCGCTCCCGCCATGCCTTCGACATTACGCCGGGGCGGGGACGAGTCCCAGTTGACGCAGGACGCCGAGCTCGTCGAGCTGGCACCACTGCTCGGTGATACGTCCCTCCCGGACCCGGAAGATGTTGATCCCGTGCAGGCTCACGATGCGCTGCCCGGCCGGGGCGGGCACGCCGAGCACTTCACCGCGTTGTGTGCCGGACGCGGTGAAGTGCTCGACGACCAGATCGCCCTCGGCGATCAGCCGGTGCGGCTCGCTGTGCCAGTCGGGAAAGGCCGACCGGAACAACGCACCGGCGGAGCGCATGCCCTCACGGTCGCCCGGTGCGCCGAAGGGAGGGTTGTGGTTGACGAAGTCCTCGGCGAGGTAGTCGTCGACGGCACCGAGGTCGCCCTTGGTGAACAGCGCGTCGATGAACGCGCGCACGATGTCCTTGTTGCTCGTGAGGGTGATTTCCGAGGTGTTCATGACCTCAGTCTCAAACAGGGCATTACGTGCGCATACCCCAGGAATCTGGGGTTTTGGTCAGTTGCTCGGGGAACGCTTGGGGGGCTCGGTGCACAGGGCGTGGTCGACCAGCGCGCCCGTCGCGCGGTTGAGGGCGGCCAGGTCCGGCGGGGCGGTGGTGGTCGTGATGGAGACGGTCACCGCGCGCCTGCCGTCCGCGCTCACGGCGGGACGGGTGTTGACGCCTGCTCCGTCGCCTTCGTGGGTGTAGTAGAAACCGCCGCAGGACAGCGGGATCTTGCGCAGCCCGAGGCCGTAGGTGCCCTCGGGCATCTCGGCAACGTCCTCCGGGTCGTCGGTCCGCCGCACGGTCTGCCGCATCTCGCGCCACTGCCCGGCCGGGAGCAGCCTGCCGCCGGCCAGGGCGCGGAAGAAGGTGTTCAGGTCGGCGGTGGTGCTCACCACGCCTGAGTCCGCGGTGTGTTGGAGGCTGTGCTCGGTGACGTCGAGACGCTTGCCGTCAGGGCCCGTCAGGTATGCGTTCACGTGCGGATCGGGCAGATGCGGGTCGAGCCCGGGTACGGAGGTGTCGCGCAGCCCCAGCCTGGCGATCACCCGGTGCTCGACGAGCTCCTGCCAGCTCGCGCCTCCGGCCTTCTCGGCGATCATCCCGGCCAGCAGGTAGTTGGTGTTGGAGTACGCCCACCGGGTGGCGCCGCCCGGCCGCGGGACGAACACCGGCCGGTGCTTCATCGCCACCGCGACCAGGTCGGCCGCCGGGGTGGTGTCGTAGCGGCTCTCGTCGAAGTGGTTGATCAGCCGGTCCTGGATCTTCGGGTCGTCGACGTAGTCGTACAGGCCGCCGGTCTGGCGGAGCAGGTCGCGGACGGTGATACGGCGGCCGTCGTTGCCGTTGCCCGCGACGACTCCCGGCAGCCAGTGCTCGACGGTGTCATCGAGCGACAGCCGCTTCTCCGCGGCGAGTTGGAGGACCACGACCGCCGTGAACGTCTTCGTCGTGCTGGCCACGCGGAAGTGCGCGTTCCACGGGATCGGGTCCGAGGAGCCGGCCGTCCGGGTGCCGATGCGCGCCATGAGCGGTCCGCCGTGCGGCCCGTCGACCCGGGCCAGCACGTTCACATCACCTCCGCCGGCCTGCCGTACGGCCGCCAGGTCCTGCCGGAGCGCGGCCTCGGTGTAGCGGCGGTTCGCGGATGTGTGCCCGGTGGCGGCGGTCGCTGCCATGGGCGAGGCAACCGCGAGCAGTGCTGCGATGAGCACGGCGGCGCCGGCCTTCTTCGACGACGGCATCTGCATGGTCGTGTCCCCCTGTGTCGCGGGTCTGGTTCCCGATCGGTGACGATCACCAGCCAACCGGATCAGGCGGCGCGCGAGGATGGGACAGTCCTCCGAATGAGGGGTGTACGTAGGCCCCCCACGCGACACATTCGACTCCCGTCGAATGGCGTGGACGGGACATGTCGGCTTTCGGCATTTTGGTGTGCATGCGGGGCCTGACCTGGGCCTCCACGTCGAAGGGAAGCCGACATGTCTGCAAGCGAACACCCCGCCGTGGCCCGGCCGCGCCGTTCCCGCCGTAGCCGGGTCGTCGGTGCGCTCGTCGCCGTCGCGGCGGCCGGGGCGCTGGCCGGAGCGATGGCCGAACCCGCGAGCGCGGGGTCCGCGCCGGCCGCCCCGGCGACCCCGAAGCTGCAGAACTGCGGCTGGAACGAGGCCGGCGGCGACGACGGGCGCGCGAGCTACGAGCACTGCGCGACGGACACCAACGTCTGGATCCAGGTCACGCGGTGGGCCCGGGGCGACTACCACCGCTGCGTCGGCCCGGGCCGCACCATCCTGGACTACGACGCCACGGGCGCCTGGTACGACAGCAACTTCCGCGGCGGACTGTGCTCCCACCCCGGCGACACCGCGTGACCGCGTTCGGTCCGGCGATCCGCCTGACGTAGGCGTAGGCGTGGGGGTGTGACGCTCACCACATCCCCACGCCCTCGTTTCACGCTCTGAACAGGGACAACACACGTCCCACCCTTGTCTCTTGGCGCACCTGTCCGAAGAACTGTTATCCGAGACCCACCGACCGGTCTCCCAGGTATCGGGCAGGATCGTTCGACGTCGAGGACGGGAAGCTTTCATGAGTACACAGCGCACGGTGGAGCCGGTGGCCCTGGTGGCCGCCGCCCGAGGGGGCGATCCGGAGGCTCAGGACGCCCTGGTCAGTGCGTATCTCCCGCTCGTCTACAACATCGTGGGGCGGGCGCTGAACGGCTCGGTCGACGTCGACGACGTGGTCCAGGAGACCATGCTGCGGACCCTCGACGGCCTCGGCGGACTGCGCACCCCCGAGAGCTTCCGCTCCTGGCTCGTGGCGATCGCCATGAACGAGGTCCGCAAGCACTGGCAGGACCGGCAGCTCGCGACGGGCGGGGTGGAGGAGGCCGCGGAACTCGCCGATCCGGGCGCCGACTTCGTGGACCTGACCATGGTGCGGCTCCAGCTCTCGGGCCAGCGCCAGGAGACCGCGCGCGCCACGCGCTGGCTGGAGCCGGACGACCGGGGACTGCTCTCGCTGTGGTGGCTGGAGTGCGCCGGCGAGCTGACCCGCCCCGAGGTCGCCGCCGCCCTGGAACTGTCACCGCAGCACACGGCCGTACGGGTGCAGCGGATGAAGGCCCAGCTGGAGGCGGCCCGCGTGGTCGTGCGGGCCCTCGACGCGCAGCCGCCGTGCGAGGAGCTGCGCGGCATGCTCGGCGCCTGGGACGGCCGGCCCTCGGCGCTGTGGCGCAAGCGAATAGCCCGGCACGCCCGCGGTTGCGTGCACTGCTCCGGGCTGTGGAGCGGGCTGATGCCCGCGGAGGGGCTCCTGGCCGGGCTTGCGCTCGTCGCCATGACCCCCTCGCTGCGGGAGAACGTGCGCGCCGCGTGCTTCGGGACCGCCGAGGCCGGAAGGGCCGTCGGCGGCCCGGCAACCCGCGCCGCCGCCTCACCAGACCACGGTGGACACCGTGCCGGGCGCGGCCGGACCGTCTCCCGCAGCGAGGCGCGCCGCCGCCGTCGCAACCGGCGCCGGGCCGTCGGCGGCGCGGTCGTCGCGGCGTGTGTGGCCGGCGGCGGCCTCTGGTACTTCGGCGCGGACAACGGGACCGGAGGCACCGGGTCGACGACCACCGAACCGGCCGCGGACGCCCCCGTCGCGGACCTGTCGGAGTCGAGCGCCGCCGAGCCCTCCCCGGCCGTCTCGATATCCGAGCCGCCCTCCGCGTCCAGGACCAAGAAGGCCACCGCCTCCAAGGCCACGCACCCGGCGAAGAAGACCGTGACGACGCCCCGGCCGTCCACCACCCCCACCACGACTCCGCTCGCCGCACCGCAGGTGACGTCCACGCCGTCGGGCACCGTCGCGCAGGTCGTCGCGCTGGTGAACGAGGAACGGGCCAAGGCCGGTTGTGGCGCGCTCACCGAGGACCCGCAACTGGAGAAGGCCGCGCAGGGCCACTCCGACGACATGGCCGCCCGCGGCTTCTTCGACCACACCAACCCGGACGGCGCCGACCCCGGGCAGCGCATCACCGCCGCGGGCTACAAGTGGTCCACGTACGGCGAGAACATCGCCCAGGGCCAGCAGACCCCGGCAGCGGTGATGGAGTCCTGGATGAACAGCCCCGGTCACCGCGCCAACATCCTCAACTGCTCGTTCAAGGACATCGGTGTGGGTGTCCACAAGGGCTCGGGCGGCCCGTGGTGGACACAGGACTTCGGGGCGAAGCTCTGACGCGGCATCCTGAACCGGAGTCCGCGCAGAGGCGTCCCGTCACAACATCACGTGCTTGACCTGGGTGTAGTCGAGCAGGCCGGTCAGGGACAGGTCGCTGCCGTGGCCGGAGTGGCGGACGCCGCCGTGCGGCATCTCCGACACCGTCGTGCCATGGGTGTTGACCCAGACGATGCCGGTGTCCAGCGCACGGCTCGCCCGCATCGCACGGTCGTGGTCGCGCGTCCACACGCTCGCGGCCAGCCCCTGCGGCACGTCGTTGGCCAGACGGAACGCCTCGGACTCGTCGGCGAAGGGCTGGACGGTGACGACCGGCCCGAACACCTCGCCCTGCACGATCTCGTCCCGCTGCCGCACTCCCGCGACCACCGTGGCCTGATGGAAGTAGCCGGGCCGGGGGAGCGCCGCACCCCCCACGACGATCTCCGCATGCTGTGGCAGCCGATCCAACGTCCTTCGTACGGCGGCGAGTTGACCGGCATTGGCCAGTGGACCGAAGTCGGCGTGCTCGTCGTCCGGTGCTCCGGGCCGGCGCCCGGCCGCCCGCTCGGCGAAGGTGGACAGGAAGGCGTCGTGGACCCGGTGGTGCACCAGGAGCCGGGTGGCGGCCGTGCAGTCCTGGCCCGCGTTGTAGAAGGCGAGGGACGACAACTGCTCCACGGCGTCGTCGAGATCGGCGTCCTCGTGGATCAACACCGGTGCGTTGCCGCCGAGTTCGAGATGAAGCCGCTTCAGGTCCGCTGCCGCCGCGGCGGCGATCTCCTGCCCGGCGCGGACGCTTCCCGTGACGGCCACCAGCCGGACCAGCGGGTGGGCGACGAGCGAGCGGCCCGTGTCCCGGTCGCCGCACACGACGTTCAGCACACCGGGCGGCAGGTGCTCGGCGGCCAGCCGGGCCAGGAGCACCGCCGACGACGGCGTGGTGTCGGACGGTTTGAGGACGACCGTGTTGCCCGCGGCCAGCGCGGGCGCGACCTTCCACACGGCCATCATCAGCGGGTAGTTCCACGGGGTGATCTGCGCGCAGACACCGACCGGCTCACGGCGCAGGATCGACGTACGGCCCGGCGTGTACTCGGCCGCCGCCGCGCCCGGCAGGTTACGGGCGGCCCCCGCGAAGTACCGCAACACGTCCACGATCGCCGGGAGTTCATCCGTCAGGAACAGTGCACGCGGCTTCCCCGTGTCCGTCACCTCGGCATCCGCCAGCGCGTCCGCCGCACGCTCCAGGGCGTCGGCCATGCGCAGCAATGCCGTCTGCCGTTGTCCGGGGGGCGTGGCCGCCCAGCCGGGAAACGCCTCCTGGGCCGCGCGGCAGGCGGCGTCCACGTCCTCGGGGCCGGAGAGGGGAGCCGTCCCGTGCGGGAGGCCGACGGCAGGGTCGATGAGTGACTGGGTGAGATGGGAGGCGGCAGGTACTTCCTTGCCGCCGATGTGGTTGAGGACGTCAGCCACGGCGCAGCGCCTCCTCCGCGGCGGCGCGACCGGTGCGGACCGCGCCCTCCATGTATCCGGCGACCCACTGGTCGGAACCGCAGACGTAGAACGGCGGTTCATGGGTGCCGTGCAGGGGGCCGACCGCCATGACCTCGCCCGGCGGCCACTGGGTGACGTAGCCCTGGGTCCACGGGTCGGTGCCCCACAGCCGCAGATGGCAGGCGGTCGGCTGGAGCGCCTCCTCGCCGAACATGGCGGCCATCTCGGCCAGGAGTTCGGGGATGCGCAGGTGGGACGGGGTGCCCAGCAGGACGCCGTAGCGCTCGGGAGGGATGAGCGCCGACAGGACGCCCTCGCTCTGCGGCCAGGTGCTGCCCAGGACACCTTCGGCTTCCGAGAGGCCGTTGAGGTCGTCGGCGCGCCAGAACGGATCGCCGTAGACGGCCGCGAACTTCGCTGCGACGGCGTGGCGTTGGCGGTGCAGGGAGGCCAGGCGGGCGTCGCTCACACCGGTGACGGCCACCGACCGCAGCGGTCCCACCGGCAGGGCGCTCACCACGGCCCCCGCGGTGAGGATCTCCCCGGTGGCCAGTCGCACGGTGCACCGGCCGGGGCGGATGCCGACCGCGGCGACGGGCGCGCCGAGCCGGACGCGCGGGCCCAGTTCGCGGCCCATGACCTCGGCGAGCGTCGCAGAGCCCTCGGCCGGCCGCAGTCCCTCCCAGTCGTCGTAGTCGTAGTCGCCCGTGCCGGAACCGGGTACCGCGGCGCTCTTGCGCAGGGCGGCCAGCAGAGAGATCCGCTCGTAGGAGCCGCCGGCCAGGGCGAGTTGGCCGATGTCCCACAGGCGCACCACGGCGGGGGAGGCCTGCCGGGAGCGCAGCCAGTCGGCGACGGAGAGGCGGTCCAGGGCGGCCCCGTCCGGATGCGACCAGGGGTCGTCGGGGTCGACTGTGGCGGCCAGCGCGCTGAACTCTCCACTGAGTTCGGTGTGTTGGGCCGCGTCGCCGGGGCCGAACCAGTGCGGCGGATCGCCGGCCGAGAGCCCTTCCGGCGTGGCCCGCGTCATGCGGCCGGGCTCGGCGACATAGCTGGGGACCAGTTCCAGGTCGAGTTCCTTGGCGAGTTGGAGGTAGGCGGTGTGCCCCCGGCCGACCACTTCGCCGCCGAGTTGGACGGTACGGCCGTCGGGGGTGCGGGTCTGCTCGACCCGGCCGCCGACGCGGTCCCGGGCCTCCAGGACGAGCACGTCGGTGCCGGCGGCCGCCAGGTCGCGGGCGGCCGAGAGCCCGGCGAGACCGGCGCCGAGCACGATCACGTCGTGATGCATGGGTATCGCTTTCGATCAGGGGGTGGCTCAGGCCAGGACCAGACAGTGCTCGGGGCGCCAGCCGAACTCCACCGTCTCGCCGCCGCTCCAGCGGTCCTCCATGCGGGCGCGGTCGGTGTTCTGCTCCAGCACCGACAGGGTGACGCCGGGGGCGAGTTCGATGAGATAGGTCGTGGTCGGGCCGCTGTAGACGGTCTCGCGGAGCTGTCCGCTCAGCTTCGACATGCCCGGTTCGAAGTCGGACAGCCAGATCTTCTCCGGGCGCACGGACACGCTGACCGCCGTGCCGTCGCTGATCTCCGAACGGGTGCCGACCGGCAGCGCGGGGCCCTGCTCCAGGGCGACTTGGCCGTCGCGGTAGGTGCCGCTCATCAGGTTGGAGGTGCCCATGAAGGAGGCGACGAAGCGGCTGGCGGGGTGCTCGTAGATGTCCTCGGGGGTGCCGTACTGCTCGATGCGGCCCTCGTTCATCACGGCGATCCGGTCGGACATGGTCAGCGCCTCGTCCTGGTCGTGGGTGACGAAGACGAAGGTGATGCCGACCTCGCGCTGGATCTGCTTGAGCTCCACCTGCATCTGACGGCGCAGCTTCAGGTCGAGAGCCGCGAGCGGCTCGTCGAGGAGCAGTACGGCAGGCCGGTTGACCAGCGCCCGGGCGAGGGCGACGCGCTGGCGCTGGCCGCCGGAGAGCGTACGGGGCCTGCGCTCGGCGAGGCCGTCGAGCTGCACCAACTCCAGCATCTCGCCCACGCGTTGGCGGATCTCCGCCTTGGCGACGCCCTTGCGCTTCAGCCCGAAGCCGACGTTGTCGGTGACGCTGAGGTGGTCGAAGAGGGCGTAGCTCTGGAAGACGGTGTTGACGTTGCGCCGGTTCGGCGGCAGGTCGGTCACGTCCTCGCCGGCCAGCAGCACCGAGCCCTCGGTGGGGTCGCTGAACCCGCCGATCATGCGCAGCGAGGTGGTCTTGCCGCAGCCGGAGGGGCCCAGCAGGGAGAAGAAGTGGCCGGCCTCGATGTCGAGGTCGAGGCGGTGGACGGCGTAGGAGTCACCGAACTGCTTGGAGACGCCGTCGAGCCGGACGGCGGGGGTCGTCGCGTCCATGAGGGTCACTCCCCGGAGAGGATGTCGAGGCCGCCGCGGCGGCCGAAGAGGCGCGGGATGAACAGGGCCAGGGCGATCAGGGCGATGGAGCCGGCGAGCATCAGCGTGCCGACCGCGTTGATGGTGGGCTGCACCCCGAAGCGGATCGCCGAGTAGATCCGCACCGACAGCGGCTGCGGGTCGACGCCGGTGGTGAAGTAGGCGAGGACGAAGTCGTCGAAGACCAGCGCGAAGATGAGTACGGCGGAGGCGAGCACCGCCGGCAGCAGGGCCGGCAGGGTGACCAGCCGCACCGCCTGCCAGCGGGTGGCGCCGAGGTCCATGGCGGCCTCCTCCACCTCCGGGTTCAGGGCGGCGACCCGGGAGCGGAGGATGACGGTGACGTAGGAGATCGAGAAGGTGATCTCGGCGAGCATCACCGTGCCGGTGGACAGGGCGATGCCCAGGCCCTTGAACAGCAGCATCGAGGCGACGCCGGTGACGATCTCCGGCGTGATCAGCGGTACCAGCATGACCAGGCCGGCCAGTGAGCCGAGGCGGGTGCGGCAGCGGACCAGACCGAGTGCCAGCGCCACCCCGAGGACGACCGAACCGACCATCGCCACCAGGGAGATGCGCAGACTGGTGCCCAACGACGCGATGATCACGTCGTCGTGGGCGAAGGCGCGGTACCAACGCAGGCTGAATCCGCCGAAGACGGTCAGGGACTTCTTGGAGTTGAAGGAGAACAGCGCCACGACGCCGATGGGCAGGTAGAGCAGGGCGAAGAAGAGCGCCGTGACGGCGATGAGGATGCGCGGTTTGCGCTCGGCGTGTCCGCGCCGGGTGCGGGCCTTGGCGGCCGGGCGGGCGGGCGCGCCCGCGGCGGGCAGTTTGACCATGGTCATCGGCGGGCCTCCGCCTCGTCCTTGCGGGTGCGCCGCAGATAGCCGAACATCCCGATCAGCAGGACCAGCATCAGGAGCATGGTGAGCGCGGAGCCGAGCGGCCAGTTCTGGCCCTGGAAGAACTTGTCCTGGATGAGGTTGCCGATCATGATCTGGTCCGGGCCGCCCATCAGTTGTGCGCTGACGAAGTCGCCCATGGCGGGCAGGAAGACGAGGACGAGGCCGGCCGCGGCGCCCTGGCGGGTGGCGGGCAGGGTGACGAAGAAGAAGGTGCGGACCGGGCCGCCGTACAGGTCGCGACCGGCCTCGATGAGGGAGATGTCGAGGCGTTCCAGGGCCGCGTACAGCGGGATGATCATGAAGACGACGAAGCCGTAGACGAGACCCGCGACCACGCCGACACCGGTGTTGAGGATCTTCGTGTCCGAGTCGGCGAGTCCGATGGCGCGCAGGGTGCGCAGCACCGGTCCGTCGTCGGAGAGGACAACCGACCAGCCGTACATCCGCACCAGGTAGTTGGCGAAGAACGGCACGACGATCGCGGCGATCAGCGCGTTCTTGTAGCGGCCGCCGTACCGGGCGATCGTGTACGCCACCGGATAGGCGATCAGCAGGCAGATCGCGCAGGTCAGCAGGGCGTAGCCGAGCGAGCGGGCCAGCACCTCGGTGTAGGCGGGGTCGGCGAGGGCGCGGATGCCGGACAGGTCGAAGCCGAAGCGGGGGTTGCCGAGTTCGTCGGTGGTGCCGACGGCGAGGACGGCGACGAGGGCGAGTGAGGCGATCAGGAAACCGGTCATCCACAGGGTGCCCGGCAGCATGAACCAGATCCACATCCGGTTGCCCGAGGTGTCGCGGCGCCGGGTGCGTGAGCCATGTCGGAGCAGTGCCACGGTTCAGCCCGCCTTCACATGGGTCCAGGCGGTGTCGCGGGCGTCCTCCGCGGCGCGCGTGCCGTTGCGGAAGAACAGGTCCGCCTTGAGGTCGTCCTCGGTGACGAGGCACTCGGGGAACGGCTTGACCAGCTCGGCGTACACCTTCTCGGAGCCGGCCACCGGCATCGGGTAGCCGATGTACTCGATGTTCTTCTTCACGTTCTCCGGCCGCAGCATGTAGTCGATGAAGAGCATCGCGGTGCCGGGGTGCGGGGCGTTCCAGGGGATGGCGTAGCAGTCGGAGTTGATCGGCGTGCCCTCCTTGGGTGCCTGGAAGCCGAACACCGAGGGGTCCTTGGCCTGGTTCAGCATGGCCGCCATGTCGCCGCTCCACGCCTGCGTCATCAGCGCGTTGCCGTTGAGGAGGTTGTTGTAGCTGTCGCTGGAGAAGCCGCGCAGTCTCGGGCGCAGGCTGCCCAGCAGGGAGGTGATCCGGTCCAGATCTCCCCGGTCGCCGGTGCTCACGCCCAGACCGAGTTCGAGGGCGCCCATGCCGAGCACCTCGTCGCGGTCGTCGAGCAGGAAGACCTTGCCCTTGACCTTGTCGCTCCACAAGTCCTTCCAGGAGCCGGTCAGTTCACCGATCCGGTCACGGCGCCAGCCGATGCCGGTCTTGTACGCGGTGAACGGGAGGGTGTGCGCGGAGCCGCGGTCGTACCAGGGGTCGGCGAAGTAGGAGTGCTTGCCGAACACCGCGGGGGAGTTGGCGAGTTGGGAGTGGTCGATACGGCGCAGCCGCCCGCCGCGGACCAGGCGCTGGGCCCATTTGGCGGTGGGGAAGATGATGTCGTAGCGGTTGCCGGCGTTGAGTTTGGCGACCATGCCCTCCATCGAGTCGAAGTTCGACTGGATGACCCTGACGCCGTACTCCTTCTGAAAGCCCTTGAACACGGACGGGTCGACGAAGTCGGCCCAGTTGAAGTAGACGAGATCGCCGTCGACGCGCGCCTTGGCGGGGGCGAGTGCTTGCGCGTCGGGCCTTTTGGCGGGCATGAACCCGCAGCCGCCGACCGCGGCGCCCAGCAGACCGCAGGCGCCTGCCCGCAGTACTGCGCGTCGGGTGGGTGGTGGTACCTCGGGGGACATCGAACGTCCTCTCCGTCGAGGAACGGCACTGCTCCAGGGCTGGACCGGTTTGGTCGGCTCGACGGAGGCCCTGACTCCGTGGAAAAGACCGGTCTGGTGAGGGTGCGGGCGTGCGTCAGCGGGGGAGGGGTAAGCCCGCCCGGCGGCGTACGGCGTGGGGTGCGCGGGAGGTCGTCACGGTGCGGCCCCCTCCAGGTCGTCCCGGACCCGGCGGGCGAACCAGCCGACGGCCACCTCGCGCTGCGAGAGCGGGCCCGGCTCGTAACCGGGCGTGGTCAGACCGTCCTGCACGCGCTTGACGAGCTCGACGTCCTCGTCGTTGGTCTCCCAGCCGATGTGGATGTTCAGCCGACGGGCCAGCCGCGTGCGGACACTCTCCCCGTGCCGGGTGTAGAAGGCGCCCGGAGTCGCCGCCCGGTCCTGGGCGGTGGGCAGGGCGGTCCACGCGAGCACGTGGTCAGGGTAGAAGTCGATGAGCGTGTTCGGATAGATCACGGCGTAGCGCCATACCCGCCGGTCCGCCTCGACCAGGCCCGGCATCGGCGTCGCGAGGCGCTGATAGAGCCGCTCGGTCCAGTTCGAGGAGGGCTTGTCGCGCAGCGGTGACTCGAACAGGACGTAGTTCTCCTGCACGTCGACCGTGTACGCCTGGTAATCGAGCAGGCGCATGAGCGAGGGGTGCGCCACGGGGACGTGGTAGCCCTCGAGATAGTTGTCGACGATCACCTTCCAGTTGGCGCTCTGCTCCTCGCCACCGGTCAGGTCGTGGATGCGGTGCTTTCCCACGGGGACCAGGCCGGGCCCGGCGTAGTGGCCGACGGCCTCGGCGAGCCCGGCGCAGCTCTCGGCGAGCGGGGTCGCCTCCAGGTCGAGGTTGACGAAGACGAAGCCGAGGAAGGACTCGACGTTGACCGGGTGCAGTCCCAGCCGTGGCTTGTCCAGGCAGGGGATGCGGCGCGCCTCGGGGGCGCCGACGAGCCGGCCGTCCAGCTTGTAGGTCCAGCCGTGGTACGGGCAGCGGATCGCCTTGCCCGACGGCTCGGGGTCGGTGACCAGGCGGGTGCCGCGGTGCCGGCAGACGTTGAGGTGGGCGGCGAGAGTGCCGTCCTCGGTGCGCACGACCAGGACCTCCCGGCCGGCGGCGGTGGCGGCGAGGCGTGCGCCCGGGCCGGGCAGGTCGGATTCGTGGCAGACCAGCTGCCAGGACTTGGCGAAGATGTGCTCGGTCTCGGCCGCGGCGATGGCCGGATCGGTGTAGTAGCGGGCGGCGAGCGCCTCCCCGGGGTGGCCGGGGGGTGCCTGCCCGGCCTGCTCGGGGGGCGTCTCCGGCGGGGCCGGGGACGGGGCGGCTGCCCGGGTGGTCGACGGGTGCATGGGGTGGTCCTCCTCCGCGCCGCGGCGGCGGCGATGGGCGGTGAGGCTGTGGCCGGACGGGGCGGCAGATACGGCAGATACGTCAGGTGCAGCTGGTGCCTGTGTGCCGTCGCGGCCTGCCGGGAAGTCGGCTGACTGATTGATTAGTCAGAGTGGAGGGGGTGTGGAAGCAAGTCAAGACTTGTGGGCTGACTAATTAGTTAGTTAGTCTCGTGGAAGTCGGACGGCCCGGGCCCGCGAACGCTCGCCCCGAATTCCTCCACCAGCCCGCGGACCTGAGGTTCGCGCCACCGGCGTCCGGATCGGACGCCCAGCACAGCTCCCCGCCCCTCTTCTCACGGCGGCGGAGCATCCCCGTCCACGCCGTCGCCGCGCCACCCGTGTCCGGACCACCCGGAGACGGTGCGCCCCCCGGAGGCACGCATGAGCGCTCGCCGAAGTCTCGTATGGCTCGGTCTCACGCCCGAGCCCGAACAGGAACTGCCCGCCGCGGTGGCCGCCCTGCGGGCCCGGACCGACCGCCACCCGCCGACGGCCCTCGTCGCCGCCGAACGGCGGCTCGTCGAGCAGCTGGTGCTGCGCGGCACCCAGCGCGGCTGGCTGCGCTACCTCGGCGAGGTCACCGACCTGGTCGTCGAGGCGGCGACGGCCTCCGCACCCACCGATCCGCGACCGGCGCTCGTGGCCGGCGAGGTCGTGCTCGACCACCACCGCATGCTGATCGGCCTGCCCGGCCTGGGCTACGACCGCACCGCCGCCCAACGACGGGACCTGGAAGAGGCGTTGGCGCGCCTGAGGTCCCGCTCGCGAGGCGCACTCCACGCCGAGGACCGGAGCACCGTATGACCGGCGTCTTCTCCCTCCTTCCCGAGGGCCGCCCCGGCCTCCTCGCCACGCCCGGGGACCTCTCGTCGTATCTCGCGGCAGGCGGCCGCGCCCCGCAGGCCGACCCCGGACGGCTGCTCGACCGAATCGCCGCAGCGGGACTGCGCGGACGCGGCGGCGCCGGATTCCCCGCCGCCGTCAAGCTGCGCGCCGTCCGCGACGCACCGGGGCGACCCGTCGTCGTCGCCAACGGTGAGGAGGGCGAGCCCGGTTCGGTCAAGGACCGCTGGCTGCTGCGGCACCGGCCGCACATGGTCCTGGACGGACTGCGGCTGGCCGCGGCCGTCACCGGTGCCGCTCGCGGTTACGTCTATCTCTCCGACGCGACGGCCGAGCAGGCCGTCCGGCGGGCGCTCATCGAGCTCCCCGGCGATCTGGGCGTCGAGGTCGTACGGACCGAGCACACCTACGTCGCGGGGGAGGAGACCGCCGTCGTACGGCGCGTCGACGGCGGACCGGCGCTGCCCACGGCGAAACCGCCGCGCCCCTTCGAGAACGGGATCGGCGGTGCGCCCACCCTCGTCGCCAACGTGGAGACCCTGGCCCGTGTCGCGCTGATCCACGCGCGGCCCGACGAGGCCGCCGATGTCGCCGGCACGCATCTCGTGACGCTCTCCGGAGCAGCGGATGCCGCGCTCGTGGAGGCGCCCGCCGGTACGCACCTCAAGGTCCTCGCCGATCTGTGCGGGCACGGCCGAGCCGAAGCGGTCCTGCTGGGCGGGCTGTTCGGCGGTCTGTACGGCACCGGCTGGCGGGACCTGCCCCTCGACCACGACGGCCTGATCGCGGCGGGCGGCGCCCTCGGCTGCGGCGCGCTGCACTTCCTGCACCCCGAGAACTGCCCGGTCGCCGTGGCCACCGAGGCCGCGGCCTATCTGGCGGCACAGAGCGCACGGCAGTGCGGAGTGTGCGTGTCCGGCACCGGAGCGCTCGCCCGGACCCTCACCGCCGTCGCCCACGGCGAGGCGAGTGACGACACCACCGGCCAACTGCAGCGCTGGTCACAGCAGTTGCCGGGTCGTGGCGCCTGCGGGCTGCTCGACGCCGCCGCCCGGATCGTCGCCACCCTGCTCGCCCACTTCCCCGAACGCGTCGACGCCCACCGCGGCGCCGCATGCCTCGCCTGTACCGACCCCGTGGCCCACGACGGACGCCGCTTCACGGTCCGCGTGCCCTGAACCGTGAGCCCACTCCTCGCCCCGTGAGCCCACTCGCTCGAAAGGACCGCCCCATGAAACTCCTGCTGGACTCCACCCGCTGCCAGGGCTACGGCCTCTGCCAGGAACCCGCGCCCGAACTCATCGACCTCGACGAATGGGGCTACGCGCAGGTGCGGGTCGCCGAAGTGACCGCCGAGGGCGAGGAGATCGCCGCAGCCGCCGTCGCCGCCTGCCCCAACTCCGCACTGAGGCTGGTGAAGTGACATGGGACGTGACCTGTCGGCCCTGTTCGACCCCGTCTCCGTCGCCGTCGTGGGAGCCAGCGACGACCCGGCCAAGTACGGCCACGCCATCGCCGCCCAGGCCGTACGCGCGAACGGCCGCCGCCCCGTCCACCTGGTCAACCGCCGCGGCGGCACCGTGCTCGGGCGCACCGCGGCGCCCAGCCTGAGCGCGATCGGCGAACCCGTCGACCTCGCGGTGATCTCCGTGCCCGCTTATGGCTTCGAGGACGCCGTCGACGAGGCCCTGCACTGCGGCGCCCGGGCGATCGTCGCGATCACCGCCGGCTTCGCCGAGACCGGCGACGCGGGCCGCAGGCGCCAGGCCGCCGTCGCCGAACGGGTGCGGGCCGCCGGTGCCGTGATGGTCGGGCCCAACTGCCTGGGCCTTGCCGACAACACGACCGATCTCTTCCTGGCGTCCGGCACCTTCACCCCCGGCGCCGTCGCCCTGCTCAGCCAGAGCGGCAACCTCGCCCTCGAACTGCAACTCCGCTTCGCACCACACGGCTTGGGCTTCTCCCGCTTCGTCTCGCTCGGCAACCAGGCCGACGTCACCCTCGTCGATCTGCTCGCCGACTGCGCCCGGCACGAGGGCACCCGCGCCATCGCGGTCTACGCGGAGGACTTCGCCGACGGGCGGGCGTTCGCCGAGGCCGCCGCCGACGCGGGGAAGCCGGTGGTGCTGCTCACCGCGGGCCGCGGCGACGCCTCCGCACGCAGTGCCATGTCACACACCGGGGCACTGACCACCTCGGCCGACGTGGTGACCGCCGCCTGCCGCGACGCCGGCGTCGAACTGGTCGCCACCCCGCGCGAACTCGCCGTGGTCCTGGCGGGGTTGAACGGCGCACGGCGCTCACCCGGCCGCCGGGTCGCCGTGCTCACGGACGGCGGCGGGCACGGCGCGATCGCCGCCGACGCCGTGGAGACGGCCGGGCTCGCCGTCCCCGAACTCGACGAGCCCACCCGGCTGCTGCTGCGGGAGACCCTGTGGGAACAGTCGGCCGTCGCCAACCCGGTGGACCTCGCCGGCATGGGTGAGCAGGACCCCGGCTCGTACGCGGCGACCGTGGACGCGCTGCTGGCGGCCGAGGAGGTCGACGCCGTCCTGATGACCGGCTACTTCGGCGGCTACACGGCCACCGAGGGCGGGCTCGGCGGAGGCGGCACACCGCTCGCCGAGGGGGAGCAGGAGGCCGCGCGCCTCATCGCCGCCCGGCACAGCGCCACCGCGAAACCCCTCGTGGTGCAGTCGATGTACCCCGAGTCCCCCAGCTGCCGCACCCTCGCCGCCGCCGGCATCCCGGTCTTCGGCGCCACCGAGGACGCCGCACGCGCCCTCGCCGCGACGGCACCCCGCGCCCCGCGCCCCGGCCTCGCGCCCCTGCCACCGGCCGCCGTACCGCTCGTCGAGGTCGGCTACCTGGAGACCCGCCGCGCCCTCGAAGCCGCCGGACTCGCCTTCCCCACCGCCCGGGAGATCCATGACGAGACCGAACTGCTCGCGGCAGCCGAGGAGTTCACCGGACCGTACGCGCTCAAGGCCCTTCACCTCCTGCACAAGTCCGACGCGGGCGGCGTCGCACTCGGCCTGGCCGGGACCGCCGAACTCCTCGCCGCCTTCCGGGAGATGCACGGCCGGCTCGGCGCCCCCGCCTACTCCGTCGAAGCCATGGCGGACCTCGCCGACGGCATCGAGCTGATCGTCGGCGTCAACCGCGACCCGCGGTTCGGCCCGGTCGCCATGGTGGGTCTCGGCGGCGTCCTGGCCGAAGCACTGCACGACATCGCCTTCACCCTCGCCCCGGTGCCCGCCGACCACGCCGAGCGCCTGCTGCGCGGGCTGCGTACCGCCACGCTCCTCGACGGGGTGCGCGGCCGGCCGGCCGTCGACATCGCGGCGGCCGCGGCGGCCGTCGAGACGATCACCGCGTTCGCCGCCGCCCACCCCGAGATCGCCGAGCTCGAGGTCAACCCCCTTCTCGTACGCCCCGACGGCGTCCTCGCCCTCGACTCCCGCGCCGTACTCGCCTGACCGTCCCCCTGCCCGACCCCGGAGGCTCCCATGGACTTGCGCTACACCCCCGAACAGACCGACCTGAAGCGCCGTGCCGCCGAGTACGCCCGGCTGCTCATGCGGTACGAGGACCAGTCCGAGCAGGCCGGCGGACCCCTGCCGCAGCAGCTCGTGACCGAACTGACCCGTGCCGCCATGGACGCCGGTGTCTACGCCATCAACATGCCCGCCGAGTGGGGCGGCGCCGGGCTCAGTCTCCTCGACCAGGTCATCGTGGAGGAGGAGTTCGGCAAGGTCACCAACTGCCTCTGGGACATCCCCTGGAGGCCCGCCAACGTCCTCGCGCAGGGCGACGAGCGGCAGCGCGAGAAGTACCTGCTGCCCGTGATCCGCGCCGAGCGGTTCGACGCGTTCGCCGTCACCGAGCCGGGCGCCGGCTCCGACCCGTCCTCCGGCACCTCCACCGCCGCCCGCGCCGACGGCGGCTGGCTGCTCAACGGCGAGAAGTGGTTCGTCACCTGCGGCGACATCGCCGACTTCCTGCTGGTGCAGGCGGACGCCGGACCCGAGAAGCTGCCCACGCTGTTCTTCGTGGACAAAGCCGCGCCCGGCGTGCAGATGACCCGGGTGCCGCACTTCATGCACTCCGCGGTCAACGGGCACCCCGAATTCACCTTCACCGACGTCTTCGTGGCCGACGAGGACGTGCTCGGCGGCGTCGGCAACGGCTACGAACTCACCAAGGAATGGTTCACCGACGAACGCCTCATGATCGCGGCCCGCACGGTGGGCGCCGCCGAGCGCGCCCTCCAACTGGCCCGCGACTGGGCCGTGGAGCGCGAGCAGTTCGGGGCGCCCATCGCCTCGTACCAGCTGATCCAGGGCATGCTCGCCGACTGCGCCGTGGACATCGCGGTCAACCGCGCCTACACCCACCAGGTCGCCTGGGAGGCCGACCAGCCGGGCACCGACCGCAAGACGCTGCACGCCAAGGCCTCCACCGCCAAGCTCGCCGCCAGCGAGGCGGCCGGCCGGGTCGCCGACCGGTGCCTGCAGATCTTCGGCGGACGCGGCTACGACCGCACCTACCCCGTCGAGCGCATGTACCGCGAGCTGCGCGTCGACCGGATCTGGGAGGGCACCTCCGAGATCCAGCGCCTGATCATCGCCAACGAGCTGATCAAGCGCGGCACCCGCGCCCTGGCCCTGCCCACCCACTGACCGTGCGCCCCTCTCCCGAACCCGCCCACCCAGCAGCCACATCGAGGACTTCCATGGACTTCCGTCTCACCCCGCGCCAGGCACAGCTCAAGGCCGACGCCCGCGCCCTCACCGACCTCATCGCCGGCTACGAGCTCCAGTGCGAGGAGGAGAACGGCCTACCCGCCGACGTCCACGCCAAGGTCCGCGACGCGGTCCTCGACGCGGGGCTGCAGGCCGTCAACATGCCCGCCGAATGGGGCGGCGCCGGCCTCACCATCGCCGAACAGGCCGCCGTCCAAGAGGAGTTGGGACGCCTCACCGGAGCCCTGTGGGACATGGTGTGGCGGCCCGCCAACGCACTCAGGTTCTGCACCCCCGCACAGCGCGAGCGCTTCCTGATCCCGGTGATCAACGGCGAGCGGCGCGACTGCTACGCCGTCACCGAGCGCGGCGCCGGCTCGGACCCGCAGAACCTCGCCACCACCGCGACCAGGAACGACCGCGGCTGGGTCCTCAACGGCGAGAAGTGGTTCGTCACCGTCGGCGACCACGCCGACTTCATGATCGTGCTCGCCGCGGCCGGCCCGGAGCGGGCGCCCACGCTGTTCCTCGTCGACAAGGACACGCCCGGCATCGAGATGACGCGCGTGCCGCGCTTCATGCACACCTTCGTCTACGAGCACCCCGAGTTCACCTTCACCGACGTCCAGGTCGACGAGGACGCCGTGCTCGGCGGCATCGGCGAGGGCTACGACATCACCCGCTCCTGGTTCACCGAGGAGCGCCTGATGATCGCGGCACGGACCACGGGCGCCGCCGAGCGGGCGCTGGAACTGGCCCGCGACTGGGCCGTGGAACGTGAGCAGTTCGGGGCGCCGATCTCGTCGTACCAGCTGATCCAGGGCATGCTCGCCGACTGCGCCGTGGACATCGCGGTCAACCGCGCCTACACCCACCAGGTCGCCTGGGAGATCGACCAGGCCTCGCCCGAGGACCGCAAGAGGCTGCACGCCAAGGCGGCCATCGCCAAGCTCTCCGCGAGCGAGGCCTCGGGCCGCGTGATCGACCGCTGCCTGCAGATCCACGGCGGGCGCGGCTACGACCGCACGTACGCCGTCGAACGGCTCTACCGCGAGCTGCGCGTGGACCGGATCTGGGAGGGCACCTCCGAGATCCAGCGCCTCATCATCGCCAACGAGCTGGTCAAGCGCGGGACCGGGGTCCTGGACCTGCCCACGGCCTGACCCATCGCATCGAGAGGACTCTCATGACCGACATCGAGCACGTCGGAGTCGTCGGCTGCGGCCTCATGGGCGCGGGCATCGCCGAGGTCTGCGCACGGGCCGGCGTGCCGGTGACGGTGGTGGAACGCGATGCGCGGGCGGCCGAGGCGGGCCGCCTGCGCATCGCCCGCTCCCTCGACCGCGCCACCGCCCACGGCAGGCTCACCGCGGAGCAGCACGAAGGTGCCACCGCCCTGATCACGGTGGTGGACGAGATCGAGGCACTGCACGACCACGACCTGGTGATCGAGGCCGTCGCGGAGGACGAGGCGCTGAAACTCGACGTCTTCGCGCGCCTGGACGCCGTGGTGACCGGCGAGCACACCATCCTGGCGACCAACACCTCCTCCATCCCGGTCATCCGGCTCGCCGCCGCGACCGGCCGCCCCGGCCACGTCGTCGGCGTGCACTTCTTCAACCCCGTACCGGTGCTGCGGCTCGTCGAACTCGTACCGTCGCTGCTCACCTCGCCCGAAACGGCGGCACGCGCCGAGCAGTTCGTGACGGACACGCTCGGCAAGGAGGTCGTACGGACCCGGGACAAGGCGGGATTCGTGGTCAACGCGCTGCTCGTCCCCTACCTGCTGGCCGCGATCCGCATGGTGGAGTCGGGCAGCGCCACCGTCGAGGACGTCGACCGCGGCATGGTCCTCGGCTGCGCGCACCCGCTCGGCCCGCTGGCCCTGACGGACCTGATCGGCCTGGACACCACCCGGGCCATCGCCGAGTCGCTGTACGCCGAGTTCCGCGAGCCGCAGTACTCGCCACCGCCGCTGCTGTCGCGGATGGTGGAGGCGGGACTGCTGGGGCGCAAGTCCGGGCGGGGCTTCCACGCCTACGACGCCGGGGTGCGTCGCGAGGAGGCGGCCACGGCTGCGCGGCGGTGAGGGAAGATGGTCACGGCTTACGACCGGCGAACGAAGGGAGCCGCACGGTGAGCACCAAGGTGCGCACGGCAGACACGCGTGAGCGCATTCTGACGGCGGCGTGCGAGGTCATCGCCGAGACCGGCTTCGAGAAGATCCGTATGCGGATGGTCGCGGAGCGGGCCGGGGTGTCGACGGCGCTGCTGCACTACCACTTCGACACACGCGAGAAGCTGTTCACCGAGGCGATGACGCACTCCTTCGCCAACACCGCCGTGGACGTCGAACGCGACGCGGAGACGGCGACCGCGGCAGTCATCCTGGCCCGCATCCTGCGCAACCTGCTGCCGACCGACCCCGAACTGCACCAGGACTGGCGGCTGTGGCAGGAACTGTGGGTGCGGGCCCTGCGCGACGAGACCACCCGCGTCTTCGCCGTGGACCTGTACGCGCAGCTGCACGCCTGGGTGACCGGAGCGGTACGGCGGGGCATCGAGTCGGGCGAGTTCACCCCGACCGACGTGGACGCCCTCGCCACCCTCGTGCTCTCCCTCAGCGACGGCTACGGCATCCGCATCATGCTGCGCGATCCGACGGTCACCCTGGACATGGCGCTCGCGTCCATCTGGCGCCATGTGTCGGCGGCGCTCGGCCTGCCGGACGCGATGCCGGCCGACTGAGTCACGGTTGCCGGGCGCCGGTCAGCGCACCGGGAAGCCGAAGGAGTACCCCTGCTGCTTCAGCCACGGCAGGCATTCGCGCAGGGCGGCCACGGTCTGCGAACGGTCCCCGCCGGCATCGTGGAAGAGGATCGTAGGGCCGTTGGACACCTCGCTCCTGACGGTGGCGACGATGGCCTCGGTGCCGGGGCGCTCGAAGTCCTTGGAGTCCACGTTCCAGCCCAGCGGCCGCATCCCCTGCGAGGCGGCGAGCTGCCGGCTGTACGGCGTGAACGCGCCGCCCGGCGCCCGGTAGTACATGGGGCGGACGCCTCCGGACGCCTTGGTGATCATGTTCGCGGCGTCCAGGATCTCCTTGGACTGATAGGAGTCGGCCTTCTTGTCCATGGTGGTGTCGTGCGACACCGTGTGGTCGCAGAGCCGGTGCCCCGCCGCCACCACCGCCTTGACCAGGTCAGGGTGAGCCGCGGCCTGCGTGCCGACCATGCAGAAGGTGGCCTTCACGCCGTTCTCCTTCAGCACCTGGAGCACCTGTGGCGTCCAGGTCGGGTCCGGGCCGTCGTCGATGGTGATGTTGACGCCATGGGGACCCTTGTCCGAGGCGTGGACGATGCTGATCGCCACAGGCGCCCGGCCGGCACCGGCCGCGGAGGGCTTCGAGGCTGCCGGGCGCTGCCCGTCGATCGGGCCGGCCTGCGCGGTCCACACCGACGTCGCCGCCGCGACGGCCGTCACCCCGACCGCCGCCGCGAGTACCCGGCCGTACCATCCCCGCCCGCCATGCCGCGCCATGTCCGCCCCGCCCCTTGTCGTTCCCGTGCTGCTCGTGCACCTGTCAGGACGGAATAAGGGCCGGGCGGGATCCGCCTGTTACTGATCACGGACAATTCCGCTGGGGTACCGAGACGCACGAGGGGCGCGCACGCAATGGAGGAGCGCCCCTCCTACGGCGATCAGACGGCGAGCGGAACGGTGACCGCGGCCCCGCCGGTGCGGGACGAGTCGACGACCGACTGGATGATCTGCATCGTCCGTACGGCGTCGGCGAAGGAGGAAGTACGGCATCTGCGGGCCTGCGACGACCTGCCGGGCGCCGCGGGTGGGGGCCTCGGGCTGGGCGTCGTCGAAGAGGTACTCGGCGGGCCGGTGCTGGTCGAACGCGGCCCGGCCGCCGACGCCCAGGACGTCGAAGGCGAGCCCGTTGGGCAGACCGAACCCGGTGCGCGTCACCGAGAACGTGCCGACGAGCCCGGAGGCGAAGCGGACGGTGAACGACGAGGTGTCCTCGTTCTCGACCTCGCCGAACTCGTCCGAGACGGGCGCGGCGTTGTGCCCGACGACAGCGCCCAGCGGCAGCGGTCGCTTATTGATCTGCGTCGACAGCGCGGCGCCGGAGACCTCGGTGATGGGCCCGGCGACGTACTCGGCCACATCGATGACGAGCGAGCCGACGTCCCCGAGCGCACCCGAGCCGGGGCCGCCCTCGAACCGCCAACTCAGCGGCCCCTTGGGGTCGGTGGCGTAGTCGCACCAGTACCGGCCGCCGAACAGCGTCAGAGCACCCGGCTCGCCGCGTGTGCCAGGGTGCCCAGGAGCAGGCCCGGCACGCGGTGACCGCCGCGGTCGAGCGCCTGGACCAGGGCCGCACCGATCCGCGGGAGGTCGTGCCGACCCCGCATCCGGTCGTGCGGGGGACCACGGCCGGACCCGCGGCCTGACGCCGGAAGGGGCGCGCGCCCTGCGCGTCAGGCGGCGGGCCGGATCACATGGGTCAGGCGGCCCGAGGGGCCACATGGGTCAGGCGGCCGGCCGGATCAGCCCGGACTCGTAGGCGAAGGCCACCGCCTGGACGCGGGCGCGGGCGCCGATCTTGCTGAGGATGTGGCTGACGTGGGACTTGACGGTGGTCGGGGCGATCGAGAGGCGTAGCGCGATCTCACTGTTGGACCAGCCCGAGGCGACCGCCGTGAGCACGTCGCGTTCGCGCTGGGTGAGGGCGGCCAGTTCGACGTCCGTCCGGAGGGGGCGGGCTGCCGGTTCCGCGCGGACGGTGTCGATGAGGGTGCGGGTCAGGGTGGGGGTGATGACCGCGTCTCCGGCGGCCACGATCCGTACGGCCGCGGTCAGTTCCTCCGGGGAGGCGTCCGTGAGGAGGAATCCGCCGGCTCCGGCGCGCAGGGCGGCGTAGGCGTGGTCCTCGTCGGCGGCCGACGTGAGGACGAGTACACGGGGAGGGGTCTGGCCGGCCGCGACCGACTCGGCGGGCGGGCGGAAACGTGCAGGCCGCGCGATGCGCCGGACGGCCTCGATGTCGGCCGCGTCGGCGAGGCGGACGTCCATCAGGACGACGTCGGGACGCAGGGTCGTGCTCATGGCGACCGCTTCCGCGCTGGTCGCCGCTTCGCCGACGACGCTCAGGTCGTGTTCGGCGGTCAGCAGCATGCGCAGGCCGAGTCGCGGCAGAGACTGGTCGTTGACGAGGAGCACGGAGACCATGTCTGTCCTTCCCCACACCCTGAACAAGTTGTAAACGAAACTGTTTCGTTCACTTGGTGGGTACAGTACCCCTCCTGGCTATCGAAACGACATCGTTCTTCTTATGGCTTCGCTCACACCGCCTGATGGGCCGGGACGTGCCGTTGCTGCTGGGCGACCGTCACGGCTCGCGGTGCTCGTGCGCGGCCTGCTCCAGTTCCGCCGCCTCCGCCTCGGCCAGCCGCTGCTCGGACTCCACGTCGATGGAACGGGTCAGCAGCCAGTAGAGCGCCGCGGAGACCGGCAGTCCGATGAAGAGCGAGATGTCGGCGCCGTTGAGCGCGTCGGCGATCGGGCCCGTGTAGAGCGTGCCGACGGCGAAGAAGGGGATCATCACGGCGAAGCCCACCAGGTAGGCGATGATGCCATGCCAGCCCCAACGCCCGTAGATGCCGCGCGGGTTGAAGATCTCGGCGATGGCGTAGTGCCCGCGGCGCACGACGTAGTAGTCCATGAGGTTGACCGCGGTCCACGGGATGAACAGGTAAAGCACGAGCAGCAGGAAGTTGTTGAAGTTCTCCAGGAAGTTGGCGGTCGCGGCGAGCGCGCCGACCAGGGAGAGCGCCGCTGTGAGGCCGACGGTCACCAGCCGCACGGAGAGCGTCGGCCGCACCCTCTTGATCGAGTCGACCGCACTGATCAATGTGAGCGAACCGCCGTACATGTTGAGCGCGGTGACGGACACCAGCCCGAGTACGGCGAAGAGCAGCACGATCGCGCCGAAGCCGCTGAACACCTTGTCGCCGGCCGCATTGATCGACTTGATCGTGTCGAAGTCCTTGCCGGCCCAGGCGGCGAGCAGTGCGCCGAGGGTCATGAGCCAGATGCCGCCGAGGGCCGAGCCGAAGTAGGTCCAGTAGAAGGTCTTGCGGACGGTCACGTCCGGCGGGAGGTAGCGCGAGTAGTCGGAGACGTAGATGGCCCAGCTGATCTGGTAGCCGGCGACCACGCCGAACTGCGCCAGGAACGGCGTCGCCTTGAAGGCGCCGAGGTCGAAGGAGCCGGCCGGGTAGTGCAGGGTCACCAGGGCGCCCACGGTGAAGATCCCGAAGACGACCAGGAAGGTGTACGTCAGGAACTGCTCGGCCTTGTGGATGACGTCGTAGCCCACCAACGCGATGAGCAGGGCGATCACGGTGACCACGACCACCCAGAGCTTGACGCCGCCGTGCACCGTGGTGTGCATCGCCTCACCGGCGAGGATGGTGTTGAAGACGTTGAAGCCCGCGTACTGCACATACGCGAACAGCCATACCAGCAGGGCGCCTACGTAGCCGAACTGCGGCCGCGACTGGATCATCTGGGGCAGCCCGAGTTGGGGCCCCTGGGCCGAGTGGAACGCCATGAAGAACGTGCCGAGGACGGTGCCCGCCACGATCGCGATGAGCGACCAGATGAGATTGCCGCCCTCGGTGATGCTGATCAGGCCCACGGCCAGGGTGGCGATCTGGGCGTTCGACATGAACCACAGCGGGCCGAGATGCCAGAGCTTGCCGTGCCGTTCGTTCAGCGGCACGTAGTCGATGGAGCGGATTTCCAGCCCCGACACGCGCGGTTCCGACGATGTGCTCACGGCGCCTCCAGAGTGCTGATCCACCCCTGTGGCCACATTCATGCCCGCGAGCCGTCCGGTCAAGCGGTCATTGCCGACCCTTGACCGGACTGCCCGGTGCGGCCGGACCGCCGGGCCGGGGGAGTGGGCGACCGGGCCGCCTCGGTCACCGGTACGGCCACTGCCACTCGTCCCCGGGGCATACGGCGGCATGGACGTAGCCGATCCCGGGATGGTGGTCGCCCGCCGGGATGTGGGGCTCGAACCGCTCGCCGGCCGCGAGGTCCTTCTCTCAGCGAGCACAGACGACGTCCGGCCGGGCCGCCCGGTGGGCGTACTCGGTGAGACGCCCCTGGAAGCGGGCGCTGGTTCCGCACGAGCAGCCTGTGCGGCAGGCCGAGCAGGAACGGACGTGGCCGGACCACTTCAGACTGGTCCGAAGCCAGGAGCGCTGCGCCTCGTAGCAGGCGGAGCAGCCGTGGGGAGTCCAGCGGCCGAGTCCTCCGAGATCAGTCCGCGGTCATCGCCGGTGCTTCCTGATGAGCCGGTACAGGCCCCGTCCGACGGTGCGGGCCTTGGCTGACTCCTCGTCCGCGCACAGCTCGCACGCCGAACCGTGCGCGAAGAGGCCACGGTGCGCCCGACCGGCGACACAGCGACGGCAGGCGCCCCGGGCCGCGGCGGTCTCCTCTGCGGAAGCCATGCGCCCGCCCAGCGGCACGGTCGCCTCGACGCTCAGCGGAACGCCGCACCAGACACGGCCTGCCCCCGCGTCTGATCAGCGCTCAACTCGTCGAACGCCGGCGGCGCCAGTATGTCCAGCACGGCGGCGGGAACCTCGTCGGTGGTACTGCTCATGCCGGTACTTACCGGCGCGGGACGCCTTTTGGATGCAGCGGCTTGGAACGGTTCGGGCCGCCACCCGGATCCGGATGGCGGCCCTCAGTGCCTTGCCCTTGCGGCGAGTTGCCGTCAGAGCGCCGGGCTCGGGAAGGTCGGGTACTCCACCCCGGAGACGTACTGCACGACCCGGATGACCTGGCAGGAGTAGCCGAACTCGTTGTCGTACCAGAGGTAGAGGATGGCGTTGTCGCCCTCCACCTTCGTGGCGCCGGCATCGACGATCGAGGCGTGGCGGGAGCCGATGAAGTCGCTCGAGACGGCGTCGGGGGCCGTGGTGAAGTCGATCTGGCGCCGCAGCGGCGAGGTCAGCGAGACGTCGCGCAAGTGGTCGAGGACCTCCTCGCGGGAAGTCTCGCGCGAGAGCTGGAGGTTGAGGATCGCGATCGAGACGTCCGGCACGGGGACGCGGATCGAGCTGCCGGTGATCCGCGCCTTCAGCTCGGGCAGCGCCTTGGCGACGGCGGAGGCGGCGCCGGTCTCGGTGATGACCATGTTGAGCGGCGCGGAACGGCCCCGGCGCTCGGCCTTGTGGTAATTGTCCAGCAGGTTCTGGTCGTTGGTGAAGGAGTGCACGGTCTCCACGTGGCCGCGCTCGACACCGAACTCGTCGTCCATCGCCTTCAGCGGCGGCACGATCGCGTTGGTGGTGCAGGACGCGCAGGACAGGATCTGCTCGTCCGGCTTGACGGTGTCGTGGTTGACGCCGTGCACGATGTTCGGGACGTCGCCCTTGCCCGGCGCCGTCAGCACGACCTTGTCGATGCCGGGGCGCAGGTGCTGCGAAAGCCCTTCGCGGTCACGCCACTTGCCGGTGTTGTCGATCAGGATGGCGTTCTTGATGCCGTACGCCGTGTAGTCGACCTCGGACGGGTCGTTCGCGTAGATCACCTTGATCGCGTTGCCGTTGGCGAAGATGGTGCTGCTCGCCTCGTCGACGGTGATCGTGCCCTGGAACTGGCCGTGGATGGAGTCGCGGCGCAGCAGCGAGGCACGCTTGACGATATCTTCGCCGGACTGCTCGCCACCGCCCCGCACGACGATCGCGCGCAGCCGCAGGCCATTGCCGGAGCCGGCCTTCTCGACCAGCAGACGGGCCACCAGGCGGCCGATGCGGCCGAAGCCGTAGAGGACGACGTCCCGGCCCTCGCCGCGCTCGATCTTGTTGGCGCCGGTGGCACCCGCGACGGCCTCGGCGGTGAACGCCTCCACCGTCAGGCCGCGGTCGTCGCTCTTGTACGTCGCCGCGAGCATGCCGAGGTCGATCTGCGAGGGGCCGAGGTCGAGCGTGGTGAGCGCCTGCAGGAACGGCAGGGTCTCGGTGACCGAGAGCTCCTCGCCGGCTATCTGCCGGGCGAAGCGGTGCGTCTTGAGAAGGCTGACCACCGACTTGTTCACCAGGGAGCGGCTGTGCAGCAGGACGGTGACGTCCCGCTCGCGGTGCAGCTTCCCGATGATCGGGATCATCGACTCCGCGATCTCCTCGCGGGTCTTCCAGTTGGTGAACGAGTCGTCGTTGACAGCAGTCACTGATCCATCTTTCGAGCTAGGCGGCGCTCATATGATAAACCCTGTTTGATCGATCGTTTGGGCGGTGTACGTCACACCGCCCTCCGCCGTCATCGAGACGATCCGGCCGCCCGTCCGTACCTGACGGACATGGGGCCCCGCAGCGGGACCGCCGCCGGACGGATCGAGGACGTACACCATGAACGCAACCGCAGCCATCGGCGTGACCGGCCTGGGCGTGATGGGCCGCAACCTGGCGCGCAACTTCGCCCGCAACGGCTACACCGTCGCGGTCCACAACCGGACCGTGGGCCGCACGCGCGCGCTCATGGAGGTGTACGGCGACGAGGGCGCGTTCGTCGCCGCCGAGACGGCCGAGGACTTCGTGGCGGCACTCGAGCGCCCCCGCCGCCTGATGATCATGGTGCAGGCGGGTCCCGCCACCGACGAGGTCATCGAGGAGTTCGCCGCCCTGCTCGAGCCCGGCGACATGATCATCGACGGCGGCAACGCCCACTTCGCCGACACCCGCCGCCGCGAGGCCGCGCTGCGCGAACTCGGCATCCACTTCGTCGGCACCGGCGTCTCCGGCGGCGAGGAGGGCGCCCTCGAAGGACCGTCGATCATGGTCGGCGGCTCGGCGGAGTCGTACGACGTCCTCGGCCCGATGTTCGAGCGGATCAGCGCCAAGGTCGGCGGCGAGCCGTGCGCGGCCCACATCGGCAGCGACGGCGCCGGACACTTCGTAAAGATGGTCCACAACGGCATCGAGTACGCCGACATGCAGCTCATCGCCGAGGCCTACGACCTGCTGCGCCAGGTCGCCGGCTACACCCCGGCCGAGATCGCCGGCGTCTTCCGGCACTGGAACCGGGGCCGGCTCGGCTCCTACCTGGTCGAGATCACCGCCGAGGTGCTGGCGCACACCGATCCGGACACCGGCGCCCCGTTCGTCGACATCGTCCAGGACGCCGCCGGGCAGAAGGGCACCGGCCGCTGGACCGTGCAGACCGCGCTGGACCTGGCCTCTCCGGTCACCGCCATCGCCCAGGCCACCTTCGCCCGCGCCGCCTCCGGCCAGCGCGACCTGCGCGCCGCCTACGCGGGCCTGCCCGGCGGCACCCGGCCCCTGCTGAGCCGCACCGAGGCCGAACGCTTCACCTCGCAGGTCGAGCACGCCCTGTACGCGTCGAAGGTCATCGCCTACGACCAGGGCTGGAAGATGATCCAGGACGCGGCCGCGGAGTACGGCTGGAAGATCGACCTCGGCACGGTCGCCCGGATCTGGCGCGGCGGCTGCATCATCCGCGCCTCCTTCCTCGACCGCATCCGCGCCGCCTACGCCGCCGACCACGACCTGGTGAGCCTGCTCGGCGAGATGGAGTTCGCCATGGAGATCACCGACGCGCAGGTGCCCTGGCGGGAGACCGTCGCCTCCGCCGCCCGCCGCGGCATCCCCGTCCCCGCCTTCTCCGCCGCCCTCGCGCACTACGACACGCTGCGGGCCGGCCGGCTGCCCGCCGCCCTGCTGCAGGGCCAGCGGGACTACTTCGGCGCGCACACCTACCGCCGTACCGACCGCCCCGGCGTCTTCCACACCCAGTGGGCCGCGCCGGAGCGCCACGAGACCAGCGCCTGACCGGCGCCGTCCGGACGGACGCGGCGCCGTGACCATCTCCGGGAACCCCTCGTTGCCGAGAGCATGATCCACATCAAGCGCGGACTCGTCGCGGCCGCCGCCGCACTCACCGGACTCGCGGGCCTCATCGCCCCGGCCGCCCACGCCACCGACAACGTCCCCTGCCACAACCCCGTCAAGCGGGACCTGACCGACCCCGGCTCCGGTCACGCGTGGCCGGGGACGGAGGTGAGGTTCTGCAACCTCACCCGCGGCCACGTACCCGTCTACGCCACCCGCTCGCCCGGCGCCGCGGTCGTCGGCCACCTCGAACAGGGCGGCGCCGCCAACTGGTTCGTCACCGAGATGAAGGGCCAGACCTTCCGCGACGGCTCCGCCGAGAACTACTGGTGGGCCAGCACCAAGGCGGACAACGGGCGCTGGGGCTGGGTCCCCGAGGTCTACTTCGCGGGCGGCGACAACAACGAGGACGACGCCGGCCTGCTGATGCCCGGCAACTACACCTGCGCCAACGCCTGCCCGCCGCTGCCCTTCTGGGCGCGCTGAGCCGAAGGCCCGGGTGTGGCGCGCCGTCCGGTGGTGGCGGCGCGCCTGTCCCGGTGACCCTTGTGCCCTCTCGTGGCCCTTGACGCTCCGACCTGCGCAGACCAGGCTTCAGACCTCGGGCTTCAGGCCTCGGGGCTCGCGCTCAAGGCCTCGGGCTTCGGCGGAGCACACCCGGACAGGTAGGTCGACGATGGCAGAATCCCCGGACACTCCCGGCAACAGAACCACGGGGCGCCGGCTCCAGGTGGAGACGCACGGTCTCGACGTCATCGCCGACGCCGAGCGCAAGGGCAGCCCGCGGACGCTTTTCTGGCCCTGGTTCGGCGCCAACGTCTCGGTCCTCGGGCTCAGTTACGGCTCCTTCGCGCTAGGCTTCGGCACCTCCTTCTGGCAGTCGCTGACCGCGGGCGTCAGCGGCATCGTCTTCTCGTTCCTGCTCTGCGGCTTCGTCGCGGTGGCCGGCAAGCGCGGCTCGGCACCGACGATGGTCCTCAGCCGCGCCGCCTACGGCGTGCGCGGCAACCGCCTGCCCTCGGTCATCTCCTGGGTCCTGACCGTCGGTTGGGAGACCGTGCTGTGCGCCCTCGCCACCATGGCCACCGCCACCGTCCTCGGAAGGCTCGGCTGGGGCGGCGGCACCGAGACCAAGGTCGTGGCGCTGGTCCTGGTCGGCGCGCTGACCGTCGTCGGCGGCGTGATGGGCTTCGACCTGATCATGCGGCTGCAGACCGTGATCACGGTCGTCACCGGTGTGCTCACCGTCGTCTACGTCGCGCTGGTCGCCGACCACGTCCACTGGGGCACCGTCAGCGCCCTCCCGTCGGGCTCCGCCCAGGAGTTCATCGGCGCCCTGGTGTTCATGATGACCGGATTCGGCCTCGGCTGGGTCAACGCCGCCGCCGACTACTCCCGTTATCTGCCGCGCGGTTCGTCCAGCCGGGGCGTGATCGGCTGGACCACCTTCGGCGCGTCCCTGGCCCCGCTGCTCCTGCTGGTCTTCGGCCTGCTGCTGGCCGGCTCCTCGACCAAGCTCAGCGCGGCCATCGCCGCCGACCCGATCGGCGCCCTCACCATCATCCTGCCGACCTGGTTCCTGGTCCCGTTCGCCGTGGTCGCCGTGCTCGGGCTGGTCGGCGGCGCGGTCCTCGACATCTACTCCTCGGGCCTCGCCCTGCTGTCTGCGGGCATCAGGATTCCGCGTTACGTCGCCGCGTTCGTCGACGGCGTGCTGATGATCGCGGGCTCGATCTACATCGTCTTCTTCGCCGACGACTTCCTCGGCCAGTTCATGGGCTTCCTCACCACGCTCGGCGTCCCGATCGCGGCCTGGTGCGGCATCATGCTCGCCGACCTGGCCCTGCGGCGCCGCGACTACGACGACGCCGACCTCTACCGCCCGGCCGGCCGCTACGGGGACGTGGCGCCCACCCCGCTGCCCCTCACCCTCGCCGCCACCGCCCTCGGCTGGGGCCTGGTCACCAACTCGGCCGCGGGCTGGCTGGATTGGCAGGGCTACCTCCTCGATCCGTTCGGCCTCGGCGGCAAGTCCGGCGCCTGGGCCTACGCCAACCTAGGCGTCCTCGCCGCCCTCGCCCTCGGCTTCCTCGGGACCCTGGCCCTGACCCGCACCCGCGTGCGCGCGCAGGAGGCGCAGGCACCGAGCCCCAGAGACGCGGGAGCGGCCGTATGACCGACGGCCTTCTCACCGTCATCGACATGCAGCACGTCTTCGCCGACCCCTCGAGTCCCTGGGCGGCTCCTCGCTACGCCGAAGCCGCGGCAGGAGTACAGCGCCTGCTGCCGGCCTTCGGCGACCGCGTCGCCTTCACCCGCTTCCTGGCCCCGGCACAACCCGAGGGCGCCTGGCGCGCCTACTACGGCGAGTGGCCGTTCGCCCTCCAGCCACCGGATTCCCAACTCTGGTCTCTCACGGACGAGTTCACGCCGCACGCCGGCCACGTCGTCGACGCCCCGACCTTCGGCAAATGGACCCCGGAACTCGCCCGCCTCCTCGCCCCCGACAACCGCCTGATCCTCACCGGCGTCAGCACCGACTGCTGCGTCCTGTCCACGGCACTGGGCGCCGCCGACGCGGGAGTCGAGGTCCTGATCGCGGCGGACGCATGCGCGGGGGCGAACGACGACTCCCACACGAAGGCACTGCAGCTCATGGACTCGTACCGACCACTGATCCGGGTGACCAGCGTGGCTGAGCTGCTGCCCTGACACCTTGGCGGTTTCCGGTCGGTACCAGGGGCTGTTTGACGTGTTCAATCACCTGTGTCGCGTCACGCATCGGACGGCCCCACCGTCAGGAGGCACCGTGCTCGCCGCTCCCGAACCCGCCCTCACCGAACGCGAGATCATCGAGCGTGCCGTGGCGCTCAGGCCCGCGCTGCTCGAACGTCAGCCGGAGGCCGAGCGGTTGACGCACTACCCCAAGAACACCCACGACGAATTTCTGAGGGCCGGCTTCTACCGGATCCTCCAGCCGCGCCGTTACGGCGGCTACGAGTTCGGCCTGCCCGTCTTCTACCGCGTGATCACCGAGATCGCCCGCGGCTGCCCCTCCACCGGCTGGGCGCTCTCGCTCACCGCCGCCCATGTGCTCCAGGTCGCCACGCTCTTCGACGAGAAGGCACAGTCCGAACTCTTCGGCACCGACGGCGACTTCAGGGCCGCCTCCACCGTCGTACCCGTCGGAGTCGCCCGGCCCGACGGCGCGGGCGGCGTCGTCCTGGACGGCACATGGCCGTACTCGTCGGGCGCGCCCTACTCCACCCACTACGTCGGCCAGACCCTGCGCGCCCCGGCCGCACCGGACGGCCCGCCGGGACCACCCGTCCTGTTCGTGGCCCCCCGCTCGGTCTGGACGGTCCTCGACGACTGGCACGGCGTGCTCGGCCTGCGCGGCAGCGGCTCCAACAGCATCCACATGGAACAGGCCCGTATCCCGGAGTACTTCACGCGCGAGGCGTTCCTGCTCGACCTGCCCGTCGAGGGCGGCAGCACAGGCTCAGAACTGCACGGCAATCCGATGTACGCAGGCCGGGCGCCGAGCTTCTTCCACGGCGAGCTCGCCGCCATCATGATCGGCACCGCCTACGCCGCCGCCGACGAGTACGCCCGGATCGTCGCCGCCCGCCCCCTCACCCTCGAACCCGGCCGTACGCGCGCCGATCTGCACGACTACCAGCGGCACCTCGGCCAGGCGCTCGGCCTGATCGACATGGCCGAGGCCGCGCTGCGGCAGACGGCCGAGGACTGGATGGAGACCTGCAGGCGCAACGTCTCCGGCGAGGCCCCGTTCACCGTCGTCGAGGACAACCGGCTCGCGCTGATGTTCCTCAACGCCGGACGTACCGCCTGGGACGTACTCCAGGGCACCCTCTTCCGCACGGCCGGCTCGCGGCACGCCCGCGACGGCGAGCGTATGCAGCGCTACTTCCGGGACGCGGCGACGTACTGGACCCATGTCGGCGCGAGCATGGCCGAGCCGCTGACCCGCCGGGTCGGCCGCGACCGCCTGGGCCTGCCCTCGCAGGACGTTCCGCTGATCCCCTGAGGGGATTTCCGGCAGGTTCTTCCGGGCCTTTCATTCCAGTGACGTGCCCGCTGTGAATCTCCGGGAAAGGGGGGAATGGGCTCGTCCGGATCGGGTACGCGAGCAGAACCGTGCCCGGGGGGCGATCTTGTCCCGGGACGCCTGTACCACCGCCGCTACCAGGGGATCTGTCATGGAGACACCTGCCAACGACCACAACGCCACACAGGCCCGGCAGGCGCTGGACGCGCTGGCCGTGAACACCGAGGACACGACGGCGCTGGACACGCTCGCCGGCAGCGAGGTTCTCGTCCCCGTCCCGGACGACGCGAGCCAGGAGGACGCCGTGGACCCGGGCGCGGTGGCGCTTCCGGTCCTGGAGCAGCCGGGCGGCGACCCGGTGGTGCCCGTGTTCACCTCGGAGGGCGAGATGGCCGGGCTGCTGCCGTTCGTCTCCCGCTACCGCCTGGTGCCGCTGGGCGCGCTCGCCTCGCAGTGGCCGGCCGACGACCTGTCGCTGACCATAGACGCCGGGTCCGAGCACCCGCTGACGCTGACCTCCGAGGGCGTACGAACGCTGCTGGCCCGGCCCTGACGCCGTCCGTGACGGGCCGTGCCGCCGGGCGGGTCCGGGAAGGGGGCGGGTATCTCTCCCGCTCCCGCCCGCCCCCGGCTCTCGCGCGACAGGATGATGAACGGCGCCGACCCCGCTCATCTCAGGCGACACGCTCGCCGCGCCGACCATACGACCGCCGCGGTCCCCACGTCGCTCCCCGGTCGCATGGCGGATCGTGGCATTCACGCGCGGCGCCGTCGTGATCACCGGGCCGTCCCGTCCCCGGCCTTCGCCCACCGCTGCGGCGTACCGTGAGCGGATGGAACAGCGCATCACATTGATCACGCTGGGAGTCTCCGACCTCGCGCGCGCCAGAAGCTTCTACGAGGCGCTGGGCTGGCGCGGGCAGGAGGTCCAGGAGACCGTCTTCTTCCAGGCGGGCGGCCTGGGACTCGTCCTGTGGAGCCGGGACAGGCTCGCCCGGGACTGTGGACTGGAACCCGGCCCGGCGAGCGGCTTCGGCGGGATCGCCCTCGCGCACAACGTCCGCTCCGACGCCGAGGTCGACGCGCTGCTCGCAGCCGCGGAGCGGGCCGGCGGCACCATCACCAAGCCCGCGGCCGTCAACGCCGTCGGCTTCTACTCCAGCGCCTTCACCGACCCGGACGGTCACGCCTGGGAGATCGCCTGCAATCCCGCCTTCCCGCTCGCCGAGGACGGCTCGGTCACGATCCCCGACTTCGGCGGCGCCTGAGGTCCACCGCAGCTGCGGGGCGCCCCCACCTGGTCGGCCGAGGGCACGAGCGCCGTGCGGATGCCGGTCGCGTGCGGCGCGGCTACGGTCGAATTCCCGGCGGACGATCGAATCCCCGGCGGACAGTCGTATCCGATGGACAGTCGAATCCCGGCGGACATTCGGAATCCCGGCGGACAGAGGAGGCGTGGTCGTTGTGGCCCGGAATCTCCGGCTGATCCTGAGCCCGCCGTCGAGGATCTGGAGCCTGCTGTCCAACGGCCACCGCTACGGCGAGTGGGTCTCGGGAACCCAGCAGGTCACCGCCGCGGACCCGCACTGGCCGCAGGTGGGCGCCCGCCTGCGGGTCCGGGTCGGCCTCGGCCCTCTAGCCCTCGAGGACACCTGCGTCGTACGCATCTGTGAGGCCCAACGCCGGCTGGAGCTGGAGGCGAAGGCGGACCCCTTCGGCGCGGCCCGCATCGCCATGGAACTGATCCCCTGGGGCGAGAACACCCTCTTCGTTCTCGACTGGCATCCGCTCCGGGGCCCCGGCACCCGGATGCACGGGCTTCCCGTCGACTACATCGTCTCGATCCGCAACGGCATGATGCTGACGAAGCTGGCCCGGATCGCGGTGCGCGAGCATCGCGGCAGCGGTGACGCCCTGCAGAGCGCCGGGAGCGGATGAGAGGCCGTGCGGGGCTGGTGAACCGCTCCTGCACGGTGCAGGATCCACAGGTGGACCGGATCGTCCCGCCGGCAGGGGAGTGGACACCGATGGCAGACCGCACCTACCTGAAACCGCCCTGGATGCAGCAGCACGTGGGCAACCGGCTGGCGCCGCTGTTCGGACGGTCCATGGTGTCCAAGCTGTCGGTACGCGGCCGCACCAGCGGACACTGGCGGACGGTGCCCGTCGCCGTTCTCGACCATGAAGGGAAGCGGTATCTCGTCTCCTACCGCGGCCTGAGCGACTGGGCGCTGAATCTGCGCGCCTCGCCCGAGTGCCGCCTGACCGTGCGCGGCCGCACTGAGGACCTTACCACGGAGGAAGTGCCGGAGGCGGAGCGCCCGCCCATCATGGCGGCCTACCGAGAGAAGTACGGCAGCATGCCGACGGTCTCCTCGGTGCTGACGGCGCTGCCCGACCCCGCCGACCATCCGGTCTTCCGGCTGCGCGGCCCCAGCTGATCACCGCACCTGGTCGTCGCATCTGATCGCATCACGCCGAAGCGGTCCACAATGGCCGCATGGTATGGATCTCCGGCGTGGCCGGCGGGCTGCTCCTGGCGGTCCTGTTCGTCAACGTGCTGCGCACCCTCGTGGTGCCCCGGGGGCTCTACTCGGTCCTGGTGTTCCGGCTGTGGTGGCTGCTGCGCCGCCTGCTGCGGCTCGCCGCGCCCCGTGGCGGATACGACGCCATCGACCGGGCACAGACCTGGCTCGCCCCGCTGATCCTGATCGGCATGCTCGCGACCTGGCTGGGCGGTGCCCTGATCGGCTACGGCGTGCTGCTGCACGCGCTGTCCGGGCTGAAGTGGGGCAACGCCTTCCGCGAGGCGGGCTCCAGCCTCTTCACCCTCGGCTTCGCCAGCGGCGCCCGGCTGCGCCTGTCCGTACTCGACTTCGTCGCGGCCGCCACCGGCCCGGTCCTGATCGCTCTGCAGATCGCGTACCTGCCCACCCTGTACGCCGCCTACAACCGGCGCGAGCTGGAGGTGACCCTGCTCCAGTCACGGGCCGGCGAGCCCGCCTGGGGTCCGGAGATCCTCGCCCGGCAGTGGCTGGTCGACACCGAGACCGCGCTGCCCGAGCTGTACCGGGCCTGGGAACGGCTGGCCTCCGACATGGGCGAGAGCCATTCCACCTACCCGGTCCTGATCGCGTTCCGCTCGCCCCGCCCGTACCGCCACTGGCTGGTCGGTCTGGTCGCGGTCATGGACGCGGCGGCGATGCAGCTCGCCCTCGCCCCGCGCAGCGCCCCGCCGGAGGCGCGCCTCGTGCTGCGCGCGGGATTCACCGCCCTGCGCGACATCGCGCGCGGCCTGCGTCTGCCCTACGACCCCGACCCGCCACCGGACGCCCGGATCCAGCTCGGCTACGTCGAGTTCGAGGCGGCGGCCGACATGCTGGAGGCGGCGGGCTTCGCCGCCGAGCGCAGCACGTCCGAGGCATGGCCGCACTTCCACGGCTGGCGGGTCAACTACGAGGAAGTCGCCTACGAGTTGTGCCGTCGCTGCGACGCGGTGCCCGCGCTGTGGACCGGCCCGCGGGACTTCGCCTCGACGCCGGTCCCGCCGCGCAGACCGGCCGACCGCAGACCGGGCGAGGTGGGGCCGTCGGCGCCGGGATAGGGCGAGAGGACGGCGGGGTTCTCACGCCGCCGTGAGCGGAGCCGGATGCGGGAAGGTCACGCCGGTCAGCTCCTCGGAGGCCGTCCACAGACGGCGGGCGGCGACCGGGTCGCTGGCCGCCTGCGAGCGGCCGACCAGGGTCGGGCCGCCGCGCATCTCGCCGGTGCCGTCCGGGCCGACGTAGCTCGCGCCGGGCAGGTCCTGGACGGCGGCGTACAACGTCGGCAACGCGCCGGCCTTGTTGTCCTGCGCGACGAAGCGGTTGCCGACCTTCATGAGGGCGCGCCGCACCGAACTGCCGTCGTGGCTCTGGAGGTTGGTGGCCGCATAGCCCGGGTGCGCCGCGAGGGCGCGTACGGTCGAGCCCGACTCGGCGAGCCGGCGCTGGAGTTCGAGGGTGAAGAGCAGGTTGGCGAGCTTGGACTGGCTGTAGGCCTTCATCGGCGCGTACTCGCCGGAGAGGTCGAGGTTGTCGAAGTGGATGCGGGGGCTGCCCGGCATCCGGTGCGCGCCGGACGACACGGTCACCACCCGGTCGGTGATGTGGGGCAGCAACAGGTTCGTCAGGGCGAAGTGCCCCAGGTGATTGGTGCCGAACTGCATCTCGAAGCCGTCCTTGGTGGCGGATTCCGGGATGTTCATGACGCCGGCGTTGTTGACGAGCAGATCGAGGCCGCCGTGCCAGCTCGCGGCGAACTCGCGCACCGAGGCGAGATCGGCGAGGTCGAGGCGGCGCACCTCCACGCTGCCCTGCACGCCCGCGGCGGCGGCCTCGCCGCGCCGGGGGTCCCGCACGGCGAGCACCACGTGCGCGCCCGCGCCGGCCAGCGCCTCGACGGTGGCGATGCCGAGCCCGCTGTTGGCGCCGGTCACCACGGCGGTGCGGCCGGTCTGGTCAGGGATGTCGGTGGTGTTCCACTTGCTGGTTCGTGTAGTCATGCCAGCAAATGTAGGCGCTGCCTACAATGCTGTCAATGACAACAATGGTGACGGTGTCAACAATGTAGTCGGCACAAACATGACCGATACACTGATGCGCATGCACACCCGCACCCGCAGCTACCACCACGGAGACCTGCGCGCCGCCCTGCTGACCCGGGCCGAGGAGACGCTCCGCGAGAAGGGTCCCGGCGCCCTGTCACTGCGCGAACTCGCCCGCGACCTCGGCGTCAGCCATGCCGCGCCGAGCCGCCACTTCAAGGACAAGCAGGCCCTGCTCGACGCGCTGGCGCTGAGCGGGTTCGAACGGCTGACAGCCGTCCTCGGGGCATCGCAGGACGGCGTCCCGGAGAAGATCGAGGAGCAGGTCGACGCGGTCGTCCACGCGTACGTCGGCTTCGCCCGGGACAACGCCGCGCTGCTCGACCTCATGTACTCCATCAAGCACGATCCGTCGGCGTCCGACGCGCTGCTGGAGGCGACGCAGCGCTGGTCCGACCTGGTCCTGCGCGTGGTCGCCGCGGGACAGGCCAGGGGGGAGGTGCGGGAAGGCTCCCTGGAGCAGGTCGCCCTCCCCGTCTTCGCGACCCTGCACGGCTACGCCGACCTCGCGGTGTCCGGCATGCTGCCCCAGGAGATGGACGAGCACGGGCTGGACGACGTGGTCGCGTTCATCCTGCGGGGCGTGCGGCCGTGACCGTGGCGCGTGAAGTCGACCGGTGGAAAAATGAGTTGGGCGGGACGCCGGTCCGCCGGTAGCGTGCGGTACGCCGTGACACCGACCGAGGAGGTGAGACCCATGAACGCTGAAGCTGTGTGGGTGCTCCCCCTGGGGATCACGGTCGGCGAGTGACGTAGGAGTCGCCGGGAGCGCCACGGCAGACGGTCCTCCCGAAAGGCAACTACCCATGCCTCCTTTGCACTTCACCGCCGAGACATCGAAGAACGGTGTCCTCGAACGCGACTTCACCCTGGGTGAGGTCACCGGCGTCCTCTGGTCGCCCGCACCCGGCTCCGACCGTGCACCCCTGGTGCTGATGGGCCACGGCGGCGGCACCCACAAGAAGTGGCCCGCGATGGTGGGCCGCGCCGAACGCCTGGTCCGCGACGGCGGGTTCCACGTCGCCGTCATCGACGCGCCTGGCCACGGCGGCCGCCCGCGCACGCCGTACGACGAGCAGGAGATCACCGACCTGTTCGCGGCGAGGGCGGCGGGCGAGCCGGAAGGCCCGATCGTCGTCCGCTACAACGCCCAGCTGGCCGAGCGCGCCGTCCCCGAGTGGCGGGCGACCCTGGACACCCTCCAGGAACTGCCCGAGATCGGCACCGACGGGCCGGTCGGCTACTACGGCCTGAACATGGCCACCGCGATCGGGGTGCCGTTCGTGGCGTCCGAACCGAGGATCACTGCGGCGGTCCTCGGGCTCCACTGGCCCGACGTCCTGGCCGAGACCGCGAAGCGGATCACGGTCCCGATCGAGTTCGACATGCAGTGGGACGACGAGCACATCCCGCGCGAGGCCGGTCTCGCGCTGTTCGACGCCTTCGCCTCGACGGAGAAGTCGCTGCACGTCAACGCGGGCCGGCACAAGGAACTGCCCAGGTTCGAGGCCGACAGCGCGGTCCGGTTCTTCTCCCGGCACCTCCGCCGTACCGTGACCGTACCGGCGTGATGTGACAGATGCCGGCGCCCGGTCCACAACCGGGCGCCGGCACCGCACAGTTCGTCAGACCTCGGAGGAACCCTCGGCCTGTTCGCCCAGCAGCCGGGCCAGCACCTCGCGCTGCAACGGCTGCACCTCGGCGTGCAGGGCGCGCCCCTTGTGGGTCAGCGCGACCCATACCCCGCGCCGGTCCTCCACGCAGACGGAACGCCCCACCAGGCCGTCCTTCTCCAGCCGGCCGATGAGCCGGGACAGCGCGCTCTGGCTGAGATGGACCCGCCCGACGAGGTTCTGCACCCGGCAGTGCTCGCCCTCTCCGAGGGACTCGGACGCGAGGACGTCGAGCACCTCGAAGTCGCTCGCGCCCAGACCGCGCGGGTGCAGGACGCGATCGATCTCGCACATCGTGCGCGCGTGCACGGAGAGGATGTCCCGCCACCTCTCCTCGAGCCGGGCGTCGGCCGTCTTCACTGCCATACCCGCACGGTAACACCGAATCGGCCATTTGTTGATGGTGCAACCAATGCGGGTGCATACAGCTTGGCCGGTGGTGTCAGGAGGCCGGGTCCTGGAGCAGTCCGACGAGGTTGCCGTCCGCGTCCTTGACGAAGGCGATCAGCCGGCCGCCGCCGACGTCCTGTACGTCCTGCATCAGCTCGGCGCCCGCGTCCACCAGGGCGGCCAGCCGCCCGCGGATGTCCGAGACGTGCCAGTACGGCACCGGGCCGGTCATGCCCTTCGCGTGCCCGTTGGGGTCGAGCCCGACGTCCTGCCCGGCGTCCTTGAAACCGACGTAGTACGGCTCGTCCGCATACGGCTCCACCTCGAGCAGAGCACCGAACAGCGCCTTCGCCTTGGCGAGGTCTTTGACGGGGTAGATGACGGTCTTGAGGCCGGCGGTCATGGCGACTCCTTGGCAGAAGGTGAACCGACGGATTTCGTCGGTGCATTCACGCTAAGCCGGGGGAGCCGGGTGTGGCTTCTCGGATCCTGACCGGTTGGGCGCGCTCACGCCTCCGCGACCAGCAGGCGATACCCGACGTCGATGCTGTCGAGCCCGAGCAGGTCGGCGTGATCGGCGTGCCAGCGGCCGCTCGCGAGGTCCTCTGCCAGCCGGGCCAGCCCGGGGGCGACCGCCTCCTCGCCCGCCTGGGCGAACAGGGAGATGCCGGCCCGCACCCGCGGGTCGAGGTAGGCGTGGGGCCGGCGCCAGAAGGCGGCGCCGAACCCGTCCGTGCAGTCGTGCGGCACGCGCACGGGCTGCTGCCGCACCCCGCCGAGCAGTTCGGCCAGCCGGCCGATCGCGACGGCGCGTGCGTCGTCGAAGGCGGCCGCCTGCGGAAGGTACTCGCGCACCAGCCAGAACCGCTCCCGGAACACCGGCTGGTCCCACGTCAGCACGACGACCCGGCGGCGGGCGACCCGGCGCAGCTCGCCGATCCCGGCCGCGAGGCCCGTCCAGTGGTGGACGGTCAGCAGCGCCAGGACCGCGTCGGCGGCGTCGTCGCGCAGCGGCAGCCGCTCGGCGACCGCGCACACGGCCGGCGCGGACCCCGGTGGCCGCTGGGCCAGCATGACGCGGCTGGGCTCGACGGCGAGCACCGTGTGCGGCGGCTCGTAGGAACCGGTGCCCGCCCCTATGTTGATCACGTCCGCGGCGTCCCCGAGCGCGGCGTGGATCTGGGCGGCGATCCGCGGATCGGGCCGCCGGGTCAGGCCGTACGTCGTGCCGAGCGTGTCGTAGAGGGCCATGCCGCTCAGTATCGAACCGAACGGCGGGAAGCCCCTAGGGCCTGTCGCGGACCGAGGCCGAATCCCGCCGCAGCAGCTCCGTCGGCATCATGCGGACCATCTCGGTGCCACGGGCCTGTTCGGCTACGACAGCGGGGGTTGGTACGTTCCCGGTCAAGGCCGGTCGAACGCCCTGCGCGGCGGCCCGGAGTGCGGGACAGTGTGTACCCGTGACCGATGATCCCGCTCCGCTAGGTACGCATGGCCGTCGGGCCCGGGCCGCGGTCCGTCGGGCGCGGCTGCGCGTCACGGTCCGTCGGTGTCCGGCCCTCACCGCGGTCCGTCGGTTCCCGCGGCTTCCGCTCCGCAGGTTCCCCGGGGACGTCGACGTGTCCGAGCCACTCGCACACCAGCCGGCCCAGCAGCGCGCCGCCGTAGACGACGAAGCCGACGCCGACGAGCCAGGACTCCACCACCAGGACCGTGCCGACCGGGCCGTAGCTGATCGCGTTGGTGACCAGGAGCGGGGTGAAGACCAGATAGGAGAAGCCGCGCAGGCCGACCAGGCCGGCCATCGTCGCGATCGCGCCGGGCAGCAGATACCGCCAGGGCACCTGGCGGCTGAGCAGGAAGTGCGGTCCCCACCAGAAGAACAGCACGCCGACGCCCATGCTGAGCAGGATGCGGGGCGTGCCCTCCAGCACGTGGCGGGTCTGCACCTGGGCGTACAGGTAGGCCATGAGCATGGCCAGCCACACCACCTGTCGCCAGTTGCGGTGCCAGGGGACGGAGGCGGCCTTCCAGATCCGCTCGTAGCCGTTCTGCACGCTGGAGGCGAAGGAGATGCCGAACAGCGCGAGCAGGGCCATGCTCAACGCGCTGGTGGTGCTGATCACCTTGCGGGTCGGGCCGAAGACATGGGCGAGTGCGGCGGCGGACTTGCCGGACAGCGCCATGCCGTCCACCAGCCACAGCGCGAACCCGCCGTGCCCGAAGGGATCCGCCGCGGCGACCACGATCAGCAGCGGTGCCAGCGTGACCAGGGCGAGCGTCGCGAACCCCATCGACCGGTGCAGCAACTCCAGCTCGCTGCCCCGTCGGAGCAGCTCGGCGAGCCCCGGCCGGTGCCCCGCGGCCCACCGTGACATGAGGACCACCCCTTCCTCCGGCCCGGAGCCACCCGTGGTGGTGTGCTGAGTGGCCAGGAATGCCTCCAGGTAAACCTGAACGAGTGACGCGACACCCGGCGGCAACGCCTACCCATGCCAGCATGAACCGTCCCGACCTCGACAAGGAGGTTTTCATGGACCGTCCCAGTGAACTCGTCCCGCTCCGGTACGTGGCCATCGGCGGCCGCGGCCCCGAAGACGTCGTCGCGGACTCCCGCGGCCGTGTACTGACCGGTGTGGAGGACGGCCGCATCCTGCGCATCGACGGCCTGGCGGAACCCTCGGCCGCCCGCGTCGAGGTGCTCGCCGAGACCGGCGGCCGCCCCCTCGGTCTCGAACTCCTCGCGGACGACGCCCTGTTGGTGTGCGACGCCGAACTCGGACTGATGCGCGTCGACCTGCGCGAGGGCATCGTCCGCATCCTCGCCGACTCGGTGGCGGGGGAGAGGCTGCGGTTCTGCAGCAACGTGGTCGCCCTGTCCGACGGGAGCTTCTGCTTCACCGTCTCCAGCCAGGTCTACCCCCTGGACCAGTGGATCGGCGACATCGTCGAACACACCGGAACCGGCCGCCTGCTGCGCCTGGCCCCCGGCAGTGAGACCCCGGAAGTCCTGCTGGAGGGGCTGCAGTTCGCCAACGGCCTCGCGCTGAGCGCCGACGAGTCCTTCCTGGTCGTCGCCGAGACGGGCGCCTTCCGGCTCACCCGCTACTGGCTCACCGGCCCGAAGGCCGGTCAGAGCGAGCCCTTCGCCGAGGATCTCCCGGGCATGCCGGACAACATCTGGCGTGGCACACCGGACGGCCCGATCTGGGTGTCCCTGGCCGGCCCCCGCGTCCCCCCGCTCGACCTGCTCCACCGCGCCGCCCCCGCGGTCCGCAGCGCCGCGGCCCGGATCGCCGTCCGCGCCCCCTACCGCCCCACCGGCATGGCCGGGGTCCTCGCGGTCGACGACGGGGGCGGAATCGTCCACCATCTCGCCCGCCGCCGCTCCGGCTACCGCATGGTGACCAGCGTCTGCGAGGCGGCCGGCCATCTGATCCTGGGCAGCGTGTGGGAGCGGGGCATCGCGGTCTGCGAGCCACCGGTCCCGAAGTGACCCCGGCGCGACCCGGGCGTTACCCTGTTCCCCGGCCGCGAGCACCCCTCGCGGCGCGGCGGTGGGGCCCGCCGTACCCGAACCGCGGCAGTGGTGCCGCCAACGGTCCCTACTTGCGAAGAAACGGCGCCCGCATGCCCACGGGCCCAGGCGAGTAGGAGACGTACGACTATGACAGCCCCGGAGGCCGAGAGCATCCGCACCCGGACCCGCGCTCCGCGCCCGCCCGTCTGGCGGGGCCAGGCGCCCGTCATCGCGGTGGTGGCGCTCGGCGGAGCCCTCGGTGCGATCGCCCGCTACGCCTTCACCCTGTGGTGGCCCACCGCTCCCGGCGGATTCCCCTGGGCGACCTTCTGGACCAACGTCATCGGCTGCGCCGTGATCGGCGTGTTCATGGTGATCATCACCGACGTATGGGCCGCCCACCGCCTGGTGCGGCCGTTCTTCGGCACCGGCGTGCTCGGCGGCTTCACCACCTTCTCCACCTACGCCGTCGACATCCAGCGGCTCGTCGACCACGGCCACCCCCGCACCGGGCTGGCCTACCTCGCCGCGACCCTGCTCGCGGCCCTCACGGCGGTGTGGCTCGCGATGACCGCGGCCCGCCGCGTCCTGAAGTGGAGGCAGCCATGACGAGGCTGACCGGCAGCGCCCTGCGCGTGACCGTCTTCATCGGCGAGAACGACACCTGGCACCACAAGCCGCTCTACTCCGAGATCGTGCACCGCGCGCACGCAACCGGACTGGCCGGTGCCAGCGTCTTCCGCGGCATCGAGGGCTTCGGCGCCTCCTCGCTGATCCACACCTCCCGGCTGCTGTCCATGAGCGAGGACCTGCCGATCGCGATCGTCATCGTCGACACCGAGGAGCGCATCCGTGCCTTCCTCCCGCAGCTCGACGAACTCGTCGGCTCGGGTCTGGTCATCCTCGACGACTGCGAGGTCATCCGGTACGTCGGCCGCGAAGCCGGCCCCGACCGTGCGGAGACGAAGGGTAAGAAGTCGTTGTGAACTGGCTGTTGGTCGTCGGGGGAGCCGTCGTCGGCGCCCCGCTGCGCTACCTCACCGACCGCGCGGTGCAGGCCCGGCACGACTCGGTCTTCCCCTGGGGCACCTTCGTGGTGAACGTCTGCGGCTGCATGATCCTCGGCCTGCTGACCGGCGCGGTGTCCGCCGGGGCGGCCGGCCCCCGTCTCCAGCTGCTGATCGGCACCGGCCTGTGCGGGGCGCTGACGACGTACTCCACCTTCTCGTACGAGACCCTGCGGCTGACCGAGACAGGTGCGGGGCTCTACGCTGCCGCCAACGTCGCCGGGAGCCTGGTCGCGGGTCTCGGCGCGGCATTCGCCGGGGTGTCGATCGCCCAGGCCCTGTGGGGGTAGGCGGCCGGCCGTTCTCCCGCCCGTAGTAAGACTGTCCAGAACACTGTCGAACACTGTCGACCCAACTCCTCAGAACTGGATCACATGAGCGTCATTAGCGTCGGTCAGGCCGTCGTCCTCGGAGCCGTCGAGGGGGTGACCGAGTTCCTGCCGGTCTCCTCGACCGGGCATCTGAAGATCACCGAGGGGCTGATGAGCATCCCCGTGGACGACGACGCCGTCGTCGGGTTCTCCGCGGTCATCCAGGTCGGTGCGATCGCCGCCGTGCTCGTGTACTTCTTCAAGGACATCGTGCGGATCTGCGCCGCCTGGGGGCGTGGCATCGCCAACAAGGAGGAGCGCTACCACCACGACTACAAGTTCGCCTGGTGGGTCATCTACGCGACCATCCCGATCGTGATCGTGGGCCTGGCGGCCAAGCCGCTCATCGAGGGCCCGCTGGCCTCCTTGTGGGTGGTCGCGGCCTCGCTGATCGTCGGGTCGGGCGTGATGTGGGCGGCGGACCAGATGGGCCGGCACAAGCGCGGTGAGGACGACACCACCTTCAAGGACGCCATGCTGGTCGGCTCCTCGCAGATCCTGGCGCTGCTCTTCCCGGGCTTCTCGCGCTCCGGCGCGACGATGTCCACCGCGCTGATTTTGGACCTGGACCGCGTCGCCGCCACCCGTCTGTCGTTCTTCCTGGGCATCCCGGCCCTGACCGGCGCCGGACTGTACGAACTCAAGGACGCGCTGGGCGCGGGCGTGGGCGCCGCGCCGCTGATCGTCGGCACCCTGGTGTCCTTCGTCGTCGCCTACGCCTCCATCGCCTGGCTGCTGAGGTTCGTCGCCAAGCACTCCTTCAACGCCTTCGTGATCTACCGGCTCGTGGTCGGCGTGCTGCTGCTGGGCCTGCTGAGCACGGGCGCGATCAACAGCTGACGGCGCCGCTCGCTCGCCTTGGGGGCGTGAAGTCCGTTTTCGGACTTCACGCCCTTTGCATTTCGCCATTCGGATCGCTTGACAGTTGCGGCCCGGCACCCGCAGGATCGCTCTCGTGAACCTGTCAGACAGTCAGACAGCCAGTCAGGGCCCGCGACGCGTCAGCGCGATGGAAGCGGTGCTCGCGTACCTGCGTGCCGCCATCGAGCGCGGCGAGTACGAGGTGGGCGACAAGCTGCCCTCCGAGGCGGAGCTCTGCCGCACCCTCGAGGTCAGCCGGCCCGTGCTGCGCGAGGCCCTCAGGGCCCTGCAGACGATGGGCCTGACCGTCTCCAAGACGGGCAAGGGCACCTTCGTCGTCGCCAACGCGGTGGAGGACCCCACCTTCGGCGACTACGCGGCCAGCGATCTGATGGAGGTGCGCCGGCACGTCGAGATCCCGGTGGCGGGCTACGCGGCCGTGCGCCGCACCCCCGAGGACCTCGACCACCTGGTGCACCTGCTGGAGCGCATGGAGCGGGAGACCGACACCACCTCGTGGGTCGCCCTGGACACGCTGTTCCACCTGGCGGTCGCCCAGGCCTCCCAGAACCCGGTCTTCCGCCGGGTGATCGAGGAGATCCGGGACGCACTGGCGCGTCAGTCGGCCTTCCTCAACGAGTTGGGCGGACGCCGCGAGCAGTCCAACCGCGAGCACCGGGCGATCATCGAGGCGCTGACGGACGGTTCCGAACTCGACGCCGTGGAGGCCATGGCCCACCACCTCGACCGCGTCGAGACGACCCTCACCGACATCGTGCGCCGCGGGCGCACGGACAGCCCCACGGAAGGCGGACCCGAGGCGTGAGCGAGCAGCACCTCAAAGTCGAGACGCGCACCCCCGCCGCACATGTCGACGCCGGAGACGCCGGCTACAGCAAGTCCCTGAAGTCCCGGCACGTCAACATGATCGCCATCGGCGGCGCCATCGGCACCGGCCTGTTCCTCGGCGCCGGCGGACGGCTCGCCGACGCCGGCCCCTCCCTGTTCATCGCCTACGCGGTCTGCGGCCTGTTCGCCTTCCTGGTGGTGCGCGCCCTCGGCGAGCTGGTGCTCTACCGGCCCTCGTCCGGTGCCTTCGTCTCCTACGCCCGTGAGTTCCTGGGCGAGAAGGGCGCGTACACCGCGGGCTGGATGTACTTCCTCAACTGGGCCACCACCGGCATCGCCGACATCACCGCCGTGGCCACGTACACCCACTACTGGGGCATGTTCTCGGACATCCCTCAATGGTTGATCGCATTGATCGCCCTGGCCGTCGTCCTCACCGTCAACCTGATCTCGGTCAAGATCTTCGGCGAGATGGAGTTCTGGTTCGCCATCGTCAAGGTCAGCGCCCTGGTGATCTTCATGTGCATCGGCATCTTCCTGCTGGTCACCCAGCACCCCGTCGACGGCACCGACCCCGGCCCGGCCCTGATCACCGGCCACGGCGGCGTCTTCCCCAACGGCCTGTTGCCGATGCTCCTGATCATCCAGGGCGTCGTCTTCGCCTACGCCTCCGTCGAACTGGTCGGCGTCGCGGCCGGCGAGACCCAGAACCCCGAGAAGATCATGCCGAAGGCGATCAACTCGATCATGTGGCGCGTGGGAATCTTCTACGTCGGCTCGGTGCTCCTGCTGTCGATGCTGCTGCCCTGGAACAAGTACAGCGCCGCCGAGAGCCCCTTCGTGACCGTGCTGTCCCATGTCGGCATCCCCGCGGCCGGCGGCGTGATGAACCTCGTCGTCCTCACCGCGGCCATGTCCTCGCTCAACTCCGGCCTGTACTCCACCGGCCGCATCCTGCGCTCCATGGCGATGTCCGGCTCCGCCCCCAAGTTCACCTCGGTGATGAGCCGCAGCCAGGTCCCGTACGGCGGAATCCTGCTGACCAGCGGTATCTGTGTGCTGGGCGTCGGCCTCAACTTCGTGGTCCCCGCCGACGCGTTCGAGATCGTCCTGAACTTCGCGGCGATCGGCATCCTCTCCACCTGGGGCATGATCATGATCTGTCACCTCCTCTTCTGGCAGAAGACCCGGAAGGGCGAGCTGACCCGCCCGGGCTACCGGCTCCCGGGCTCTCCCTGGACCGAACTCGTGACGCTGGCGTTCCTCGCCTCCGTCCTGGTCCTCATGTACGCCGACGGAGGCGCCGGCCGCACCACCGTGCTGTGCCTGCCGCTGATCGTCGGAGCGCTGGTCGGCGGCTGGTTCGGCATCCGCCGCCGTGGCGCACGACCGACCACCGACAACCGACCCACGACCGGAGCCGGCGCGTAACCCTCGCGCCGCTCCTCGACAAGAGGCAGTGATGTTCAGCAGCACCGTCGCGGACGCACCCCTGATCCGCGAGCCCCTCCACGCCCCCGTCGCCCACCTGATACGCGACGGGGTCGTCGAGGGCCTCCACCACGGCTCCGTCGTCGTCCTCGACGCCGACGGCACGGTCCAGCTCCAGATCGGAGACATAGAGGCCGCCTTCTACCCCCGCTCGGCCCTCAAGCCCGTCCAGGCCGTCGCCATGGTGCGGGCCGGGCTCCCGCTCGACGGGGAGCTCCTCTCCCTCGCCGCGGCCAGCCACTCGGGCGAGGAACGCCACCTCGCCGGGACCCGGCGCATCCTCGAGCTCGCCGGGCTCACCGAGGACCATCTGCGCAACGTGCCGGACATGCCGTTCGACCCGGCCGTCCGCGACACCTGGGTGCGGGAGGGGCGTACGGCGTCCCGGCTCGCCCAGAACTGCTCCGGCAAGCACGCGGCGATGCTGTACACCTGCTCGCTCAACGGCTGGTCGCTCGACGACTACCTCGACCCCGAGCACCCCCTGCAGCAGGCGATCGCCGAGATCGCCGAGGACCTCACCGGGCAGCGCATCGCGCGGGTGACGGTCGACGGGTGCGGGGCGCCGCTGTTCTCCGTGTCGCTGCACGGGCTCGCGCGTGCGGCCGCCCGCATCACCACCGCGGTGGCCGGTACGCCCGAGGCGCGCGTCGCCGACGCCATGCGTGACCACGCGGAGATGGCGTCCGGCGCGGGCCGTGACGTGGCCGAGCTGATGCACGCCGTGCCGGGGCTGCTGGCGAAGGACGGCTTCGAAGGCGTCCAGGTCGCCGCGCTGCCCGACGGGCGGGCCGTCGCCGTGAAGATCGCGGACGGTGCGAGCCGGGCGCGGATTCCCGTTGCCGCGGCGGCGCTCGCTCGCGCGGGCGTGTCCGCGGCGCTGCTCGTGCCGTTCGCGGGGGAGGCGTTGCTCGGCGGTGGGGAGCCGGTGGGGTGCGTACGTGCGGTGCGTGCTCTGGACCCGGTGCCGCTGAGTGCCTGCGCCTAGTTTTTCCGCGTTTCGACGGGGGACTGCGGGCCGCCTTCGGCCAGCCGGCCGTGTGTGGCTGGTCGCGCAGTTACCCGCGCCCCCAAAAAAGAACCACCTCAGGAAGAGGACCCTCAGCCTCATGACCACCGTCGCCGTTCGCAGCGAGCACGATCTTCTCGGTGACCGGGACGTTCCCGCCGACGCGTACTGGGGCGTGCACACGCTGCGCGCCACGGAGAACTTTCCCATCACCGGTACGCCGATCTCCGCCTATCCGCATCTGATCGACGCCCTCGCCGCCGTCAAGGAGGCCGCCGCGCTCGCCAACGAGGAGCTCGGACTGCTGGAACCGAAGAAGGCGGCCGCGATCGTCGAGGCCTGTCGGGAGATCCGGGACGGCAAGCTGCACGACCAGTTCGTGGTCGACGTCGTCCAGGGCGGCGCCGGTACGTCGACCAACATGAACGCCAACGAGGTCGTGGCCAACCGGGCGTTGGAGCTGCTGGGGTTCGAGAAGGGGCAGTACCAGTACCTGCACCCCAACGAGGACGTCAACCTGTGCCAGTCAACCAATGATGTCTACCCCACCGCCGTCAAGGTGGCGACGGTGTTCGCGGTACGTGGACTGCTCACGGCGATGTCTGTATTGCAGGACGCCTTCGCGGGCAAGGCCGTCGAGTTCCGCGATGTGCTCAAGATGGGCCGTACACAGTTGCAGGACGCGGTGCCCATGACGCTCGGTCAAGAGTTCTCCGCGTATGCCGTCATGATTGACGAGGACCGCAACCGTCTTGACGAGGCCGTCCAGTTGATCCATGAGATCAACCTCGGCGCCACGGCCATCGGCACCGGACTCAACGCCCCCGCCGGCTACGCCGAGGCGGCCCGCCGCCACCTCGCCGACATCACCGGGCTGCCGCTGGTCACCGCCGCCAACCTGGTCGAGGCCACCCAGGACTGCGGTGCGTTCGTCCAGATGTCGGGCGTGCTGAAGCGGATCGCCGTCAAGCTCTCCAAGAGCTGCAACGACCTGCGGCTGCTCTCGTCGGGGCCGCGTGCGGGGCTCGGCGAGATCAACCTGCCGCCGGTGCAGGCCGGTTCGAGCATCATGCCCGGCAAGGTCAACCCGGTGATCCCCGAGGTCGTCAACCAGGTCGCCTTCGAGGTGATCGGCAACGACGTCACCATCACGATGGCCGCGGAGGCCGGACAGCTCCAGCTGAACGCCTTCGAGCCGATCATCCTGCACTCCCTGTCGGAGTCCATCACCCACCTGCGGGCCGCCTGCCTCACCCTCGCCGAGCGCTGCGTGTCCGGCATCACCGCCAACACCGAGGCGCTGCGCGCGAGTGTGGAAAGCTCCATCGGCCTGGTCACGGCCCTCAACCCGTACATCGGCTACACGGCCGCGACCGACATCGCCAAGGAGGCCCTCGCCACCGGCCGGGGAGTGGCCGAACTCGTCCTGGAGAAGGGCCTGTTGCCCGCCGAGAAGCTCGCCGGCCTGCTGCGGCCCGAGATCCTCGCGGGTACCGGATCGCCGCTCGCCTGACCTCCTGCCCGCCTCGTCCGGCCGCCCGGCCGGACCGCGAGGACGCGCCGGGACCGGAGCGGCGGCACAATGGTGATCATGACAGCGACGTCGTCCCACAGCTTCGAACCGGTCCTGGCGCGTATCGCCGAGGAGATCGGCCGGACGCCCGGGCGCGGCCGGCCCGCCGACTACATCCCGGCGCTCGCGGCCTGCGACCCGCGCAGTTTCGGCATGGCCGTCGCGGAGCTGGACGGCACGGTGTACGGCGTCGGGGACTGGCGCGAGCCGTTCTCGACGCAGTCCATCACCAAGGTCTTCACCCTCGCCCTCGACCTGGCCCGCGAGGGCGACCAGCTCTGGGAGCACGTGGGCCGCGAGCCCTCCGGCAACCCCTTCAACTCCCTGATCCAGCTGGAGTACGAGAACGGCATCCCGCGCAACCCGTTCATCAACGCGGGCGCTCTCGTCGTCACCGACCGACTGCAGACCCGTACCGGAGACGCCTCGGGTGAGCTGCTGGGCTTCCTGCGCGCCGAGAGCGGCAACCCGGCCCTGGACTTCGACAAGGAAGTCGCCGCCTCCGAGACCGCGCACGGCGACCGCAACGCCGCCCTGGCCCACTTCATGGCGTCGTACGGCAACATCGACAATCCGGTGCCGGTGCTGCTGGACCAGTACTTCCGCCAGTGCTCCGTCACGGCGTCCTGCGCCGACCTCGCCCTGGCCACCGGCTTCCTGGCCCGCCACGGCATACGCGCCGACGGCACCCGGCTGCTCACCCAGAGCCAGGCCAAGCAGGTCAACGCCGTGCTGCTGACCTGCGGGACGTACGACGCGGCCGGCGACTTCGCCTACCGCGTCGGGCTGCCCGGCAAGAGCGGTGTCGGCGGCGGCATCATCGCGGTCGTGCCCGGACGCTGCACGCTGTGCGTGTGGAGCCCCGCCCTCGACGAGCGCGGCAACTCGGTGGCGGGCGTCGCCGCACTGGACCGCTTCACGACTCTGACCGGCCTGTCGGTGTTCTGACCCGTCACCGCTCCGGGCTTCAGCCCAGGAACTCCGTCAGCAGCGGCAGCAGCACCGACGTGCGCTGCATCAGCGCCACATGGGTGGTGGCCGGCAGGACCGCGAGCCGCGCGTCGGGGACCAGTTCCTGCATCTCCGCCGCGTGCTCGACCCGTACGAAGTCGGTGTCGCCGACGACCAGGAGCGTGGGCGCGGTCAGCCCGCGCAGGTCGTCGGCGGTCCACTCCAGCGGGGCGTGGGCCGCGCCGGTGACCTTGCCGAGGAAGTCCTGGAAGTGCTCGGGATGCGGTGCTACGGCCGCGTAGGCGTCGGCCCACTCCTGGAAGTCCTCCTGGCCGGGCAGCCGCGGGGAGGTGTAGTCGGGGGCGCGGACCTCGTCGTGGTAGCCGTCCTGCCGGTACTGCGTGGAGGCGAGCACCAGCCGCCCGACGCGCTCGGGATGCCGTACCGCGATCTCCAGTGCGGTCAGTCCGCCGAGGCTGAAGCCGATGAAGTCGGCCTCCCGGATGCCGAGTTCGTCGAGCAGCTTCACCACGTCGGAGGCGAAGTTCGCCACCGACATCTCGCGCTCGGTGTCGGCCGTGTGACCGTGCCCCTGCAGCTCGGGCGCCACGACACGGCGGCCCTCGGCGAGTGCGGGCAGCACCGCCGCGAAGGAGAGGCCGACGGTGTGGACCCCTCCGTGCAGCAGTACCAGCGGGCGCTGCTCGCCGTCCTCGGCGCCGTGGGTCTCGTAGTACATCTCCAGGCCGTTGACCTTGGCGTAGGCGGAGCCGTTCGGCATGGTCGTCACGTCCGTTCCGTGGTGGTCGGGGTGCGGGGCGCAAGCAAGGTGGATACGCAGGGGAGACCGGCCGGTCACGGGAAAATCATCGCTGCGGCGGCGGAATCACACGCCGGTCACACGCAGGCCCCCACCCGGCAGGCGGCGCGTCAGGTTCCGGCCATCCGGCGTTGACACGCTTTCCGAGTGTTGGCCATGGCTTTTCCCGTCGATCTCCGCCGCTGCCAGGTGCTGGGCCTGGCCGGCACCGCCTTCCTCGCGCTGGGCGGTGAGACGGCCGGCGCCCTGCCCGTACGGGATCTCCTGGCCCCGGCCAACGTCCACGCCGCACTGGGCCTGGTCGGCGCGTACTTCGGCCTGGTGCTGCTGATAGCGGCCTGGGTGCTGCTCGGGCGGCTGGTGCGCGGTCCCGAGCCGCCCACCTCGCGCGACCTGCTGCTCGTGCTCGCCGTCTGGACGGCCCCGCTGCTGCTCGCCCCGCCGCTGTTCAGCCGCGACGTCTACAGCTACCTCGCCCAGGGCGCCATGGTCGACGCCCACATGGACGTCTACGCCCACGGACCCGCCCAGCTCGGCGGCCCGCTCGCCGACGAGGTGGCCCCGCTGTGGCAGCACACCGGCGCCCCGTACGGCCCGGTGTTCCTCGCCGTCGCCTCCGGACTGTCCGGCCTGACCCGCGGCGAGATCCCGGCCGGCCTCTTCGGGATGCGGGTGGTCGCCCTGCTCGGCGTGGCGCTGATGGCCGCCGCGCTGCCGCGCCTGGCCCGGCACAGCGGTGCCGACCCGGCCGCCGCGCTCTGGCTCGGCGCCCTCAACCCGCTGGTCCTGCTCCACCTGGTCGCGGGCGCCCACAACGACGCGATCATGCTCGGCCTGCTCGGCGTCGGCCTGGTCGCCGCCCTCGGCCGGTGGCCCGTCCTGGGCGCCGTCCTCGTCACGCTCGCCGCGCTGGTGAAGGCGCCCGCCGTGCTCGGACTCGCCGCGGTCGTCGTCCTCCAGGTGCGGGCCGGGAGGCACCCGGCCAGGGCGGTCTGCACGACGGTCCTCGCAGCCGCCGCCACAACGGTCGCCGCGACCGCCGTCGCCGGCACGGGATACGGCTGGATCGGCGCCCTCGACACCCCCGTCTCCCCGCACAACTGGGCGCTCTCCAGCCTCCTCGGCCGCGCCACCGGCGCCGTGCTGGCGCGCTTCGGCAGCGACCTGGCACCCATGGCCCTGCCGGCCTGGCACCTGCTCGGCCTCGCGATCACCGCGATCGTCGTGGCGGCCATATGGTGGCGGCTGCGCCCCCGTCCGGTCTACGCGCTCGGGCTCAGCCTCGCCGCAGTGGCCGCGTTCGGCCCGGCGATCCGCCCCTGGTACGCCCTGTGGGGCCTGTTCCTCATCGCCGCCGCGGCACCCACCACTTCGGTACGGCAGCGGGTGGCGTCCGTGACGGGTGTGCTCGCGCTCGCCACGCTCCCCAGCGGAGGCCCGGTCGACAGCGGGCAGTTGATGCTGGCGGTCTCCGGCGGCGCGCTCGCCGTCGTCGTCCTGTGGCAGGCCCATCAGGCGGCGCAGGCACCCGCCCTGGAAAGGACGGCATGAACCCGCCCCACACCGACCGAGGCCGACTGCTCCTGGCCCTCGCCCTCGCCGCAGCCGTCACCGCCTTCACCGCGACGGTCCCGCTGCTGCGCGACTGGTTCGACCTGCGCGTCTACTACGGCGCGGTCAACACCTGGATCCACCACGACGGCCGACTCTACGACTACCAGGTGCCGGGGACGGCGTACGGCTTCACCTACCCGCCGTTCGCGGCCGTCAGCATGCTGCCGATGACCCTCGTCGGACTGCGCACGGCGATCGTGGGCTCCGTGCTGGTCAACCTCTCGGCCCTGGCGCTGATCCTGCACATCCTCACCGACGGGACATGGCGGCGCCACGGCTGGTTCGGCTGCGCCCTGGGCGCCTGTCTGCTCGCCCTGTTCGAACCCCTCCGCGACACCTTCAGCTTCGGGCAGGTCAACCTCCTGCTGCTGGCGCTGGTGCTCACCGACGCGTGGCTGCTGTCCTTGGGCCGGGAGCGCTGGGCGGGCGTCGGCATCGGACTGGCGGCCGCGATCAAGCTGACGCCCGCGGTCTTCATCGGGCTGCTGCTGCTCGCCCGCCGATGGCGGGCCGCCGCCGTCGCGGGCGCGGTCACCGTCGCCGCGACCGCGTTCGCCGCCCTGGTGGCCCCGGACGCCTCGCGCTTCTACTGGACCCAGGCCCTGTGGGACACGAGCCGGGTGGGCCGCCTCGACTACGTCTCCAACCAGTCGCTGCAAGGCATCCTGGCCCGGCTCGGGGACACCCACCGCACGGGCTGGGCCGCGGCGGTCCTCGTGGTCCTCGGCGTCTGGGTGTGGCGCACCCGCCGCGCCCTCGCCGCCGACGACTGGCCGGCCGCGTTCGCCCTGACCGGCGCGACGGCCTGTCTCGTCAGCCCCATCACCTGGGTGCACCACCTGGTGTGGCTGCTGCCGGCCTTCGCCGTACTGGTGCGTACCGGGCACCCGCGCGTGGCGGGCGCCCTGTACGCCGTGCTGTGCACCAGCGTGGTGTGGCTGTGGTTCCACGACGCGTCCGGCGTCGACGGCTTCCTCGGCAGCAACACCTACACCTGGATCACGCTGGGCCTGCTGCTGTGGCTGCCGGCCGGTCAACTCCGCGCCGACAGCCTGCCCTTGCGGCGCAGCAGCAGCACCACGGCCCCCGCGCCGAGCAGGGCGGCACCCGAGATGATGCCCGCCGCCGGCCACCCCGGCCCGCCGTCCGGGGCGACGGCCACGGGCGTGGGGCGCGGTGCCGCGACGGGGGTGGCGTGCGGCCCCGGCCTCGGCTTGAACCGCAGCGCGTCCAGCGAACCCACCGGCTCGACCCTTCCGGCGGCCCCGAACCCCCAGTCGAGCAGCTGACGCGCCTCCTCGTAGACGGCGAACCCGCCGCCCTCCTGGGGGTTCATCACGGTGACCACGAGCGTGCGCCCGTCCCGGCGGGCCGCCGCGACGAGCGTGTTGCCCGCGTTGCTGGTGTAGCCGTTCTTGACGCCGATCAGCCCCGGGTAGGGCTGCACGCCGTCCGCGCCGGTCAGCAGCCGGTTGGTGTTCCGGATGCCGTACGACCATCCGCCGCCGCCCGGGAACATCGCCTCGGCCGTGCCGCAGTACCGCGCGAAGTCCGCGTTGCGCAGCCCCTCCCGGCCGAACACCGCCAGGTCGTACGCCGAGGAGACCTGGCCCGGCATGTCGTAGCCGTCGGGTGAGCGCACGTGGGTGTCGAGGGCCCCCAGAGTGTGGGCCTTGGCCTGCATCTGCTGCGCCGTCCGGTGCCAGCCGCCGTTCATCGAGGCCAGCACGTCCACGGCGTCGTTGCCGGAGTTGAGGAAGACCCCGCGCCACAGGTCGGAGACCTGGTAGGTGTGCCCCTCGGCGACCCCGACCATGCTGCTGCCCGGCCCGATGTCCGACATCTCCTGCTGGCTGACGGTGTGCTGGAGGTCTCCCGGCAGCGTCGGCAGCACGGTCAGGGCGAACAGGGTCTTCAGCGTGCTGGCGGGCGGGAGCCGGCGGTGGGCGTCGTGCGCGGCCAGCACCTCGCCGGTGCGGGCGTCGGCCACCAGCCAGGACAGCGCGGAGACGTCCGGCAGCCCCGGCGCCGCGCGATGCGGCCGGACCTGGGTGCCCTCGCGATACAGGTACGACGACTGCGGCACGGCCGCACGCGGCGGTGCGGGCGGCATGGGCTCAGCACCGGCCGCGGCCGCGACGGGCGTGAACGACATGACCGCCGCGGCGCAGACCGCGCAGGTGGTGACGGCCGCCCGGGAAGGGAAATCGGTGATCATATGATCAACGTAGGAATGGACCGGGCCTACGGGACGGTGACCGGGCCCGGAGACGGTGCGCTAGCACCCGGATGCCGCAGTGCGGAGCTGTCCGTGACGCCTCGTGCCCAAGGGGCCGTCAGGCGGCCGGTCCGCCGGGCAGCACGCGGTCGAGCTGACTGCGCGAGGTGACGCCGAGCTTGGTGAAGACCTTGCGCAGGTGGTACTGGACGGTGCGGGCGCTGATGAACAGGCGGGTGCCGATCTCGGGGTTCGACAGGCCGTCGCGCGCCAGGCGGGCGATCTGCGCCTCCTGGGCGGTCAGTTCCGCGTCCCTTGCCGGGGCGCTGCGCCGGTGGGCCGTTCCGCCGGCGGCCCGCAGTTCGCGGGCGGCACGGTCGGCGAACGCCGCCGCGCCCATCTGCTCCAACATGCCGTGTGCGGTGCGCAGTTGCTCGCGTGCCTCGCCGGGGCGCCGTTCCCGGCGCAGCCACTCCCCGTGGAGCAGATGGGCCCGGGCGAGTTCGACGCGCATCCGCGTCTTGGCGAGGCGGGCGATCGCCTCGCGGTACAGCCGTTCGGCCGCCTCGCCCTCGCTCAGCAGGGCGCGCGTGCGTGCCTCGACCCCCAGCACCCAGTCGGTGCCGGCCGCGGAGGCCATCTCGGTGAGGCGGTCGCGGGCCGCGGCGGCCGCCCCGGTCGCACCGCAGCGCACGGCTGCCTCCGTCAGCTCGGCCAAGATCCAGCTCAGCGCGGCCGGATCGGCGTCGTACGTGGTCGCCCGCAGTCCCGCGGCCATGGCCTCGTCGTAGCGACCGAGACCGTTGCCGAGCACGGCGCTCGCCCCCTCGGCGAAGATGACCCCGATGCCCTCGCCGCGCCCGGCCGCGTCCTGAAGGGTCGCGTCGATCACTGCGGACGCCGCTGTCTCGTCGCCGCGCAACGCGGCCAGAGCCATGGCGCCGTAGGACGCGAGTCCGATTCCGGTCGCCTCCTTGACCGCCTGTACCTCCTCGGTCAGCGACGCCGCCGAGGTCAGGTCGCCGGCGAACAGCAGGACATGGGTGCGGGAGGTCAGGGCCAGCGGAAGCACGTCGAGCGCGCCGCTGTCGCGGGCGAGGCGGATGTACCGGGCCGAGAGTGCCTCCCACTGCTCGCCGTCCCAGATCCGGATGGCCGTGATGTTCGCCAGCCACATCCAGCGCATTTCCTCCTCGGCGGACATCCCGGCCCCGAAGGCGGCCAGGGCCCGGCGCAGGACCGGGACGCCCGCTGCATACCCCGCGTGCAGACCCGCCGCCGTGCCGTCCAGCAGGAGATCGGGAGCGCGTGGGGCGTGCGTTGCAGGAGGTGCGGAGACCGCCGCGCGGGCCGCCTGCAGCACATGGCCGCCGGGACTCGCCAGACGCGCGGCGAAGATCGCGGCGGAGACCGCGTCCAGGTAGGTCGCGCGCGACAGGTCGGCGTCGACGGGCGCGAGCTGCCGGGCCGCTTTCAGCAGCAGTGTCGGTGCCTCGCCGCCGCGCTTGGTACTGAACGCGAGCTGCGCGCGCATCGTGTCGAGGCCCGCCCGTCGGACGTCGGTGAGCGGCCCGGACTCGGCCATGTCCAGGAGATCCCGAGCCACGTCGAAGTGGCCCGTATGGAGGGCGGCCTGCGCGGCCTCCAGAGCGCGTCCGGCCCGCCGCGCCGGGTCCAGGGTGAGCAGGGCCGCCTGTTCGAGGAAGGCGGCCGACGCGGCCATGCCGCCGCGGGCCCGGGCCCGGCCCGCCGAGTGTTCGAGTTCGGCGGCGACGTCCTCGTCCGGCCCCGGGGCGGCCTGTGCGCGGTGCCAGGCACGCCGGTCGGGATCGAGTGCCGGGTCGGTGGCCTCGGCCAGGGCCCGGTGCGCTTCCTGCCGGTCCCGGGCGGACGCCGACCGGTAGGACACCGAACGGGCCAGCGGATGCCGGAACCGCACCCGGGCGCCGAATTCGGCGAGTCCGGCCTCGGTCACGGACACCGCGGCCTCGCCGCCGATCCCGAGCCGGCCGGCCGCCCGCCACACCAGCGCCGGATCGCCGGACGGGTCGGCCGCCGCGACCAGCAGCAGGGCCCGGGAGTGCTGCGGCAGGGCGGCAACCCGCCGCAGGAAGTTCTCCTCCATGTCGCCCGTGAGCGCCACGGCGCCCGGAAGACCGAAACCGCCGGCCAGGTCGGCAGGCGCCCGGCCCCGAGCCAGTTCCAGCAGGGCCAGCGGGCTGCCCCGCGCCTCGAGGATGATCTGGTCTCGCACCCGCGTATCGATGGGCCCGTTCAACACCGCCTGCAGCAGCGCCTGCGCGTCGGGCTCCCGTAGCCCTTCGACCACCAGCTCCGGCACCCCGGTGAGGTCGCCGTGCCCGGGGCGAGTGGCGAAAACGAGGCCGATCGACTCCGCGCCCAGGCGGCGCGCGACGAACGCGAGGACCTGCGCCGAGGCACGGTCGAGCCACTGCTGGTCGTCGACCAGGCAGATCAGTGGCTGTTCCTCGGCGACCTCGGAGAGCAGGCCGAGGACGGCCAGACCGACCAGGAACAGGTCCGGCGCCGGTCCTTCGCGCAGACCGAAAGCGGTCCCGAGCGCATCGCGCTGGGGCGCCGGGAGGTGGTCGAGCGGGGCCAGCAAGGGAGCGCACAGCTGGTGCAGCCCGGCGTAGGCGAGTTCCATCTCCGACTGGACACCCGTCGCACGCGCCACCCGGCAGCCCAGCGCCTGCACGGCCAAGTACTCCAGCAGCGCGGTCTTGCCCACGCCCGCTTCGCCGCGCAGGGACAGGGCCCGGCTCTCACCGGCGCGAACCGCCCCGACCAACCGGTCCAGCGCCCCGCACTCGACACGGCGTCCCGTCAGCTCCGCCGCGCGTCTCCAGGCCGGAAGATCCGCGGGCACATGCACGGCACCACGCTACCCGCCCGGCACACCGGCCGCGACGGCCGGCCAGTGGCGGATGCGGCCGCCGTATCCGCGGTCGGAGCATGGCCGGTGAGACGCGAGTGACGGCCCCACAACGGGTAGTGAACGGAGTCGACATGACGACAATCCATCACCGCTACGCCACCGTCCGCGGACAACGCCTGTTCTACCGGGAGGCGGGGCCGCCCGGCGCACCGGCCGTGGTCCTGCTGCACGGATTCCCCACGAGCTCGTTCATGTTCCGCAACCTGATGCCGCTGCTGGCCGACCGCTATCACGTGATCGCCCCCGACCACCTGGGCTTCGGCCTGTCCGACGCCCCGCCCGCCGACGAGTTCGACTACACCTTCGACGCACTGGCAGGCCTGACCGCAGAACTCCTGGAACAGCTCGGGGTCGCCCGGTTCGCGCTGTACGTCCAGGACTACGGCGCACCCATCGGCTGGCGTCTCGCCCTGGCGGACCCGGCCTCGGTCACGGCGATCATCAGCCAGAACGGCAACGGCTACGAGGCGGGGTTCGCGGAGGAGTTCTGGAAGCCGGTGCGCGCCTACTGGCGGGACGAGAACCCCGAGAACGAGGCCGCGCTGCGCCAGGCGCTGACCCTGGAGGTCACGCGCTGGCAGTACCTGAACGGCGTGGCGGAGCAGAGCCTGGTCAGCCCCGACACCTGGTACCACGACTTCGCCCTGCTGTCCCGGCCCGGCAACGACCTCGTACAGCTGCGGCTGTTCGCCGACTACGCCGGCAACCTCCCGCTCTATCCGAAGCTGCACGGCTATCTCCGCGACAGCCGCGTGCCGCTGCTGGCCGTCTGGGGACGTAACGACGAGATCTTCGTCCCCGCGGGCGCCCTCGCCTTCACCGAGGACGCGCCCGGCGCCGAGATCTACCTGCTCGACGGCGGCCACTTCCTGCTCGAAAGCCACCTCGACGCCGCAGCCGACTGCATTCGCGGCTTCCTCGGCAGGGCGGTGTCATGACGGGTCCCCTGAGCGAGGAGACCGTGCTCGTCGTCGGACGGGGCGGCGGGATCGCCCGCGCCGTCGCGGTCGCCGCGCGCGACGCGGGAGCACGCGTCGTCGCCGCCGGCCGCGACCGGCAGGCCCTCGCCGACGCCTACGCAGGTGAGCCCGGTATCGGCACCGAGACCGTCGACATCACCGACAACGCCTCCATCGCGTCACTCGGCGAACGGCTCGGCTCCGTCGACCACGTGGTGTCCACCGCGTCGGCCCGCGCCCGCGGCCGGCTCGGCGAACTGGGCCGGGACGCGATCAGGCTCTCCTTCGACACCAAGGTGATCGGCCCGCTCATGCTGGCCAAGCAGCTGGGTCCCCGTATCGGCGACGGCGGGTCGTTCACCCTCTTCTCCGGCGTCGCGTCGGCGAAGATCGCCGTCGGCACCCTGGCCGTGGCCATCACGAACGGCGCTGCCGACGTCCTTGCCCGCTCGCTCGCCCTGGAGATGGCGCCGGTCCGCGTCAACGCCGTCTCCCCGGGGGTGATCGACACAGGCGCTTGGGACGCCCTCGGCGAACAGGGCAAGGCGGACTACTTCGCCGACATCGGCGCCCGCAACCCCGCACGGCGCATCGGCACCACCGACGACGTCGCCAATGCCGTCCTGTTCGCCATGACCAGCACCTTCCTGACCGGAGTGACCCTGCACATCGACGGCGGTGAACCGCTCACCTGACGTCACCCCGGGCCGCCGCGGTCCGGGCCGAGTCGAATCGAAAGGAACGGAACGATGGGCCTGTCCTGGCAGCAAGGACCGCTCGCCCCCGGAGCGGTCGGCCGGTTCCTCCTCCCCGAGCCACTGCCCGAACGGATGCTGTTCGCCGAGCCGCTGCGCCGGCGCATGCGGGTCCGGTTCGGCGACGCGTGGATCGCCGACAGCGAGGACGTCGTGCTCCTGCACGAGCCCGGCCGCTATCCGGTGGCGTACTTTCCGGTCGGCGACATCTCCGCCGGGGTACTCGAACCCGGCGAGCACACCACCCGGCACCGCGACCTGGGGCCGACCTCCTGGTACACGGTGCGCGCCGGAGAGCAGAGCAAACAGCGCGCGGCCTGGCAGTACACCGAACTGCCCGACCACGCGGCCGAGTTGAAGGGACGCATCGCCTTCGCCTGGCGCGCGATGGAGGCCTTCTACGAGGAGGACGAGCGGATCGTCGGCCACGCCGCGGACAACTACCACCGCATCGACATCCGCCGGACCGGCCGCCACCTGGTGGTCCGCCACGGCGACCGGGTCGTCGCAGACTCCGGGCGCCCACTGGTCCTCTACGAGTCCGGGTTCGCCCCCCGCTGGTACGTGCCGCGCGCCGACATCGACGAGACCGCGCTGACACCGGTCGAGGCCCGGACCTTCTGCCCCTACAAGGGCCTGTGCGACTACTACGACATCGGAGAGGCGCACCGGGCCGCCTGGACGTACGGTAACGCCTACCGGGAGGTCGACCGCATCGGCGGCCTGGTGTCCTTCGAGCCGGACGAGGTCGAAGTGCACCTCGACGGTGTCCGGCTGCGGCTGGAGCCCGGCCAGAAGGTCGTCTCGCACGGTGTCGACCGCAACCTCGACCTCGATGAGACGACCCCCGTCAGGCAGCCATGACCGGTGCTCCGCGCCCGTCCGTCACCACCAGGGCGCGCATCGCGGGGCCGCGAGGAAGGAGCGAGCCATGCCCTCGCTGTTGTCGGTGAACGTCGGGATGCCCAAGGACGTGGCGTGGCAGGGGCGGACGGTGCACACCGGCGTATGGAAGCACCCGGTGTCCGGGCCGGCGATGGTGCGGCGGCTCGACATCGACGGCGACGGCCAGGGCGACACCCAGGGCCATGGCGGCGAGCAGCGGGCGGTGCTCGTCTACCAGATCGAGTCGTACCGGTACTGGGAGCGGCACTTCGGACGGGACGACTTCGAGTTCGGCCAGTTCGGGGAGAACCTCACCGTCGACGGACTGCCCGACGGCGAGGTCTGCATCGGCGACCGCTACCGCATCGGCGAGGCCGAGTTCGAGGTCACCCAACCGCGGGTCACGTGCTACCGCGTGGGCCTGCGCCTGGGCGAACCGGAGCTGCCCGCCCTGCTGGTCGGCCACCACCGCCCCGGCTTCTACATGCGGGTCCTGCGCGAGGGGCACATCGAGGCGGGCGACGAGATCGTCAAGATCAGTACCGGTCCCGGTGCGCTCACCGTGGCGGACACGGACGCGCTGCTCTACCTGCCCGACCGCGACCCGGCCAAGTTGCGCCGAGCCCTGAACATCCCCGCGCTGAGCCCCGGTTGGCAGGGTTCGTTCCGCGATCTGCTCGCCGCCGACGACGCCACGGGCCTTGCCGCCGGCCCGGCCTGGGAGGGTTTCCGGGCGCTGCGCGTGGCCGACGTGATCGCCGAGAGCCCGACGGTCACCTCGATCCGCCTGGCCGCCCCCGACGGAAGCCGGCTCCCGGCCGCCCGCGCGGGCCAGTACCTGACGCTGCGGCTCCCCGTGGCCGAGTCGGCCCAGGTGCGCAGCTACTCGCTGTCCGCCGCGCCCGACGCCGGCAGCTACCGCATCAGCGTCAAGCACGAGCCGCACGGCGTGGCGAGCGGTTACATCACCACGCATCTGCGAGCGGGCGCGGTGCTCGAAGTGGCCGCGCCCCGTGGCGACTTCGTCCTCACCGAGGGATCTGGTCCCGTCCTTCTCGTCTCGGCCGGCATCGGGCTCACACCCATGCTTGCGATGCTGCACGAACTCGCGGCCTCGGGCAGCCACCGCGAGGTGTGGTGGGTCCACGGGGCGCGCAGTCCCCGGGAGCACCCGCTGGCCGCCGAGGCGCACACCCTCCTCGACGCGCTGCCGCACTCCCGCGAGCACGTCTTCTACAGCGCGGCGACTCCGGAGGACCTGCGCCGCGCGCACGCCACCGCCGGGCGCGTGACCAAGGAAGAACTGATCGCGCTGGACGTACCTGCCGACGCGAGCGCCTACGTCTGCGGTCCGGAGTCGTTCATGGCGGACATGACGGCCGCCCTCACCGCGGTCGGCATCGACCCCGCCCACATCCGCACCGAGCTCTTCGGGGCGCTGCCCGCCATCAACCCGGGCCTCACCGAGCGAGCCGCCGTGCCGCCGCACCAGCCGCCCGGGCCGCCCGGGACCGGCCCCATGGTGACCTTCGCCCGCAGCGGCATCTCCGCCCCCTTCCCCGACCGCGTCGGCAGCGTGCTCGAACTCGCCGACGCCTGCGACGTCCCCGCCCGCTGGAGCTGCCGCACCGGCGTCTGCCACACCTGCGTCACCCCGCTGCTGACGGGCCGCGTCACCTACGAACCGGCTCCGCTGGAACCGCCGCCCGACGGCGAGGTCCTCATCTGCTGCTCGCGGCCCGCCGGCGACATCGTTGTGGACATGTGAGGTGTGCCTGATGGACTACAAGCTGGAAGTCGTCACTCTCTCTGTGAGCGATGTCGACAAGGCCGTGGCGTTCTACACACAGCAGGTCGGCTTCCACCTCGACGTCGACTTCCGTCCCGGCGACACCTTCCGGGTGGTGCAGCTGACACCGCAGGGCTCGGCCTGTTCCGTGCAGATCGGCGTCGGGCTCACCGACGCTCCGCCCGGATCGGCACGCGCCCTGCATCTGGCCGTCACCGACATCGAGGCCGCCCACCGCGAACTCACCGAACGCGGAGTCGACGTCCGTGGAATCCGGCACAAGTCACCGATCGACGAGTGGCAGGGCGACTGGGCACCGGGCCTTGCGCCGGACCGCCGGGACTACGCCAGCTTCGCCGACTTCAGCGATCCGGACGGCAACATCTGGACGCTCCAGGAGATCGGTCACCGCCGAACGGCGTGACGCACGCCGGGTGTCCGAGTCAGCGCGCGCGGGCCTCGGCGGCGTCCAGGCCGCGGTCCACGCCGTGCGGGACGACCTTCTGGCCCGGTTCGAGGGCGAGTTGCCTGCCGTCGAGGTGGACCTCGACCTGGTCCGGCTCGAAGGACACCAGGCCGGTGATGCGGTCGACCTCCTGGTAGGCGTCGCGGTACGTCCAGGCGGCGCGGTGCGCGCCTGCGATGTCGTAGTAGTCGCACAGGCCCTTGTAGGGGCAGAAGGTCTGGCCCTCGGCCGGTGTCAGCGCCGTCTCGTCGATGTCGGCGCGCGGGACGTACCAGCGCGGCGCGAAGCCGGACTCGTAGAGCACGACGGGGTGTTCGGAGCGGGCGATCACGGTGTCACCGAGGCGGACTTCGAGGGTGCGGGACGTGCTGCGGATGTCGATGCGGTGGTACTGGTCGGCGGCGTGCCCCAGGATGCGCTCGTCCTCCTCGTAGAAGGCGTCCATGGCGCGCCAGGCGAAGGCGACACGGCCCTGGAGTTCGGTGGCGTGGCCGGGCAGGGAGGTGAACTCCCAGGCGGCGCGTTCGGTGGTGCGGTCGCCTGCGTGCACCGCGAACCAGGTGGTGTCGCCGAGGTCCTTGTGCCGGGTGACCTTGCCGCTCGGGACGAGCGCCTGCGGATCGACGTCTTCGCGGGGGAAGTAGGCGACGGGATAGCGGCCCGGTTCGTGCAGCAGGACGACGTCCTCGCTGTCGGCGATCCAGGTGCCGTCGAACTTCACGCGCATACGGCGGCGCAGGCGCTCGGCGAACAGGAGGCGCTCGGGGAGGGGTTCGGGGGTGAGGAAGTGGCCGATCGCGCCTGCCGCGAGGGGTCCTTGCTGCCAGGACAGACCCATGACGGGTTCCTTTCGGGGGTGGGAGGCGTGGTCGCATCCCGGGTGGGTTCGTTGTGCGGTGACGGTCAACTCGTCGTGCAGGAACAGCGGGAGGCGCCCACCTCGGGGCGGCGGAAGCAGGTCCAGACGGCCTTGCCGTTGCCGGCGGGGGCCCGAACTCCCCAGTCGTCGCAGAGCTCTTGGACGAGGCGTATGCCCCGGCCCGCTTCGTCGCCCGACGAGCTCGACGACTCGGGCGGGATACGGACCCGGGAGCGGCGCGCGCTGTCGTGGACCTCGACATGGACGCAGGAGGGGTGCCGGACGAGACGGACCAAGTAGTCGCGGCCGTCCGGGCTGCCGTGCCGGACGGCGTTGCCGGCGAGCTCCGAGACGCAGACCCGGATGTCGTCGCCGCGACCGCATCCGCCCCAGCTGTCGAGGGTCCGCATGGCGAAGTCGCGGGCGGCCCGCACGGTCTGCGCGGTGGCGCTGAAGGTGTGTTGGGCGAGGTGTTGCATGGCGGGTCCTCTGCCGGCCGGGGCGAAAGGGTTCTCGTGGACCGCGGTCGCCGCAGCCGTCGCGACGCCCCGCGCGTCAGGCGAGGACGCGGGCGAGGAAGTCGCGGATGTGTGCGGTGATGGTCCCGAGGTGGCTCTCCAGGGCGAAGTGGCCGGACTCGAGCAGGTGGATCTCGGCGTCGGGCAGGTCCTGACGGAACGCCTCCGCGCCCGCGGGGCCGAAGATCTCGTCGCCGGCTCCCCAGACCGCCAGCAGCGGGACCTGGGAGTCGCGGAAGTACCGGTGGACCTGCGGGTAGAGGTCCACGTTGGTGGGGTAGTCCCGGAAGAGCTTGAGCTGGATCTCGTCGTTGCCGGGTCGGTCAAGCAGTGCCTGGTCGTGGATCCAGTTGTCGGGGCTGACCAGGCTGGGGTCCGCAACGCCGTTCAGGTACTGCCAGCGGGTGCTCTCCAGGGTCAGGGCGCCGCGCATGGGTGCTTCGGTCTCCGGCCCGGGGTCGGTGGTGTAGGCGAAGACGGCGTCCCAGAAGGGCTTGACGAAGCCTTCCTCGTAGCCGTTGCCGTTCTGCGTGATGATCGCGGTGATGCGGTCCGGGTCCTGGAGGGCGAGGCGCCAGCCGATGGGGGCGCCGTAGTCCTGCACGTACATCGCGAACCGCTCGACGCCCAGCTGCTTCAGCAGGCCCGCGGTGACCTCGGTCAGCGCGTCGAAGGTGTACGGGAACTCGGCCGGGGTGGGCATCGCGGACTGGCCGAACCCGATGTGGTCGGGGGCGATCACGTGGTAGCGGTCGGCGAGCGCCGGGATCAGGTGGCGGAACATGTGCGAGCTGGTCGGGAAGCCGTGCAGCAGCACGACCGCGGGGGCCTGGGGGTCGCCGGCCTCCCGGTAGAAGACCTCGAGACCGTTGACGGTGGCGGTGCGGTGGTGGACGGCGGGGAGGTTCATTTCCCTTAACCTTTCAAGTCGATTTGAGTGGTTACATATCCAGTCGAGCATACTCGAGCTAACCTGTCAATGAACTTTTGACGGTTAGATTCAGGTTCATGGGCGGCAACGCCGTACGGGCGTGTTCGGTTCCCTCGCGCGTCGCGTCGATGGCCTGTGTGAGCGCCGCGAGGTCGTGGCCGCCCTGGTGGCGCTGGCCGTTGAAGAAGAACGTGGGTGTCCCGGAGACTCCGCTGCGGTCGGCCGAGTCGATGTCACGTTCGACGCGGCCGGAGTGCACCCGGCGGTTCAGGTCCTGGCGGAACTTGTCCACGTCCAGGCCGAGTTCGGCGGCGTAACCGAGCAGGTCGCTCATCTCCAGCCGGTCCTGGCGCCGTAGCAGCAGGGAGTGCATGGGCCAGAACGTGCCCTGGGCCGCTGCCGCCTCCGCGGCCTCGGCGGCCAGGCGCGCGTGCGGATGGATGTCGCTCAGCGGCAGGTGGCGCCAGACGTAGCGCACGTCGGGACGCGAAAGCAGCAGGTCGCGGGTGATGGGGTCGGCCTCGCTGCAGTACGGGCACTCGTAGTCGCCGTACTCGACGACGGTGACCGGTGCGTCCTGCGGCCCGCGGACGTGATCGAGCGCCGGGTCGACGCGGCCGGGCAGGTCCGTGAGGGGCGGCGCCTCCCCGAGCAGGGCGTGGTGGCGGGCCGCGCGGGGGAGGCGTGCGGTGAGGCGATGGACCGCCCACCCGAGCGCGCTGGATGCCACGACCGCTGCCAGGATGCCGACCTTCGCCTCTTGAAGGGGTCGTCCGGCGAAGGCGAGGTTCGCGATCAGCAGGGAGACGGTGAAGCCGATGCCTGCCAGAGCGCCGCTGCCGGCGATGGCGGCCCAGCCGACGGGCGGACGCAGCCTGCCGCCGCTGAGGCGTTCCACGGCCCACGTGGTGACGACGACCGAGAAGGGCTTGCCGACGACGTAGGCGAGGAAGACGCCGATGGTCACAGGAGCGGTGACGGAACCCAGCAGCAGGCCGGTGTCGAGCGTGATGCCCGCGTTGGCCAGTGCGAACAGCGGGATGATCGCGTACGTCGTCCAGGGGCGGAAGCGGTGCTGCAGCCGGGCGTTCTCCGACAAGGTGGATGCCAGGCCCGTCGCGGCGGAGCGGGCGCGCCGCGGGCTCGGTTGCTCGCGGAACAGCCGCACCAGACCGGTGGCCCGCTCCAGGTCGCCGCGCACAGGCCGGTAGGCGGAGGTGACCAGGCCGATCGCGAGACCCGCGACAACGGGATCGACGCCACTGGCCATCAGTCCCGACCACATCACGACGCCCAGGACGACGATCAGGCTGCCGGGCCGGCGCAGCCGCACGGTTCCGAAGGCGAGGACCGCGGCGAACGCCGCAGCGGCGACGGCCAGGGGGAGCGGCCGGATGTGGTGGCTGTAGAAGGTGGCGATGACCAGCAGGGCCACCAGGTCGTCGACGACGAACAGGGTGAGCAGGAAGGCGCGGACGCGCGGCGGAAGGCGCCTGCCCATGACGCTGAAGACGCCGAGCGCGAGAGCGCTGTCGGTGGACATGGCGATGCCCCAGCCGTGGGCCGCGGGGCCGCCGTGATTGACGGCGAGGTAGATCCCGACCGGTACGGCCATGGCGACGACTCCGGCCCCTACGGGCAGCAGGAGGCGGCGCCGCTCGCGCAGTTCGCCCAGGTCGAGCTCCTTGCGCGCCTCCAGGCCTACCAGCAGGAAGAAGAAGCTCATCAGCCCGCTGTCGATCCAGGTGCGCAGATCCAGGCCCAGCCGGCCGCTGCCCAGCCCCAGGCTCAGCTGCGTCCGCCATGCTGCCTCGTACGCGGCGGGGAACGCGTTCGACCAGATCAGAGCGGCCACGAGCGCGCCCACCAAGGCGACGGCTCCGCCCGTCTCGCCGGCGAGCAGGATCTTCTGGCGACCGGTGGTGCCCACCGCGGCCGCCGTGTCGGCGTCGGTGACGAGCCGCAACAACCCTGCGCGCTGCTGTGTCTCCGGGACTTCGGTGTCTTGGCGCGCGATCACGGCACGATCCCTTCTAACCAGTAAAAGCTGTTACTACGGTCAGAATGAAGCGTGAGGTTATAACCTGTCAAGTGGATTTAGAAGGTTAGAGCGCGCGGTGATGGCTCCCTGTCGGAGGCGGAGCGCCGGGCCGGGTGGCCGCGTGGCCGGTCAGTCGCCCCGGTAGAGGGCCGTGAGCAGTTCGACGGCGGTCTGGGTGGCGGGGTGCGGGTCGTCCCGCCACCAGGCCAGGCGTACGGCGATGGGCTCGGCGTCGCGGACCGGCCGGTAGACGATGCCGGGCCTGCGGTACTGGTGCGCTGTGGATTCCGCGGTCATGCCGACGCAGCGCCCGCCGGCGATCACGTTCAGCCAGTCCTCGATGTCATGGCTCTCCTCGGTCACCGGACGGGACCCGGCCGGCCAGAGGTCGGGCGTGGTCGTTCCCGTGCGCCGGTCGATCAGCAGGGTGCGCTCGCCCAGGTCGGCGAGCCGGAGCGAGCGACGCGAGGCGAGGGCGTCGTCGGCGGACAGAGCGGCCAGGCGGCGTTCCAGGCCCACGATCGCCGAGGCGAACCGGCGGTCGTCCAGCGAACGGCGCACCACCGCCAGGTCGCAGGCCCCTTCCACGAGACCGGCGGTGGCGGAGTTGACGCGGACCAGATGGAGGTCGATCCCGGGGTGGGCCCGGGCCCAGCGGCGCTGGAACGCGGGCGTGTGGCGGCCGACCGCCGACCAGGCGTAGCCGATCCGCAGGCTGGTGTGACCCGAGGTCGCCTCCCGGACCAGGTCGTCCACCTCGCCGAGCACCCGCCTGGCCTGCGCCACCACCCGCAGCCCGGTCGCCGTCGGCGTCACCGCGCGCGGGGTGCGCCGGAGCAATCTCACCTCAAGGGCGCGTTCGAGCGACGCCAGCGTCCTGGACACCGCCGCCTGCGAGACGCCGAGCGCGACGGCGGCATCGGTGAACGTGCCCTCGTCGACGATGGCGACGAGACAGCGCAACTGCCGTAGCTCCACATCCATGGCACCAGCATCCATGACTCAGGCGTATGGATCGCGCCGCGGGTGCATTTTGTGCAAGCGCCGAGGCGGCACACGATCGGGACATGCTGACTCCCACCGCCACGGCTTCGGACCCTTCCGCGGCGTCGGTGCGCCTGACTGCCCCGGCGCCCTCGCGCGGCCGACCGGCCGGCGTGGCGACGATGGCCGCCAGCGGCCTGTCGAATCAGGTCGGCGCCGCGATCGGCTCGCTCGCCTTCCCCGTGATCGGTCCGGCGGGCGTCGTCGCGGTCCGGCAGTACGTCGCCGCGCTCGTCCTGCTCGCCGTCGGCCGCCCCCGCCTGCGGGACTTCACCTGGGCGCAGTGGCGGCCGGTCCTCGGCCTGGCCGTGGTGTTCGGGACCATGAACCTGTCCCTCTGCACCGCCATCGACCGCATCGGTCTCGGCCTCGCGGTCACCCTGGAGTTCCTCGGCCCGCTCGCGATCGCCCTCGCCGCCGCCCGCCGCCGCGTCGACGCCTGCTGTGCGGTGATCGCCGCGGCCGGCGTCGTCACGCTGATGCGCCCGCAGCCCTCGACCGACTACCTGGGCATGGGACTTGGCCTGCTGGCCGCATGCTGCTGGGCGTCGTACATCCTGCTCAACCGCAGCGTCGGCCGCCGTATCCCGGGCGCGCAGGGCTCGGCGACGGCGGCCGCGATCTCCGCGCTGATGTTCCTTCCGGTCGGAGGCGTCGTGGTCCTGCGGCAGCCGCCCACCGCCGCGGCGATCGGCTGCGCGGTCGTGGCCGGGGTGCTCTCCTCGGCCGTTCCGTACCTCGCCGACCTGTTCACGCTGCGCCGGGTGCCTGCCCAGGCGTTCGGGCTCTTCATGAGCGTCAACCCCCTCCTGGCCGCCCTGGTCGGGTGGATCGGCCTCGGCCAGAACCTCGGCTGGACGGAGTGGGCGAGCATCGCGGCGATCGTGGCCGCCAACACGCTCAGCATCCCTGTACGGCGCGGCTGACAGCGGGACCGGGCGCGATCAGCTCCCGGCGCCGCCGTTCGCACCGAGCACGATCTGGGTCTGGGTGGTCTGTCCCACGAGCCGGTCGTTGTCGTCCCGCAGGTCGGTCTGTACGACGACCAGGGTGAAGCCGACATGCAGTGTGCGGGCGGTGGCGTGGACGCGTCCGGAGGTCACGCCCCGCAGGAAGTTGGTCTTGGACTCGACCGTGGAAGTCCCGGCGCCGGGCGGGATGTTGAGGTAGGCGCAGACGGCGCCGACGGAGTCGGCCAGCGCCATCAGGGCTCCGCCGTGCAGCACGCCACCCGCCGTGCAGGCCTCCGGGGACCAGGCCAGACTGCCCACGACGCGGTCAGGTGCGGCCTCGTGGAGTTCGATGCCGAGGCCGGCCGCGAAGGGCATGGCCGCCAGGAGGGCGGCCGGGCCGGGGGATGCCGTGTCGGAAGGGGGCATGGTGGGGCCTTTCGGGGAGCGGGAGCACGGGCGATGAGTTTTGCTGGCCCGAAGGGTCTCATCGCCGGTGCGACATCACAGGAGGAACACGTGCGTCAGCTGGTACGAGTCCAGAACTTCAACGTCTCGAGCGACGGCATCGGTGCCGGTGAGAACCAGAGCCTGGAGCGGCCGTTCGGCGACGTCGACGTCGATCCCTCGAAGCTGTTCTCCTGGGCCGGGGCCACGGCGAGCTGGCCCATGCGATCCGACCCCGGAGGCAGCCGGGGCCTCGACGACTATCTGACCCGGGACTACGACCGCAACATCGGCGCGGAGATCATGGGCCGCAACAAGTTCGGGCCGCAGCGCGGGCCTTGGGAGAACCACGAGTGGCGCGGCTGGTGGGGCGACAGACCGCCGTTCCGTACACCGGTGTTCGTGATGACGCACCACTGGCGTCCGTCGTTCACGCTCTCCGACACGACGTTCCACTTCGTCGACGGCGACCCGGCGACGGTCCTGGCGCAGGCGCGGGAGGCGGCGCAGGGCAAGGATGTCCGGCTGGGCGGCGGGGCCACCACCATCCGGGAGTTCCTCGACGCCGACCTCGTCGACACCCTGCACGTGGCGGTCTCGCCGGTGGAACTCGGGACGGGCGTACGGCTGTGGGAGTCACCCGAGGAGTTGCTGGACCGGTTCCACCGCGACGTCGTGCCCAGCCCGAGCGGGGTGACGCACCACCTGTTCTGGCGGAAGTGACGGACCCTGCGCGGTCATTCCGCGGGCAGCGTCGGCTGGATGCGGCGGACGAACGTCGCGTTGTCGGGGGTGGCCCGCAGACGTTCCAGCAGGGTCTCCAGACCGGTCTGGCCGTCGCGGTTCTGCAGGGCGCGGCGCAGACCGCGCACGGCGGTCAACTCGGCGGGGGAGAGCAGGAGTTCCTCGCGCCGGGTGCCGGAGGGGTTGATGTCGACGGCCGGGAAGACACGGCGGGCTGCCATCTCGCGGTTGAGGCGCAGCTCCATGTTGCCGGTGCTCTTCAGCTCCTCGAAGAAGTAGTCGTCGGCGCGCGATCCGGTCTCCACCAGCGCGGTCGCGAGGATGGTGAGCGAGCCGCCCTCCTCGGCCAGCCGGGCTGCGCCGAAGAACCGCTTGGGGCCCAGCAGCGCGGTAGCGTCGACGCCGCCGCTCAGGGTGCGGCCACCGGAGGCGGCCGCGTTGTTGTGTGCCCGGCACAGGCGGGTCAGCGAGTCGAGCAGGATGACGACGTCCTCGCCGGCCTCGACGAGCCGCTTGGCCCGCTCGATGACGAGATCGGCGAGCGCGATGTGCTGCTTGGCCGGCCGGTCGAAGGTGGAGGCGTACACCTCGCCGCGCACGGAGCGCCGCATGTCGGTGACCTCCTCGGGCCGTTCGTCGAGCAGCACCACCATCAGGCGGCACTCGGGGTGGTTGCCGGCCACGGCGGCCGCGATCTGCTGCAGCAGCACGGTCTTGCCGGTCTTGGGCGGGGCCACGAGCAGTCCGCGCTGGCCCTTGCCGACGGGTGCGATCAGATCGACGACGCGTCCGGTCAGGCCGGCCGCCGGGTGCTCGACGCGGAGCCGGTCACGCGGGTGCAGCGGAGTGAGATCGCGGAAGTTGCGGCGGCCGCGCAGCTCTTGGGGCGTGCGCCCGTCGATCCGTACGACCTCGGTCAGGGCGCGCCGGCCGTCGCGTACGCCTTCGACGAGGTCGCCCTTGCGCAGGCCGTGACGGCGGATGAGCGCGGGGGAGACGGACGGGTCGGAGGACGAGGGCTGCAGGCTCTCGGCGCGCAGGTGTCCCTTCCCGTTCGTGTCGATGTCGAGGACACCGGTGACGACCTGGGTCTGGGGTTCTTGCTTGACAGGGGGGTGTTCGAGCGTGGTGGTCATGGTGGTCGGTCCTTTCGAGGACGGATGGCATGGGACATGCGAAGGGGAGGGGACGCCGCGGAGAGAAGGCGGTCGGAACACGCCTGCTGCGGCAGGAACAGCACCTCGGGTACGGCAGCGCCGGTCACGAGGCGGTGCTGGAAAGCCGGTGAGCCGACCGGAAAAACGGCGGCGATTCGGCGAACTGATGAGGAACTGGCACCGGCGCCCTCAAAGGGGGCGTACACAAGTGCTAGTGGGACGGTACCACAGCGGCTGCGGTGTCAAACCGCTCAGCGGGTGGCGAGCAGGCCGTACAGGAGCGGGATCCGCGGCTGCGGCAGCCGCCACCAGCCGGAGGCTGTCCGCACCATCTGCGGCCAGCGCGGCCAAGGCACCTCGTCGCTTTCCCGCAGGTTTCGGATGGTGAGTCCTGCTCCGATCAACGCGTTGACGACCTCGCCTATTCCGTGCATCCACTCGTAACTGTCGGTGGCGCCTTCGACGGCCGGGCCGTCGGTGTAGGTGTGCGTGGCGTCCCGGTGCACGGCGCCGTCGCCGGCCAGGTAGTCGTGGCGCAGCAGCAGCTCGGGCCCTTCACCCGGGCCGGGCTTCGGGCCGAGGGAGTTGAGCAGGGGGTGGAACTCGACGATGTACAACTGCCCGCCGGGCCGCAGGAGTCGGGCGAGGACGGCCGCCCAGCGGTCGAGGTCGGGCAGGTAGCACAGCGCACCCTTGCCGGTGTAGACGACGTCGAACTGCCGTCCGTCCAGGGCCTGTTCGGCGTCGTACACATTCGCCTGCACGTATCCGACGTCGAGGCCCGCCCGCGCCGCGATGTCCCGTGCGGCGGCCACCGAGGACGCCGAGAAGTCGAGCCCGGTGGCCCGCGCCCCGCGCCGCGCGAAGGCGAGCGTCTCCGTTCCGAGGTGGCACTGCAGATGCAGCACGTCACGCCCGGCCAGGTCCCCGAGGTCCTCCCACTCGAACGACGCGAACCAGCGGGCCGGATCCAGGCCCTGGTCCAGCCCGTAGAACCTGCTGGCGAGGTGGACAGGGGTCCGGGCGTCCCAGTTCGCCTGGTTGGCCCGCATGAGCCGCGCGTGCTCGTCGGTGGTCATGGGGCCATCCAACCGTGAACGGGCGTCCGTTGGCGGGAAGGACTGCGGAACGTTCATGGCCGACGTGGCACGAGCCCCGTCGGCCGGTGCCCGCATACCAGCCGTACGAACCCCCGATCGACCGATTTCCTGTTCCGGCCCAACCCCCTACCTACGCTGCCACCACCGCACTTCGGCGGGCATGGGACAAGGGACTTGGGCACCGGCCCACCCGCACGGCTGGCGCATCGAGCTGCCGGCCCGTCCCGGATCCACGCCCGGCCTACGGGCGCCGGACTCGATGACCGCCGTCCTCACCGAGGGATGCGGACACTTCGCGGAAACCACCCCCGAACAGCGAGTCCAGCATCAGCAAGGCCTCGTGCAGACCGCGCGGACGCAGCAGCCCAGGGTGCTGGGTGCGCCTCCGGTCGGGGCCACCGAGGAGTACGCGGCTCCGGGTGCGCGCGCCGCGAATGCCCCAGCGGGTCTCCGCGACGTGGTGGGCCAAGGCCGTGCTCGCCGTGCCGGGCGACTGCGACCACAGGATCACGGCGTCCTGCTCCCCGACGAGCTGTCCCGCCTCCCCGCGCCGCAGCGCCGGGTCCTCAACCTCGCCTCCTACGACGACCTCACCCAGACCAAGATCGCCGAGTTCACCGGCTGGTCCCTGGGCACCGTCAAGAGCCACGCCCGCCGTGGCCCGCGCCGGCCGGCAGGCCGGCTCACTGGTGAGGCGTAGAGCGGTGCGGGTGCCGGGCGACCGTCGCAACCCCGGGTCTCATGTCGAGACTGACTAGGCTGGAGCCATGAAACGGACGTCGTTCTCGAACTGGCCGTGCTCCATCGCGAGGGCCGTGGATCTCCTGGGGGACGCGTGGACGCCGCTCGTCCTGCGGGAGGCCTTCTACGGGATCCACCGCTTCGACGAGTTCCAGCAGGAGCTGGGCATCGCGCGCAACACCCTGACCGACCGGCTGCGCCGCCTGGTGGACGAAGGGCTGCTGGAGAAGGAGCCGTACCAGGACGAACCCCGGCGCTACGACTACGTGTTGACCGAGAAGGGGCGCGACTTCTTCGGCGTGCTCGCCGCGATGTCCCGGTGGGGCGACCGGTGGCTGGCGGGGGACGAGGGTGCTCCGGTCGCCTTTCACCACGACACCTGCGGACACGACACCGAGGCCGAGGTGGTCTGCGCCGTCTGCCGGGAGCCGCTGCGGACCGAGGACACCTCGATGCGGATGGGCCCCGGCTATCCGGAGCGGCTGAAACAGCGGCCGGACGTGCGGCGCCGATTCGGTGTGGCGTGACGCTCCGGGTCCGGGTGAGGGTCCTTGACAGAGTAAGTCTTATGAAGCAACCCTGGTGATCAGACCCCTTTCCGTCGAGGAGGCCGACCAGGGTGAAATGGACCGGCGCACACTACACGGACAAGCCCACCGTCGAGGTGCGGACCTGGATCGACGCCCCGCCCGACCGGGTGTGGGCCCTGGTCTCGGACGTCACGTTGATGCCGAGCCTGAGCGACGAGCTCCAGTCGGTCGAATGGCTGGACGGCGCCACCGGACCCTCGGTCGGCGCCCGCTTCCTCGGCCGTAGCAGGCACGAGGCGCTCGGCGAGTGGTCCACCACCTCCTACGTCGTCGAGTGCGAACCGGGCCATGTCTTCGCCTGGGCGGTGCAGGACCCCGCCGACCCGACGGCGGTCTGGCGCTTCCGGATGAACGCGGGCGACGGCGGCACCGACCTCTCGGAGTGGATGCAGATGGGCCCCGGCCGCTCCGGACTGTCGTCGGCGATCGACCGGATGCCGGAGAAGGAACAGAAGATCGTGTTCGTACGGATGCGGGAGTTCGAGCAGAACATGACCGCCACCCTGGAGCAGATCAAGCAACTGGCGGAGGCCGAGTGATGCGCACGGCGACCACCATCGAGGCCTCCGGCGTCCAACACCGGCCGGAATCGGCCGACTTCGTCGTGGAGGCCGAGAAGCTGGGCCTCGACATCTGCTGGGTCGCCGAGGCCTGGGGCTCCGACGCGCCCTCGGCCCTCGGCTACTACGCGGCCCTCACCGACCGGATGCTGCTGGGCTCCGGCATCATCCAGGTCGGCACCCGCACCCCGGTCGCCGTCGCCCAGACCGCGATCACGCTGTCCAACCTCTCCGGCGGACGGTTCCTGCTGGGCCTCGGGGCATCCGGACCGCAGGTGATGGAGGGCCTGCACGGCGTCCCCTTCGCCCGGCCGCTCGCCCGAATGCGGGAGACCGTGGAGATCGTGCGCCGAGTGCTCGACGGCGGCAAACTCTCCTACACGGGAACGGAGTTCATCATCCCGCTGCCCGGCGGCGACGCCGTCCCGATGCGGCTGTCGGCGAAGGCGGAGCACGCCGTCCCCGTCTACCTCGCCGCCCTGTCACCGGCCATGCTGCGGCTGACCGGCGAGGTCGCCGACGGCTGGCTCGGCACCAGCTTCGTGCCCGAAGGCGCGGCGGACGCCTACTTCGCGCACCTCGACGAGGGACTCGCCCGAAGCGGCCGCGGCCGGGGCGAACTGGACGTCTGCCAGGGCGCCGAAGTCGCCTTCACGCCCGACGAGGACGCCCTCGCCGCGATGGTCGCCGGTCGCAAGAAGGAACTGGCCTTCAGCCTCGGCGGCATGGGGTCCGCCTCGACCAACTTCTACAACAACGCCTACAGCCGCCAGGGTTGGGCCGAGGTGGCCGCCGAGGTCCGAGAGCGCTGGCAGGCGGGCGACCGGGACGGCGCGGCCGGTCTGGTCACCGACGAGATGGTGCTCGGCACGACACTGATCGGCACCGAGCCCATGGTGCGGGAGCGGCTGCGGGTGTGGCGCGACGCCGGCGTGGACACCGTACGGCTGTATCCGGCCGGGCAGACCCTGGACGAGCGGCTCGCCACACTGGGCCGGGCCATCGAACTCGTACGGGAGGCCGGCAGCGCGTCGTAGGCCCGTCCCGAAGATCCGTCCGGCAGAGTGTCGATTCGGCGGGCCCCCGTTCGTCGGTGGGGTGTAGGAAGCTCATGATGACGACCGGGAGGACCCATGAAGTACATGCTGCTCGTCTGCGGTGACGACACCAACGACGCCTCGGGCATGGCACCCGTCGAACCCTGGGTGGAGGACCTCGGCGAGCGCGGCGCCCGGCTGCACGGACACCGGCTGGCCCTGCCCACCGACGCGGTCACCGTGCGCGTCCGCGGCGGCGAAGTCCTGCGCACCGACGGGCCGTTCGCCGAGACCAAGGAGTACGTCGCCGGCTTCGACATCCTGGAGTGCGACAGCCTGGAGGAGGCCGTCGAGGCCGCCGCCCGGCACCCCGTCGCCACCATCGGCGCCATGGAGGTCCGCCCCTTCTGGCCCATGTGGGAGGGAGAGGACCCCGAGACCGCCATCCGCGGCATCGACGCGGAACTCACCGAGGCGCTCCGGGACCGCGACGTCGAGCGCGTACTGGCCTGCTACGCACCGGACGCGGACATCTTCCACTTCGCCGACGGCCACGAGCGGCACGGCCTGGACGCCCATCGCAAGGCCGTCCAGGATCTGTTCGCCCAGGTCACAGGGCCGGTCACGCGCGAGGTGCGGGAGCTGCGCGTCGAGGTCGACGAGAGCGTCGGCTTCGCCCGCGCCCTCATCCGGATGACCGCCACCCGCGCCGACGGCACCCGGCTCGACGACACGCTGCGCGTGACCACCGGCTACCGCGACGTCGGACTGCGCCGCCTGATCACCCACGAGCAGGCCGTGGCCCTGAAGGAGGCGTGATGAAGTACGCGCTGCTGTTCTGCACCCCGGTGGGAGCCGAGGAGCAGAGCCCGGCGGAGCACGCCGACGATCCGCGTTTCGCCGCGTACCTCGCAGAGGTACGGGCGGGCCGGGTCACCGGCGGGGCCCGGCTGCGGCCGGCGAGCGACGCGACGACCGTGCGGGTGCGGGGCGACGAAGTCCTGCTCAGCGACGGGCCGTTCGCGGAGACGAAGGAGTACCTGGCCGGTATCTCCTTCATCGACGTCGCCGACCTCGACGAGGCCATCGCCCTGGCCGCCAAGCATCCGGCCGCCTGCGACGGCGGCTCGGTCGAGGTGCGGCCGGTCTGGGAGTGAGCGCCGCCGACGAGGTCGAAGCGGCCGTCGCCGCCGCCTTCCGGGAGGAGTGGGGCCAGGTCGTCGCCACCCTGATCCGGGTGACCGGCGACTGGGACCTCGCCGAGGAGTGCGCACAGGACGCCTTCGCCCAGGCCCTGGACCGGTGGCGGCGCGACGGCGTTCCGCGCCGCCCCGGCGCCTGGCTGACCACGACCGCCCGCCACCGCGCTCTCGACGTGCTGCGCCGGGAGGCGGTGGGGGCGGCCAAACTGCGGGAGGCGGCCGTGCTGGCGCGCGACGAGGGACCGTACGACCCGGAGTACGACGGCGACGACAGCGGCGTCCAGGACGACCGGCTGCGGCTGATCTTCACCTGCTGCCATCCCGCCCTGCCCATCGAGGCCCGGGTCGCGCTCACCCTGCGTACCCTCGCGGGCCTGACGACATCGGAGATCGCCCGCGCCTTCCTCGTCCCCGAGGCGGCCATGGCGCAGCGCCTGGTGCGCGCCAAGAAGAAGATCCGCAACGCCGGCATCCCGTACCGGGTGCCGCCCGCGCACCTGTTGCCCGAACGCACCACGGGCGTGCTCGGCGTGCTCTACCTGCTCTTCAACGAGGGGTACGCCGCCACGTCCGGGGCCGATCTGGTCCGTACCGACCTGTGCGCGGAGGCCGTCCGCCTCACCCGGCTGCTGGCCCGCCTGATGCCCGACGAGCCCGAGACGCTCGGCCTGCTCGCCCTGCTGCTCCTGCACGACGCGCGCCGGCACACGCGCGTGGACGCGGCCGGCGAGCTGATCACCCTGGAGGACCAGGACCGCACCGCGTGGGACCGGGCGGAGATCGACGAGGGCGCCGCCCTGCTGGAGACGGCACTGCGGCGTGGCCGCCCCGGTGCCTACCAGATCCAGGCGGCCATCGCCGCCTGTCACACCACCGCGGCGACCGCCCAGGACACCGACTGGGCCGACATCGCCGCACTCTACGGCGAGTTGACCCGCTTCGTGCCCTCGGCCGTGGTCCGCCTCAACCGCGCGGTGGCAGTCGGCATGTCCGAGGGCACGGAGGCGGGGCTGGCCCTGGTCGCGGAACTGGAGCAGGAAGGCGACCTGGCCGGCTACCACCTGCTGCCCGCCACCCGAGCCGACCTGCTGCGCCGCAGCGGCCGTACGGACGAGGCGGCCGAGGCGTACGAACGGGCGCTGGAGCTGGTGGAGAACGACGCCGAACGCAGGTTTCTCCAGAAACGGCTCGCGGAGTGTCGATCCGCGTAGGGGCCGTTCGTCGGTGGGGTGAAACCACCTCACGACACCGGAGGCGCCCGATGACCGCCCACCTGCCCACGCGTCCCGACACCAGGCTCCGCAGGGCGCTCGCCGCGCTCCTGCGCGAACCCCGCACCCCCGGCACACCGGAAGTGTGGCTGGCCGGCCTCCGCCTGGGAGGCTGACCATGCCCGCCACCGACTCCCGCCGCTGGTACGCCCTCGCCCTGCTGTGCGTCGCCGGGTTCATGGTGATCCTCGACGCGCAGATCGTCCTGCTCGCCCTGCCCTCCGTCGCGGACGGCCTGGGCCTCTCCGCGGACGGCGCCCAATGGGTCATGAGCGCCTACCTGCTGAGCTTCGGCGGGCTGCTGCTCCTCGGCGGCCGGACGGCCGACCTGCTGGGCCGCCGTCGTGTCTTCATGACGGGCACGCTGCTGTTCGGGCTGTCCTCGCTGCTGTGCGGACTCGCCTGGACGGCGGGCGTACTGGTCGCGGCCCGTGCCGTGCAGGGCATGTCGGCCGCGCTCATGGCACCGAGCGCGCTCTCGCTGCTGGTGAGCACCTTCGAGGAGGGCCACGAGCGCAACAAGGCCCTCGCCATCTGGTCCGGCAGCGGCGGCTTCGGCGCCACCGCGGCCCTCCTGATCGGCGGACCCCTCACCGGCGCCCTCGGCTGGGAGTGGGTCTTCTTCCTCAACGTCCCTGTCGCCGCTGCCCTGTTGGCCCTCACCCCACTCCTGCTGCGCGAGAGCCGCACCGAGAGCCGGGCCCGCTCCTACGACCCGGCCGGCGCCCTCGCCGTCACCGCCGCACTGGTCGCCTGTGTCTACGCCGTGGTCGACGCGCCCCGCGCGGGATGGCTGTCGGCGCGCACGACGGGCCTCCTGGTGACAGCCGTGCTGCTCGCGATGGTCTTCATTCGCATCGAGGCCCGCTCCACGGCCCCTCTCGTGCCGCTGCGCCTGCTGCGCGCGCGGACGGTGAGCGGCGGCAACCTGATCGTGTTCCTGCTCGGCGCGAGCGCCTTCGGGATGTCGTACACGCTGTCCCAGTACGGCCAGGGCGTCCTCGGCTACTCACCGCTGCGGTTCGGCCTGTGCAACGTCGTGATGCCGGTGGGCGCCGTCGTCGGCTCCTCCGTGGGCCAGGCCCTGGTCACCCGCCTCGGCGCTCGGCCGGTCGCCGCGGGCGGCCTCGCGCTGGTCGGCACGGGCAGCGCGCTGCTGGCCCGGGTCCCGGTGAACAGCGGCTTCGTGCGCGACCTCCTGCCCGGCCTGCTGCTCTTCGGCCCGGGCCTGGGCGCCTGCGCGGTCGCCGGTGCCATCGCCGCCCTGACCGGCGTGCGGGAGGAGGACTCGGGCGTCGCCTCCGGCATCAACACCGCGGCCTTCCAGATCGGCGGCGCCTTCGGAGTCGCCGTCGTCACCTCCGTCACGCTCTCCTGGACGAACGGCCCGGACCACCTGGCCGCTCTGACGGCCGGCTATCGCGCCGGGTTCGCGGCCTGCGTCGTCCTGGCGGCGACGGGGCTCGCCTGCGCCTTGCTGCTGCTGCGTAAGGGCAAGGAACAGCAGCGGTACTCCCGCGGCCGGCCGGACACGCTGCGGGCTGCCCCGCGTCGAGCGCGTTCGTGATCGCCTTCACCCCGCCGTGCGCCGCGTACCCGCCGTCGACCGTGATCTCCGCGCCGTTGACGTACGACCCCTCGTCGGACAGCAGGTAGACCACCAGAGGTGCCACCTCGTCGACGGTGCCGCCGCGGCCCCTCAACTCCACTGTCTTCTCCGAGACTTGGGGCGCCCTGTCGGTCGAAGGGGGCAGCGGCCTGAAGCTGTCCGCGGTCAACTGTCACGTCGGCAACACCGGTGATCACGGCTACGGCTCGATCATCGCCGGCCCGGCGGCCGTCGTGCACTACGGCGACAGCACCCGCGCCGCGGTCGCCGCGCTCAACACCGAGCTGGACCTCGGCCCGTCCAACGCCGAGCTGAAGAGCATCCCGGCCCGCAACACGGTCGTGAACTCTGACCACTTCGGCTACATGTTCTTCGGCACCGGCACGCTCACCCTCGACGGCGGTACCGTCGTCAACTCCGAGCGGGCCACCTTCCTCAACAAGGGCCGGCAGACCGCGATCAGCGTCGACGGCTCCCAGGGTGCCCGCCTCAACCGCGCGACGGCGTCATCCTGCAGATGATCGAGCTCGACGACCCGGGCCCGGTCAACGTCAACGGCAGGATGATGAACATCGGCGTCTACACCGAGCCCACCACCGACCCCACGAAGGACACCTCCTTCGACACCTCCGACGCCACCGTACGGGCCCCGCGCGGCAGGTCGGTGACGATGACGTCGACGGCACCACGACGGTCGTCACGGCCCGGCAAGAGCTACACGGGCGCGATCACTCTCACCGTGGCGTGAGGCCACGGCGGTGACGTCCGGGGGGTGACGTCAGGAGGTGGAGGCCGATCGCGCCTCCGCCTCCTTGACGATCTCGTCGAACCGCGCCCCCATCTCCGCGGCCAGCGCCTGCGCCCCCGACAACGGCCGCACCATGACCATGAGTTCGGCGATCAGGCCGTCCTCGTCCAGGCGGATGAAGTCGCAGCCCGTCAGCTCGCGGTCGCCGACCCGGGCCGTGAAGACGAGGGCGTGGTCGCGGCCGTCGTCCCCGGCGAGCTCACGGTCGTACCGGAAGTCCTGGAACACCGTCGAGACCGCGCGCAGGACCGCGGCGGTGATCGCCTTGCCCCGATACGGCTTGAAGACCACCGGGCTGGTGAAGACGACGTCCTCGGCCAGCAGCGCCTCCACGGAGTCCATGTCTCCGGCCTCGACCGCCTCACGGAACGCTCGCATCGGATCACCTCATTAGTCAATTAGTGGAGTAGGTGTCGATGAGACTAATGAGCGGACGCCGGGGTGTCCACCGCCGCGTGCCGCCGTTCTGGCTAAGCTGACGGCGATGTTCAGCCCCGAAGGCCCCAGCCTGCGCGAGCTCGCCGTCCAGGCACTCTCGTCCGTCGAGCACGGCTACGATCTGCTCGCCCCGAAGTTCGACCACACCCCCTTCCGCACGCCGGAATCGGTGCTCGACGCGTGCGCCTCGGCGCTGGCCCGTACCGGTCCCTTCGACACCGGCCTCGACCTGGCCTGCGGCACCGGCGCGGGAGCCGGCGTCCTGGCCCGGGTGTGCCGGCGCAGTGTCACCGGCATCGACTTCAGCGCGGGCATGCTCGACGTGGCGCGGCGGACCGTACGGCCGCCGGGACCCGCGCTCTCCTGGGTCCGCGGTGACGTCCGCGCGCTACCTTTCGCGCCCGGCGCCTTCGATCTGGTGGTGAGCTTCGGAGCGTTCGGGCACTTCCTGCCGCGTGAGCTGCCCGGCCTGTTCGCGCAAGTCCACTCCGTGCTCCGGCCGGGCGGCAGCTTCGCCTTCCCCGTGCTCGCCCCGTCCCGGCCCACGTCCCCCGCGTTCTGGATGCTGCTCGGCTTCGACGCGGTCATGCGGGTGCGCAACGCCGTGTGGCGGCCCCCGTTCGTCATGTACTACCGCTCCTTCCGCCTCGGCGACGTACGGCGGGAGCTGGAGCGGGCCGGATTCGGCGTGCATCTCGAGACGCTCCCGGAGTTCGGGCACCGCAGCGACGGCAGCCCGCGTGTGCGGATGATCGTGGCCGAGAGCCGCCGCACCCGGCCGGTTCAGGCCTGATCGGATCCGGCCGGAACAGGACCCATGCAATCCGGCCGAAGCCGGACCCATGTAGCTCGGCCGGAGCCGGGCCCATGCAATGCGGCCGGAGCCGGACCCATGTAGCTCGGCCGGAGCCGGGCCCATGCAATGCGGCCGGAGCCGGGCCCATGCAATGCGGCCGGAGCCGGACCCATGTAGCCCGGCCGGAGCCGGGCCCTGCAATCCGGCCTGATTCGATCCGGCTGGATCCGCTCCCCGGCGGGCCCTTCCCGCCCTGCGCTCGGTCCCTCCGCCCGATCAGACGTCGAACCCGTCCAGCTCCCCGCCCAGCGCCAGCTCGATCGCCTCCTCCGGCCCCAGCTCCCGTCCCGCGGACACCGCCGCGGAGAAGCGCATGTGTCCGAGGGAGGCGCGGAGCCGGCGCTCGTACTCGCGGTGGAAGACCGTCTGGTCCGGCCGCCCCAACTGCGGCAGGCCAGCCGCGTGCCACAGGCGTCTGCTGATGCCCAGCAGACGTGCGGCCAGCTCGTCCTCGCCCCGCGCGGCCTGCGCGACCACCAGGAGGTCGGCGATCGCGGCGGCGCCGATCCGGTCGTGCACCCGCCACTTGGCGATCAGCGCCTCGCGCGCCGAGCGCACCGCGTCGTCCGGATGGCCCAGACCGATCCCGGCGAGCGCCACGAAGAAGTCGCCCCAGGCCCGCATCCACAGCTCACCGCGCTTGGCGCACTCGGCGCGCAGCCGCTCGGCGACCGCCGCGCACCGCTCGAACGCGGCCTGGCTGGCCAACAGATACGCCTGCACGGCGAGCGTCAGAAGCTGGAAGAACTCGGCGCCGCCGTCCCCGGCAGGCGCCTGCCGGACGCTTCCGTACAGCACCGCCGACCGCGCCGACTCGCCCCGTACGGCGAGACTTGCTCCGGTCAGCGGCAGCGCGGGCACCGGCAGGCGGCGCTCCTCGGCGAGCCACACGTAGGCGGCGCTCACCGACTCGGCCGCCTCCAGGTCGTCCGGGACGACGGTGACCAGCCGGTGCGCCCAGACGGCGAGGGTGTGCTCGGGTCCGCCGTCCTCGGGGGTGCGTCGCAGGGCCCGTTCCAGGTAGGTGCGGCCCTCCTCGGCGAACCCGCAGGCGAACCAGAAGAACCAGAGGGAGCCGGTGAGTTCGAGTGCCGTCTCGGGTTCCGCGGCGGTCAGGCACTCCTCGATCGCCAGCCGGAGATTGGCGTGCTCGACGGTCAGCCGCTCGGACCACATCCACTGGCCGGGCCCGAGCCACTCCGCCTCGCCCTGTCGGGCGATCCAGCGGAAGTAGTCGCGGTGGCGGATCCGGACCGCCTCCACCTCGCCGAGCCCGGTCAGCCACTCGGCGCCGAAGGAGCAGACGGTGTCCAGCATCCGGTAGCGCAGCGCCGCGCCCTCGCCGTCCCGGGTGATGATGGACTTCTCGGTGAGCGAGGCGAGCAGGGTGAGGATCTCCTCCGGGTCCAAGGGGCCGCCGTGGCACACGAATTCGGCCGCCTCCACGTCCCAGCCGCCCGCGAACACCGACAGGCGGGCCCACAGCAGCCGCTCCAGCGGGGTGCACAGTTCATGGCTCCAGCCGATCGCGGTGCGCAGCGTCTGGTGCCGGGCCGGCCGCGGCCGGGCGGGGGAGACGAGCAGGTCGAAACGGGAGTCGAGGCCCTCCAGCAGCCGGTGCAGGGGGAGACCGCGCAGCCGTACGGCGGCCAGCTCCAGGGCCAGCGGGATCCCGTCCAGCCGGGTGCAGACGGCCGCGACGTCGGCCCGGTTGTCATCGGTGAGCGTGAACGCCGGCAGTGCCGCCGCGGCCCGTGCCGCGAACAGGGCCACCGCGTCGTCGTGTTCGCCCAGTGGCAGCGGTGCCACGGTCAGTACGTGCTCGCCCGGCACGCCCAGGGGCTGCCGGCCGGTGGCCAGAATCCGTAGATCCGGAACGTTCGCGAGGAGTTCCCGCACGACGCGCGCGCATTCGTCCAGAACGTGCTCACAGGTGTCCAGAACCAGTAGCACGGGCGCCCCGGCGAGGTGTTCGCACACGGCCGGCAGAAGGGGCCGAAGTGTCTGCTCGGTCAGGCGGGTCGCCTGGGCCACGATGTTCGTCAGCAGCTTCGGGTCCCTCAGCTCCGACAGCTCCACCAGCCAGGTGCCGCCCGGGAACCCGGACTTCACGGCGTGCGCGGCCCGCAGCGCCAGCCGGGACTTGCCGACTCCTCCCGGCCCCGTCAGCGTCACCAGTCGCTCGGTCCCCAACAGCCCCGCTATCTGCGCGAGTTCGCGCCTGCGGCCGACGAAGACGTTTGCCTCGGCGGGAAGGTTGCCGATCCTTCCGCCCTGTACAGAGGCCGCCATCGCTCCCCCTCACCGGAACGGATGGCGCACACCATAACCCCTCACGGCAGGGCCGCTTCCGGCGTAGTTTGGAAGCGGTCCGTCACCGAGGGAGGTACGGGGATGGCCGTCATACCCACCCAGAAAACCGTGGGACAGATGCGCCAGGGAGACCACTTTCTCCTCGGCTACGACACGGACGAGGAGCGCGAGGCGGTACTCGCGGTGTTCTTGCTGGACGGTCTGGCCAGCGGGCAGCGCGGACTCCTGCTGCCGCCCGTCGACGTCCCGGGCGAGGTCGCCCTGTCCTTCCTGGAGTCGCACGGCTGCCCGGTCGACAAGGAACTCTCCGACGGCCGGCTGTGCGTCGACCCGCACCTCGCCGGACCCGAGGGCCTGTGGGACCTGGACGAGGTGATCCGCCGCGAGGCCCGCCGGGCCGTCGGCGACGGGTTTCTCGGCCTGCGCGTGTGCACGGAGAGCCTGCGCACGCTGGCCGGCAAGGAGCTCAAGACGCTTCACGACAGCGAACTGCTGCTCGACCCCGTGTTCTCCTCGCTGCCGGTCCTCGGCATCTGCCAGTACGACCGCCGGATCTTCGGCGACACGGAACTCGATCCGATCGCCGGGCTGCACCACGGCCGGGTCGGCGCCGACGACGTGTGGCGCGACGAACTCCTCATCATCAGCCGCACGTTCGCACCCCCGGGCCTCGCCCTGGTCGGTGAGGTCGACGACACGAACGTCACGGCCGTCGCCAGAGCCCTGCACGCCGAGACCGACCGCGCCCAGGGCCGCGCCGCGTCCCGCACCCATGTCGACCTGCGCGGCCTGCGCTTCATCGACGTAGGAGCGCTGCGCCTGCTGGTGTTCACGGCGCTCGGCCTGTACGCGTCGGGCCGCACCCTCGAACTGTCGGGTGTCGCGCCGCATGTGCAGCGGGTGATGAGGGTGACCGGCTGGGACCGGGTTCCGGGCCTGTACATCGAGCCTGCCGGCGCGGGCGCACCGGACGGAGGGGGACCGTGACCGGATTCGTCCATCAGGCCCTGCGCTACCGCTCCGAAGACCAGTTCCTCGACACCGTCGCCCGCTTCGTCCGCGACGGGCTCGACGCGGGCGACACGCTGCTGGTGGTGGTGAGCGTCCGCAACATCACCCTGCTCGGCGAGGAGCTCGGCAGCCGCTTCCGCGACCTGGAATCCCACGACGCCCTCGACTGGTACGACTACCCCTCGCGCACCCTGGGCCGCTACCACTCCTACTGCCGCCGGCAGGGGGCGGGCCGCCGCGTCCGCGTCGTCGGCGAGCCGGTCTGGGAGGGCCGTACCGTCCTGGAGACCCGGGAGTGGATGCGGTACGAGTCCCTGGTGAACGTCGCCTTCGCCGGCTCCCGCCACTGGATCCTGTGCCCGTACGACATGCGGGTGCTGCCCGAGAGCGTCGTGTGCAGCGCCGCCCGCACCCACCCGGAGCTCGTCCACGAGGCCCGCGCCGCGGTCGACTACGCCGACCCGGCGGACTTCTCCGCGGAGTGCGACGAGCAGGGTCTCGCCCGGCTGCCCGGGGGAGCGGACGGCATCCGTTTCGGCCGCGGCCGGACGGCTGCCGTACGTCGTGCCCTGAGGGCGTACGCCCGCCGCCTGGGTCTGTCGGAGCAGCGGGCGTACGACCTGGTGGCGGCGGTGCACGAGACGATGGTCAACGCCGTGCGGTACGGCGGTGGGCAGGGTGTGGTACGGCTGCACAGCGACCGGAACCATGTGATCTGCGAGATCTCCGACTTCGGCGCGCACACCCCGGTGGCCGGGCCGCCCTTCCCCGGCCACCTGCCGCCCGAGCCCGGTGCTCCCGGTGGTCACGGCATGTGGCTGGTGCGGCAGTTGAGCGATCTGGTCGACGACGCCCTCGACCCCGAGGGCTCCGTCGTACGGCTGTACTTCCGGCGCCCGGGGCGCGGTCAGCCCGCCGCGGGCAGCGTGAACTCGTAGATCAGGGCGTCCGGTTGGGCGTCCACCACCAGGTCGGTGATCTCCAGCGGCCGCGCGTACTGGTCGTGCACGCGCCGGGTGACCCGCACCGAGGGCGTGTCCGCGAGCGGGGTGATGGTGTCCCGGTGGTGCAGGGTCAGGCCCGCCCTGCGCATCCAGTCGTAGGCGCGGCGCAGCTGGGCCGAACAGGCGCCGTCGGCGCGGTCCCGGTAGCGGGCCAGTTCCTCGACCTCGGCGAGGGCGACGGCGGAGAACGACGTCATGGCCGTGCGGCGGCCGCGGCCGTCGGCGCCGGCCGACTCGTAGCGGTGTACGAGGGTCGGGCGGTGCGGGGCGAGCCCCAGGGCCTCTGCGTGCTCGGGCGGGGGTGTCTCCCAGGTGACCCTGGCCCGGTCGAGGGCGCCCGGGTCCGCGGCCGCCCGGGCGCCGACCGGGAAGGCCAGCGAGGACGGGCTCTCCACCGGCAGCCCGGGCAGGGTGGCGTGGCTGCCGCGCCGGTCGGTGGCGACCACGCCGTCCCGGCGCAGCACCTCCAGCGCCTGCCGGACCGTCTCCCTGCTGACGCCGAAGCGCTCGGCCAAGTGCCGTTCGCCCGGCAGGCGTTCGCCGGGCGGGATGCCGCCGTCGCGCAGCTCACCGAGCAGCCGCGTCGCGACGCGCCAGTACAGCGGCTCCTTCTCGGGCAGGGGACGGTCGTGCGGGGTGGTGCGGGCCATGCCGCGCCTCCTGTTTGGTGACATGCCGTGGCCGTGCGGACTCGGTGCGCCACCAGATCTAGCATTGGTCTAAACCAGGAAGGAAGAGCGGCCTGCCGGTTCGGCCGAAACCGGCCCGCGCGGAAAGCCTCTCAGAGTGCGCTGTAGAGGGCGTCGACCAGGGCCATCTTCCGTGGGTCGTCGGCGATATGAGGCCCCATCCGGTTCATCACGTAGCCCATGGACGCCTCTGCCTCCGGGTCGGCGAGACCGCAGGAGCCGCCGAAGCCATCGTGTCCGAAAGCGCGCGGGTTGGGGCCGTAGGAGCCGTTGGTGCCGCTCAGCCACAGTCCGAGCCCGACCTCCGTCTCGCCCTCGAAACCAGCGCCGAGCACCAGGTCGCGGCAGCTGCCCTGGCCCTCGCGCACCCGCTCGGCCGCCTCGGCCGACAGGACGCGGTGGCCGTCGAAGGACCCACGGCCCGCGAAGATCCCGTAGAGCGCGGCGACCGCCCGTGCCGTGCCGTGTCCGTTCGCGGCCGGGATCTCGGCGGCCCGCCACTCCGGTGTGTTCGCCTCGGTCGCGCCGGCCGGCGGGTTGACCAGTGCGGCCAGGGCCGCGGGCGTCAACTGGCTGAAGATCGCCGCCTGTTCGCTGCCGGACGCGGCCGGCGGATGCACCAGCTCGGCGGCCCGCCCGGACTCCTTCTCCGGCAGGCCGACGCGGAAGTCGATCCCGAGCGGCCCGGTCACCTCCCGCTCCAGGAAGGCCCCCGGCCGCAGCCCCGAGACGCGCCGAACGACCTCCCCGACCAGGAAGCCGTAGGTCAGCGCGTGGTACCCGGACCGCGTGCCGGGCTCCCACCAGGGCTCGGTGGCCGCGAGCCGCTGCGTGGTCAACTCCCAGTCGTAGAGCTGCTCGAGCGAATGCGGCTCCCGCAGGCCGGACAGCCCGGCGCGGTGCGACAGCAGATGGCGTACGAGGACCTTGTCCTTGCCGGCCGCCGCGAACTCGGGCCAGTACGTGGCCACCGGCGCGTCGAAGTCGAGCAGTCCCCGGTCGGCGAGGATGTGCGCGCACAGCGCGACCGGCCCCTTCGTCGTCGACCAGACGTTGACCAGGGTGTCGTGCTCCCAGGGCCGGGTGCGGGCCGCGTCGGCCCAGCCGCCCCACAGATCCACCACGACCTCGCCGCCGACGCTGACGGCGACCGCGGCGCCGAGCTCCGCGCGGTCCCGGAAGTTCTCCTCCAGAGCCGTCCGCACCGCCGTGAACCGCTCGTCGCAGTAACCGCGCACCTCTGGCTCGTGCTCCGCCATGGGACCCTCCGTCGTCAGCCGGAAACCCAGGCCGCGACCCTGCGGCCCGGGTTGATGGAGAACGTACCGACTGGTCGGACTGGAGGGAAGGTCAGAAGAAGAAGAGCTTCTCCGTGGGCTCGCGGTGGCCGTCGGCCATGTGCCAGTAGTCCCGTGTCTCGACCGCCAGGCCCGCGTCGTCGAAACGCGCGAACACGCAGCCCGCGAGCGCGGACGCGATCCCGTCCTCCTCGGCCAGCACCCGGAACTCGGCCACCGCGACGCCGTCCGGGCCGACGAGCGGTGGCGAGAACCGCACGTCCGTCACCCGCTCCTCGGTGAACGACCGGCGCAGATAGGCGGCCAGCTCGCCGCGCCCCCGGTGCGGCTCCCGGAACGGCATCGAGCGGTGGACGCAACTCTCCGAATACAGCTCCAGCAGCGCGTCCACGTCGTGCACGGCCCAGGCCCGCTCCCAGACACGGACGAAGCGCTCGGCGGCCTCATACGTCTCCATGTCCCCGCGTCCTCAGGCGTAGGACCGCAGCCACTGGAGCTTGGCCGCTTCCTGGTAGGGGCCGCCGCCCTCATGGTCGTTGAAGTCGTAGACCTCGATCGACTTGTCGTCGTGCGCCCAGGCGTTGAAGGCGGCGAAGACCGTGGAGGGCGGGCAGGTCTGGTCCTCCAGGGCGGCCGAGAACAGGGCGGCGGAGCGGCCGCGGGAGGCGAAGTGCACGCCGTCGAAGTAGGACAGGGTGCGCAGGGCGTCGTCGGTGCGGCCGCGGTGGGTCTTGAGGAACAGGCCGATCTCGCGGTACGGGTGACGGTCCGTCAGCGTCGCGGCGCGCGGGTAGTCGCACAGGAACGGCACGTCCGGAGCGATCGCCGTCAGGTCCGGGACCAGCCCGCCCACCGCGATGGTGATGCCGCCGCCCTGGCTGGCGCCGAGGGCGACCGTGCGCGAGGCGTCGGTCAGCGGGTGCGAGCGGGCCGCCTCGACGGCGCGTACCGCGTCCGTGAACACCCGGCGGTAGTAGTAGTTCTCGGGTGCGTCGACGCCGCGGGTCATGAAACCGGGGTAGGCCGGCGCGCCGCCCACCGGGTCCGGGGTGCCGCCGCCCCCGCCCCACGCGCTGCCCTGTCCGCGCGTGTCCATCACGAAGTGCGCGCGGCCGGTGGACGCCCACAGCAGATGCTCGTGCGGCAGGCCGCGTCCGCCGCCGTAGCCGACGAACTCCACGACCAGCGGCAGCGGTTCGGCCGCCCCCGCGGGCAGCGTCAGCCAGCCCTTGACCGGGTGCCCGCCGAATCCCGCGAAGGTCACGTCGTGGACCTGGACCGTCGTCAGACCCGTGTCGACCGGTTCGAAACGGGCGTCCAGGTCGTGCGCGCGGGCCTCCTTGAGGGTCTTGGACCAGAACGCGTCGAAGTCCTCGGGCTCGGTGGACGCGCTGCGGTACTCGTGGAGCTCGTCGAGAGGTAGGTCGAACAGGGCCATCTAGAACCGCCTTGGTGAAGGGCCGGTGCGGATGATCACACCGTACGTGGGTGGTCCAACTACCCGCCAGGTCGTTGTGGATGCCCGTGTCACCGCGGGGCGGTCCCTCACGCCCGGCGCCGCGTCCACTCCGGCTCGGTCCGCGCCCACGCCCGCTCCCACTCGGCAAGGCGGTGACCGGCGGAGATGTGCCGGACGACGACGTTCACGAGGAGCACCACCGCGACGGCGCCGCCCGCGGCGATCGCGCCGACGGTCACGGTGTGCTGCCAGATCGCGGTGCTGCCGGGCGGCGGGGGAACGTTGTGGCCCTTGGCGTCGAACCAGAGGGAGACCTTGTCGCCGTGCCGGGTGCCGGCCGGTACACGGGCCGTGGTGGTGTGCGTCCCGGTGGCCGGGTCGGTCCAGCGCACCTGCACGCGATACGTGTGCTGCCGGCCGCCCTGCACGGTGGGCAGCTGGTCGGGTGCCTCACCGGTGACCTCGGCCCGCACCGGGTGGCGTTCGGCGCGCTGTGTCACGGCGACGCCCCGCGCCTGGTCGTGGGCCCACCAGCCCGCCAGTACTCCCACCAGCGGTGCGGCCACCAGCAGCAGAGTGGCGGCGATCAGCGCCGTCCACGCCTCGATCACGTCCGACCGGCGCCGCAGCGGATTGTGCCGCCAGCGCCAGCCGCGCACCCGGGTTCGCATGTCGACCTCCTCGCCGTCACCGAAGCCGGAGGGGCCGTTTCGTGTTCGGTTCGTATTGTCCCTCCGCATCGCGTATGCGCGCGAGTGTCCCTGAGAACTTGGGTACCCCGAGGGACGCGGTTCGTTCACGGCGGGCCGCCTGGACGCAGTGGTTTGCGCCACCTCACCCGAAGCGTTCGATACGGATCCGGTCCACGGGCTGGCCGGCCTCGACGAGCAGCCGGGAGGCGTGCTCGGCGAAGGCGTTCGAACCGCACACGTAGGCCTCCCACCCACCAGCGGGCCGCTCTGCCAGGAGTGGCGCCATATGTGCGGCCGCCATACGTCCTACCGGCACGCCCGCCGGCGCGCTCCTCGTGAACACGGGCGTCGTCTCCGGGCCGAACTCAGGCGCGTAGATGAGCTCCTCGGGACTGCGCGCGGACACCAGCATCCGCAGTGGTACGTCCAGGCCGCGCGCCCGGTGGTGCCGCAGCATCGACATCAGCGGCACGACCCCGGAGCCGGCCCCGACCAGCAGCGCCGGCCGGTCGCCCGGCCAGGCGAAGAAGCCGCTCAGCGGGCCGCGTATCTCGACCTGGTCACCGGGCTCGGCCACGGTGTGGAACCAGCCCGAGACCTCGCCGTCCGCCACCTGGTCCAGGGTCAGCTCGACATGCCCGGTGTCGTCGGGAGCCGACGCGATGGAATAGTGGCGCTGGGCCACATAACCGTCCTCGGCGGTCAGCCGCATCAGCAGGTGCTGGCCGGGCAGATGCCCCGCCCAGCCGGGCACCGCGAACCGGAAGGTGGCCGCACGCGGCGTCTCGCGGCGGATCTCGGTGAGCGTGGCCATGTGCCACACCGCGGCGGTCTCCTCGCTGACGCCGATACGGCCGGGCACGGCGAAGCGGGTCGGCGGCACGAAGGCGGGGGAAGCGGTCGTCTCAGTCACCGGAGTACCGCTGCTCCTGCCAGGGGTTGCCGCGCGCGTGGTAGCCGTTCTGCTCCCAGAAGCCGGGCTCGTCGTGGTCGAGGAGCGTCAGGCCCGCGATCCACTTGGCGCTCTTCCAGAAGTACAGGTGGGGCACGAGCAGCCTGGCGGGCCCGCCGTGCTCGGGGGCGAGGGGCTGCCCGTCGTACTCCCAGGCGATCCAGGCCCGCCCGCCGGTCAGGTCCGCGAGCGGCAGGTTCGAGGTGTACCCGGTGTGCGAGTACGCGACGACGTGGGTGGCCGACACATGGGGCCGCACCACATCGAGGAAGGCGTCCAGGGACACGCCCCCGAACCGCACCCCGAATTTCGACCAGCTCGTCACGCAGTGGATGTCGCCCTCGTAGGCCGACGCCGGAAGCGTGTGCGCCTGCTCCCAGTCCCAGGTCCGCGGCCGCTCCACGAGCCCGTCGACGCGGAAGGTCCAGTCCGCGGGCGCCAGCTCGGGCGTGACCTCGGCGGACAGGACGGGCCAGCCGTCGCCCGCGTCGTACTGGCCTGGCGGCAGGCCCGGATTGTGGACGCGGGGGCGTCCGGTGAAGCCTCGGGTGACGTTCATGCGGATCCAGCGGGACGGAGGCGATCGATTACCTGTTCAACCGTACGTGCTCGCCGGTGATGCTCCTGCCCAGGGCCGGCGAATCCGGGACCAGGATCATTAAGCCCGTATGAAGCTTCCGGCGCCCCGGGAATAGCCGCCCGCCGATCACCCTTGCTGACTGTTGCCGTCGTCGACAGCGAAGGAGTGGGAGCACATGCCCAAGGCGTACGTCTTCACGCGGAACGGCGGGCCCGAGGTCGAGGCCCTGATCGAGGTGGACCGGCCCGTCCCCGGCGCGGGACAGGTACTGGTCGCGGTGCGTGCCGCGGGTGTGAACCCCGTGGACTGGAAGCTGCGCACCGGGTTCCGGCGCCCGGGCGACAGCGAGCGCGAGTTCCCCGCCTTCATGGGCAGCGAGGTCTCGGGCGTCGTAGAGGAGGTCGGTGAGGGGGTCCAGGGGTTCACCGTCGGGGACGAGGTCTTCGGCCAGCCGGTCGTCGGCGGGTACTCCGAGTACGCCCTGCTGACCACCGGCTTCACCGCGAAGAAGCCCGCGGCTCTGTCCTTCACCGACGCGGCGACCCTGCCCGTCGCGGGCGCGACGGCGTACGACGGAGTCCGCCAGCTCGACCTGCCGGCCGGCGCGACCGTGCTGGTCACGGGCGCGGGCGGCGGGGTCGGCGTCGCGGCCGTGCAGATCGCCCGCACGCTCGGACTGCGCGTGGTGGGTGTCGCGAGCGAGGCCAAGAAGGACCTGATCGAGTCCCTCGGCGCCGTGCACGTCCCGTCCGGCGAGGGCTGGACCGCGCGCGTGCCGGGCGAGGTCGACGGGGTCTACGACCTCGTCGGCGGCGCCGTCCTCACCGAGGCCGCGACCCTGCTCACCGACCGCACGAAGCTCGTCACGGCCGGGGGCTCGCCCGACGCGGCACAGGAGCTCGGTGGTGGCCGCGTCGCCCGGGTCCGCACCTCCGCCCGGCTGACCGAGGTGGCCGACCTCGTCGTCACCGGCGGCCTGGACCCGCACGTGACGCAGACCTTCCCCCTCGACCGGGCCGGGGAGGCGCTGCGCACCGTCGAGGAGGGCCACGCCCGCGGCAAGATCGTGATCGTCCCCACGGAGAACGCCGGATGAGCCACGTCCTCGACCACCCCGCCCTCGCCGCGCTGACCGGCCCGCACGCCCGCTTCGCGGAGCGGCGCGGCCGGGTGCTGCGCTATCCCGTCGACGTGACGCCCTGGCAGGCCCTGCCCGCGGAGCCCGACCCCGAGGACTGGGCGGACCTCGCGGCGCTCGCCGGACCCGGCGCCGAGGTCCCGCTGCTCGGCTTCCGCGGCGAGGTACCGCCCGACTGGGAGATCACCTTCCGGATCGAGGGCGTGCAGTACGTCGACGACGGGCTGGACGCCGCCCCCGACCCGGAGGCCGTGCTCCTGGGCCCCGCCGACGTCCCGGAGATGCTCGACCTGGTCGCGCGCACCCGGCCGGGCCCCTTCCTGCCCCGCACCATCGAACTCGGCACCTACCTGGGCATCCGCCGTGGCGGCGCCCTCGTCGCGATGGCGGGGGAGCGGCTGCACCCGCCCGGCTGGACCGAGATCAGCGGCGTCTGCACCGCCCCGTCCGTGCGCGGCGAGGGCCTGGCGACCCGGCTGATCCTCGCGGTCGCCCACGGCATCCGGGAACGCGGCGAGACGCCGTTCCTGCACACCGGCGCGGGCAACACGAACGCCATCCGGCTCTACGAGTCCCTCGGCTTCCGCCTGCGCCGCACCACGGCGTTCATGTCGGCCCGCGCCCCCGAACACCTCGCGGACGAGCGGGTGGTGGCGGTTTCCTGACCCGCGCCTAGGCGTCGCTCTGGGGGTGCGCCCAGGCGTTGTAGCGCACGAGATAGCCGGCGAACCGCTCCAGATCCTCCTTCGGCCAGTCGGCCAGCCGTTCCCGGAAGGCGGTCCGGCGGCTGTCGGTGACCTGCGCGAGGATCCGGGTGCCCGTCTCGGTGAGGTGCAGGACCTGGACGCGGTGGTCGTCCGGGTCCACCCGCCGCTCGATGAGACGGGCCCGCTCCAGCGCGGCGACCTGGCGGCTCACGGTCGACTTGTCGAGCGCGTAGTGCGTCGCCAGGTCGGTGGCCCGGCAGCCGCCGCTCTCCTCCAGATGCCCGAGCAACGTGTACGAGACCAGCGACAGTTCGGGGTGCATACGGCCCGCCGACGCGCGGGCGCGGCGGGCGAAGGCGGTCATCTCCCGCTGGATGGTCTCCACGGCCTCGTCTGCTTCCACCGGACCTCCCTCACTCACCGAGGGACCCACCACGGAATATCACCCGGCCCCTCTTGGTTGTATAGTACAACTTGCCCGAGAGTTGTATAAGCCAACCATTTGGAGGTTGTGAGCGATGAGGTCGCAGGGCCTGCGTCACGTGATCACGCACCTGATCACCCCGCTGCTGATGTGCATCGGCATGGGACTCGCGTACATGGGGGCGTTCGTGGCGCCGGAGCCCCACCACCTGCCGGTCGCCGTCGTCGGCTCCGGCCCGCAGGCGAAGGTGTTCGCGCAGACCGTCAAGGACACGGCGGGGGACAAGCTCGACGTCCGCACGGTTCCCACCCGCTCCGCGGCCGTCGACCTGCTCAACTCCCGTGACATCACAGGGGCCTTCGTGCCCAGCGGGCGGACACCGGAACTCGTCGTCGCCTCCGCCGCCTCCGACATGGACGCGACGGCGGTCGAGAAGGTCTTCACCCCCGTCGCAGCCGAGCAGGGCACCGCGCTGAAAGTCACCGACGTCGCCGCACCCGTCTCGGACGACCCCACCGGGCAAGGACTGTTCTTCCTGCTGATCGCGGTGAGCATCGGCTCCTACGCCTCGGTCGCCGCGCTCGGTGCCGCAGGCGGTGCCCTGCGGATGCGGGTGCGCGCGCTGCTGGCACTCGGGGTCTCCGCCGTCGTCAGCGGCATCGGCGCGCTGCTCGCCGGACCCGTGTTCCACCTCGCCCACCACGACCTCACCACCCTGTGGGGCATGGCCTGGCTCTACTCCGCCGGCATCCTGTTCATCGGCGTGGGCCTGCACACCTTCCTCAAGCGCTGGACCACGCTCGCCATGATGGTGCTGTTCGTGATGCTCAACTTCACCAGCTCCGGCGGCCTGTTCCGGCCCGACCTCCAGAACGGCTTCTTCGGCACCCTGCACGCCTTCTGGAACGGCGCCGGGTTCGTCGAGGGCGCCCGCAGCCTGCTGTACTTCGGCAGCGACGGCCTGTCGCGCAACGTATGGACGCTGGCGGCCTGGCTGCTGCTCGGCCTCGCGGTCACGGTGATCGCGGCGGTGTACGAGCGGTCCAAGACAGCGAGGGTTTCCGCCGCGCCGGCGCGGGCGACCGCGGAGCCGGCCCTGGAGGCTCGTGAGGAGGAGGCGGAGCAGGACGCCGTGGAGGAGGTCGAGGAGACGGTCGGCGTCTGAGCGTTGGGGTAATGTGGCCGTCCGGCCCGGGAACGCCCCGGCCGCCGGAGACGGAGGAGGTGAGACCCATTTCCGCAGTGCGCAGGTCGGGTGCTCTCCTCTCGAATCACGCGGGTCGCCGCCGCTAGGCGGCCGCGAGAGCGCCCTTCGACTCACCGAAAGGCTCTCGGCTTCCATGCCCCCACTGTCTCCCTCCTCTCCGCCGTCGCCGTCCGTCCGTGACTCCGTCGTCGCCGCGCTCCGCGCCGCGGGCTGTGTCTTCGCCGAGGACGAGGCGGAGTTGATCCTCGCCACCGCCCGTACGCCGGAGGAACTCGCCGCGCTCGTCGACCGCCGGGTCGCCGGGCTGCCCCTCGAACTCGTCGTCGGCTGGGCGGAGTTCCGCGGGCTGCGTATCGCCGTGGAGCCCGGGGTGTTCGTGCCCCGCCGGCGTACGGAGTTCCTCGTCGAACAGGCCCTCGCGCAGGTCCCGGACGCGTCCGTCGTGGTCGACCTCTGCTGTGGCTCGGGTGCGGTGGGCGCGGCGCTCGTCTCCGCCCTCGGACCCGTGGAACTGCACGCCGCCGACCTCGATCCGGCCGCGGTGCGCTGCGCGCGCCGCAACGTCGACGGCGAGGTCCACCAGGGCGACCTGTTCACGGCCCTGCCGGACGACCTGCGCGGCCGCGTCGACATCCTCGCGGCCAACGTCCCCTACGTCCCGACCGGTGAGGTCGGTCTCCTGCCCGCCGAGGCCCGCGACCACGAGCCCCTCACCGCCCTCGACGGCGGCACGGACGGCCTCGACGTCCTGCGCCGCGTCGCCGCGGAAGCGCCTCGCTGGCTGCGTCGGGGTGGTTGCGTACTTGTGGAGACGAGCGAACGCCAGGCCGCGGCGGCCCTGGAGGCCTTCGCCGCAAGCGGGTTGACGTCACGTCTGGCGGTGTCGGAGGAGCAGTACGCCAACGTGGTCGTGGGCGTGAGGGAGTAGACCTGAGTGCCGGTGCCGGTGCCGGTGCCGGTGCCGGCGGCTCCGTCAGGTGGTCGCGCCGTTGTCCGACGGGCTCGTCGACGGGGCCGGCATGCGCCAATTGCGGTGGCCGGGGAACTTGCCGTGGCCGTCACCGGGGCCGCCCTTGTCGCCTGGGCCCCTGTTCCCCCACGTTCCCTCGAGGGCGTGGGTCGCGGTCCTGGTGCCGTTGTCGGCTCGGGTGCCGATGAGGAAGGCCGTGTCGTCCTTCTTCAGGGCGCCGGCGCCGGAGGCCTTCGTACCGTCGCGCAGGACCGTGGTGCCGGAGTTGACGGTCCAGGTCCACGAGGCGCCGTCCTCGCTCTTGACGGTGACCTGGTCGCCGTCGATCTTCTCGACGGTGCCGCGCTGCCAGGTCCGGGTGATCCACTTGCCGGTCTCCTGGTCCTTGACGGTCGCCTCGCCGTGCACGCCCATGCCGCCGGCGCCGAACCAGCGCCCGCCGCCGTGCCGGTCGCGGGGACCGCCGGGTGACGGCGACGCGGATCCGGACGCGGAGGGTGTCGCCCCCTGGCCCGAGCCGCCCGACGTCGCCGCGTAGGCGACCGTGCCGCCGAGGGCCAGGACGACGACCGTGGCCGCCGCGGTCACGGCACGCGCGCGGCGAGAGCGCCGGCGCCCCGGCTCGCGGTCCGCCCCGCCCGGGCCCGTCATCACTTCCATGTCCGCGGTGGGTTCCTGGTCCGGCTCGTGCATCACGGCTCGCTCCCATCGGCCACAGCCCCGGCATCTACGTGCCATGCCTACCTGTGATTGTCGAATGAGGTCGATAAAGAGCGAGTAATCATTACCTGTGAATCCGGCTGATCAGCGCGTCTTCTGCACGCGCGCGATGAGCAGTGCCACGTCGTCGGAGTTGTCGGGCTGACGCAGCGTACGCAGCAGCAGGTCCGCGACCTCCTCCAGCGGACGGTCGGGCCCTTCGAGCAGGGCCAGGAGCGCGTCGAGGCGCTCGTCCAGAGGATGCTGCCGCGTCTCCACCAGGCCGTCCGTGTAGAACACGAGACGGTCGCCCGGCTCCAGGTCGACCGTGGTGGTGGAGAAGGCCACCCCGCCCACGCCCAGCGGCACCCCGGTGGGCAGTTCGAGCAGCTCCGGCGCGCGCCCGGCGCGCAGCCGGGCCGGCGGCAGATGACCCGCGTTGGCGATCCGGCACTGCCGCAGCTCGGGGTCGTGGACGGCGTAGACGCAGGTGGCGATGGAGTGGTCGAGGTCCTCGGTGATCCGGTCGAGGTGCTCCAGGACCCGGGCCGGATCGAGGTCGAGGGAGGCGAGGGTGTTGGTCGCGGTGCGAAGCCGGCCCATGGTCGCGGCGGCGTTGATGCCGCTGCCCATCACGTCGCCCACCACCAGCGCCGTCTTGCCGCCCTCCAGGGGGATCACGTCGAACCAGTCACCGCCGACCTCCGTGGTGCCGCCGGCCGGCTGGTAGCGGGAGGCGACCTCGAGCCCGCCCGTCACTGACGGATGGCTGGGCAGGAGGCTGCGCTGGAGGGTGAGGGCCGTGTCGCGGGCGTTCTGGTACCAGCGGGCGTTGTCGATCTGCACCGCCGCCCGGGCGGCCAGTTCACGGGCGAGCAGCAGGTCGTCCTCGCTGAACGGCAGCGGGTTGTTCGTGCGCTTGAGGTCGAGTGCTCCGAGCACCTCACCGCGTGCGATCAGCGGCACCGCGAGATAGGAGTGGACGCCGGCGCGGGCCAGCAGGTCCGCCGCCTCGGGCGAGCGGGCGATACGGGGCAGATGTGCGGCCTCGACCTGCGGCACCATGACCGGCTGGCCGGTGCGCACGCACTCGGTGACCAGGCGGTCGGGACCGTACCGCGCCACCTGCCCTGGCTGGTCGGCCGCCCGCAGCGCCTCAGGGGCGTCGTCCGCCTGCACGGCGAGGGCGCGGATCACCGCGGACTCGGCGGGGCCGAGGCTGCTGCGCCTGCCCAGCACCAACGCGTCGAGCAGGTCCACCGCCGCGATGTCGGCGAGCTCCGGCACGGCGACGTCGGCCAGTTCGCGCGCGGTGCGCTCCAGCTCCAGCGTGGTGCCGATCCGGGCCGAGGCGTCCGCGATGACCTGGAGACGCCGCCGGGCGGCCTCCGCCTCGACGCCCGCCCGGTGCTGCTCGGTGACGTCCACGACCGAACCGGCCAGACCGAGCACGGTGCCGACCGCGTCGTCCAGCCGGTACAGCGACATCGACCAGGCCCGCTCGTCGTCCGGATCGGCCGCGGTCCGGCCGATGGTCTGCTGGTCGACCAGCGGACGCCCGGTCTCCAGCACCTGCCGCGCCGCCGCCTCGATCGTGTCGGCGTCGACGTAGGGCAGGACCTCGCGGATCGACCGGCCGACGTGGTCCTTGGCAGGCAGCCCGTTGATCTGTTCCAGCGCGGGGTTGACCGACACGTAGCGCAGATCTGTGTCCAGGACGGCCAGGCCGATGGGGGACTGGGCGATCATGCGGTTGGACAGCGCCACGTCCCGTTCCAGGCGCCGTACGGTGGTCCGGTCGGCGCAGAGGCCGAGCGCGTAGACGTCGCCGTGGTCGTCCAGCAGCCGCATGTTGCGGAACTCCACCAGACGCGTGGTGCCGTCCTTGCGCCGGATGGGGAAGGCGCCGGCCCAGCTCTGGCCGGTGAGCATGACGTCGGCGAAGAGTTTGATCACGAGGTCGAGGTGCTGCTCGTGCACCATGATCCGGGCCGCGTACTCGCCGAGGGCCTCCTCGGCCGGGTAGCCGAACAGCTCCTCGGCCTGCGGACTCCACAGGACGATGCGTCCCTCGGCATCCAGGACCACCGAGGCCATGCCGAGCACATCGAGCAGCCCGCTCGGCCGTACCGACTGCTCGCCGTCGGCCACCGGAAACCCAGGTGCACTCATTCCACGCACCGCCTTCGCCCGATCACGCGGCACGTCGTTCCCCCGTGCCGACTCCCCAAGTTCTACCGCGCTCAACCGTCGCTGTGACGACCCTGTCGCCCACCTCCACCATCCCTCAACACGGCCAGGGCCGTCCCCCGGAGCGCTGACGACACTACCTGGCACGCAGCGTCGCCGAACCGACGACCTCCGTTACCGAGCTGGTCTGTACATGACCACCTGGCCGGGCCAGACTGTCCGCCGAGCCAGCCCACCCCCCACGGAGGAGCCCTCCCATGCCCCTGCGCGCCCGGCAACGTTGTCACGCCGCCGTGACCGCGGCCCTCGCCCTCGCGACCGCCGCCGTCCTGTCCGCCGCCCCGCCCGCGTCGGCGGCCGACGCCTGGAACGAGGTGGGCTCAGACCGGGCCGACCCGCTGACCGAGAGCCAGGGCCTGGCCTCCGTCGAGGTGCCCGCCGGCAGCCCCAACCACTACACCGGCATCGGCACCATCCCCACGAGCGTGAGCAGCCGCGGCTGGAACCACGTCGGGGACCCCGACGCCTCCTACGACGGCCACATCGTCGAGCCGTACCAGGCCGACTCGGGCAACGCGAAGATGTACCGCGTCCAGGCGCCCGACGGCAGCTGGTCCGAGTACGTCCACACGCTCGGCTCAGGAGAGGCGCTCAACAACTCCTGGGTCGCGATCTCGCCGGACGGGCAGTGGATGCTGTCGGGGGAGTACGGCACGATGAGCCGCTTCCTGGTCTTCCCGACCCCGGGCGTCAACCCCGCCACCTCGCCGTCGGCGAACCTGCCGCAGGTCTCCACGGTCGACCTCGACCACGCCGTACGCGATGTGCAGGGCTGCGACTTCTCCGGCCCCACGACTCTGCTGTGCTCCTCCGACGACCCCGACGGCTCGCTGTTCGGCATGACCAAGCCGCTGCTCCAGGTCGACCTGTCCGCCGCCCCGAACGGCGCCTCGGACGTCTCCGGACATGTCACGGCGCTCCGGCAGCTGCCGCTGCGCAGCGCCTGCTCGGGCACGTTCGAGGCGGAGGGCATCGACTACGACCGCCGCAGCGGGACCCTGCGGGTGATCGTCGTGTCACCGGGGTTCTGCGTGCTGACCGACAGCAAGACATATCGCTTCACACGGAGCTGAGCCGCGCGCTGGTCCGGCCCGGGCAGTGGTGCTTTTCTGGGGATGTGGCGCGGTTCGCGGGGAACTCGCGACGCCGCGCCACCGCCGCGAGAGGAGCGATCACGATGGACCGTGTGCGACCGCACGAGGAGCCCGTATCCCTCGAGATCAGTGGATGCAGCAAGGAGGATGCCCGGATCGTCTTCGACACGCTGTGCGCCTGCTTCGAGTCCGACCGGGCTCCGGACGAGGTGCCGCAGCAGCTCCACGAGACCCGACCGATGGTCTGGCTCGGCACCTTCGAGGTCACCGACGCCCACGAGTGCCCCCCGCCCGCCCACCTGGACTCCTCCGTCGAGGTGGACGCACAGGGCGGCTACTGGGCGATCGAACGCCTCCGCTCCACGCTCGACCCCCTGTTCACGGTCCGCGACCTCATGTCGGCCTCGGGCGACCAGGAACGGGAACTGCACGTACGCCTTGAGAGCCGGTGACTCCGTCGGTTCGGCGGGGGTAGGGAGCAGATCTGCAGCCTGGCCGTGACGGGCGCGTTCGCGAGGTGCCGGCGGAGGGCCGCCACGAGCCCGCCGCGGCCGCGATCGGGAACGGATGGCCCGGTCGGCACGGAGAGGGCGGCCCGGCCGGACGGGCCGGCCCGCCGACGGGCGGCTGCGATGGACCCTGGGGGCCGGATCGCGCGGCAGCGGGCGGGGCGGATCGCCGACGAGCCGCTGACGTATATGCGTGTCCCATCCGCCGCCCGGTCTGCGAGATCCTCGGCCGCTCGCCCGGCCTGAATGGAGGTGGGCGGCTTGCCCGGTCCGCGCCGTCCAGCCGCTCACCCGGCCTGCACCATCCAGGCGGCACGCCCGACCTCGTAGTCCTGAGCCGCACGCCCACCCGCGCACTCCTGAGCCGCCAGCCGAGCCTCCGCCATCCTCAGTCGCCGACCCACCTCCCCCACAGGGCCCGCGCCCGGTTCACGTCAGCAGGCCCAGTACCGCCCGCCGGTACACCGCGTGGACCGCCGGTAGATCCGCGACGAGGGCGCGTTCGTCCAGGCCGTGCAGGCCCTCGTGGCGTACGCCGAAGCCTGCCGTGGCCGGGATTCCTTGCGCTGACAGCAGGTTGCCGATGTTCGAGGGGCCCGCGGTCTTCGGCCGGACTGTCAGGCCCTCCTGGGCCGCGGCGGTCAGCAGGGCGGCCGCGGGCTGCTCGGTCTCCGTCAGGCGGAAGGGCGGCCATTCCGCCACCTGGGTGAGGGTGGTCGGCAGGGGGGTGGGCAGCTGCCGGTCCAGTTCCGTGGCCGCCGCGCGGACCACGGCCTCCGCGGCGCGGGCGTCGAAGGCCGGGGTGGTGCGGATGTCGATGCCCAGTTCGCAGAGGCCTGGGATCGTCGAGAAACCCTCGCCGCCGTGGCAGGACGTCACCGTCACTTTCGGCGGCAGCGGGAAGTCCCCGTCAGCGGACGGGAGTTCCGTCTCCTCCAGCAGCCGCACCAGGCGCGCCGCACGCGAGACGGCGCCCGGCGTCGTACGCCGCGCCCCCGAGTGGCCCGTCTCCGCGTGCACCGCGACCGTCGCCCGCCACAGGCCCCGCCCGCCGACCACCACCTCCTCCAGGCCGGGGTAGCCGATCATGACCCCGGCCGGGCGCACCGCCGCCGCGTCCGCGAGGTAGGCCCGGGCGCCGCCGAAGCCGCCGGTGTGCTCGTCGGCGTCCAGCAGGACCGCGAGGCCGCCGCACAGCGCCTCCGCCCGGTCACGCACCTCCGCCGCGATACGGCAGAACATGGCCGCCGCCAGCTTGGAGTCGGTGGCTCCACGGCCCCGTAGTCATCCGTCCACCACGTCACCGCAGTCCGGCGCGAACGTCCAGGCGCGCTCGTCGCCGTAGGGCGCCGTGTCCACGCAGGCGTCGAGTGCCCACCACGGTCCCGGCCGGGCGCCGGCCACCTCCACCAGCAGTGCGACCGGGCGGCCCGCCTCGTCGTGGAGGCGGCGGAACGGCAGGTCGCGGGCGCCGAGCCAGTTCTCGAGGACGGTGAGGACGGGCTCGTAGCCGTCGATCCCGGCCCGGCTGGGGCGGCGGATCAGCTGCTGGGCGAGGGTGACCACCTCGGCGTCTTCGGGGCTCATGGGGCCGATGTGCCCCGGGGTGGCCCGGATCACCCCTCCTCGTTTATGCAACTAGTTGCAAAACCCTCCCGGGGTCCTCTACAACAGTGAGCACGACACCGCGCACGGAGGGGCCCGATGAGCCGTTACCCGCACCTGCTGAGCCCGCTGGACCTGGGCTTCACCACCCTGCCCAACCGCGTCCTCATGGGCTCCATGCACGTGGGCCTGGAGGAGGCCGAGCGCGGCTTCGAGCGCATGGCGGAGTTCTACGCCGCCCGGGCACGCGGCGGAGTGGGCCTGATCGTCACCGGCGGCATCGCGCCCAACGACGAGGGCCGCCCGTACGAGGGCGGCGCCAAGCTCACCACCGACGACGAGGCCGAGCAGCACCGCGAGATCACCGGCGCCGTGCACCGTGAGGGCGGCCGGATCGCGATGCAGATTCTGCACTTCGGCCGGTACGCCTACCACCAGGACCTCGTCGCGCCGAGCCCGCTCCAGGCCCCGATCAGCCCCTTCCCGCCGCGCGAGCTCACCGACGCCGACGTCGAGCGCACCATCGACGACTACGCCCGCGCCGCCCGCCTGGCCCGCCAGGCCGGCTACGACGGCGTGGAGATCATGGGCTCCGAGGGCTACCTCATCAACGAGTTCATCGCCGCGCAGACCAACCACCGCACCGACCGCTGGGGCGGCTCGTACGAGAACCGCATGCGCTTCCCGGTCGAGATCGTGCGGCGCGTCCGCGAGGCCGTCGGCGAGGACTTCATCATCATCTACCGCCTGTCCATGCTGGACCTGGTCCCCGGCGGCTCGACGCTCGACGAGGTGATCACCCTCGCGAAGGCCGTCGAGGCCGCCGGGGCGACGATCATCAACACCGGGATCGGCTGGCACGAGGCCCGCATCCCCACCATCGCGACCTCCGTGCCGCGCGGCGCCTACAGCTGGGTCACCAAGAAGCTCATGGGCGAGGTGTCGGTCCCGCTCGTCACCACCAACCGCATCAACACCCCGGAGCTGGCCGAGGAGTTGCTCGCCACTGGCCGCGCGGACATGGTCTCCATGGCCCGCCCGATGCTCGCCGACCCGGACTTCGTCGCCAAGGCCGCGGAGGGGAAGCCGGAGGCCATCAACACCTGCATCGGCTGCAACCAGGCGTGCCTCGACCACACCTTCAGCCTCAAGATCACTTCCTGCCTGGTCAACCCGCGCGCCTGCCACGAGACCGAACTCGTCCTGGCGCCCACCCGGTTGAAGAAGCGCGTCGCCGTCGTCGGTGCCGGACCCGCCGGCCTCGCCTGCGCCGTGTCGGCGGCCGAGCGCGGCCACGCGGTCACGCTCTACGACGCGGCGAGCGAGGTCGGCGGCCAGCTCAACGTCGCCCGCAAGGTCCCCGGCAAGCAGGAGTTCGACGAGACCCTGCGCTACTTCCGCCACCAGCTCGACGCCCACGGCGTGGACGTACGCCTCAACTACCCTGTCACCGCAGGCGACTTGGCGGACTACGACGAGGTCGTCGTCGCCACCGGCGTCACCCCGCGCACCCCCGACATCCCCGGCGTCGACCACCCCAGCGTCGTCGGCTACCTCGACGTCCTGCGCGGTGACGTCCCCGTGGGCGACCGCGTCGCGATCCTCGGTGCGGGCGGCATCGGCTTCGACGTCGCCGAGTTCCTCACCGACGGCGGCGACAAGGCGAGCGAGGACCCGGAGACCTACTTCCGCCAGTGGGGCGTCGACATGGACTACCGCGGCCCGGGCGGACTCGCCGCCCCCGAGCGCCCCGCCCCGCCGCGCACCGTCCACCTGCTGCAGCGCAAGCCCACCAAGGTCGGCGCCGGCCTCGGCAAGACCACCGGCTGGATCCACCGCACCGAGCTCAAGCACCGCGGCGTCACCATGGTCCCGGGCGTCCGCTACGACCGCATCGACGACGCCGGGCTGCACGTCACCGTCGGTGAGGAGAGCACGGTGCTCCCCGTCGACACGATCGTGCTGTGCACCGGACAGGAGCCGCGCCGCGATCTCTACGAGGAACTGCTCGCGGCCGGCGCCGACGTGCACCTGATCGGCGGTGCCGACGTGGCCGCCGAGCTGGACGCCAAGCGCGCCATCAAGCAGGGCACGGAGCTGGCGGCGGCCCTCTAGGGGGCCGTAGAGCCGTCCTTAGGATGACTCCATGTCACTCCCGCACGCGATCCTGACCGCCCTGCTGGAAAAGCCGTCCTCGGGGCTGGAGCTGACCCGCCGGTTCGACAGGTCGATCGGCTACTTCTGGTCGGCGACGCACCAGCAGATCTATCGCGAGCTGGGAAAACTGGAGGCCGAGGGGCACATCCGGGCGCTGCCGCCGGAGCAGCCGGCCCGTGGGCAGAAGAAGAGCTACGAGGTCCTGCCCGCGGGCCGCGCCGAACTGGCCCGCTGGACCGCCGCGTCCCAGGACCCCAAGCCGCACCGCGACCCGCTGCTGCTGCGGCTGCGCGCGGCGGCCGTGGTGGGCACCGCCGGCCTCGACGCCGACCTGCGACGCCATCTGGAGCTGCACGAGCGGCAGTTGGCCGAGTACGAGAAGATCGAGCAGCGCGACTTCCCGCGCGGCAAGGACGCTCCGCACGACCGGCTCCAGCACCTGGTGCTGCGGGCCGGGATCGATCTGGAGACCTTCTGGACGCAGTGGCTCACGCACGCCCTGGAGGAGTTCGCCGAGCTGCCCGACTCCGAGCTGCCCGACACCGAGCTGCCCGACACCGGGCTGCCGGACGGCGGGCTGCCCGCCTCCGGGACGGCGTGAACGCGGCTGCGGTCAGAGGCGGTTGGGCTTGGCGCGCTTGCGCAGGTACCAGCCCGTCGCGATGACGCCCGTGCCCACCAGCGCCGCGCCGACGCCCAGCGTGACCGGCCCGTAGTCCCTGATGGCGCCACCCAGACCGCCCGCCACGCCGAGTGAGGGGGAGGGCGAGGCCGTGGGCCTGGCCGTGGCGGAGATGGTGGGCCTGGAGGCGGGGGAGACGACGATCGACTGGGTGCCCGCCGTCGTGTTGGTGGCCGAGCACTGCACGATCACGGTGTACGTGCCGGGGCTCACGCTCGACCAGGCCGCCGACTGCAGCGCGGTCGTGCCCGACAGCGACACCTGACGTCCCTGGGCGAAGCTCGACTGGCCGCCGCTCAGCAGCGAGGCGGTGCCCCAGCTGCCGCTGCTGCTGGTCCGGGAGCACTGGGTGGTCGTCACCGACACCGTGGACCCGCTGGTGCTCACCGAGATGCCCGAGCCCTGCGCCACGGCCGGAGCGGCGGACAGGGCGATCGGCAGCACGGCGACGGCTGCGGCGGTCAGGGCCGAGCGGGCGAGTGGCTGGGAGTTGCGCATTGGTCTGCCCTCCGACGGCACGGTTGGCGGTACATCCCTTGCGCCGCCGAGGGTCGGGAATCGCCCGTGCTGCCTCAGGGGCAGCCAACGTCCCCGCGGCCCGTCCCGCACGCGCAGCGCCCCCGGGCAGGTGACGGATTCCTTCGTCCGGCCCATGCCGGACGCGCGGTCAGCGCCGGGAGCCGTCGTTCGCCCCGGTCGTCACCGCCCGCTCCGCCGACCAGCCGCCCCAGGTGCCGTCGGGCAGCTTGGCCCGGATTCGCAGGCGATGGGTCACGCCCGCGTCGCGGCCGACGTAGAAGGAGTACGAGGCCTTCCCACGCGGCGCGTTCGCGCCGTACACCAGGGAGGTGGCGGCCTGTCCGTCGAGGCGGATCCGGTACTCCGTGATCACGCCGTCCGCGCGCGGCGGGACCCAGCCGAGGTCGAGGTAGTACGCGCCGTCGGCGCGGTGGCTCGTCGCGCGGAACGCCGTGGGGGCGGTGTTCCGGCCGTCGTCGGAGCCCGGGGTGGTGAGGCGGACGGTGCCGCCGGGCGCCGAGACGTTGTCGGCCGCGTCGCGGGCGCGGACGGTGAACGCGTAGGCGGTGCCCGGCCGTAGTCCCGTGACCACGGTCGCCGTCTGTGCCGCGCCCACACTGTGGATCTTCGACGAGCCCTGGTAGATGTCGTACGAGACCACAGCGCGGTCGTCGGTCGAGGCGGACCAGGACAGTTCGACCTCCCGGCTGCCGACCACCCGGCCCCGCGCCGTACCCGGGCGGGTCGGAGCCGTGCCGTCCGCCGCCACGGCCGCGGGTGTCCTCGCGCGCACCGCCTGCCCGGGCGGTCCGAGGCGGCCCTCGGTGTCCCGGGCCCGCACGGTGAAGACGTACGCGGTGGACGGCGTGAGCCTGGTGACGTCCACCATGTGCTCCGAACCGGCCACTTCGAGGACTTTCCTGGTGCCGCGATACACCTCGTAGACCTTCACGCGCGGGTCGGCCGACACGGCGTTCCACATCACGTGCACGCTGGTCGCGCTGCCCGCCGCCGCGGTCATGCCGGTGGGAGCCGCCGGCATCCGCCCGTCGTCGCCGGTGCCGCCCCGGCCGCAGGACGCGGCCAGGGCCAACGCCGCACACAGGACGAGGGATCGGTGCACCAGCACGGTGTGACGACGCATGGCTCTGCCTCCTCGGGCGGCGGCAATGGTCCGGACCAATACTGACGCTGCTGACGTGGTCGCATCAAGAGGGCGGCCGTGTCGTGGAGGCGTGCCGGTGGGTGTCGGGGACGGGCGTTGGTGACCGCCCGCGGGAGTTACGTATGCTGAGTGACCTCGCGGCTGAACTCTCCATGAGGGCTGGTGAGTTGTGCCGGTGGCGCGGACCGCTGTCGTCGCTGTTCCCGCGCCCGACGCGGGTGGCCGGGCGGCCGGAGCCGACGCAGGTTCCGGCCGCCCGGCCCCCGCCGCTCGTCCGAGGACGCGCCACGCCGTGAGTCGCCTGAAGCCCGCGCGCCCGTCCGGCCGCCTACGGTGGCCGCATCATCGCATCGGCACAAAACGGGCAAAGCGCCCGTCAGTGCCCCTTCGGGAAAGGGCCCTTCAACGTGCGTGTCCAGTCGCTGACCCTTGCCGTGGCCGGCGTCGCCCTGCTCGCCCCGTCGATGGCGGCCGCCGCCGAAACCCGTGTCCCGGCGGAGTCGACCGCCCGGCGCGAGAGCGACCTCCGAGCATTCGACCTGCTGGCCAGGGTGCGTGACTGCACCCGGATCTCCCACGGCCGCTTCCGCACCGACCACGGGAAGCGGGCGAGCGTCGCGGTGTGCGGCACCCGGCACGCCGTGTTCTGGAAGGCCGACATGGACATCGACTGCGACGGGCAGTCCGGCCCGCGCTGCAACCGCCGCACCGATCCGCTGTTCTCTGCCGCCACCGCCTACCAGCAGTCCGACGGACGGCCGTTGAGCGCCGAGCGTCTTCCCTACGTGGTCGTGCCCGCCGCCGGCTCCGTGTGGAAGCCCGCCGAAGACGGCGTACGCGGCGGCACCGTCGCCGCCGTCGTGTACCGCGGCCGTGTGCAGTACGCGGTGGTGGGCGACGTCGGCCCGCGCGGCCTCATCGGCGAGGCGTCCTACGCCACCGCCAAGGCGCTCGGCATCAACCCGGACCCGCGCCGCGGCGGCGTGCCCTCGGGCGTCACCTACATCGTCTTCAAGGACTCGCAGGCCAAGCCGATCGAGAGCCACGCCGCCGCCGTCACGGTGGGACGGCGGCTGGCGTGGAGCTTCGTGCAGGGCGAGTAGGCCTCCCTCGGCCGCGAGGGGGAGGGCTCGGGCGGGGGCGGTCAGACCTTCCGGTAGGTGTACGCCTCCGCGGCCGCCGCCTCCACCGCCGCGAGGTCGGCGCCCGCCGCCGCTGTGACCACCGCGGCGACCGCGCCCTCCACGAACGGGGCGTCCACCAGCCGGGTGTTCTCCGGGAGTTCGTCGCCCTCGGCGAGCAGCGCCTTCACCGTGAGGACGGCGCTGCCGAGGTCGGTGAGCACGGCGACCCCGGCACCCCGGTCGACGGACGCCGCCGCGGCGGCGATCAGCTCCGAGCTGGTGCCGAGGCCGCCGCCCTCGGTGCCGCCCGCCGGAGCGACGGGCACCGAAGTCCCGCCGCCCGCAAGCCCCTTGGCCAGCTCGGCCACGGACGCGGCCACCTCGGCGCTGTGCGACACCAGCACGATCCCGACCTGCTTCTCGTCACTCACCGTCGGCCTCCGCGAGGGCGGCGATCAGCAGCGACGACGAGGTGGCGCCCGGGTCCTGGTGACCGATGCTGCGCTCCCCGAGATAGCTGGCGCGGCCCTTGCGGGCCTGCAGGGGCGTCGTCGCGAGCGCGCCCTGCTCGGCGGCGGTCCGCGCGGCGGCGAAGTCCCCCTCACCGAGCGCGTCCACGGCCGGCACCAACGCGTCGATCATGGTCTTGTCGCCCGGCGCGGCCCCGCCGAGCGTCATGACCGCGTCCACCCCGGCCCGCAGCGCCTCGGCCAGCTGTGCCTCGCTGACCTCGGAGTCGTCCCCGAGCGCCTTGCCCGTACGGCGCAGCAGCGTGCCGTAGAGCGGGCCCGACGCACCGCCGACGGTCGAGATCAGCTGACGCCCGGCGAGCACCAGGACCGCACCCGGCGTCCGAGGTGCCTCCTTCTCCAGCGTCGCGGCCACGGCCCGGAACCCGCGCTGCAGATTGCTGCCGTGGTCGGCGTCCCCGATGGGCGAGTCGAGAGCGGTGAGCCGTTCCGCCTCGCGGTCCACGGACGCGGCGGTCGCCGTCATCCAACGGCGGAAGAAATCGGCGTCGAGCACTGGATCTCCTTGCGTGGTAGGTACGTTGACACCCCGGTCCGCCGGGTTACATCCCCCAGCGCAGACCCGGCGTCTTCACCGGCGCGTCCCACAGGCGCAGCAGCTCCTCGTCGACCTGGCACAGCGTGACGGAGGCACCGGCCATGTCGAGCGAGGTGACGTAGTTGCCCACCAGCGTGCGGGCCACGGCGACGCCGCGCGCGGTGAGCACCCGCTGCACCTCGGCGTTGAACCCGTACAACTCCAGCAGCGGCGTCGCGCCCATGCCGTTGACGAGGACGAGGACGGGGTTGCGCGGGGACATGTCCTCGACGATGGCGTCCACCGCGAACTCGGCGATCTCTCCCGAGGTCATCATCGCCCGGCGTTCCCGGCCGGGCTCTCCGTGAATGCCGATGCCGAGCTCCAGCTCGCCGGAAGGCAGATCGAAGGTCGGGGTGCCCTTGGCGGGCGTGGTGACGGCGCTGAGCGCGACACCGAAGCTGCGGGAGTTCTCGTTGACCTGCCGGCCGATCGCCTCCACGCGCTCCAGCGGCTGCCCCTCCTCCGCCGCCGCGCCCGCGATCTTCTCCACGAACAGCGTCGCCCCGGTGCCCCGGCGCCCGGCGGTGTAGAGGCTGTCGGTGACCGCAACGTCGTCGTTGACGAGCACCTTGGCGACCTGGATGCCCTCGTCCTCGGCGAGCTCGGCGGCCATGTCGAAGTTGAGCACGTCACCGGTGTAGTTCTTCACGATGAACAGCACCCCGGCACCGCTGTCCACGGCGGCCGCCGCGCGCACCATCTGGTCGGGGACCGGCGAGGTGAACACCTCGCCCGGGCAGGCACCCGTCAGCATCCCGGGGCCCACGAATCCGCCGTGCAGCGGCTCATGCCCCGAGCCACCGCCCGAGACCAGGGCGACCTTTCCGGCCACGGGGGCGTCCCGCCGTACGATCACCCGGCTCTCCACATCCACGGCCAGCTCCGGGTGGGCGGCCGCCATTCCGCGCAGCGCGTCCGCCACCACGGTTTCCGGAACGTTGATCAACATCTTCACGGGATCCTCCTGGTGAGACGCGTTCGATCCTCTGTCCGTACAGCCATTGTCGGCAGTATCGGTGCTCCGGCGGCGCTGGTCACCTGTACGGCGTATCCAGGCGTGCTGCCGCCCGGAAACGGCAGAACGCCCGGTGACGGTGTGTCCCGTCGCCGCGCGTGCTGCCGTTCTGCCACCGTCAGCCGGTCTTGTGCCCCCACTTCGGGCCGACCATGGCCCATTCGCTGCCCCACAGGCGGGTCCGTCGCCGGTCGAGCCGCAGGCGGGCCAGGCCGCCGGCGCCGAGCACCAGGCCCGTCGTGCCGATCCCGGCGGCGGCCCCGAGCACGGCCGCTTCGAGGTCCGCCGCGGACCGGGTCGGCGGCCGGGTGGACAGTTCGCCCTGGCGGTCGGTGTAGGCGACGATGTGCGTTCCGGCCTTCAGACCGGTCTCGACCAGGGTGTTCCCGGTGCGGGTGGCACCGTCCGGCGGGGTCCAGCGGACCTTGGCCAGAGCCCGGTAGTGGCTCTTCGCCCCGGGTTGCGTCGTGTCCGAGACGAGGACGGCCGCCACGGGGATGCGCTCGGCACGCTGCCGCGCGAAGACGCCGTCGGCGGCATGGGCCGTGATCACACCGGCGAGCGTGCCGCCCACGGTGACGATGGCCCACACGGCCAGCACGAGCCAGGCCTCGAGAACGTCCTCGCGACGGCGCAGCGGGTTGTGCCGCCACCGCCAGAGCCACTTCGTCGTCCGCCTGCGTGCTCGCATCGGTCTGCACCTCCTCGTCGTCTCGACTTGCCCAACGTGTCAGTCGCGCGCGGGGCGCGGGATGGGCCGGACAGGGGTGGTCGTGGGGCCGACCGGGACCAGGCCGGGGCCCGGGATGGGCCGTTCAGTCACATCAATAGCCGTGTCCTTCGGGAGGGTGGCGTTCGGTCAGCCCGCCGCGGCGGAGACCTCGTCCTGCCGGACAGTGCCGAAGAGGGCCGTGGGCAGATCAGGGTGGATCTCGAAGACGTCCGCCAGGCGAACGGCGCGCAGGATGCGCAGGAAGCAGCCGTGGCCGGCGACCAGGCGGAGCCTGCCCTGCCGGGCCAGCACGCGGTTCCTCGTCCGGCAGAGCAGCCGCAGCCCGCTGCAGTCGATGAAGATCACGGGGCGCAGGTCCAGCACCACGTCGGGCCGGCGGCCTGCGGTCAGGCTGTCGAGGCGCGCCGAGAGCGGCGCGGCCGTGACGACGTCGATCTCGCCGCGGACCTCCACCACGGTCGTGCCGCCCGCGACGCGTTCCGTGTGGCAAGGCGCGAGCCTGGCGTTCGTGTCCATATGCAGAGCAAAGCCGCGTGACGGACGTGGCGGAAGGGCCGGTCGGCCCCAGTCGGAGGGCCGCCGGGGCCGATCGGCCCCACGCTCGCCGCGCACACGGCGCCGAGGGTCGTGCTCGGGTCCCCGATGAAGGCGTCAGCCGGAATCCGAGGGGTGGGCGCGTGCCGGCCCGCTCCATGCGGCTCGCCTCTACGGGCAGAGCAGAGAACCCCGTCGACCACAACATCGTGGACGGCGGGATCGTCTTCCGCACCGCGCCCGGGGCCGACGCGTGCTGGTGCGCGGCCACGCTCGCACCCACTGTGATCACAGGCCGTCGTATGACGGTGTGATGTGGGACGTTTTCCGGCGGGACCGGGGCCGATGGTCCCTCACCCCGGGCCCCGGTCGCGCGGAGGATGGAGGGAACGCTCCACTGCCGCACCCACGTGAGAGACGGACTGGCCCATGTATCCGAACGACGGTTTCCGCGAACTCGACCGGCAGGAGTGCCTGCGCCTCCTGGCGATGGTCCCGGTCGGCCGTATCGTCCACACACGTCACGCGCTGCCGGCCGTGCTGCCCGTCAACTTCGGACTCGACCGCGACGGCGCGGTGGTGCTGCGCACGTCTGCGTCCTCGGAGCTGGCCCGTGCCGTCGACGGTGTGGTGGTCGCCTTCGAGGCGGACGAGGTGGACGCGGCCACCCAGTCCGGCTGGAGTGTCGTCGTCACCGGGGCGGCCGGCGTGGTGACCGACGCGGGCGAGCACGAGCGACTGCTGCGGACCGGCCCGCGCTCGTGGATGCCTTCGCCCTGGGAGGTGTTCGTCCGCATCGAACCCGAACTGGTCACCGGCCGCGAACTCGCGGGCGGGTGCAGTCTGTACGGGGTGACCCTGCCGTTCTGAGGCCGGTGCGCCATGGGGCGGGCGCATCACCTTGTCGTGCGCCCAGCGGTCCCGGAAGAAGCCCTCCCATTCGCCGTCCGCCTCGCCGAAGACGGCACGGGCGTCGGCGAACACCTTTGCGGCGGGTGCGCAGCCGTCGGGCGCCCGGCGGCCGGCCCTCGTGGGCGCGCCTGCCGGAGGGTCGCGCCGTGTCTCCGTTCTCCATGGCTCGGACAGTGGGTGTGGCCGATTGGGCACTCGAAGCCGGGTGACCTTGGAAGGCGGCCGTCCCGCCCGTCGCGCGGCGTTCGAGAGGGCACCGGTCGGCACGTCGTAGGGGCCGAACGGCCCTACCGGTGCCGGGCCGCACGAGAAGACTCGTTCGGAACAGCACCCACGACGCGCGTGCCAGGGGAGACGGCACACCCCGAGGGGGAGGTGCGGGCGGCGCGCCGAGACGTACGGAGCGGACCATGGTGACATCCGGGCGTGCACCGATCGTGGTCGGCCTCGATCCCGGCCCGTCCCACCGCCTGGTCCTCGCCTGGGGCGCCGACGAGGCGGACCGGCGCCGGGTGCCACTCCAACTGGTGCACGCCCAGGGCAGATCGCCCGGCGAGGACGCGCCCCGACATCACTACGGGGGCGTCTGGGCCCATGATCGGCGCAGCCTCGCCGAACACACCCTGCTCGACGCGGTCGCCTACGTCAACGACCGCCATCCACGGCTGGAGGTCTTGACCCTGCTCGCCGCGGACGACCCGGTGCCGCTCCTGCGCAGGCACGCGAGTACGGCCGCGGCCGTCGTGCTGGGCTCACACCGACTGCGCACACGGGAGGGCCTGTTCACCTCGGCGTCGGTCGTGCTGCCCGTCATCGCGCACGCAGGCTGCCCCGTCGTGGTGGTACGCGACTTCGATCAAGTCGGCGGATCTTCCCCGCACTTCGTCGTCGGTGTCGACGTCGGTATGGACGGCCGGCACCACTCGGTGGCCGCCGTGGATCACGCTCTCGCGGAAGGAGCCCTGCACCGCGCGGTGGTGCGGGTGCTGTACGTGTGGCATCCGCCCCTGCTCGGCGTCCTCGACGAGCACGCCGCCCTGCGCGAGTCACGTGCCCTCCTGTCGGAGCTGGTGGAGAGCCGGCGGGCGGCCCACCCGGATGTGGAAGTGCGCCACGAGGTGATCCGCGGGCGGCCGGCTCAGGTCCTGGCCCGGGAGTCCGCGCAGGCGCTCGGCCTCGTCGTGGGCATCCGCGGCGACGACGTCCCCACCGGCATGCTGCTCGGCTCGGTCGTGCAGGGCGTGCTCGACCGTGCCCGCTGTCCGGTGGTGGCCGTTCCGCGGAGCGAGCGGCAGCAACGTACGTACGGCAGTGAGCGCTTCGGCCGGGCCACCCGCCGTGCACAGCGTGCGGCGGTCCGCCGCGCCCGGCGTCTCGCCGGCTTCGCCCGTGCCTGGCCGGGGATGGCCCGCAGAGGCTCCCGGTCGTGGGTCCGGCACGGCGGACAGGCGCGTCGAGGGCTGGGGATGCGGCGGTGGCGCCGGTGGGCGGGCTTGCGGTGGTAGCCGACCGCCGGACCGGGCCCTCGGGGTCCTTCCCCGAACGCCCCGAAGGGCGCTGTTCCGCTGCCGTGAGGCCGCGGGCCGGGAGTCCACCGGCACACCCTGCCGTGACGTCGTGCTGGGCCTGGACCTGGATGACCCCGACGAGGCCGTCGTCCGCTTCGCCTTCGACGCCGCGCAGCGCCGTGCGGCCTGGCTCAGAGTGGTCCACGGCTGGAGCCTGCCTGTCTCCCACGGCTACGGCGCCGCCATGGACGTGGGGCTCAACGAGGAACTGGCCGGGCGGATCCGGTAGCGGCTGGCCGACGTCCTGCGGCCGTGGCAGGAGAAGTTCCCCGGCGTGGACGTACGCGAGCAGCCCGTGGTCGGCAGCGCCGGCCGCCACCTCGTGCAGGGCCCACACGATGCGGCGCTGGTCGTCGTCGGACGCACCGACCGCCGTGCGGCCGTGGGCAGTCACATCGGCCCGGTCACCCATGCGGCGCTGCAACACGCCGACGCGCCGGTCGCGGTGGTGCCGCAGACTGAGGCGGCGAACGCTACCGGAGCGCCGCCACCGGCGGCTCGGTCATGCCTGGTCCTCCGGTGCGTACGGCTCGGTGCCGCCCATGTCGAGGCGGAAGGGCGGATAGGCGTCCGTCATCAGGCCGGCGTAGGCGGCCACCCGCAGCACCCACCGGTTGAGCCCGAGGACCAGGTCGAACAGGCCGCGCGGGTACTTCTCGGTGAAGGCCAGAGTCACGGCCGCGATCACCGCCGGCACGGCGACCAGGCCGCCGTGCCACCAGCCGAGGTGGTAGCCGCCGAGGAAGAACCCGACGACGATGTAGTGCGGGATGGCCGGCAGCCACCACTTCACCAACACCAGCCCCCGGGACAGCCGTTCGGGATAGGCGACATCCAGCCGCGCTGGGTGGCCGGGCTCCTCGCCCAGGCTGAACGGCGGATAGCGGTCGGTGCCCAGGGCGCCGTAAGAGTAGTAGGCGACCCGCTAACTCCAGCGCAGGACACCCAGGTTGAAGTCGAACAGGGCGCGTGGGTAGCGCTCGGTGAACAGGATGCTCACGAACGCGACCACACTCGCCAGGGCGAAGGCGATCCAGAGGAAGAACAGCACCACGTAATGGGGGATCGCGAGGATCCACTTCACCAGCCACAGCCAGCGGGACAGCCGTGGGTCCAGTACCGCTCACGCGCACGGGACGGTTCGTCGCACTCGCCAGGCTCGTCATGGCGATCAGCTCCTTCGGCCCGTCGCGTCGCCCCGGCGACCTGGGCCCAGTGTCAGCGTGTCCGCGACATGCCGTACCGGGCAGGGTCCGTTGGGGGTGGTACCGGGTCCAAGGGTTCCGGCTTCGGCGTGCCGGTCTCAGCTGCCGTCGGAGCCGCTCACGTCCGCGCCGGTCAGACGGATCCCGGTGATCAGGTCGGGCCGGATGCGGACGGCGTAGTCCATGGTCTGCTGCACCCAGGGCTGCAGCAGCCGCTGGAAGCGGGCAGCCTCCAGCGGGTCGGTCACCAGATGGGCGTACCCGGTGGCCACGACACTCCAGCCGAGGTGCGTGTCCGGGTCGATGGCGTCGGCCTCGTAGGCCACGACCACACCCGTCGACGCCGATTCGCGCGTGTGCGAGGTCAGGGCCGCGCCCTCGTGGGTGCGGATGACGATGTCACCGCCGTCCATGATGTGGTTGACGGGCCGGATGGTCGGCAGCGCGTGCCGCGTGAAGACGACCCTGCCCATGGACACGCTGCCCAGCAGGCGCAGCGCTTCGTCCCGGTCGAGCTCGATGCTCCGGCGCGGTCCCACGGGGGCCGAGTGGGTCTGGCGCATGGCGGAATCCCGTACGAGTCGGCGGCTCACGTCTGCCGATCATTGGAACGCAACGCGGCACACCCCGTAAGGGCCGTTCGGCCCTACTCCGCATCCGGTCGGCCCTGTGCGCCTCTGGGAGACATGGGCGGGACGGGGAACCGGACAGGTGGCGGGATGAAGCGACGCCCTCTCCTGGACGATCACGACGTGGTACGGCGGGCGGTGCGCGACCTTCTCGACGGCGAGCCGGACATCATCGTGGTCGGCGAGGCCGCCACCGCCGGGCGGGCGCTGGTCCGCGTCCCCGCGCTGCGTCCGGGGGTGGCGACGAGGAGGCCCTGCTGGACTCGATCATGGCGGGCCCGGCTACGTCCTGAAGCAGATCCGGGGCTCGGACCTGGTGTCGGCCGTGCGTACGGTCGCCTCGGTTCAGTCGCCGCTCGGCCCCGGCGCCGCCACCCGGCTGGTGGCCCGGCTGCGCGGCGTGCAGGAGCCGGGGGAGGAGCAGGACGCGCTGACGGGCCTGACCGACCGGGGGCGCGAGATCCTCGCCCTGATCGGGGAGGGACTCCGCGACCGCCGGATCGGCCGGCGGCTGTTCCTCGCCGAGAAGGCGGAGAAGAACCACATCTCCCGTCTGCCGGCCAAGCTCGGGGTGGAGCGGCGCGTCCGGGCCGCCGTGATGGCCACCCAGGCCCAGGACCGGGTGCGGCAGCACGGCGGCCGACGCTCGCGAGCTGTACGGCCCCGGATCGCCCCTGTCCCGCCTCCCGCCCAGCTCACCGGCCACGGAGCCGCCGGCTTCCTCCCGCTCCCGTACCGCCCCGCCCCCTGGGCCGTTAACGTGGCACGTGACCGACATGGTCTGCCTTCGGCGGCTCTTGCGAGTGGAGGAGACCGGTGGGAAGCCACGGAGAGTCCCAGGACGCGCGTGTGCGCCTGCCCCAGCTGAGGCTGGACGAGTTGCTGGAGGAGCTGCAGGCCCGCCTGGATGCGGCCCGGGGCACCCGCGACCGGGTGCACAGCCTCCTGGAGGCCGTGCTCTCGGTCGGCCGCGAACTCGACCTCGAACAGGCCCTGCACAGCATCGTGGAGGCCGCGGCGACCCTGGTCGACGCGGAGTACGCCGCTCTCGGCGTGATCGGGCCGGACGGCAAGCGGCTGTCGGCCTTCCACACGGTCGGCGTCAGCCGCAAGGCGATCGCCGAGATCGGCCCGTTCCCCGAGGGCCACGGCATCCTCGGAGAGCTCATCCGCCACCCCGAGCCGCTGCGGCTGACCAAGATCTCCGAGCACCCGGCGTCGTACGGCTTCCCGGCCCACCACCCACCGATGAACACCTTCCTCGGCGTCCCCATCCGCATCCGCGACCAGATCTTCGGCAATCTGTACCTGACCGAGAAGCGGGGCGGTGCGCAGTTCGACTCGGAGGACGAGTCGGTCCTGGCCACGCTGGCCGTGGCGGCCGGTGTCGCGATCGACAACGCCCGCCTGTACGAGGAGTCCCGGCTGCGCGAGCGCTGGCTGCAGGCGAACGCGGAGATCACCCACGGCCTGATGTCCGGGGGCCCGAGCACGGAGGTGCTCCGCTTGATCGCCGAGCGGGCCGGTGAGATCACCGGCTCGGCCCTGGCGGCGGTCGCGCTGCCCATGGAGGACACCGGCAGGCTGGGGGTGGAGATCGCCGTCGGCATGGACTCCGAGGCACACCGGGGCCTCGTGCTGCCCATGGACGCGAGTCTGATGGGACTGGCCTTCGCCGCGGCCGCGCCGGTCACCAGCGAGGACGTCGTCCACGACGAGCGGATCTCGCCGGAGCCGCCGCGCTTCCAGGGGCTCGGCCCCGGCGTCGCCGTGCCCATCGGCACGGGCGGGACGGGTGCGCGCGGTGTGGTCCTGCTGGTGCGCAGGGCGGGTCAGCCGGTCTACGAGACCACCGAGATCGAGCCGCTGCAGTCCTTCGCCGCGCAGGCTGCGATCGCGATGGAGCTCGCGGAGCGCCGGCGGGACGCCGAGGAGGTCGCGGTGCTCAAGGACCGCGACCGGATCGCCCGCGACCTGCACGACCTGGCGATCCAGCGGCTCTTCGCCACCGGCATGACGCTGCAGAGCGCCGGCCGCTTCATAGAGCACGAGGAGGCAGCCGGCCGCGTGGCGCGGGCGGTCGACGACCTGGACGAGACGATCAAGATCATCCGGTCGACGATCTTCGGCCTGCGGGCGCGCGAGGACGGTGCCGGGACGGGTCTGCGGGCCCGCGTGGTGCGCGTGGTGGGCGAGGCGACCCAGGTGCTCGGCTTCGCGCCCAGCCTGCGGATGGAAGGCCTGCTGGACACCGATGTGCCGCGGGAGGTCGCCGACCATGTCGTGGCCGTCCTGTCCGAGGCACTGACCAACGTCGCCCGGCACGCCGGAGCCGGCCGTACCGACGTCGTCCTGGAGATGGACGGCCGGGAGATCCGGCTGAAGGTGTCGGACGACGGTGTGGGCATCCCACCCGACGGCCGCCGCAGCGGACTGCGCAACATGGCTGAACGGGCAGAGCAGTTGGGTGGAGCCCTGGACCTCCGGAGCGGGCACGCGGGTGGCACGGTGCTGGCCTGGCACGCACCGGTGACACCGGAGTAGAGCCGCGCATCCGCGGATGCCGCGGCTTTCGAGCAGGCGTACCGCTCAACCGCGGCGGACGTCTGGTCATGGTCGGCCGGTCCGCGGACAATTGTCTGTGTCGATGGTCCCGTCTTCGACACGGTTGTCGGCGGCATCTCCGTCATCGCCTCCATCGTGGGCAACCGCCAGAACCTGGTCGAGGTCTTTCGCACTGCACGCCGTCGGACACACCCAGGTCATCGCCGAGACCCGGCGCCTTGACCAGGTCAAAGACTTCTGAGGCCCGGGGACCCCGGACCCCGGGGAGAGGCAGCAGCCCATGGCCGACGTCACCGTAGGTGCCGTCCGGGAGCGAGCGCCCGGCGAACGCCGCGTCGCCCTCGTTCCCGAAGCCGTCACCCTCCTGTGCCGGATCGGGATCGACGTCCTCGTCGAGGCCGGGGCCGGGTCCGGCGCCTGGTTCACGGACGCCGACTACACCGACGCCGGCGCGAGCGTCGTGTCCCCGCAGGAGCTCTACGCACGCGCGGACGCCGTCCTGTGCGTCGGCCCGCCGGAGCCGGAGACCGCGCAGGCGCTGCGCCGTGGGCAGACCCTGATCGGTCTGCTCGAACCGCTGCGCCATCCTGACCTCGTGCAGGAGCTGAACCGGCGCGGGGTGCGCACGGTGAGCCTCGACCTGCTGCCGCGCACCCTCAGCCGCGCCCAGTCCATGGACGCCCTGACCTCGCAGGCGAGCGTTGCCGGCTACAAGGCGGCGGTGCTGGCGGCCGACTCCTACGACCGCTTCTTCCCCATGCTGACCACCGCGGCGGGCACCATGCGCCCGGCCCAGGTCCTCGTACTCGGCGCCGGCGTGGCCGGGCTGCAGGCGATCGCCACCACCCGCCGTCTCGGCGCCGTCGTCACCGCGTACGACGTACGTCCCGAGTCCCGGGAGGAGGTGCGGTCGCTCGGCGCCCGGTTCCTGGACGTCGAGGGCCCAGTGGGCACCGGGTCGGGCGCCGGACAGGGCGGCTACGCACGGGAGTTGTCCGAGGCGGAGCAGACGGCGCAGCGGGAGGCGCTGGATGCTCACGTCGCCCGTACGGACATCGTTATCGGCACCGCCCAAGTCCCGGGCCGCAAGCCGCCGTTGCTGGTGACGGCCGCAGTCGTCGAGGCCATGAGGCCCGGATCGGTCGTCGTCGACCTCGCCGCGAGCGAACTCGGCGGCAACGTCGAGGGTTCCGTACCCGACAAGACGGTCGTCCTGGAGAACGGCGTGACCGTGATCGGCGCCGGGAACCTCCCGTCCGCGATGGCGACCGCCGCATCGACGGCCTACGCCCGCAACCTCGTGGCGGTCCTGCGCCACTTCGTGCACGACGGACGGCTGTTCTTCGACCCGGCCGACGAGATCACGGCCGCGCTCACCCAGGGAGCCCCTTCATGAACGACCTAGACCTCCTCACCGCGATCACCGTGTTCGTGTTGAGCGTCCTGGTCGGCGTCGAGGTCATCAGCAAGGTCCCCGCGACCCTGCACACGCCCCTGATGTCCGGCTCGAACGCGGTGCACGGCATCGTCGTGATCGGCGCCATGCTGATCGCCGCGAAGTCGCATACCTGGCTCGGCTACGTACTCGCCTTCGTGGCCATGGTGTTCGGGGCGATGAACGTCGTCGGCGGCTACGTCGTCACCGACCGGATGCTGGAGATGTTCAGGTCCAGGCCACGCGGCGGCGACAAGCCGAAGGGGTGAGCGCCATGGACAGCGTCTCCAACGCGGTGCACTACGTCTTCCTGGCCACGGCTGTCTGCTTCGTGCTCGGTCTGCATCTGATGAACCACCCCCGAACGGCCCGCCGTGGCAACGCGATCTCCGCCGGAGCCATGACCGTCGCGATCGCGGCCACGCTGTGGCTGGTGGTCCACGAGGGCACGATCACCACGACCGGCTGGCTCGTGCTCGTCTCGGGCGGTCTCGTCGGGGCCGCGCTCGGCCTGTACGCAGCGCGCGAGGTCAAGATGACCGCCATGCCCCAACTGGTCAGTCTCTTCAATGCGGTGGGCGGCGGGGCGGCGGCGCTGATCGCCGTCAACGACCTGCTGCAGACCGGCGATCCGGCCGCGCTGGGGGCGCGGGTCTCACTCCCGGGTGCCCTGGACATCGTCATCGGAGCGGTCACCTTCTCCGGATCGCTGATCGCCGCGGGCAAGCTCCAAGGCGTCGTCTCCGGAGCACCGGTGGTGTTCCCGGGTGTGCGGCTGCTGAACGTGGCGCTGCCGCTGTCCTTCGTCGCCGGCACGGTCTGGCTGGTGCTGGAGCCGGACTCCCGCACCGCCCTGTACGCACTGGCCGCCGTCGCCCTGGCCTTCGGCGTGACGATGGTGCTGCCGATCGGCGGCGCGGACATGCCGGTCGTGATCGCCCTGCTGAACGCCTTCACGGGATCGGCGGTGGCGATGGCGGGCTTCGTCCTGAACGAGACCGCGCTGATCATCGCGGGCATGCTGGTCAGCTCCTCGGGCGGCATCCTCACCAAGCTGATGGCCGACGCCATGAACCGGTCTGTCGCCAGCATCGTGGTCGGCGGCTTCGGCACCGGGGACGACGCTCCCATGGCCGTCGGAGGGGCTCCGGCGCAGGTGCGCCCGGTTTCCGTGGACGACGTGGCGATCCAGCTGGCGTACGCGGGCAAGGTCGTCTTCGTCCCGGGCTACGGCCTCGCCGCCGCCCAGGCCCAGCACGAACTCGGCGCCCTGGCCCAGCTGTTGACCGACCACGGGGTCGAGGTCAGTTATGCCATCCACCCGGTCGCGGGCCGTATGCCGGGCCATATGAACGTGCTCCTGGCGGAGGCCGACGTGCCCTACCCCCAGCTCAAGGAGATGGACGAGGTCAACCCGGAGTTCCCGCAGGCCGACGTCGCCCTCGTCATCGGAGCCAACGACGTCACCAACCCCATGGCCCGGCGTCCCGGCAACGCCATCTCCGGCATGCCGATCCTCGACGTCGACAAGGCCAGGAGCGTCGTCGTCATCAAGCGCTCGATGGGCCATGGCTACGCCGGAGTCGACAACGAGCTCTACACCGACCCCAAGACCGGGATGTTCTTCACCGATGCCAAGAAGGGGCTGGCCGAACTGAAGGCGGCCGTCGGGGAGTTCGTCGCCTGACAGATTCCCCTCGCACCGGGTCCGACGAGGGCGCTCCAGCGTACGGGTGGCTCACTCGCGGACATGAGCAACGGGAAGGGCGCCACCCGCTTCTCGCGGATCCTGATCGCGCGGTGCGCGGCTTTGAGTCCGCTTCTCCGCGCCTCCTACGGACCCTTCCCGTCACCTCCAGCACCCCAACGGGCCGACGGCAGCGCCAGGGCCACTCGGCCCCGTGCGGATCGTGTGTGTTCCGGTCAAGCTGGAACCGAGGGGGTATTCCCGGCAACTCCACGAACCCGCTGATCAAGAGGGTGAGGACGGACATGAAAGGCTACGTGTTCCACGGCCCTGGACAGGGCGCCTGGGAAGAGGTCGCGGACCCTGGTCTCCAGGAGGCCACCGACGCGATCGTGCGCGTCGACGCGGTCACCATCTGCGGAACGGACCTGCACATCCTCAAGGGCGACGTACCCGAGGTGAGGCCGGGTACCGTGCTGGGGCACGAGGCGGTCGGCGAGATCGTCGAGGTCGGTGCCGAGGTGCGCAGCGTACGGCCCGGAGACCGGGTCCTGGTCTCCTGCATCAGCTCCTGCGGACGCTGCCGCTACTGCCGCGAGGCCATGTACGGCCAGTGCCGGGGCGGCGGGGGCTGGATCCTCGGCCACCTGATCGACGGCACCCAGGCCGACTACGTCAGGGTCCCGTACGCCGACCTCTCCGTGCACGTGCTGCCCGGCTCGGTGGACAACGAGGACGCCGTGCTGCTGGCCGACATCTTCCCGACGGCGTACGAGGTGGGCGTGCTCAACGGACGTGTGCGCCCCGGAGACACCGTCGTCGTGGTCGGGGCGGGCCCCATCGGGCTCGCCGCGATCGCCACGGCCCGGCTGTTCGCGCCCGAGCGCGTCGTTGCCGTGGACCTCGCCGCGTCGCGCCTGGAGGCGGCCAGGAAGCTGGGCGCCGAGGCGGTCGCCGACGCGAGCGAGGCCCCCGAGCAGCTGATCGCCGATCTCACCGACGGGCTCGGCGCGGACGTGGTGATCGAGGCGGTCGGCGTGCCGGAGACCTTCGAGCTGTCCACGCGCATGGTGCGCCCGGGCGGCCACGTGGCCAACGTCGGTGTGCACGGCAAGCCCGCGACCCTGCACCTGGAAGACCTGTGGATCAAGAACGTGACCATCACCACGGGCCTCGTCGACACCCACTCCACACCAACCCTGCTGCGGATGGCGGCGGCCGGGCGCCTGCCGACATCCCAGCTGGTCACCCACGGCTTCCCGCTCGAGCGCATGGAGGAGGCGTACGAGGTGTTCTCGCGTGCCGGTGAGACCGGCGCGCTCAAGGTCGTGCTCGGCGGGCCGCAGCGCGAGGTCGTCCCCGTGCCCGGGGCATGACCGGCCCGGGCCGGGCGGTCCGGTACGGGGGCCGATCCACCCCTGCTGAACGCGGTCCGCCGATGCCACGGTGAAGGTGGGGCTGCATGACGGGCTCCGGCGCGGACCGACGAAGGTCGACGACAACGCGTACACCAACGTCACGGCCGCCTGGGTGCTTGCCCGCACCCTGGAGCCGCTGGAGTCCTTCCCGAGCCGCGGCGGTGCGAACTCGTAAAGGCGCCATCGGCCAGTTCGAGGGCTGCGGCGAGCTCGCCGAGCTCGACTGGGACGGCTACCGCAAGCGGTACGACGACATCCGGCGCCTGGACCGGATCCTGGAGGCGGAGGGTGACACCGTGAACCGCTACCGTGCCTCCGAGCAGGCCGACGTCCTGATGCTCGGATATCTCCGATGCTCGGACATCTCTTCGGACCGGCCGAACTGCGCGATCTCTTCCGGCGGTTGGGGTGCGGCTGGACGAGGAGCTCTGACACCGCACCGTCGACCACTACCTGCGGCGCACCAGTCACGGCTCCACCCTCAGTGGCCTCGTCCACGGCTGGGTCCTGGCCCGCGCCCGGCGTTCCGAGGCGTGGAAGTACTGCCTGGAGGCGCTGCGCGGCGACATCGCCGACGTGCAGGGCGGCACCACCGGCGAGGGGATCGACCTCGGCGCGATGGCCGGCACCCTCGACCTCGTCCAGCGCGGCCTGACCGGCCTGGAGACCGGAAGCGGGGCGCTGCGGCTCGATCCCGTGCCGCTGCCGGAGCTGTCCTCGGACGGATTCGCGCTGCGCTACCAGGAGCACTGGGGCGTGCGGCTGAGGCTGGAGCACGGGCTGCTGGAGATCGCGGTGCCGTCGTCCGACGGATCGCCCATCGACGTCCGGCTGCCGGACCGGACCGTGTGCCAGCGGCCGGGGGACACGGCCCGGCTGGTGCTGGAGGAGTAGCACCGTCGACGGGCCGCATGGACCCCGGCCGAGACCGGACGGCCCATCCGCGCCGGTTGCGCCGGGAACGAGGCTGTAGGGGCGACGGTCCATGCGGACGATCCGGCGCACGGCGGGAGCGAAGAAGGCGCGCCCTGATGTACTGGAAGCGGGCCCCGATGCACTGGAACGGACACGACATGAACCGCTGGGGCTGGTTCGACACATCGCCGAAGCCGCCCACTCCCGGCCCGGCCGAGCAACCGCTCGCTGAGCGCCTGGCCCGAGCCGTCACCGAACACTGACCCACAGCGCCCGTACCGCCTGCCCGAGGGAGGTGCGCCCATGCCGGCGCAGCCACTCGACACCGTGAACGTGAGATCCCTGGTGACCGCCGCCACCGCAGCACCCTCCCTGCACAACGCGCAGCCCTGGCGGTTCCGCCACCACCACGAGAGCGGCACCCTGGAACTGCGCGCCGACCTCGCGCGGGCCATGCCGCATACCGACCCCGACAACCGCGCACTGCACCTCGGCTGTGCCGCCGCGCTCTTCAATCTCCGCGTCGCCGCGGCGGACAGCGGCCTGCTCACGGACACGGTCCTGTTCCCCGATCCGGCCGACCGCGAACTGCTCGCCGCCGTACGCCTCGTCGGCACCGACCGCCCCGACGGCGACCTGGCACGGCTGTTCCCGGCGATCGCCCGCCGGCACACCAGCCGCCACCCATTCCAGGACCGGCCGGTTCCGGTGGCTGTCCAGGAACTGCTGAGCGAGGCCGCCCGGCGCGAGGGCGCGGCGCTCGTCTTCCCCGGCGAGTGGCATGTGGAGGCCCTGCTGGAGCACGTCCGCGACGTCGAGGGGCGCGACAGCATGGAACCGGAGCGGTCCGAGGACCTCCGGCGGTGGACCCGCACCGGGGACGAGGTCGCTGTCGACGGGATCCCCGCCTCAGCCGTCGGACCCCGCAAGGAGGGCGGCCGCGCCCCGGTCCGCGACTTCGCCGGACGCCGTGCCGTACCCGGCCGTCCGGCCGCCGTCTTCGAGGCCACGCCGCACCTCGCCGTGCTCGGTACAAGTCAGGACCGGCCGCAGGACTGGCTACGGGCGGGGCAGGCATTGGAGCGCGTCCTGCTGCTCGCCACTCTCAACGGGCTGGCCACCTCCCTGACCTCGCACTCCCTGGAGCGGGAGGATCTGCGGGAACTGGCCCGCGACCCGCGCTCGGCCCTGGGCTTCGTGCACATGGTGCTGCGCCTCGGCTACGGCCCCGCTGGGACCACGACTCCACGACGCCCCGTGGACGAAGTCCTGGAGATCGGCTGAACCGTCGAACCGTACAGACGCCGTAAGGGATCAGCGTGCCGGGTGCTCCCCCGGTTCGGGCTGCTCCAGGTGTGTGGCGAGCACCGCGGCCTGGACGCGGCGCTGGACACCCAGCTTCGCGAGCAGCCGGGAGATGTGGTTCTTGACCGTCTTCTCGGAGAGGTAGAGCCGCTTGCCGATCTCGCGGTTGGTGAGTCCGTCCCCGATCAGGGCGAGGATCTCCCGCTCGCGCGGGGAGAGGCCCGCGAGCTCCGGCGCGACGGCCGGCGTCTCGACCGGCTCGGCCCGCAGCGAGCGCATCAGACGGGCCGTGGTGGCGGGGTCGAGCATCGACTGGCCGGAGGCGACCGTGCGTACCGCCGAGACCAGGTCCGAGCCGCGGATCTGCTTGAGCACATAGCCCGAGGCCCCGGCCATGATGGCGTCGAGCAGCGCCTCCTCGTCGTCGAACGACGTCAGCATGAGCACGGCCAGCTCCGGCATACGGCTGCGCAGGTCGCGGCAGACGGAGATGCCGTCGCCGTCGGGCAGACGCACGTCCAGGACCGCCACGTCCGGACGCACCGCGGCCGCCCGGACCAGGGCGTGCTCCACGTTCGCGGCATCTCCGACGACGGTGATGTCCGGCTCCGCGTCCAGCAGGTCGGCCAGGCCGCGCCGGACGACCTCGTGGTCGTCGAGCAGGAAGACCCGGATCGGGTCCTGCGAGGTGAAGGTGCGTGCTTCGGTCATCTCGACCCCTTGATCCCGGGAGGTGTGACGCATGGACAGCGGGCCCTACGTCACGACGATCATCACGCGTGGGGGCCGGTCGCACTAGGGCCGACCGGCCCCACTCGCCGGTTCGGGCGGCCGGTGATCGGCCAGGCCCTCCCGCCGACGGTGATCTGGTGAGACCGTTTAGGTGTGCCCGTCCTCATTGCGCCGGTAAGGGGGTGCGACCGATGCGGAAGGTGAGACGCGCAAAGGTTCTCGGGTGGCGGTGGCGCAGCAATCCGCTGCGGCGGCGCAGCGACGTGCTGGAGGCGTGGATCGTGCTGGCCGCCTGGGCGGTCGCGGCCGTGGCGTCGGTCGTCGCGGGATTCGTCGGGGCGCGGGCCGCGCAGCACGCGGTGGACGAGGACCGGGCGGGCCGTCGTCCGGTGACGGCGGTGCTGGTCAAGGCCGTGCCGGGCAGCGGACGGGACGTCGTGACCGGCATCAGGTACGACCGGGTCGTGGCGACGGTGCACTGGACCGATGTCCGCGACGGCAGGGCGACCGTCCACACGGGTTTCATGAACGTGAAGCCCACCGCGAAGCCGGGCAGCACGGTGCGGGCGTGGACGAACGGCCACGGCCGTCTGGTGGCACCACCCGTGACCGCCGCCGAGGCGGGCACCCGTGTGGTGCTGGCCGGTGCCGGAGTCGCACTGGCCGCCGGAGCGACGGTCCTCCTTGGCGGGTGCCTGGTCCGGCTGCGTGTGCAACGGCGCGCCACCGAGAAGTGGGGCGTCGAGTGGGAGCAGGTCGGGCGCCACTGGGGACACACCACCGGCTGAGGCGGCCCGGACGCGGCACGGCTCAGCCCGCCGACCGGTCCGCACCGTCGAGCGCGAACTCCACGTCCACGACGCCCTCGACCGCCCGCACCAGACGCGCGGCCACCGGCACGAGCGAGGTGTCGCGGACCCGGCCGGCGAGCGTGACGACACCGTCCCGGACCTCGACCAGCACCGAGGCCGGTGGGCAGAAGAGGTAGGAGACGACCTCCCGGCGGATCTGCTCGGCGATCTCCTCGTCGTCGCGCAGGAAGACCTTCAGCAGATCCGTCCGGCTGACGATGCCCTCCAGGCGACCGTCGGCGTCGACGACCGGCAGCCGCTTGACCGGCGCCCGGGCCATCTCCCGCGCGGCCTGCGCGAGCGTGGCGTCAGCGCGGACGGTGAGGGCGGGCGAGGTCATCAGCTCGTCGGCGGTGAGCGAGCCGGCCTTGGCCAGGTCGGACAGCCGCCGCAGCTGGGTGTAGCGGTCGGGGTCGCTGTCGCGGAACTCCTCCTTGGGCAGCAGGTCCGCCTCGGAGACGATCCCCAGGACCTTGCTGCCGCCGTCCACCACGGGCACCGCGCTGACCTTTCGGTCCTGCATGATCCGCACGATGTCCTTGAAGGCCGTCCCACGGTCCACGGTGGCGACGGCCCGGGTCATCACTTCGCTCACGATGTGCGGGGAGCCATGCATGACGCCTCCTTGAATGCTCGCGCTCACCGCGCGTTCCCGCTGCCGTACGGCCCGTACAGGTCCAGCAGCCGGACACGGGCCGCCTGCAGCCGGTGCGCCACGACCATGCCCACCCACTCGGCCACACTGCGGCCGAACGCGGGATCCTCCGCGCAGACCGTCCGCACGGTGGCCGCGTCGAACTCGTACGCCCGCAATGGTGAGGACGTCTCGGCGCCGAGATGCCAGGCGTGCGGCGGGAACAGCCAGGACCAGCCCAGGAGTTCGTTGTGCCCGAGGGGCTCGATGACGGCGGCGCGGCGGCCGGGCACGCGCATGTCGAGGTCCACCGTGCCGGTGCGGATGATCCAGAACCGGTCGGCGCGACCGCCCTCATCGAACAGCCGGGTGCCCAGGGGGAACGACACCTCCTGGGCGAGCCGCATCAGCCGCTGCCGGTGCTCGGCGGACAGCGCCCGCGGCATGCTCATGGTTGCGGGAGCGTTCATGGCGTGCCTCCAGTAAGGCGTATGGGGGTAGGGCGTACGGGATTTCCTCTGCCAGCGTCGGCCCGCCGCTCCCCGGCCGGCCAGGGGCCACCCGGCCCCACGAACGGGCCGTCCGGCGCCCCTTGCCGCCCGGCGCAGCCGAAGTCCGCGCCGGCAACAGCGGCGCGCCGAGCGGCCCTTGGGCACCACGCCGACCGGGACGACGACGCGTCGACGGCACGCAACCGCCGCCCACCGCCCGCTCGTGAAGAGCCGACGCGACACCCCTAGTCCTTCCGGCTCCATGCGCGATACGCCGTCACCGCGGTCGGCAGGGTGGGAAAGATCAGTTCCCTGCCCACCGCCTCGGCCAGGCCGTACGCCTCCAGCTGGTCGAGCAGATCCTGTTTCACGCGTGCGAGGGCGAACACGATCCCGCGGCGGGTGAGTTCCTGGCGCAGCCGGTCGACCGCGTCCAGGGCGGTGATGTCCACCTCGACGTTCGCCTCGGCGTTGAGGAGGAACCAGTGGACGGACTCGGTCTGTTCGTCCACCGAGGCCAGGGCCCGGCGATGGAAGTTCTGGGCGTTGGCGAAGAACAGCGGCGAGTCGTAGCGGTACACCAGCAGGCCCGGGACGGTGCGGGCCTGCGGGTAGTCGTCGACGTCGTGCATGCCCGCCATGCCGGGCACCAGCCCCTCGACGGCGTCGTGCGGGCGGGCCACCCGGCTCAGCAGCTCCGCCACGGACATGCCGACGGCGACCAGGACCCCGTAGAGGATGTCCAGGGTCAGCACGCCGGCCAGGCAGCCGAGTGCCAGCAGCAGTTCACGCCGCCGGAAGGACGCCAGCCGGCGGAAGCCCGCGAGGTCGATCATCCGGACCGCCGCGTACACGACCAGGGCGCCGAGGACGGCCGACGGGGTACTGGTCAGCAACGGGCTGAGGAACAGCAGGACGGCGAGCACCACCAGTCCGGAGACCAGGGAGTACGCCTGGCTGCGGGCGCCCGACGAGAAGGCGAGGGCCGTGCGGCTGGCGCTGCTGCTCACCGGGAACCCGTGCAGGACGCCGGCCCCGATGTTGGTGACGCCCAGCGCCAGGAACTCCTGGTTGGCGTCCAGCTCCGCGCCGCCGTCCTCGGGCCGGCCGGTGAAGGCCCGCGCGGTGAGGATGCAGTCCGTGTAGGCGACCAGCAGGACACCGAGGGCGGGCAGCACCAGGTGTGGGATCTCGGTGAGGTCCGGCACCGCGAGCGTGGGCAGCCCGGCCGGGACCTTGCCGATCACCTTGATGCCGTACTTCTCGTCGAGGTCGAAGGCGGCGACCGCGGCGGTCCCCAGCACCACCACCAGCAGCGGCCCGGGCACCGCGGGAGCCAGCCGCACCACCGTGAACAGCACGACGAGAGCGAGGGCGGCGAGCAGCACCGTGGCGGCGTGGGCCTGTCCCAGGTTGCGTACGAAGGACCAGAGCTGGGGGAAGAACTCCGAGCCCGTCGTCGGCACTCCGGTCAGCTTGGGCAGCTGGTCCACCATCATGATCAGCGCGACCCCCGCCAGATAGCCGATCAGCACGGGCCGGGAGAACAGGTCGGCGACGAAACCAAGGCGCAGCAGCCGGGCCGCCAGGCACAGCAGTCCGACCGTGACGGCCAGGGCGGCGGCCAGCGCGGCGTACCGGCCGGGGTCGGCGCCGACGAGCGGGCCGACCACCGTCGCCGTCATCAGCGCCGTCGTCGACTCGGGACCGACGGACAGCAGGGGCGACGAGCCGAACACCGCGTAGAGCGCGAGGGCGGGCAGGATCGCCCACAGCCCGGCGACCGGCGGCAGCCCGGCCAGGCCCGCGTACGCCATCACCTGCGGCACCAGATAAGCGGCCACCGTCAGACCCGCCAGCAGGTCCCCGCGCAGCCAGGAGCGTCGGTAACCGGTCAGCGCGGCGATGCCGGGCGCCGTACGGCGCCACCACGAGACGCGGGACATGCATCTCCTCTCGCCGCCCTGGTCAAAGAATCCACCGCGCTGACGCCGGCCGCGAGAGGTGAGGCGACGGCCGGTCGTCCAACACAGTCCGCGGATGGGGCCGTTCAGCCCATGGAGACCGATGGTCCGGCACGCGAGTGTGGGGCCGGTCGGTCCCGGCCGGGGACCTGCGGTCCCTGCACCACCGACGCTACGAGAACCGACGCTGGCTACAGGTACCGATCAGGAGGCGAACCATGGTGCGCACCGTTGTCGCAGGTCTGGACGGTTCGCCCGAGAGCCGCGCCGCGGTGGAGTGGGCGGCGCGCGAGGCGAAGCTGCGTGACCTGCCGTTGAAGATCGTTCATGTGCGGGAGCCGGTCCCGGAGCCCATGGCGCAGGCCCCACTGGTCGGCGGCGAAACGATGCAGCACTGGACCGAGCGGATTCCGCGCGAGAGCGCCGAAGGCGTCCGGATGCGGCACCCAGGGCTGAAGGTGACCACGGAGCAGCCGAGCGGACGGCCCGCCGAGGCACTGACCACGGAGGCCAAGGACGCCGAGCTGATCGTCCTCGGCTCGCGCGCCATGGGCGGCGTCGGCGGCTTCGTGGTCGGCTCCGTCGGCCTGTCCGTCGTGGCGCACGCCACGCGTCCCGTAGTGCTGGTCCGGGCCGGCGAACAGGCCGCCGACGAACACGAGCCGGACCCGGCGGGCGTCCCGTCCGCCGCCGCACCCTTCCGGCCCGTCGTCCTCGGCCTCGACACCAAGCACCCCGACGAGACGCTGCTGGAGTTCGCCTTCGAAGCGGCCCTCCGCCGCGGAACCTCCCTGACAGTGGTCCACGGCTGGAACCCGACCCGCTACTACGCCTACGGCATGTCGGGCGACCTGACGGCGCACGACTCGGTCGCCCAGCGCGAGGCCACGGCCCTGACCGAGGCGCTGCACCCCTGGCGGCAGAAGTACCCCGACGTCGGGGTCACCGAGGAATGCCGGTTCGGCAGCCCGGCACTGCACGTCGTCAACGCCTCGGTCGCGGCCTCGCTGGTCGTCGTCGGTCGCCGCGTGCGCCGCAGCCCCTTCGGCACCCACATCGGGCACGTCACCCACGCCGCCCTGCACCACGCCGCCGCGCCCGCCGCGGTCGTCGCCCACAACTGACACCGAGTCCCGAGGAGTCGGACCGATGATGGAACTGCCCCTGGTCGTGGGCGTGGACGGCTCGGAGCCGAGCCTGCGAGCCGTCGATTGGGCGGCCGACGAGGCCGTGCTGCGCGCGGTGCCGCTGCGTGTCGTGTACGCCTCGCTGTGGGAGCGCTACGAGGGCGGCTCCCTCTCGGCGGACCTCGGCAAACCGTCCGAGGAGGTGCTCGCCCAGGACGTCGTCGACCACGCGGCCCGACGCGCGCTCGCCCGCCGTCCGCACCTGAAGGTGACCCGCGTCGTGCTGCCGGAGGAGCCCGAGTACGCCCTGGTGCACGAGGGACGGGAGGCCTCCTTGCTCGTGGTGGGCAGCCGCGGCCGCAGCGGCATCGCCGAGTTCCTGCTCGGCTCCGTGAGCCTGAGCGTGGCCGCGCAGGCCGACTGCCCGGTGATCGTGCTGCGCGGCAGCCACGACAAGCAGGCGGTGCCGGGAACCCGCGGACGGATCCTGCTGGGCGTCGGGGAGGACACGACGGAATCGCCGGCCGTGCGCTTCGCCGTCGACGAGGCAGGCCGCCGCGGGGTACCCCTGGAGGCCGTACGGGCCTGGCGGTGTCCCGCGCACGAGAGCACCGACCACCCGCTCATGGCCGGCGAGCCGGCCCGGCTGCACGAGGAGCGGGCGGTGGAGGCCCTGGAGTGGGCGCTGAAGGACGTCCCGGCGGACGCCGACGTGCGCCGTCGCACCGTCGAGGGCCCCGCCCGCAAAGTGCTGGCGGACTTCTCACGCGGGGCCGACCTCCTGGTCGTCGGGGCCGAGCGCGGTGAGGGGCACTTCGGGATGCAGCTCGGCCGAGTCGCCCACGCGGTGCTGCACCACTCCGCCTGCCCGGTGGCCGTGGTGCCGCAGAAGGTGCGCGTGCGGTGATCCGCTTACAGGCTTGCCGTGTGGTCGGGGACGTAGTTCTGGAGATCGCGCGGCGTGCGCAGGTAGCCGGTCGACGCCGGGCGGTCCGGCAGCTCCAGCACCGGCGGCGGCACGTCGTGGTACGGCACCGTGCTCAGCAGATGGGCGATCATGTTCAGCCGCGCCCGGCGCTTGTCGTCGCTCTCCACGACGAACCACGGCGCCTCGCCGATGTCGGTGTGCACCATCATCTCGTCCTTCGCCCGGGAGTACGCCTCCCAGTGGGTGATCGACTCCAGGTCCATCGGCGACAGCTTCCAGCGCCGCAGCGGATCCTCCAGCCTGCGCCGGAACCGCTCCTGCTGCTCGGTGTCGCTCACCGAGAACCAGTACTTGCGCAGCAGAACCCCGGCCTCGACCAGCATCCGCTCGAAGATCGGGCATTGCCGCAGGAAGAGCTGGTGCTCCTCCTTGGTGCAGAAGCCCATCACGCGCTCGACGCCGGCCCGGTTGTACCAGGACCGGTCGAACAGCACGATCTCCCCTGCGGCCGGCAGATGTTCCACATACCGTTGGAAGTACCACTGGGTGCGCTCGCGCTCGGTCGGCTTGGGCAGCGCCGCGATCCGTGCCACACGGGGGTTGAGATGCTCCGCCACCCGCTTGATGGTGCCGCCCTTGCCCGCCGCGTCCCGCCCCTCGAAGACGACGACGAGCCGGGCGCCCTCGGCGCGCACCCACTCCTGCAGCCTCACCAACTCCGTCTGCAGGCGCAGCAGTTCCTTCTCATACGTCTTGCGCGGCAGCGCCGCCTCATTCTTCCCGGCCATGCCGCCCTCCATCACCCGTTGATGCACGTCGATGACTTTCGGAGTCCCTGATGCCCAAGGCCGAACACCAGGACAGCAGCACCGTACTGACCGACGAGGAGCTGCGCACCCTGGATCTGCACTGGCGTGCGGCCAACTACCTGGCCGCCGGTCAGATCTACCTCATGGCCAATCCGCTGCTGCGTGAGCCCCTGGCACCCGAGCACATCAAGCCGCGCCTGCTCGGCCACTGGGGCACCTCGCCCGGGCTGAACCTCGTGTACACCCACCTCAACAGGGCCATCAAGGCCCACGGCATCGACGCCCTGTGCGTCTGGGGGCCCGGCCACGGCGGCCCCTCCGTGGTGGCCAACTCCTGGCTGGAGGGCACCTACAGCGAGACGTACCCGGACGTCGGCCGGGACGAGGCCGGCATGGAGCGGCTGTTCCGCCAGTTCTCCTTCCCCGGCGGGGTGCCGAGCCATGTGGCGCCGGAGACCCCCGGCTCCATCCACGAGGGCGGTGAACTGGGCTACTCGCTCTCACACGCCTACGGAGCCGCCTTCGACAACCCGGACCTGCTCGTCGCCTGCGTGATCGGCGACGGCGAGGCGGAGACCGGACCGCTTGCCGCCTCCTGGCACTCCAACAAGTTCCTCGACCCGGTCCACGACGGTGCCGTCCTGCCGATCCTCCACCTCAACGGCTACAAGATCGCAAACCCGACGGTGCTGTCCCGCCTGCCCGAGCACGAACTCGACGACCTGCTGCGCGGCTACGGGCACGCGCCGATCCATGTCAGCGGCGACGACCCGGCCACCGTGCACCGCGCGATGGCAAAGGCGATGGACACCGCACTCGAGCGCATCGGGCTGCTGCAGCAGTCGGCCCGCGAGGACGCAGTGGCGGAGCGCTCGCACTGGCCCATGATCGTCCTGCGCACCCCGAAGGGCTGGACCGGCCCCGCCGAGGTGGACGGACTGCCCGTCGAGGGCACCTGGCGCGCCCACCAGGTCCCGCTGGCCGGCGTGCGCGAGAACCCCGAGCACCTGCGCCAGCTGGAGCAGTGGCTGCGCTCGTACCGCCCGCAGGAGCTCTTCGGCACCGACGGCCGCCCCGTCGCCGATGCCCTGGCCTGCGTCCCCGAGGGCACCCGCCGGCTGGGCGCCACCCCGCATGCCAACGGCGGCGTGCTCGTCCGCGAGCTGCCCGTCCGCTCCCTCGACCGGTTCGCCGTACCCGTCGACAAGCCCGGCACGACCCTGCACGAGCCCACCCGGGTCCTCGGCGATCTCCTCGAAAAGGTCATGGAGGACACCTCCGCCCGCCGCGACTTCCGCGTCGTGGGCCCCGACGAGACCGCCTCCAACCGGCTGCAGGCCGTCTTCAACGCCAGCGGGAAGGCCTGGCAGGCCGAGCACCTGCCGGTCGACGAGCACCTCGACCGGCACGGCCGCGTGATGGAGATCCTCTCCGAGCACACCTGCCAGGGCTGGCTGGAGGGCTACCTCCTCACCGGCAGGCACGGCCTGTTCTCCTGCTACGAGGCCTTCGTGCACATCGTCGACTCCATGGTCAACCAGCACATCAAGTGGCTGAAGACGTCGAGGCGGCTGTTCTGGCGCGCCCCGATCCCCTCGCTCAACTACCTGCTGACCTCGCACGTGTGGCGCCAGGACCACAACGGCTTCTCCCACCAGGACCCCGGCTTCGTCGACCACGTCCTCAACAAGAGCCCCGAGGTCGTACGGGTCTACCTGCCGCCGGACGCCAACACCCTGCTGTCGGTCGCGGACCACGCGCTGCGCAGCCGGGACTACGTGAACGTGATCGTCGCGGGCAAGCAGCCCTGCTTCGACTGGCTGTCCATGGACCGGGCCCGGGCCCACTGCGCCCGCGGTGCCGGCATCTGGGAGTGGGCCGGCAGCGAGAACGGCGGCGAGCCGGACGTGGTCCTCGCCTGCGCCGGCGACGTGCCCACCCTGGAGGTGCTGGCGGCCGCCCAGCTGCTCCGCCGCCATCTGCCCGAGCTCGCGGTCCGTGTGGTCAACGTCGTCGACATGGCCCGGCTGATGCCGCGCGAGGAACACCCGCACGGGATGAGCGACTTCGAGTACGACGGCCTGTTCACCGAGGACAAGCCGGTGATCTTCGCCTATCACGGCTACCCCTGGCTCATCCACCGCCTCGCCTACCGCCGCACCGGCCACAAGAACCTGCATGTGCGCGGCTACAAGGAGTCCGGCACCACGACCACGCCGTTCGACATGGTCGTCCGCAACGACCTGGACCGCTACCGGCTGGTCATGGACGTCATCGACCGGGTGCCCGGACTGGCGGTGCGCGCCGCGGCCGTGCGCCAGCGCATGGAGGACGCCCGCCAGCGGCACCACGACTGGATCCGCGCCCACGGCACGGACCTGCCGGAGGTCGCGGACTGGACCTGGAACGGCTGACCTGCGGCGCAGGGGCTCGGTGACAGCCGGGCCCGCGTCCGGCCGAAGGGCCCCTTCGGCCCTTCCGACAGGGACCGATCGGCCCATGTGATCCCCGCCGCCGTGACCGAGCCTTGTGACAGGCGACGTCCGCCCGTGGCGGCCGCCGCGTCGGACCGGCGCACGAGGAGGCACAGCCATGACCACCGCGATCACACCCCGGACGACCAGGAAGCTGCCAGCCGTGTACCGGGGCCGGCTCATGGGCATGGCGCACGACGTGCTGTACCCGCCGGACACCCGCCTGTTCGTGGAGGGAGGCCGGGCCGATCACTTCTGGATCGTCGAGTCGGGCACCGTCGCCCTCGACACCCGGGTGCCGGGACGTCGCGCGGCCGTCATCGACACCGTGGAGTCCGGTGACCTCCTCGGCTGCTCCTGGCTGTACCAGCCGCACCGGTGGCGCTTCGGCGCCCGGACGGTGGGCCCGGTGCGGGCCCACGAGTTCGACGCGGAGGCCGTCCTGCGGATGTGCGAGGCCGATCCCGAGACGGGCCGCTGGATCGCCCTCTGGGTCGGCGAAGCCCTCAACCGCAGGCTGAGCGCGGCCCGCACCCGCCTCCTCGACCTGTACGCGCCCTACGGCAGCGGGGCGCGGGGCTGAGACGCACTCCTCAGAAGAAGCTGAGAACTTCCTGTGCCAGGGTGGCGCGCCTGATCGGAACAATCATGCGCCCAACCTGCTGAAGGAGTCCTATGAGCCTGGTCGACGGGCTTCCTGCACATGTCCTGCTCGTGCATTTCGTCGTCGTGCTCGTCCCCCTGACCGCGGTGGCACTCGTGGTGTGCGCGGTCTGGCCGGCGGCGGCACGGCGCATGGGCATCGTGCTGCCTCTGCTCGCCCTGGTCACGCTCGCGAGCGTTCCGCTCGCCACGCAGGCGGGGGAGTGGCTGGAGGCGCACGTCGACAGCAACTCCCTGATACGCCGGCACGCCGAACTCGGTGACGGGATGCTCCCCTGGGCGGGGGGCCTGCTCGTGCTCGCGGTCGTCGTCTGGTGGGCGACCCGCCGCACCAGTGCGGCCGCGTCCGTGGACGGGGACGGGGACGGGGACGGGGACAGCACTCGCTGGTCCGCTGCTCCCGTACGGGTGGTGGCCGCGGTGCTGTCGGTCGTGATCGCGGCGGGAGCCGTCGTGGACGTCTATCGCATCGGTGACTCGGGAGCGAAGGCCGCGTGGCACGACGGCTTCTCCAAGACGGCGTCGGGCGGAGAGGCGGACGGCGGCTGAACGCGGCGCGCAGCCCTCTCGGAGCGCCTGCTCCTGGGCCGGCTGGGGCCGCGGAGCAGTCGTAGGCAATTCACGGTCAACGGTTCCACCACTTTTTGGGCAACGTGTGGCGATATCGTCGACCGATCTCGGAGGACACGTCACACTGGGCCACTGAGGGGGGACGGGTGCGACGGGCCTGCGCCGGGCGCACCATCCCGCACGTCGCGCTGCCTTGGGGAAGGCGGCGTCGGGACCAGTGGGGGGATGCATGACGCAGTCGCTTCCGGGGCAACGCTCTGTCGGCGAGCAGGCGTTGACCGGGCGCGGGGGGCTCCCGGTCGTGATCGTGGGCGCGGGGCCGTACGGCCTGTCGGTGGCCGCGCACCTGCGGGCCGCGGGCGTGCCGGTACGCATCTTCGGTGAGGTGCTGGGCAGTTGGCGGCACGACATGGCCACCGGCATGTTCCTGAAATCCACTCCGGACGCCACCGATCTCTCGGCGCCCGAGCCGGGCGGGCGCCTGGCGGACTTCCGCCGGGTGCACGGCGAGCCGGAGCTGACCGAGCTGACGCCGATCCCGTGCGATGTCTTCGTGCGTTACGGGATGTGGTTCCAGAAGCAGTACGTGGGCGAGGTGGACGAGGCCCGGGTGGTCGCCGTCGAGCGGCCCGGACCCGGACCGGCCTTTCTGGTCCGCCTCGACGACGGGCAGGAGATCGAGGCGGCGGCGGTCGTGGCCGCCACGGGCCTGAACGGCCTCGCTCACATCCCCGCCGAACTGCGGCGGCTCGCGCCGGAGGGCCCGGGCCGCGACGCACTGGTCTCCCACACCAGCCACCACACCGACCTGTCGTGCTACGCCGGCCGGCGCGTCGCCGTGATCGGGGGCGGGCAGTCGGCGCTGGAGAGCGCTGCCCTGCTGCACGAGGCCGGTGCCGAGGCCCAGGTCCTGGTGCGCGAGTCGCGCGTGCTGTGGGGGATGAAGCCGGACCTGGCCCGGCCCTGGACCGAGCGCCTGAGGAAACCCGCCTCGCCTCTCGGCACGGGCTGGATCCTGGCGGCGGTCTGCAAGGCCCCCGGTGGCGTACGGCGGTTGCCCGCGTCGGCACGCCTGCTGCTGTTCCGCCGCGCGCTGGGGCCGTCGGGCGGCTGGTGGCTGCGGGACCGGGTCGACGACATCGTCCCGGTACGCACGTCCTGCCGGGTCACGGGGGCCGAGGCGGTCCAGGCCGGGGTACGTCTGCAGCTGCACGGTCCGGGCGGGCCCGGGACCACGACCGTGGATCATGTGCTGGCGGCGACCGGCTACCGGCTCGACCTGGACGCGGTGCCGTTCCTGTCGCCCGCGGTCCGTGACGCCGTGGTGTGCGTGCGCGGTTCGCGAGCCCCACATCTCTCCGGGGCCCTCGAATCGTCGGTGCCGGGCCTGTACTTCACCGGATCCCTCGCCGCCCCGATGTTCGGCCCGATGATGCGGTTCGTCGCCGGGACCGAGTTCGCCGCGACCCGCATCGCCCGTCGCGTCTGCTGCTCGGCCGCGGCGGTCTGAGGAGTCCGGCCGCGGGTCCGCGGTTGCGGTGGTCACCGGCCGGTCCGAACCGATGGACCGGCCGGTCAGCCGGTGCCGTGGCCTGCGCATACGGCGCCGTACAGGACGAGCACGCGTCGAGGCGAGCACCGGTGCCCGGCTCCGCGTGATCGCAAGCCGTGCCAGGGCCCTCGCGCTGCTCCCAGCCGGCACCGGGGCCGTCCGGCCCCCATGTCGCCACCGGTCAGCCCATGGGAGCCCGCCCCGTTCCGCCGGACCCTCGAAGGCAGAAGGGGGCGACACCAAGGTCCAGCCCCAGCAGCAGGCACTGCGCGGCGTGGCCGAAGACCAGCTGCGCCGGACGTGAGAGGAGGCGGACCACCATGCCCGCCAACGTGCTGGTCGCCTACGGGTCGACGAACGGATCCACCGCACAGATCGCCGAGGCCGTGGCCGAGGTGATGTCCAAGGCCGGGCTCACCGCCGAGGCACTCCCCGCCGCATCGGTCGAGGACGTGACGCGCTACGACGCGGTCGTGGTCGGCGGCGGACTGTACGCCGGACGCTGGCACAAGGACGCCCGCCGGTTCGTGCGCCGCAACCGCCGCGCACTCGCCGCCCGCCCGCTGTGGTTCTTCAGCAGCGGCCCGCTGGACCCCTCGGCGTCCGAGAGGTTCATCCCGCCCGTGCCCGGCGTACGGCGTTCCATGACCCGGCTCGACGCCCGGGGCCACGTCACCTTCGGCGGCTGCCTTCTGGAGGGCGCCAAGGGACGCATCGCCCGGATGATCGTGCGCAACGGAAAAGGCGGCGACTACCGCGACTTCCCCGCGATCGAGATGTGGGCGGCCGGGGTCGCGGGCGAAGTGATCGAGGGGCGTGGGCAGGACTGACCGCCTCATGTGCTCGACAGGGCCCCGGGGCCGGACAGATGGGACGGATGGCCCATATGCCAAGGGGCGATGCGCGGCGATGCTGGAGGCGGATGTCCAGCGAAAGGCGGGCTGCATCATGTCGATCACTCACGGCAGGCCCGGCCGCACCGCCCTCTCTCTCGCCCGTGCCGCCTCGGCGCGGTGATGACCATGGCCCGGATCGGGACCCGACGGCAGGGCCGGGTGTGGTGGTGGCGGCTGCGCCGCAACCCGCTCAGGCGCCGTAGCTACCTCGTCGAGGCATGGCTGCTCCTCGCGACCGGGGTGCTCGCGCTGGGCGCGGCGATCACCGCGGGCGTGCTGATCGCCCACGCCGTCGAACGCGACCTCAACGGCCTCAGGGCCGAGCGGCACAAGGCGCCGGCGGTCGTCACCCAGACCGTGCGGCCGGCCCCCGGCGTCGACGGCATGGACGCCGGCCAGATGTGGGCGCACGTGCGCTACACGGCGGCGGACGGTCAGGCCCGCACAGGCATCGCTCGGGTCGACTCGGAGAGAAGCAAGGCCGGCAGCGCGACCGTGGTGTGGCTGGACGCGCGGGACCGCCTGGTGCGTGAGCCCACGACGGCCGAGGAGGCGGCCTTCCAGGGGGCCGTGATGGGCGCGGTGGCCGCCGTGAGCGCGGGCACTGCGGTGATCTTCATCAGCTGCTTCACACGCGCCTGCATGGACCGGCGCCGCCAGGACCAGTGGGACACGGAGTGGGCCCTGATCGAACCGAGGTGGGGCCGGAAGACCGGCTGACGGGGGAGGGGACGGAGCGGCCGTACCGGATGCAGACGTCCCGCGCCAGGCGTCGCGCACCTTCACGACCCGCCCCGGGATGCCCAGACGGCGCCGCATCGCCCGCGTCGCAGACGAGTTGACAACCGCCGATACCTTTCAGCGCGACGATCCCGCCCGCCGCGACGGTCTTGACGGCCGCCTGGAGAGCCTCCTCGCGCCCGCAGGTCGTCCCAGGCGAGCTGGGGACCGCAGACGGGACAGGCGACGGGCTCGGCGTGAAAGCGCCGGTCCGCCGGATCGGAGTACTCGGCGTCCCAGCGCGGGCAGAGCGGGAAGCGGTGCATGGTCGTGCGGATCAGGTCGTACGGCAGATCCTCGATGATCGTGGCCCGCGGCCCGCAGTCCGTGCAGTTGACGAAGGGGTAGCGGTGGCGGCGGTCGCGGGGGGCGCGCAGTTCGGCCAGGCAGGTCTCGCAGATGGCGGCGTCGGGCGAGATCTCGCGGGGCGCCGTGTCCGCCCCCCGTACGGCCCGCTGTGCCGTACCTGGAACCCCGGTCGGTACGCGGGCGGTGCCGTTTCGCCGGTCAGCCGGACGCTGCGCACCCGGGCGAGCGCGTCGGCGCGCAGGCGGACGGCGAACTCGTCGATCACGTGCTGCGGCCCGGCGACCTTGCCCTCCACGTGCCCGTTGACACGGGCCACCCAGCCGTCCAGACCGAGCGTGGACGCCGTGCGGTAGACGAACGGCCGGAAGCCGACGCCCTGGACGATTCCCTCCACACGGAAGCGCCGGACGGTCATGCCGGCCTCCCCGCGATCAGCCGGTACCGGGCGATCTCCAACTCGACGGTCCGCGCGAGTGGTTCGACGGCCGCCGCCACGGCGGGGGAGAGGCCGGAGCCCAGCGAGCTGTCGGCGCCCTCCACGGCGTAGACGACGAGGTGCTGGGGCAACTTGCCGAGCACGCGGGCGAGTTCGACGGACTCGCCGAGTCCGAGGCCGTGCGAGCTGGTCGTCGGCGGTTGCGTCAGCTGTCCGGCGTCGAGCTCCAGGCGGTGCACCCGGCCGGGCAGGCCGGTGTGCGCGTGGGCCGCGTCCACGACCACCGCGAGGTCCGCGTCCTCCCACAGCCCGGTCAGCCGTCCCGGATCGCCGTCGCAGGTGACGGGCACCGTGTCCGGCGGCAGCGGCCGTCGCGCGGCGCGCTCGCGCAGCCGGGCGAGCACCGCCCGGCCCACTCCGGTGCGCCGGCGCGGCAGCGATCCGCATGGGCCGAAGTACCCCACAGGGCCGACCCGCCCGGGTCAGGAGGGCACGACGGCGACCGGGCAGCGGAAGCGCTCCAGCAGATCCCGCAGCGAGGAGCTCGCGCCGGAGTGCCGTGCGACCACCACGAGTTCGGCACCGTCCGAGGCATGGGCCAGCGCCTCGGACGGGGTGAACAGCAGGACGTCCTCCAGCACGTCGACGTCCGCATACTTCCTGCGCCAGGGCCGCAGCGCGTCGGAAAGCAGCTGCACCTCGTTGTCCTCCCAGGTGGCGCGGTCCTCCTCCAGGACCGGCAGGGGCGGGGCGGCGGCACGGGGGGGCAGCTTCCAGGCGTGCACCGCATGCAGGCGCACGCCGCGCAGCCGGGCCGCCTCGAAGGCGAAGTCGAGCGCGGCGGCCGACGGGTCTCCGACGTCGACGCCCACGGTCACGCCGGCGGACCGCCACGAGGGGGCCTCGCCGGGTGCCGCGCCCGGGACCAGGACCACCGGCCCGGACGACGCCGCCGCCACGGCGGTCGCGGTCGAGCCCACGGTGATCCCGGGCTGGCCGCCCTCACCGCGCAGGCCGAGCACGAGCAGTTCCGCGTGCCGACTCACGGCGCACAGCACAGGTGCGGGCGATCCGATCTCGCTCTCGGCCCGTGCGTGCAACGCCCGGTGCCGTCCGGCGAGTTCGGCCACCACATGGTCGGCGACCGCCTCGGGGTGGTACGGCCACTGCTCCACGGGATCCAAGGGAGCCGGCGGCACCACATGCACCACTCCCAGCGGCAGTCCCCGCAGCAGGGCCTCCCTGGCACCCCAGTCGGCGGCGGCACGGCTGCGTGCCGACCGGTCGACACCGACGATGATCTCTCGTTGCATGGTGCGCCGCCTTTCGGGCCTGGTGTTCTCCACACTTTTCCCCGCATTCCGCCGGTGAGCAGGGACCGAACGGTCCAGGTCGAAGACCTGGCGGCCCCTTCCTGCCGGCGGGCCGCGGAACGACTCTGGGGGCGAGGAGCAGACCGAGCGCTGGAGGTGCGCATCATGCTTCCGCTCGTCATCGCCGATGTCGACGGATCCGCCGAGAGTCTGGCAGCCGCTCAGGGGGAAGTCCGTGAGGCCGAACGCCGCGACCGGCCCCTGCAGCTCTTTCACGCCTGGAACTGGCACCCGCGCCAGGAGCACGGCGAAGGAGCCACGGCCGCCCAGCGCCACCTCGCGCGGCGGTCCCGGCGGGCGGCTGAGGACCGCGTCCGCCGCACCTGCCCCGAGGTCCGCCTCGCCGCCGACGTACAGGTCGAGGGGCCTGCCACCGCTGCGCTGCTCAAGGCCGGTGAGGAGACCGACCTGCTCGTGCCGGGTTCACGCGGTCCGAGCGGATTGACCGGCTTCCTGGTCGGCTCGGTCGCGCCGGGCGTGGTGGCGCGCCCCGCCGGGCCCGTCGTCCTGGTCCGGGCCGGCGAGGAGGCTGCCGACGAGCACCTCCCGGACGGCGGCGAGAGCGGATCCAAGCGCACCGGCTACCGGGACGTCGTCCGCGGCATCGACGTCGAGAACCCGTGAGCCGAGGTGATCGAGTTCGCACCGTTCCGTATCGCGGCGGCCCGGCTGGAGGCGGGACGCGTGGCCCTCACCGAGACCACCGGCACGAGCGGCACCAGGTGAGCGAGAGGCCGGTGTCAGCGGCCCGGCGTGCGCAGCGCGAGAACGGCGACATCGTCGTCGAACACCGGGCCGTTCTGGGCGATCAGGGCGTCGCACAGCTCTTCCAGCGGACCCGTGGCCAGGCGCGTCGCCTGCCCGGCCAGATCGTCGAGTCCGGTGTCGATGTCCCGGCCGCGGCGCTCCACCAGTCCGTCGGTGAACAGGAGCAGGGTGGCGCCGGGCGGGAGCCTGTGGGTGTGGGTGAACCGGGGGACCGACGGGTCGATGCCCACCGGGATTCCGTGCCGGGCGGGCGCCAGGTACTGGGTGGTGCCGTCCGCGCCGACCAGCAGGGGCGGCGGATGCCCGGCGTTGCTCCAGCCGAGGGTGAAGGGAGTGCCGTCCTTCTCGGCGCATATCAGGATGAATACCCGCAGGGGAGGGGTCACGCCCGAAACGGGACCGCCGCTTTGTCCGGCGCTGCGGGCCCCCGGCCGGTCTCAGGCGATCAGGCCGCCGGCCTCGGGCGATCAGGACGAGGAGGGCACGCCTTCGCCGCCCCGCTCGGCGTCGGCGCCCCTCTGCCGGACCACCGCGACGACGGCGACTTCCCTCAGCGCTCCCGCTGCACGACACACAGGGCCCAGATGACGAAGCCGTACATCGCGATCAGGGTGAGCGACCAGACGGGGTAGTACGGGACCGACAGGAAGCTGGCGATGATCAGCAGTCCCGCTATGCCGACGCCGGCGACCCTGGCCCACGTGGCACGCGTGAAGAGACCGGCGCTTACGCCCATGGCGATCACTCCGAGGACGAGCTGGATCCAGCCCCAGCTCGTCAGGTCGAACTTGAAGACGTAGTTGGGGGTGGAGACGAAGACGTTGTCGTTGGCGATGGCCATGATGCCCCGGAAGAGGTCCAGGACACCGGCGATGAACAGAAGGACGGCGGCGAACGTCGTCAGTCCACCCGCGGCCGCCTGAGCGGTTTCCGAACGTTGATGGGTTGTGGTCGTGGCCATGGTGAATTCCTCACTTCGTCGGTGGCACACAGCGCCAAACCTGCTTCCTCGAGCGTGCGCGGTGGCACAGCAGGGGTGATCACCCGTGGCGGGTGAGCTCCGTGAGGCGGGTTGCCGGCACCGGTGTGGGCAGGACGACCGTCACCGCGGTTCACGGTCCCGCGTCCTGGTGGCATCAGCGGTCTCATCGCCGCCGCGGCGCCGGCACGCCGCCCCGGTGATCAGTCACCCGCGCCGGGTGAGGCAGGACGGGCACTCCGTGGTCATCGCCGAAGCAGCCGAACCGAGGTGCACCCCGCGAAGGACCAGGAGACCTACCTCGCACGAAGAGTGAGCCATCCGGTCTTGCCCGCCCCGCGCCCAGCAGCAGGCGTTCGACGGCCACATCCGCGAGACCGCGGGCGACGGCGCGAGGTCCGGCAACGAGGCGGATCAGCTGCCAAGCTTTCCGCGATCTTCACAGCGGCCGGCGCGACGGCATCCGATGCCAATGCCTCCTCAGGCGACCTCAGGCGACCTCAGGCGACCTCAGGCGACCTCATGGCGACCTCAGGCGGCCTCGGCCGGCAGCTTCCCGGTGCTGACGGCGTCGACGAGTGCCTGGTGGTCCCGCTCGTTCTGGTCGGCGTAGCGCTCGGCAAATGTCACGAGCGCCCGGTCGAAGGAGTCCCCGGCGCCCAGGTACGCGGCTATGGCGATGCGGTCGCCGGACCTGGCGTGGGCGCGGGCCAGCGTCGCGCCGCACAGAGCGCCGAAGGTCCGCATGCCCCGCGGCACCATGTCCTCGGCCACGGCGACCCCCTTCCAGTCCCGCAACTGCCGTACGTAGAAGTCGCGTCGTCGGCCGTCGATGCCCTCGACCCGCTCCCAGCCCAGGAAGATGTCGCTGGTGGCCTGCATGAGCCGCTGACCGGAGACGATCCGCTCGCCCTGCGTCGGACAGTCGGTGCCTCCGACATGGGGTGCCAGCACCGACTGATCCGCCTCCTTGGCCTGGAGGAACAGCGGATCCTCGCCGTCCCGGCCCAGCAGGAGCGCGATCCAGCAGCGGGTGCCCACGCTGCCGACGCCGACGACCTTGCGCGCCATGTCGGCCAGCTGGTACTGCTCCAGCAGGAACCGCCGGTCCGACTGCAGGGTCTTGCCGTAACGCTCGACCAACCGCCTGATCTGCTGCTCCAGTTGACCGCGCTGATCTTCCGGCATCAGGTCCTCGAGGCGGGTGATGAGCGGCGGGTCGGGAACGATACGGCGCTTGCCGTCGACGACACGGGTGAGCTTGTCGAAGACCTGGAGGGTGTCGTGCGAACGCGCCTTGCTCGCGGCGCGTGCCCAGCGGTCACTGCCCCGCGCGGACAGGTCCGCCCCGAACCGTTCCCGCACCCAGTTCTCGTCGAACTGGGCATACCAGACGGCCAGGTTGCCGATTCCGGCGAACCCGCGCATGCCCTCGCGATAGGACCGCACGGTGGCCCGTACTATCGCGGCGCGCTCCTTGGTGCTGAAGCCGTTCAACCGGCCGGCGATGACGAGGCTGGCGGCCAGGCGCTTGACGTCCCACTCCCAGGGGCCCGGCAGCGTCTCGTCGAAGTCGTTGATGTCGAACATGAGCCGGCGTTCGGGCGAGGCCAGCAGCCGGAAGTTCAACATGTGGGCGTCACCGCACAGTTGGGTCCTGAAACCCGTCCTCGGCGTCTCCGCGAGGTCCGACGCCATGATGGCCGCGGCCCCTCGGTAGAACCGGAACGGTGACTCGGACATCCTCCCGTAGCGGACCGGTACGAGCTCGGGCAACCGCGTCGCCGACTGCTTCTCGATGATCTCCAGCGGATCCGGCCGCTTGGGTCCCGGCGCGAAGTCGGCGTGGCTGGAGCGGGGCACCTCGGCCCGCGCCGCCTTGCCGAGCGCGGCTCGCTCCTGCGGGGTGCGGTGCCGCAACTCGCGGCCGTCCAGGCGGTTCTCGGTCATGACAGCGGCTCCAGGGGATGGTCGCCTCCGCACACGCCGGTGGCGACGGGCTGCGAGTGGTGGGTCGACCGCTCCTCGCCTGCGGGCCGTGGGCCGTGGTGCGGGTGCTGCCGCGACCGGCGCAACCGGGCACTGATGCCGGGGCGTGCTCCGCCCTCGCCGTGGTCGCGTCCCGCGCCACGACACGGCCGGCTCACAGGCTTCCTCACTCAACGTATCCCCGGCGGAGGCACCCAGCGAGCCGAGTCAGTGGGCGGCGGCGGCACCGGCGTCGGCGGGCCCGGTGGAGTCGTCGTGGTCCAGGAACTCGCGGATCGCGAGGGCGGCAAGGGTGATCACGGCGGTCCACACCACGACCGCCGTGGTCGGGTAGGTCCAGGTGAACAGGACGATCGCCGCGACCACCAGGACGACCACCCCGATCCAGCGCTTGAAGCGATGGACGAACCGCCCGACCGCACCGAGACGAAGGCCCGCCGACGTCGTCACTTCGCGCAGCGCGCCGATGCTCCTGGTGCAGCCGGTGCGCGTGACGACGGCGATGCGGGACGGGCCGGCGAGGAAGGCGCCGATGGCGGTGAAGAGGGCGACCGCGGCGAGGGCACGTACACCGGCCCGCAGGAACTTGACCAGGGCGTCGTACACGGATCCGGCGGCGGCCTGGGATGCGCCGGGTGGCAGATGATTGAGGTAGACGTCGCGGGCGACCGTGATACCGATGCCGAGCACCAGCATGGCGACGAACACCGCCAGCGCGGCCCCGATCAGCGCGTGCCGGCGGTTGAACGCCACGTACACCCCCGCTGCCGCGATCAGCAGCGCGATGACGGGCAGCCAGCCGCCGAGGATCTCCAGCACCCTCACATAGGACCTGACCTTGCCGATGTCCTTGGACGCGAACACCACGAAGCTCGTGTGCACGGCCGGGATCTTCGCGGCGGGCGCGAAGCCTGCGGCGACCAGCTGGTTCTTGACGTCGGCGACGATCGGCCCCAGGTCGACGACGACCTCGTTGTTCTTCAGCTTGACAGCGCCGTCGGCCTGGCCGGTCAGGGCCTTGTCCAGCGCCGTGTGCGCCCTGCGGTTCGCGTTCACCCAGACGGTCTCGAAGGCACTGCTGGTGACCACCCGCTCCACCGTGCTGCTGACCAACTGCTTGAGCCCGTTCTCGATGGGACCGTCCAGGTTGCCCAGCAGCTTGGCCGCCTGCGGCGGAACCCCCTTGGCCGACGCCGCTTCCGTCAGCTGCTTGACCAGCGCGTCCACGTCGACCTGCGCCAGCACGGCGTCGGTGATCCGGTTGGTGACCGCCTGCTGCACATCGGGATCGCTCGCCAGCGGTCCGACGGTGGAGACGTAGCGGTCCGTGTCCTGCACGATGCTGTTCGCCCACACCGCCACGACGGACAGCAGCGCCAGCAGCGCGGCGAAGAGGATCAGCAGGGCCGAGCCGAGCGAGCGAAACGGGTGGTGCCGGGCCGCTTCGGGTGGCCCGGCACTCTCCAGGGCATTGACCCGCTGCCGCAGTTCGGCCAGTTCGCCGCGCTCCCGGGCCGAGAGCTCGTCGTCACCCCTGTCGCTCATGGGCACCAGCAGAGCTGCCCGGCGTCCAGCGCGCGACCTGGGCGAATCAGGTGGGTGAACGGCCTGCCGCGGCGCGAGGGTCACGCTCCGGTGATGCAATCGGCCCAGGCGCCCGTGGGGTGACGACAGCCAGGAGCACCCTCCGCGCGTCCGTCCGCGCAACGAAAATCGCGCGTCAGCGGATGCCCGGCCCCCCGCTGCCGAACGAACCGCTGTTGCCCTCGCTCCAGCGGCGCCGGCCTTGATCGGAGCCGGTCCGGGTCGGCGAGTTGCCGTGGTTGGGCAGCTCGTGCGGGGTCAGGCGGTGGTCGCTGCGGGGCACCTCGTCCGGCTCGCGGTGCTCCAGCACCTCGCGGACCGGCCCCTCGTCCGGCATGTGCGGCTGCTCGTCCGGTCGCGGCGGGGCGGGCTCGCGGCGCCGGATGCGGGCGCCCAGGATGAAGGCGCCGATCAGCAGGACCACGATCACCACGCCCGCCCCGATGAGCCCCATGGCGGCGGCGCTGCTGGCGGCGATGTCCATAGTTGCGCTGTTCATGGCACGCGGGTACCCCGCGCCCTCGTGGTGAACCGACCCGTGTTTGACGTGGTGGACTGAGGCAACCCGCCCCGTGTGACTTCGACGACCCAGCAGGAACTCTTCCAATTCCTGGAGGACCGCTTCGCCTGCGCCCAGTCCTGCACCGAGTGCGCCCGCGCGTGTGCTCTGCGCGCGAGCCTGGTGGACACGGACGGCACGGAGGAGCAGGAACTCGTACGCCGCAAGGGCATCATGTGCGCGGAGGTGTGCGACGCCACCTGCCGAGTGCTGTCCGAGCAGAACCGCCTGGACGAGTCCGGCATCCGCATCCAGGTCGAGTGGTGCCGCACGGTGTGCCTGGAGTGCGCGCATGTCTTCGACCGGCACTCCGGCGCGGAGGACGGCGCGATGGCCGCCCGGGACTGCGCCCGGGCGTGCACGGAATTCCTCGCCACGCTCAACTGACGCCCACGGCGGCTTCCGGCCGCGGCCCGGCGGCGGTGCCGTCGCCATTCCCAATTACTGAAACACGTTCTACGGTGTGCGCCGTCAGGACCGGCCTGGGAAGCCTGGAGGCGCCGTGCACCTCGAATACTCGCCCGAGCAGCAACGGCTGCGCACCGAACTGCGCGCGTACTTCGCCGAGCTGGTGCCGGACAACGCCTACGCACGGCACGCCGACCCGGCCGTCCAGAAACGCTTCTACCGCGAGACCGTCCGGCGCCTCGGCACGGACGGGTGGCTCGGAGTGGGCTGGCCGAAGGAGTACGGCGGCCGCGGGCTGGGTGCGATGGAGCAGTTCATCTTCTTCGACGAGGCCGCCCAGGCCGGCGTACCGCTGCCGCTGATGGCGCTCAACACGGTCGGGCCGACGATCATGCAGTTCGGCACGGACGAGCAGAAGGCGTATTTTCTGCCCAAGGTCCTCTCCGGCGAAATCGACTTCGCCATCGGCTACAGCGAGCCCGACGCCGGCACGGACCTGGCCTCGCTCAAGACGCGCGCCGTGCGCGAGGATGGGGGCACCTCCCGCTCGAGCGAAGCCGAGAGTGGGGGAGAGTACGTCGTCAACGGGCAGAAGATCTGGACGACCAACGGCGACACCGCGGACTGGGTGTGGCTCGCCACCCGCACCGACCCGGACGCCCCGCCTCACAAGGGCATCACCATGCTGCTGGTGCCGACCACCGACCCCGGCTACTCCTGCACCCTCATCAACACCCTGGCCTCCCACGACACCACCGCCAGCTACTACGAGAACGTCCGCGTCCCCGTCTCCCGGCGCGTCGGCGCCGAGAACCAGGGCTGGCGGCTGATCACCAACCAGCTCAACCACGAGCGCGTCACGCTCGCCGCCCACGGCACCATGGCGATCCGCGCCCTGCACGACGTGCAGCGCTGGGCGATGGAGTCCAAGCTCGCCGACGGCCGTCGCGTCGTCGACCTGCCCTGGGTGCGCCGCCGCCTGGCCCAGACCCACACCCGGCTCGACGCCATGAAGCTCCTCAACTGGCGCATGGTGAGCGCCGTCCAGGACGGCTCCCTCACCCCGCAGGACGCCTCCGCCGTCAAGGTCTACGGCTCCGAGGCCCGCCGTGACGCCTACGCCTGGCTGATGGAGATCGTCGGCGCCGCGGCCGAGTTGAAGGAGGGTTCGGCGGGCGCGGTGCTGCACGGCGAGCTCGAACGCGGCTACCGCTCCGCCGTGATCTTCACCTTCGGCGGCGGCAACAACGAGATCCAGCGCGAGATCATCTCGTGGATCGGTCTGGGGATGCCGAGGGTGCGGCGTTAGCCTGCAGAGGTGACGGGCTTCAAGGCAGGTGACCCCGGTCTGTTCGGACCGTCCTCGGTGACCTGGCAGATGCATGGCGACCCCATGATGTGGGTCGCCGGCATCCGGGCGCTCTACCTCCAGGCGCTGCACCCGCACGCGGTGCGCGGCGTGATGCAGAACTCCGACTTCCGCAAGGACGCCTGGGGCCGGCTGATGCGCACCGCCAACTTCGTCGGGACCACCACCTACGGCACCGCCGAGGCCGCCGAGCGGGCCGGGGCCCGGGTGCGGAAGATCCACCGCATGCTGTCGGCGACCGACCCGGACACGGGGGAGGGGTACGGCGTCGACGAGCCCGAGCTGCTGCTGTGGGTGCACTGCGCCGAGATCGACTCGTATCTGAGCGTCGCCCGGCGCTCCGGATTCCGGCTCACCGACGCACAGGCCGACCGTTACATCGGCGAACACCGGGTCAGCGCCCGCCTGGTGGGCCTCGATCCGGACGCCGTACCCGCGAATCAGGCGGAGATGGCGGCCTACTTCGAGAAGGTGCGCCCCGACCTCGCCGCGGGACCGGAGGCACGCGCGGTGGACGACTTCCTGCTCCGGCCGCCGACGCACCCTCTTCTCGTCCCGGCGCGTGAGGTGCTGTGGCGGCGTGTGGCCCAGCTCGCGTACGCCGCCCTGCCGCCGTACGCCCACGAGTTGTACGGCAGACCGGCGCCGAAACCCGCCACCGTCACCCGCCAACTGCGCGCCACGGGCACCCTGCTGCGCGGTGTCCCCGCACGTGTGCGGTGGCAACTCCCGCCCAAACACATCCTGCGCGCCATGGCACGGCTCGGCCCCGGCTCCCGGCCGCGACCGTACAAACTCGGACGATAGGTCGCCATACTGGACGAGCCAGGGGTGGGCGGTGCGGACGGGGGCGATCGCAGCAGATGGCGGACAGCAGGCTGATCCAGGGCCGGTACCGGCTGCTCGACCTGATCGGGCGGGGCGGCATGGGCGAGGTGTGGCGTGCGCGCGACGAGTCGCTCGGCCGGCATGTCGCGGTGAAATGCCTCAAGCCCCTCGGCCCGCACCACGACCAGTCCTTCACCCGGGTCCTCCGGGAGCGGTTCCGCCGGGAGGCCCGCGTGGCCGCCGCCCTCCAGCACCGCGGGGTGACCGTCGTCCACGACTTCGGCGAGTCCGACGGCATCCTCTACCTGGTCATGGAGCTCCTGGACGGCCGCAACCTCTCCCAGCTGCTGGAGGACAACAGGCAGCATCCGCTGCCGGTCGGCGACATCGTGGACATCGCCGACCAGGTCGCCGCCGCCCTCGCCTACACCCACCAGCAGGGCATCGTGCACCGCGACCTGAAGCCGGCGAACATCATGCGGCTGGAGGACGGCACGGTGAAGATCTGCGACTTCGGCATCGCCCGCCTCGGCCACGACATCGGCTTCACCTCCCGGCTCACCGGCACCGGCATCGCCATGGGCACCCCCCACTACATGTCGCCGGAGCAGATCGGCGGCGACGAGGTCGACCAGCGCAGCGACCTGTACTCGCTCGGGTGCGTCCTGTACGAGATCGCCACCGGGGCACCGCCGTTCGATCTCGACGACGCGTGGGCGATCCTCGTCGGCCACCGCGACACCCCGCCGGAGCCGCCGCGCAGCCGGCGGGCCGAGCTCCCCGAGTACCTCGAGAAGATCATCCTGGAACTGCTGGCCAAGCTGCCCGAGCAACGCCCGCGCGACGCACGCGAGTTGGGCCACCGGATCACTCTCGGCCGTACGACACCGGCGTACGTGCCGACCGTCGTCACCCCGCAGCCGGTCCTGCGCCCGCCCGGGCAGGCCCCCGCCCGCGGGGCCCGGATGCCCTCCTGGACGCGGGGCATGACCACCGGCCACAAGGCCACCGGCGCCCAGCTCTCCACCACGCCCCCGGACGCCGGGGCGGGGCTGACCGGCGAGTGGATCGCGCGCCCGCCGGGCGGCCGGGCGGACGAGCCCGCCCCCGAGCAGCCGTCCGCCCCCTCGCGGGAGCAGCTCGCCGCGCTGGCCGGGCGGCACAACGCCGGGCTCAGCCTGGGGCGGCTCGGCCGCTGGGCGGAGGCCGGCGAGGTGCACCGCGCGGTGGCTGCCGAGCGCACCCACCTGCTCGGCCCCGACCACCCCGACACCCTCGCCAGCCGCTACGAGGTCGCCTTCACCCTCAGCCGCACCGGCCGCGCCGCCGACGCCCTCCAGGAGTACAAGCACGTGGCCGCCGCGAGGACGCGTGCGCTGGGCCCCGACCACCCCGACACCCTCGCCGCCCGCCAGGAAATGGCGTACGTGCTGGGCCAGTTGGGCCGCCACTTCGACGCCCACCAGGTCTATGTGTCCGTGCTCGCCGCCCGGGAACGCGGCCAGGGCACCGACCACCCGGACACCCTGCGCTGCCGCCACAACCTCGCCTTCAACCTCAGCAGACTCGGCCGCCTGGAGGACTCGTACCGCATGGCAGGCGACGTGGCGGCGGCCCGCGCCCGCGTGCTCGGCCCCGACCATCCCGACACCCTGGTCACCCGCTACGAAGTCGCTTATGCGCTAGGCCAGTTGGGGCGCTGGCCCGAGGCCCTGCAGACCTACGGAGAGGTCGCCGAGGCCCGCGCCCAGGCGCTCGGCCCGGACCACGCCGACACCCTCGCCGCCCGCTACGAGGTCGGTATCAGCCTGGGCCGCCTCGGCCGCAGCGCGGAGGCGCTCACCCTGTACCGCGACCTGATCGACGTGCGCAACCGCGTCCAGGGCCCCACCCACCCCGAGACCCTGCGCGCCCGCCACGGCCTGGGCGTCAATCTCGGCCGCCTCGGCCGCTGGGAGGAGGCGCTCGCCGAGTCCCGCGACGTCTGCGCCATCCGCGAGCGCGTCCTCGGCCCCGACCACCCGGACACCCTGGTCAGCCGCCGCGAGGTCGCCGTCGGCCTGGGCTGGCTGGGCCGCTGGCACGACGCCCTCACCGAGTACCGCCGCGTCGCCGCCGCCCGCGAGCGCGTGCTCGGCCCCGATCACCCCGACACCCTCGCCAGCCGCAACGACGAGGCCCACTGCCTGGAACAACTGGGCCGCGGCGCGGAGGCGGTCGAGCTGTACCGCAGGGTGGCGGTGCTGCGCCGGCAGAGGGCTGCGGGAGGGCGGTGACCGGTGTTGCCGCGCCCCGGTGGCCGGCGACCGCTCGCGCCCTGACCCCGTCGCCGTACACCCCTGGCCGTTGACGATCATCGCGTGTTACCAAGAACCATGGCTGCACACGAGGGACACCGGACGTACGACGCAGTGATCGTGGGCGGGGGGCACAACGGCCTGGTCGCCGCCGCCTATCTGGCTCGGGCCGGACGGTCCGTGCTGGTGCTGGAGCGGCTGGACCACACCGGGGGCGCCGCCGTCTCCACCCGGCCGTTCGCCGGGGTCGACGCGCGGCTGTCGCGCTACTCCTACCTGGTCAGCCTGCTGCCGCGGAAGATCCTGCGGGACCTCGGCCTGGAGTTCCGGCTCGGCACCCGCACCATCTCCTCGTACACGCCCGTGGAGCGCGACCAAAGCCCGACCGGGCTCCTGGTCGGAGGCGGCGAGACGCGCACCCGCGAGGCCTTCGCCCGGCTCACCGGCTCCGACCGCGAGTACGAGGCCTGGCAGCGCTTCTACGGCATGACCGGCCGCGTCGCCGAACGCGTCTTCCCGACCCTCACCGAGCCGCTGCCCACCCGGGACGAGCTGCGCCGCCGCGTCGACGACGAGGAGGCCTGGCGGGTGCTGTTCGAGGACCCCATCGGCGTGGCTATCGAGGACCGCTTCGCCGACGACCTCGTCCGGGGCGTCGTCCTCACCGACGCCCTCATCGGCACCTTCGCCGACGCCCACGACCCGACCCTGCCCCAGAACCGCTGCTTCCTCTACCACGTGATCGGGGGCGGCACCGGCGACTGGGACGTCCCCGTCGGCGGCATGGGCGCCCTGACCGACGCCCTGGCCGGCGCCGCACGTGCCGCGGGCGCCGTCATCGCCACCGGCCACGAGGCGGTACGCATCGACACGGACGGCACGACCGCCGAGGTCACCTATCGCACGCCCGACGGCGAGGGCGTCGCCACCGCACGCCACGTCCTGGTCAACGCCTCCCCGCAGGCCCTGGCCGAGCTGACCGACGACACCCCGCCGGAGCCCGCCGAGGGTGCCCAGCTGAAGGTGAACATGCTGCTCAAGCGGCTGCCCAGGCTGCGCGACACCTCCGTCGACCCGCGCGAGGCGTTCGCCGGCACCTTCCACATCGCCGAGGGGTACCGCCAGCTCGCCACCGCCCACGCGCAGGCCGCCTCCGGCGAACTCCCCTCCGCGCCCCCGTCGGAGATCTACTGCCACTCGCTCACGGACCCGACCATCCTCGGCCCGGACCTCGTCGAGCAGGGCTACCAGACCCTGACCCTCTTCGGCCTGCACGCACCCGCCCGCCTCTTCGACCGGGACAACGACGCCGTACGCGAGGAGCTCTTGAAGTCGACCCTCGCCCAGCTCGACGCCCACCTCGCCGAACCGCTCGCCGACTGTCTGGCGACCGACGCGGACGGCCGCCCGTGCATCGAGGCGAAGACCCCGCTCGACCTGGAGCGCGACCTGCGCCTGCCCGGCGGCAACATCTTCCACCGCGCCTTGTCCTGGCCCTACGCCCAGGAGGGCACGGGCCGTTGGGGCGTCGAGACCGGCCACGCGAACGTGCTGCTGTGCGGGGCGGGCGCGGTACGGGGCGGGGGAGTGAGCGGAGTGCCGGGGCACAACGCCGCGATGGCGGTCCTGGAGGCGACGGGCGAGTGACGCACTCGCCACGGGACTTCTACGACTCGCTGGCCGCCGACTACCACCGCATCTTCCCCGACTGGGACGCGAGCATCGCCCGCCAGGCCGCCGCGTTGGACGGTCTCCTGCGCCGCGAACTCGGCAGCCCGGGCCCGCACCGCGTCCTGGACTGCGCCTGCGGAATCGGCACCCAGGCGATCGGTCTCGCCCGCGTCGGCCACCGGGTCACCGGCAGCGACCTGAGCCCCGCGGCCGTCACCCGCGCCGCCGCGGAAGCCGCGACCCGGGGCATGGACCTACGCACGGCGGCGGCGGACATGCGCCAACTCCCCTTCAGGGACGGCGTGTTCGACGCCGTCGTATGCGCCGACAACTCGATCGCGCACCTGCTGATCCGTGAGGACCTGGAGGCAGCTCTCCGCGACATGCGCCGCGTACTCAGGGACGACGGACTGCTCCTGCTCACCCTCCGCGACTACGACGAGGCCTGCCGGACCCGTCCCGCATCGGTGCCGCCCCAGGTGTCCGAGGACTCCGGGGGTCGGTACTCCGAGGGCCGGTCGATCACCTTCCAGCTGTGGCACTGGCACGACGACGGCGAGCACTACGACCAGGAGTACTTCCAGCTCCTGCCGGAGGGGGACGGCTGGCAGGTCCGCGTCCGCCACGCCACCTCCTGGGCGCTCACCCGGCGCGAGGTGGCCGACGCCGTGAGCGCGGCCGGTTTCGCCGATCCGGCCTGGCACACCCCGGCCGAGAGCGGCTTCTACCAGCCGGTATGTGTGGCGAGAGCTGCCCAGCGGTGTGAATGAGATCTCGTCGTACAGCGAAGGCGGGTCTGCCTGGCCTGCGGGGTTCGTGCTGGGCGGCCGCCGCGCTGTCGCTCCTGCCGTTCGCCCCGCAGGCCTCAGCCGCCACCACGGTCACGCAGGACAAGCTGACCCCGACCGCGTTGACCGCGGGAGTCGCTGCCTCGGCCCAGCTGACCGTGCACCCGTCCGCCTGCTTCACGGCCAGGACCCTTCTGGCAGGAGTCGGGCGGGGCCTGGCACGACCTGCCCTCGCACCAGCTGACGGTGGGCAAAGGCCCCGGCCACGACGACCACGCCGTCCTCGGGCAGCGGCGGCTGACCAACGACGTCACCTCCGGATCCGGCGCGGTCGCGCCCGGCCGGCGGGTCACCGTCGGCACGCACTACGGCGCGAACTCGGTGGACCCGTACGTCAACGGCAAGAAGGTCTACTCGGACGGCCACGGCGTGGGCAGCGGCTTCTCGGCGTACCTGATCCTGAACCGCAACTCGCCTGATCAGCACCCGGCGGACAGCGTGAACGGCGTCCGGTCGTCACGCGGATCGCGATCGTCGGCGCCGACCACCTGGACGTGCCCCTCGGCCCTCGTGCCGGGGGGCACGTCCGCGCCCACCCGGACCGGGACCAGCGCGGTGGCCGTGCGCAGCGCCGCCAGCCCGGCTCCGAAGGTGCAGCGCACCAGGCGGCCGCGGGCCTCGGACCGGCAGTCCTCGGGGAAGTACGGCCCCTCGGCGGTGAAGCCCGACGGCAGCCTCACGATCACGGTGAAGGGCGAGGCGGTCCGCTCCGGCCCGCCGTCGGCCACGAAGGCGTGCACCACGGTGCTGCCGCCGGGCGGCGCGGCCGCCGGGTGGAGCCGGACCACCTTCAGGTCCGAGTCGGAGAGGGCGGCCGCCAATCCGGTCGCACACATCACCGCCACGCCCGCCGCGGGCATGATCGTCAGTCGTCCGGTCATCCGGCGCCTCCCGTCTGCCACTCACTGATCGCCACGCACAGTAATCGTCGCGTACCGGATCGTGAGTGAGCGGCGCTGATCGCCGGGCCGGTCGTGTCGAGGCACCGGGTGGCCAGAAATCTGACGGAGCATCAGAAAAGGCCTTCCGTCGGCGGGAGTACTGCGGCATTCTGCGGCCATGCAGACGGAGTTGAGCAAGAAACTGGGAGTCGAGCACGCCATTTTCGGCTTCACGCCGTTCCCCGCCGTCGCCGCGGCCATCAGCCGGGCCGGGGGCTTCGGAGTGCTCGGCGCGGTCCGCTACACCGCTCCTGACGACCTCAAACGCGACCTCGACTGGCTGGAGGCCCATGTCGAGGGACGGCCGTACGGCCTGGACGTGGTCATGCCCGCCAAGAAGGTGGAGGGCGTCACCGAGGCCGACGTGGAGGCCATGATCCCGGAGGCGCACCGGCAGTTCGTCCGGGACACCCTCGCCAAGCACGGCGTGCCGGAGCTTGCCGAGGGGGAGGTGTCCGGCTGGCGCATCACCGGCTGGATGGAACAGGTCGCCCGCAACCAGCTCGACGTCGCCTTCGACTACCCGATCCGGCTGCTGGCCAACGCCCTCGGCTCCCCGCCCGCCGACGTCGTGGCCCGCGCCCACGAGCACGACGTGCTGGTCGCCGCGCTCGCGGGCAGCGCCCGGCACGCGCTCAAGCACCGGGAAGCCGGCATCGACATCGTCGTGGCCCAGGGCTACGAGGCCGGCGGCCACACCGGTGAGATCGCCTCCATGGTGCTCACCCCGGAGGTCGTGGACGCCGTGGACCCGCTGCCCGTGCTGGCCGCGGGCGGCATCGGCAGCGGACAGCAGGCGGCCGCCGCACTCGCCCTCGGCGCCCAGGGCGTCTGGCTCGGCTCGATCTGGCTGACCGTCACGGAGGCCGGCCTCACCTCGCCCGCGGTGACCCGGAAACTGCTCGCCGCCGGCTCGGGCGACACCGTCCGCTCCCGCGCGCTGACCGGGAAACCCGCACGTCAGCTCCGTACAGAATGGACCGACGCCTGGGACGACGCGGCCGGGCCCGGCACCCTCCCCATGCCCCTTCAGGGCCTGCTCGTCGCGGACGCCCTCACCCGCATCCAGAAGTACGAGGTCGAGCCCCTGCTCGGCACGCCGGTCGGCCAGATCGTCGGCCGGATGAACAGCGAACGCAGTGTCCAGGCCGTCTTCGACGACCTCACCCGCGGCTTCGAGAACGCCGTGGACCGCATGATCCGTATCGCCGGAAGGAGCGGCAAGTGACGAGTACGCCCCCCGCCGGGTTCTGGGCCCAGGCCGCCGCCGATCCCGACCGTCAGGTCCTTGTCGCGCCGGACGGCGAGCAGTGGACGGCCGGCCGCCTGCACGCCGACGTCAACCGGCTGGTGCACGGCCTGCGCGCCGCCGGCCTGGAACGCGGGGACGCCTTCGCGGTCGTCCTGCCCAACGGCGTCGAGTTCTTCACCGCCTATCTGGCCGCCAGCCAGGCGGGTTTCTACCTGGTCCCCGTCAACCACCACTTCGTGGGCCCGGAGATCGGCTGGATCGTCGCCGACTCCGGTGCCAAGGTGCTGATTTCGCACGAGCGGTTCGCGGAACCGGCGCGGCACGCGGCGGAGGAGGCCGGGCTCCCGGCCACCCACCGGTACGCCGTCGGCTCCGTCGAGGGCTTCCGGCCGTACGCCGAACTCCTCGACGGGCAACCGGAGTCGGTGCCCTCGAACCGTGAGCTCGGCTGGGTCATGAACTACACCTCGGGCACCACCGGACGCCCGCGCGGCATCCGCCGCCCGCTGCCCGGCAAGACCCCCGAGGAGGCCTATCTCGGCGGCTTCCTCGGCATCTTCGGCATCAAGCCGTTCGGCGACGACGTCCACCTCGTCTGCTCGCCGCTCTACCACACCGCCGTGCTCCAGTTCGCGGGCGCGTCCCTGCACATCGGCCACCGGCTGGTCCTGATGGACAAGTGGACGCCCGAGGAGATGCTCCGGCGGATCGACCGTGAGAAGTGCACGCACACCCACATGGTCCCGACCCAGTTCCACCGGCTGCTCGCCCTGCCGGAAGAGGTCCGGCACTCCTACGACGTCTCGTCCATGCGGCACGCCATCCACGGCGCCGCCCCCTGCCCGGACCATGTGAAGCGGGCGATGATCGACTGGTGGGGCGAGTCGGTGGAGGAGTACTACGCGGCCAGCGAGGGCGGCGGCGCCTTCGCCACCGCCGAGGACTGGCTGAAGAAGCCCGGCACCGTCGGCAAGGCCTGGCCCATCAGCGAACTCGCGGTCTTCGACGACGACGGCAACCGGCTGCCGGCCGGTGAACTCGGCACCGTCTACATGAAGATGAACACCGGCGGCTTCGCGTACCACAAGGACGAGGCCAAGACGAGGAAGAACCGCATCGGCGACTTCTTCACCGTCGGTGACCTCGGCTACCTCGACGAGGACGGCTACCTCTTCCTGCGCGACCGCAAGATCGACATGATCATCTCGGGCGGCGTCAACATCTACCCCGCCGAGATCGAGTCAGCGCTGCTCGCCCACCCGGCCGTCGCCGACGCCGCGGTCTTCGGCATCCCGCACGACGACTGGGGCGAGGAGGTCAAGGCCGTCGTCGAAGCGGCCCCCGGCCACGACCCCGGCCCCGAGCTGGCCGCCTCGATCCTGGACCACTGCGCCGAGCAACTCGCGGGTTACAAAAGGCCGAAGACCGTCGACTTCATCACCGAGATGCCCCGCGACCCCAACGGCAAGCTCTACAAGCGACGGCTGCGCGACCCGTACTGGGAGGGCCGTACCCGCGCCGTGTGACGGCCCGTCAAGGGCGCGCCGCCTTGCCGACGACATGCGGGACGATCAGGTGGTGGAAGGGCTCGATGGCGCGGAAGTACAGGCGGCCGACGCGGCGGTGGAAGCGCACGACCGTCGTGCAGACGCCCTCGAGCCCGGTGCCGGCGGCGATCGGACGGACCGCGAACGACGTGCGGAAGTCCAGATGCTTGTCGTCGTCCCCGCACAGCACCTCCGTCCCGGTCACCGTCAGCAGGCGGAACGGCCCCATCTTCAGGCCGGGTTCGACCCTGATGTCCGCCGTGGGCACGCGCTCCTGCCTCTGCAGGCCGAAGGGCGCCATCGCCTTGTCGCGCACGGTGAGCAGCCGGTGCACCCACTCGGGAGTGCCAGTGAACACCAGCCTGGTGAACTCGACGGCGTCGGTGCCGGCGGGCAGATCCACGGCCACCGCGTCCGCGTGGTCGTAGCCGCCGAGGTCGGCCACCGCCCCGTCGAGCACCGGCTCGACGTGCCTGCGCACCCCTGTGCTGGTCATGACCCCGTTCCTCCCCGTGACCGGCTCGTCCCCGAGCCTGCCACATGCTTGACCTGACCCTGTGCCGGGCCGAGGATCATCAGTCATGACGCAGGGACAGGGCAGTACGGTTGACGGGGTGTTGCGGCGCAGCGCCCGGCGCACCCCCGCGCGCGTCGCGGTCGAGAACGGCGACCGCTCGTGGACGTACGGGGAACTCGACGAGGCCGTCTCCCGAGCGGCGAGCGTGCTGCTCGTGCAGGGTCTCGCCCCCGGCGACCGGGTCGGTGCCTACGGCCACAACTCGGACGCCTATCTGATCGGCTTCCTCGCCTGCGCCCGCGCGGGCCTGGTCCATGTGCCGGTCAACCAGAACCTGACCGGCGACGATCTGGCGTACATCGTCGGCCAGTCCGGCAGCGCCCTGGTCATGACCGACCCCGATCTCGCCGGCCGGCTTCCGGAGGGCGTACGGACGTTGTTCCTGCGCGACGCCGACGACTCGCTTCTCGCCCGCCAGGCGACGGCGCCCGCGTACGACGGGCCCGAGCCGCGCGCCGAGGATCTGGTGCAGCTGCTGTACACGTCCGGCACCACGGCCCTGCCCAAGGGCGCGATGATGACGCACCGCGCCCTGGTCCACGAGTACCTGAGCGCGATCACCGCGCTCGATCTCAGCGCCGGTGACCGGCCCGTGCACTCCCTGCCGCTCTACCACTCGGCGCAGATGCACGTGTTCCTGCTGCCGTATCTCGCCGTCGGCGCCACGAACATCATCCTCGACGCCCCCGACGGCGACCGGCTCTTCGACCTGATCGAAGCCGGCCGTGTGGACAGCCTGTTCGCCCCGCCCACGGTCTGGATCGGACTCTCCAACCGCCCGGACTTCGCGACCCGTGACCTGTCCGGACTGCGCAAGGCCTACTACGGCGCGTCGATCATGCCGGTGCCCGTCCTGGAGCGCCTGCGCGAACGGCTGCCGGAGCTCGGCTTCTTCAACTGCTTCGGCCAGAGCGAGATCGGCCCCCTGGCCACCGTCCTCGCACCCGACGAGCACAAGGGGCGCATGGACTCCTGCGGACGCCCGGTCCTGTTCGTCGACGCGCGCGTGGTGGACGAGGACGGCAAGGACGTCCCCGACGGCACGCCCGGTGAAATCGTCTACCGCTCCCCGCAGCTGTGCGAGGGCTACTGGGACAAGCCCGAGGAGACCGCCGACGCCTTCCGCGACGGCTGGTTCCACTCCGGCGACCTCGCGGTACGGGACGCGCACGGCTACTACACGATCGTCGACCGAGTGAAGGACGTGATCAACTCCGGTGGGGTGCTGGTCGCTTCGCGACAGGTCGAGGACGCGCTCTACACGCACGAGGGTGTCGCCGAGGTCGCCGTGATCGGCCTGCCCGACGAGCGGTGGATCGAGGCGGTCACAGCGGTCGTCGTCCCGCGCGGCGAGGTGACCGAGGACGAACTCGTCGCGCACGCCCGCGAGAACCTGGCCCACTTCAAGGCGCCGAAGCGGGTGGAGTTCGTGGACGAACTCCCGCGCAACGCAAGCGGAAAGATCCTCAAAAGGGAGCTGCGCGACCGCTTCACCGGGTGACGAGACACACAAGAAGTCTCATTTCATACCTGGTACGGCCGCCGGTACCATGTCTGGTGTATACGGCAGGAGGGCACAAACCAGGCATGCGATGCTGTTTCCCCGCTCCCCTCGCCGCCCTCGCCGGGATCCCCGGCCCCTGTGAGGTGCTGCGTTCCGGAGCTCTGCTCGCCCCGGCCCTGTTCAGGGCCGCCTCCGCCGCCCGCGCGCGCCTCCCGCACCATCAGATCGTCGCGGCCGTGCACCTGGAACTGGTCACGCTGACCGAGGACCGCGCGATCATCACCTGGTACACCGGAGTGCCGGGCACCGACGACGGTTTCGGCCACATGCTGCCCGCCGTCACGGAGGGTGAGGTCGTCTACGGCACGCACCCCGGCCGCCTCAACCGCGTGGCGGGCGAGAACCGGCTCACGGCACACCACCACGTGGAACTCACCGGCCTTGAGCCGGGGCAGACGTACTACTACCAGGCACGTTCGCGCGGAGTCGCCGCCCGGCCCACGACGCTGCACCTGGTGCGCGGCAACGCGGCGGGTACCTCCCGGCACGGTCTGGGGTCGCTCGGCGGCCCGTACTCCTTCACCACGCCGCAGCCCCCGCCCGGCAGTCATCTGATGACCCTGGCGCTCTGCAACGACCTGCACCTCGGCGAGACCATCGCCGGCCTCGTGACCGGCTTCCCGCTGCTGCGCGGGGTGACACAGGAGCCGGGCCTCGCGCCGTATCCGGAGATCATGAGCCGAGCTCTGGTCGAGGAGGCCCGCCGCCGCGGCGCGGATCTCCTGCTGGCCGCGGGCGACATCTCGGCCGGCGGTGCGCCGCAGGACCTCGCGGACGCCAGACGCATCCTGGACGGCTTCGGCACGCACGGCGAGGACTACTTCGTCGTGCGCGGCAACCACGACCGGCCGGGATCCGGCGACGGCCAGGGAGCCGACGGCGACACCTTCCGCCGCGGGTTCGGCGGCGAGGAGGAGCCCGGGTACTTCGCGCGTGACCTGGGCGGACTGCGCATCATCGGTCTCGACACGTACGAGAAGCCCGGCAACGGCGCCGACTCGGGCGGTCTCGGCCCCGAGCAACTGTCCTGGTTCCGCAGCCGGTTGCGCGAGAACAGGGAGCAGCCCACCCTGGTCTTCGGTCATCATCCGCTGTTCGTGCGGGACTCCCTCTTCCCGGTCGGCGCGGGCCAGCGCATGGGCCGCCGCCAAGTACGCGAGATCGTCGAGGCCTACGCGGCCACCCCAGGAGTCTTCCTCCACCACGCGGGCCACACCCACCGCAACAAGCGCACCCTGCTGCCGCACGCCCCGCACGTGGCGCTGCAGGAGGTGGGCGCCGCCAAGGAGTACCCCGGCGGCTTCGGCCTGCTGCGGATCCACACCGGCGGCTACGCCCTGAACTTCTTCAAGGCGCGCACCAGCGAGGCCCTGGAGTGGGGCGAGCGCAGCCGCCGGATGGCCGGCGGACTGTGGCCGCACCACGCGCTCGGCCGCGCGGTCACCGACCGCAACAGCGTGGTCTTCCGCGACCTCTCCGGAATCACGCGTCCGGCGCTGCCCGCCTTGGCCGCGGCCGGCCCCACGGGATGACGTGCCCCGCACAGGTCACCTGACCTCCCGCAGGTCCACGATCCGCCGGATCTTGCCCACCGACCGCTCCAGCGACTCGGGTTCGACGATCTCCACCGCGACCGACACCCCGATGCCGTCCTTCACGGCCGCCGCGATCGCTCGCGCGGCTGCCTCCCGTGCTTCCGGAGCCGTGCCGGTGCGGGCCTCCGCCCGGACGGTGAGGGCGTCGAGGCGGCCCTCACGGGTCAGCCGCAGCTGGAAGTGCGGGGCGACGCCGGGCGTACGCAGCACGATCTCCTCGATCTGCGTGGGGAAGAGGTTCACCCCGCGCAGGATGACCATGTCGTCGCTGCGGCCGGTGATCTTCTGCATCCGCCGGAAGACGCGGGCCGTGCCCGGCAGCAGCCGGGTCAGGTCGCGGGTGCGGTACCGCACGACGGGCATCGCCTCCTTGGTCAGCGAGGTGAAGACCAGCTCGCCCTCCTCGCCGTCGGGCAGCACCTCGCCGGTGATCGGGTCCACGACCTCCGGGTAGAAGTGGTCCTCCCAGATGTGCAGCCCGTCCTTGGTCTCCACGCACTCCTGCGCGACCCCCGGGCCGATCACCTCCGACAGGCCGTAGATGTCGACCGCGTCGATCGCGAACCGCTCCTCGATCTCCTGCCGCATCCGCTCGGTCCAGGGCTCGGCGCCGAAGATCCCGACGCGCAGCGAGGTGGCCCGCGGATCGACGCCCTGCCGCTCGAACTCGTCGAGGAGCGTGAGCATGTACGACGGCGTCACCATGATGATCCCGGGCTTCAGGTCCTGGATCAGCCGGACTTGACGGGCCGTCATGCCACCGGACGCCGGGATGACCGTACAGCCGAGGCGCTCGGCGCCGTAGTGCGCGCCGAGGCCCCCGGTGAACAGCCCGTATCCGTACGCCACATGGACCTTGTCGCCCGGCCGGCCGCCCGCCGCCCGGATGGAGCGGGCGACCATGTCCGCCCACAGGGAAAGGTCGTTGTCGGTGTAACCGACGACCGTGGGGCGGCCCGTGGTGCCGCTGGAGGCGTGGATGCGCCGGATGCGGTCCTCGGGGACGGCGAACATCCCGTACGGGTAGTTCGCCCGCAGGTCCGCCTTGGCGGTGAAGGGGAAGCGTGCCAGGTCGGCCAGGGACGTGCAGTCCTCGGGGCGGACGCCCGCCTTGTCGAAGGACTCCCGGTAGAAGGGCACGTGCTCGTACGCGTGCCGCAGCGAGGCCCGCAGCCGTTCCAGCTGGAGTTCCCGCAGCGCGCCCCTGTCCAGCCGCTCGCCGGCGTCCAGCAGTTCCGTCGCATCAGCCATGGGGACCTCTTCGGTCGTGGTGCTCGGGATCAGTAATTCAGGCCATGTTGCCGCAGGCAAGTGGTCAGGCCGCGGTTTCGCACGCGAGGATCGCCGTATGCCGACCTTCACCGCCCCGGACGGGACCGAGCTCGCATTCCACCTGCGGGGCGAGGGGCCCGCTCTCGTCGTCCTGCCCGGCGGACCCATGCGGGCCGCCGCCTACCTCGGGGACCTGGGCGGCCTCGCCGCGCACCGCCGGCTGGCCCTGCTCGACCTGCGCGGCACCGGCGACTCCGCGGTGCCGGCGGACCCGGAGACGTACCGCTGCGACCGGCTCGTGGACGACGTGGAGGCGCTGCGGGTCCGTCTGGGGCTGGAACGGATGGATCTGCTGGCGCACTCGGCGGGCGGAAGCCTGGCGATGCTCTACGCCGCCCGGCACCCGCAACGGATCTCCCGGCTGGTACTGGTGACCGCCACACCGTGGGCGCTGGGCATGCCGGCGACCCCGGAGCACCGGCTGGCGGCGGCGCGGCTGCGCAGCGGTGAGCCGTGGTTCGAGGAGGCGTTCCCGTCGTTCGAGGAGTGGCTCGCGGGGAAGACCGACTTCGACCCGGCGTTCGCGCCCTTCTTCTACGGCCGCTGGGACGCGGCGGCCGCGGAGCACGACGCCCGCGCCGACGAGGAGTTCAACGACGACGCCGCCGACGTCTACGGCTCCGACGGCGCCTACGACCCGCCCGCCACCCGGGCCGCACTCTCCCACCTCACGGCACCGGTCCTCGTCCTCGCCGGCGAACTCGACGGCGGCCCGAGCCCCGAGCTCGCCCGTAGCACCGTCGAGGCTTTCCCCGAGGGCGAGTTGACCGTCCAGCCCGGCGCCGGTCACTACCCGTGGGTGGACGACCCGGCGTGGTTCGCGAGCCGGGTCGCCGCGTTCCTGGACCGGGCACCTTCCGCGCGCTGAAGACCCGGTCCCGTCCTCCCCCGGGAGGACGGGGCCGGGGAGGTGCGACCGCCTCGGTCAGCGGTGGGTGCTCGGCAGGTGCTCGTAGCAGCCGGAGCGCCAGCCGCCGTCGCCCTGGAGGTTGTCCAGAAGGCTGTTACCGGTCTTCTTGCCGACGACGCCGTCCACATGGAGGTGGGACTTCTGCTGGAAGAGCCGGACCGCGCTCGCGGTCTTCGAACCGAAGTCCCGGTCCTCGCTGATCCTGTGGTGATGCGTGCGCTTCGCCCAGTCGTTGTAACCGTGCTGGACGCACAGCACCGCCACGCCCGAATCGCCGCGGCCGACGTTCGGCATGTCGGGCCGCGCGGAGGCGCTGCCCACCGAGCCGAGCACCAGACCGGCTCCGAGTGCTCCGGTGACGGTCGCGAGTGCGAAAGTCCTGCGCATGGTCATGGCCGGTTCCTTTCCCGTGAGTTGAGAGGCCGCGTCCGCTTCCGGTGGAATGCGGGGCGAGGGAGGACACCCCCGTGCCGGGCCCTTTGGTGACACCGACGACGTTGCCCGGCCGGATCCGGCACCCGCCAGACAAGCCGTCCGAACCGGTGGCACACGGCACGGCCCACGCGCTGACCTGCTGGGACGCCCGACGCCGTGACAAAACCGTGGGACGGCGGGCGGGGACGGGAAGCGGTCACGATGGTCGGGAACCGCAACCGTTGCCCCGCGGGAACCGCGTCCTCCTGAATGACGGCGACTTCACACGCGTACGGGGAAGTGACATGACGCGCTGGAAGGAACTGCCCGCTGGGCTCGACGACGCGGAACGGCAACTCGTCGCACAGCTCAGGCGGTTGAAGGACCGGGCGGGACTGAGCCTGGCGGCGCTCGCGGCCAAGACGTCGTACAGCTCCTCGTCCTGGGAGCGCTACCTCAACGGGAAGAAGCCGGTGCCGCGCGGCGCGGCCGAGGAACTGGCCGAGGTCTGCGGGGCCCCGGCCGAGCGGCTGCTGGTGCTGCACGAGGTCGCCGAGGCGGCGCGGGCCCGGCGACCGGCACCGGCCACCGAGGACGAGGGGCCGCCACGCCCTACGCGCCGGCCGTGGTGGACCGCGCGCACGGCCCAGGCCGTCGCGGGCGCCGCCGTCCTTGTGGCCTTCGGCGCAGGATTCCTCGCCGGAGCGTCCTGGCACGGCGACGGCGGCACGGCTGCGACCGGCCGGAGCGCCGCGCTCGGGGCCTCCGCCTACGACAGCGGCCGCTCCTACGACTGCGACCGGGTCCGGCGCGCGAACGGTGTCCTGACCGCCGGGTACTCCACCAGCCGCGACGTCCTGCTGGACCGGGGCAGCAGCGGCTGGGACGTGGTGGAGGCGCAGTGCCTGCTGCGGCGGCACGGGTTCTCCGGCGGCCGGGTCGACGGCGTGTACGGCGTGCGGACCGGGCAGGCCGCGCGCGCCTTCCAGAAACGGCAGGGGCTGGTGCCGGACGGCATCGTCGGGCCCGACACCTGGCGGGAGCTGCGCACATGAGCCCGGAGACGGCGCAGCTGGCCGTGAGGATGCGCGAGGTACGGGCCGCGGCCGGACTGAGCCTGGCCCAGCTGGCCCGGCGCACCCCGTACAGCAAGTCGTCCTGGGCGCGCTACCTGTCCGGTACGCAGCCGGTGCCGCGCCGCGCCGTGGAGGCGCTGTGCGAGGTGGCGGGCGTCCGCCCGGACCGGCTGCTCGCGCTGTGGGAGCTGGCCGACGCCCGCTGGAGCGGACGGGCGCGGGCGACGCCGGAGCCGGCTCCCGAGAGCGGCCGCGGCCGCGGCACTCCGTACGTGTGGGGTGCGGTCGCCGCGCTTGCGGCGATCACGGCGGCGGCGGTCGCCCTGCTGTTCACGCCGGACGGGTCGCCCTCGGCCACCGCCGGGGGCACCGCGGCGACCTTCACGCCCCACCCCGGGTGCTCGGGCCGCACGTGCGAGGGGCAGGACCCCGTCGACATGGGGTGCGGAGGACAGCAGATGGTCCGGACCCTGGCCTGGCGTACCGCCGCCGGTGGACGGCGCGTACAGCTGCGGGACGGCACGACGTGCCACGCCGTCTGGGTGCGCGCCACGCATCTCCACCTCGGGGACCGGGTCGAACTCACCCTGCCCGGCGCGCCCCGCAAGGAGATCCGGGTCGACGACCGGCACGACCTCGACGCCTACCTCGCCACCCCGATGACGGGCATGGCGCCGGCTCAGGACCCCGGCGACGCCCGCGTCTGCCTCATTCCGGCGGACGGCCGACGGGTGTGTTTCGCCGGCTGACCAGGAGCGGGGGAGACGACGGGGTGCGGCGGCGGGGGTCAGTGCCTCGGCTGCCCGGCTGCCGCGCTGCGCCGCCGTCGTTGCAGGACACGGCCGGAGGCCAGGGTCAGGCCGAGGAGGGCGAGGCCGACGCCTGCCGCCATCTCGAGGTCGGTGGGGCCCGTGCCGCCGCCCATGCCCGCGTTCACTCCCCGCTGGGGGAACGTGGTGGCCGTGGGGGTGGCGGCGGGCGAGGTCCGGTGCGGCAGGACCTCGCAGGCGATGCCGTCGTCGTCCGCGTCCAGGCGGAAGGGATCGCTGGGATCGCGGTTGAACTCCGCCTGGGCGTCCTCCTGGAAGGCGAAGTCGCTGCAGTCCAGGTCGGTCTGGGCGTAGGCCACGGCGGTCGCAGGACCGGCGGTCAGCAGGATCGTGAGCGCGGCTGCGGCCGAGGCGCGTATCGGTATGTTCATGGGGTGTCCCATCAGGTCCGGTGACGTTCGATCACCGATGTAGCGACCCTAGGGACACCGCCACGACCGGGCGCGTCCTGTTACGCCGTCCGATGGAAGCGGCCGAACCGACCGACCCGGGCGGCTACATCGCCCGAGGCCCGTCACCTCACCCCGACTGCGGCCCGTACGCCGTCATGAAGCGGTCGCGGAACTTGTTCATGGTCCACTCCGGGGCCTTGTCCGCGGGCTTGAGCCCCTCGGTCCAGCCCCAGTTCGAGACGCGGTCCAGCACCTTCGGGTCGTGGGCGACGATCGTGACCGGCACGTCCCGGTTGGCGGTGCCCCCGGTCACCGTCGGGACGGGCTGGTGGTCGCCGAGGAAGACGAGGACCGTGTTCTTGTCGCCGTAGCGCTGCATCCACTGGGTCAGGCTGTCCACGGAGTACTGGATGGCCTTGCGGTACTCGGTCCGTACGCGCTGCGCGCTCTTCCAGACCTGCGTGGGGTTGGTGCCCTCCTTCTTGATCTTGTAGAAGACCTTGCCGTTGCCGAGGTCCTTCCAGTCGATCGTGTGGGCGATGGGCGACCAGGGGTTGTGGCTGGAGGCGAGGATGATCTCCGCCATGATCGGGTCGCGGTTCTTCTTGCCGTGCTCCAGCTTCTGGAAGGCCTCCAGGCTGAACTGGTCCGGCACCGGCGTCCAGCTGAAGTACGGGCCCTGGTAGCCGAGGTGCGTGGAGTCGTAGATGTGGTCGAGGCCGAAGTACTTGCCCTCGGGCCAGGACTTGCGCACGCCCGGGACGATGCCGACCGTGCGCCAGGCGCCGGTCTTCTGGAAGTAGCTGGTGAGGGTGGCGCGCTTGCTGGTGGTCAGAGTCCGGTAGCGCTGCTGGTTCTTGATCCACAGCCCGGACAGGAACGTCGAGTGGGCGAGCCAGCTGCCGGCGCCGGTCACGGGCGACCTGAGCCAGCCGCTGCGTGCCGCGAATCCGGCCGACCTGAGCCTGGCGTCGCCCTCCTTGAGTGTCTTGTCGAGCTCCGGTCCCATGGTCGGATCGTCGATGGCCACCCGGCCGTAGCTCTCGATGAACGTGAACATCACGTCCTTGCCGCGCAGTCCGGTCAGCAGCTGGCCGGGCGGGGTCTTGGCGTAGGCGTCGACGGCCATCTGCTTCTTGAAGACGTCGGCGTCGCCGAGGCCGTCGCGGACGTACTGGACCCGGTTGGCGAGGTACTGGGCGTAGCCCTTGGTGGCGAAGGTGACGCCGCCGAACTGGACCCCCAGGGTGAAGCAGATGATCCATACGACGCCGAGGACCAGCGTCGTGCGTACGGCCATGGGGCGGTGGCGGGTCACCACGTTCGCCAGCCGTATCAGCGCGAGGGCGCTCAGCGCGAGCACGGCGACGATCGCCACGATCACGCCGATCACCGCGAGCAGCTCACCGGTGCGGCCGAACGAGTCCTTCATCCAGTCCGCGGCGTCGCTCAGCAGAACCCAGTCGAAGACCAGGTCGAACGGCCGGGCCAGCGTCTCCCGGAAGCCCATGTCGAGGCACTTCAGGATGGTGGACAGCCCGAGGAAGACCCCCAGCACCCCGGCCGTGATCCGCCGCGGCTTCGACGGCAGCACGAGCAGCAGCGCCGCGAGGAAGATCGCCTCGACGGGCAGGCGCAGGAACGACTCGACGTTGATCCGGTCGAGACGGTTGGGCACGAGCAGCACGACGAGCACCAGCACGGCGGCGAGGACGCTCGTGACCACCCGCACGACGCGTGCGGCGGCCGGGTAGCGGCGGCGCCAGCCGAACCAGCCGGGGCGGGCCGGTGGGGGCGGGGTGTCCGAAGGCGGTGCCGCGTCGGGGTCGGGTGCGGGCTCCCCCTCTCGGCCCTCGGCGCCCGACGGCCCGGCGTCCGGTTCGGCCGCCGGCTGTACATCCGGCTCCGATGCGTCAGTCGTGCCGACCGGGGGCTTCACGTCCTTGCCCGGTGCCGCGTCCGCGCAGGCGGCTGCCTCGTCGGCGCTCTCCGGCTCGGCCGGATCCGCCGGTTTCGCCGGTTTCGCCTCCGCCGGTTTCGCCTCGGCCGTATCATCTGGTGTCCCTACGGCATCAGGGACCACATCCGCATCAGGGTCAGCCCCCGCTGCGGTGTTCGGCAGTTGACGAGGGGGCGTGAGGTGCGACACCCGTAGGTCCTTCCGTGCGAAGCCCGGTGATGGCACGGCGGACCGGGCCCGCAGGGCCGGGCCGCCAACCTCCGTACGGCCCGGCTTCACTCGCTGTTCAAAGTCCCGGGTCAACCGCGCGCAAAGACTACGCCGGTCGCCTCCACCAGGCGCCTAGGGGTTGTCTGCCGCCACCGCGACGTCCCGGGCCCACCGGTAGTCCGCCTTTCCGCTGGGCGAGCGCCGTATGGCGTCGCTGATCACCAGCTGCCGCGGGATCTTGTAACCGGCGAGGTGGGTACGGCAGTAGGACTGGACGTCCTCCAGAGAGGGGTGGGGCGCCCCCGCACGCAGCTGTACGACCGCCGCCACATGATTGCCCCACTTCGCGTCCGGCACCCCGGCCACCAGCGCGTCGTACACGTCCGGATGGGACTTCAGCGCCTGCTCGACCTCCTCCGGATACACCTTCTCGCCGCCGGTGTTGATGCACTGCGAACCCCGGCCGAGCACGGTGACGACACCTTCCTCGTCCACGGTCGCCATGTCACCGAGCAGCACCCATCGCCTGCCGTCCTTCTCGAAGAACGTCTCGGTGGTCTTGCGCGGGTCGTTGTAGTAGCCGAGCGGCACATTGCCGGACTGGGCGACACGGCCCACCTCGCCCGGTTCGACCGGCTCGTGGGTGACCGTGTCGACCACCTGCGTACGGGAGTTGACCTGGATGCGGAAGCTCTGCCCGGCACCGGAGTCGGCCGTCGCCGTGCCGTTGAACCCGGACTCGGAGGAGCCGTAGTTGTTGAGCAGCATCGTGTTCGGCAGCAGCTCCTGGAACTGCCGGCGCACCGTCTCCGACATGACCGCGCCGGAGGAGGACACGCTGAACACCGAGGAGCAGTCCGTGCCCTTCATGGGACCGTTGAGGGCGTCGATCAACGGCCGCAGCATCGCGTCGCCGACCAGCGAGACGCTGGTGACCTGCTCCTTCTCGATCGTGCGCAGCACCTCCTCCGGCACGAACTTGCGGTGGATCACCACCCGTTGGCCGAAGTTGAAGCCGATGAAGGAGGTGAGGGTGGAGGTGCCGTGCATCAGCGGGGGAGTGGGGAAGAAGGTGATCCCGCTGCCGCCCGCCGCGACCCGCTCGGCCAGCTCCTCCGGCTTCTGCACCGGCTCCCCGGTCGGCGCACCTCCGCCCAGTCCCGCGAAGAACAGGTCCTCCTGGCGCCACATCACACCCTTGGGCATTCCGGTGGTGCCACCGGTGTAGATGATGAACTGGTCGTCGCCCGAACGCACCGGGAACCCGCGCGCCGGTGAACCGCCCGCCTGCGCCGCCGCGAAGGACACGGCCGCGGCCTGCCCGCCGTCGCCCCCGACCCGCACCAGGTGCCGCAGCTTCGGGCACTGCGGCAGCGCGGCCGCCACCCGGCCGTCGAACTCCGCGTCGAAGACCAGCGCCACGAGGTCGGCGTCGCGGTAGAGGTAGACCAACTCGTCCTCTACGTAACGATAGTTGACGTTGACCGGGACGATCCGTGCCTTGAGGCAGGCGAACACCGTCTGCAGGTACTCGATGCCGTTGTACAGGTGCAGTCCGAGGTGTTCGCCGGGGCGGATGCCGGCGTCGATCAGGTGATGGGCGATGCGGTTGGCCGCCGCGTCCAACTCCGCGTAGGTCAGGCGGCGTTCCGCGCCCGTGCCCGGGTGGTCGATGTACACCAGGGCCTCGCGGTCGGGCACCACGTCGACGACCGACTCGAACAGGTCCGCAAGGTTGTACTCCACCGCTCCTCCTGACCGTTCCCTCGCCCGGGGCGAGCCTGGCAGTTGTCGGTTCGCCGGTCATCAGAGCAAAGGGCGCGGCAACTGTGAAGAGTTCGCGCGAAGAAATCTGACTGTCTGTCAGGAAACTCTTGAAGTGCCTTCCGGGGTACTGCAACCTGTTCTCGTTCCTGGAGAGGGGAGACGGCAATGGGTGGGACGGAACACCTCACCGTGCAGCGCGAAGGCGCCACACTGGTGCTCACGCTCAACAGGCCCGAGGCCAAGAACGCGCTCTCGCTGCCGATGCTCGTCGGGCTCTACGACGGCTGGCTCGAGGCCGACGAGGACGACGCCGTCCGCTCGGTCGTGCTGACCGGCTCCGGCGGCGCGTTCTGTGCGGGCATGGACCTCAAGGCCCTCGCGGGGCGGGGCATGGAGGGCGAGCAGTACCGGGACCGCCTCAAGGCCGACCCGGACCTGCACTGGAAGGCGATGCTGCGCCACCACCGCCCCCGCAAGCCGGTGATCGCCGCCGTCGAGGGGTACTGCGTGGCGGGCGGCACGGAGATCCTCCAGGGCACCGACATCCGGGTCGCGGGCGAGTCGGCGACCTTCGGGCTCTTCGAGGTCAAGCGCGGCCTGTTCCCGATCGGCGGCTCCACGGTCCGGCTGCAGCGCCAGATCCCGCGCACCCACGCCCTGGAGATGCTGCTCACCGGCCGCCCCTACAGCGCCCGGGAGGCCGCCGGCATCGGCCTGATCGGCCATGTCGTACCCGACGGCGCCGCCCTCGCCAAGGCCCTGGAGATCGCCGAACTGATCAACACCTGCGGCCCGTTGGCCGTGGAAGCCGTCAAGGCGTCGGTCTACGGGAGCGCGGAGATGACCGAGACGGATGGGCTGGCCGCGGAGCTTGAGCGCGGATGGCCGATCTTCGACACCGCCGACGCGAAGGAGGGTGCCCGTGCCTTCGCGGAGAAGCGACCGCCTGTCTACAAGCGAGCGTAGTGCTGCCCGCGGTCTTGGCCGGATTGAACGCCGCGGGCCGGATGCGGCTGGTCACGCCCGCGCGGCTCAGCCGCACACGACACCGCCCCGCGCCCCCTGTCCGGGCGCGCCCCTCACTGCCAACTCCCCAAGGAGGCAGCCCTGATGCCCGAAGTTCTCAAAGCCCCCCTCGCCGTCGAGTTTCCCTTCACCCGGTCCCTCGGTCCCGTCCAGAGTGCCTTTCTCACCGGGTTGCGCGAGCGTGTCGTGCTCGGAGTGCGTACCCGTGACGGTCGCACGCTCGTGCCACCCGTCGAGTACGACCCCGTCACCGCCGAGGAGATCCGGGACCTGGTCGTGGTCGCCCCCACCGGCACGGTCACCACCTGGGCCTGGAACCACGAGCCGCGCCGCGGCCAGCCCCTCGGCACGCCCTTCGCCTGGGTCCTGGTCCGCCTCGACGGCGCCGACACCGCCCTGCTGCACGCCCTCGACGCCCCCGGCCCCGAGGCCGTGCACACCGGCATGCGGGTCCGCGTGCGCTGGGCCGAGGCGCGCGAGGGCGCGATCACCGACATCGCCTGCTTCGAGCCGTACGACGGTGAAGCGGAGCAACCGGCGGGCCACAGCGGCGAGTTCGCGGACGCGATCACCGGCATCGTCGCCCCCGCCCGCCTCGACTACACCTACTCGCCCGGCCGCGCGCAGACCGCCTACATCCAGGCCCTCGCCGACCGGCGCACGGTGGGCGAACGCTGCCCGTCCTGCCGCAAGGTGTACGTACCGCCGCGCGGCGCCTGCCCCACCTGCGGCGTCGCCACCTCCGAGCAGGTCGAGGTGGGCCCGCGCGGCACGGTCACCACGTACTGCATCGTCAACATCAAGGCGAAGAACCTCGACATCGAAGTGCCGTACGTCTACGCCCACATCGCCCTCGACGGCGCCGACCTCGCGCTGCACGGCCGGATCGGCGGCATGCCCTACGACCAGGTGCGGATGGGCCTGCGCGTCGAGGCGGTGTGGACGGAAGGGGCCCGCTACCCCGACCACTACGGGCCCACCGGGGAGCCCGACGCGGAGTACGACACCTACAAGGAGCTGCTCTGATGCGTGACATCGCACTGGTCGCCTTCGCCCAGACCGACCACCGGCGCACCAGCGACGAGCTCTCCGAGGTCGAGATGCTGATGCCGGTGCTGCACGGCGTCCTCGGGCAGACCGGGCTGAAGACCGCCGACATCGACTTCACCTGCTCAGGCTCCAGCGACTACCTGGCCGGCCGCGCCTTCTCTTTCACCCTCGCCCTCGACGGCGTCGGCGCCTGGCCGCCGATCTCCGAGTCGCACGTGGAGATGGACGGCGCGTGGGCCCTGTACGAGGCGTGGACGAAGCTGCAGACCGGAGACGCGGACACCGCCCTCGTCTACTCCTACGGCAAGTCCTCACCCGGCTCCGTGCGGGACGTCCTGACCCGGCAGCTCGACCCGTACTACGTCGCCCCGCTGTGGCCCGACTCCGTCGCCCTCGCCGCCCTCCAGGCCCAGGCCCTCATCGACGCGGGCGAGACCGACGAGCCCGCCCTCGCGGCCGTCGCGGCACGCAGCCGCTCGGACGCCGACGGCAACTCCCATGCCCAGCTGAGGGGTTCGGTGCCGCAAGGCGACTACCGCTTACGGCCTCTCCGTACCGGAGACTGCCCGCCGATCGGGGACGGGGCCGCCGCCGTGATCCTCGCGGCGGGGGAGCGGGCCCGGGAGCTGTGCGAACGGCCCGCCTGGATCCGCGGCATCGACCACCGCATCGAGGCGCACAGCCTGGGTGTCCGCGACCTGACCGACTCGCCCTCCGCGCGCCTGGCCGCCGAGAAGGCCGGTGCCTTCGAACGCCCCGTGGACACAGCCGAGTTGCACGCGCCCTTCACCTCGCAGGAGGTCGTGCTGCGCAAGGCCCTGCGGCTCGGTGACGACGTACGCGTCAATCCGTCCGGCGGCGCACTCGCCGCCAACCCGATCATGGCAGCGGGGCTCGTCCGCCTCGGCGAGGCCGCCGCCGCGATCCACCGGGGCGAGTCCGACCGGGCGCTCGCCCACGCCACCTCCGGCCCCTGTCTGCAACAGAACCTGGTCGCCGTACTCGAAGGGGATCCGCGATGAGCAAGGAACCCGTGGCCGTCGTAGGCGTCGGCCAGACCAAGCACGTGGCGGCGCGGCGGGACGTGTCGATCGCCGGGCTCGTCCGTGAGGCCGCGCAACGGGCGCTGGGGGACGCCGAGTTGACCTGGGCCGACATCGACGCCGTCGTCATCGGCAAGGCGCCCGACTTCTTCGAGGGCGTGATGATGCCGGAGCTGTACCTCGCCGACGCGCTCGGCGCGGTGGGCAAGCCCATGCTGCGCGTGCACACGGCGGGCTCGGTCGGCGGCTCGACCGCGCTCGTCGCCGCGAACCTGGTCGCGGCCCGCGTCCACGGCACCGTGCTCACGCTGGCCTTCGAGAAGCAGTCCGAGTCCAACGCCATGTGGGGCCTGTCCCTGCCCATCCCGTTCCAGCAGCCGCTGCTCGCCGGCGCGGGCGGGTTCTTCGCCCCGCATGTGCGCGCGTACATGCGCCGCACCGGCGCGCCCGAGGCCGTCGGCTCGCTCGTCGCCTACAAGGACCGGCGCAACGCCCTGAAGAACCCCTACGCCCACCTCCACGAGCACGACATCACCCTGGAGAAGGTTCAGGCCTCGCCCATGCTCTGGGACCCGATCCGCTACTCGGAGACCTGCCCGTCCTCCGACGGGGCCTGCGCGATGGTGCTGACGGACCGGCCCGGTGCGGCTCGCGCCCCGCGGCCGCCTGCCTGGATGCTCGGCGGCGCCATGCGCAGCGAGCCGACGCTCTTCGCCGGCAAGGACTTCGTCTCGCCGCAGGCCGGCAAGGACTGCGCGGCCGACGTGTACCGGCAGGCCGGGATCGCCGACCCGCGCCGGGACATCGACGCCGTCGAGATGTACGTGCCGTTCTCCTGGTACGAGCCCATGTGGCTGGAGAACCTGGGCTTCGCCGAGGAGGGCGAGGGCTGGAAACTCACCGAATCGGGGGTGACCGAGCTGGACGGTGACCTGCCCGTCAACATGTCGGGCGGCGTTCTCTCGACGAATCCGATCGGCGCCTCCGGCATGATCCGTTTCGCGGAGGCGGCCCTCCAGGTGCGCGGGCTCGCCGGAGAACACCAGGTGGAAGGCGCGCGGCGGGTCCTCGGGCACGCCTACGGCGGCGGCTCGCAGTTCTTCTCCATGTGGCTCGTGGGGAGCGAACGCCCCGACTCGTGACCGCCTCGGGAAAGGGTCCCCCTCACGTGGCCTGTCGGCATCAGAGACCGATCGCTAGGCTGGCCGCGGACGACGAATCGGGAGGAGCACGGACGTGGCCGAGAGCACCATCCAGCAGCACCCGCTTGCCGGCTGGGACAAGCCGGAGCTGGACCTCAGCACCGCCGACTGGCACTCGAGCAGCCGTGGCATGGGGGATGTCCAGATCGCATTTGTCGAGGGTTTCATCGCGATGCGCAACAGCGGCCGCCCGGAAAGCCCTTCTTTGATCTTCACCCCCGCTGAATGGGGCGCGTTCGTATCAGGGGCGCGGGAAGGAGAGTTCGACCTGACGTGACCTGATCCTGCGGTCCGATCCGGGAGTGTTCCACCCGTTTTTCCGGACACGCGACCTGGTGGCCCTCCCGGGGCGGACTCCTGAGCGAGGCTGGCCCCGGAGAGGAAGGTCGTCTTCCGGAGGTGAGGAACCCCATGAGCAGCAGCCTGCCCGTCATCGTGGCGGTCGACGGCTCGGACGACAGCCTGTACGCACTGGACCATGCCGTCGACACCGCGCGCAGGCGTGGGGCTCCGCTGCGCGTGGTCCATGTGCGGCAGTACGCGCCCTGGGCGCAGCCCGACGTGCTCACCGCCGGTCCGCCGGACCCGGAGAACGATCCGGTGCTGGACCAGGTGCGCGGGCGGTTCGAGGGCCGGGCCGACCTGCCGGTCGTGGAGTACCGGGCGCTGGAGGGCGCACCGGGCGCCGTGCTGCCCGAACTCGGCTCCGCCGCCCAGCTGTTGGTGCTCGGCTCCCGCGGGCGCGGCGGCTTCGTCGGCCTGCTGCTCGGCTCCAACAGCATGGCGGTCGCCCGTGACGCGGAGTGCCCGGTGCTCGTGGTGCCCCGGCAGGGGCGCGAGGTACATGAGGGCATGACCCTCGAGCCCGGTCCGCGTGTGGTCGTCGGCATCGACGTCGACAACCCCGACGCGGCGACCCTTGCCTTCGCCTTCCTCGAGGCCGAGCTGCGCGGCGCCCGCCTCCAGACGATCGCCGCCTACGGCTGGCCGCCGCGGACCTGGGCGGCCTCCGGCGAGTTCGCGGAGCTGATGATCGACCAGGGCGCCGTCGAGAACGAGACCCGGACCCTCGCCGAGGGCCTCCTCGCGCCGCACCGGTCCCGGCACCCCGATGTCCGCTCCGACGCGCACGCGATGCCCGGCGACGCGGCCGGCCTCCTGGTCGCCGCCTCCAAGGACGCCGAACTGGTCGTCGTGGGCCGCCACCGACGCCGGCTGCTGTCCCCGGCCCGCATGATCGGCTCGGTCACCCACGCGGTTCTGCTGCACGCGGCGGCGCCGGTGGTGGTGGTACCGCCGACGGCGTCGGGGACGAATGCGTAGGTCCCGCCGAAATGGCAGGTGGGGGGCCGGTCGGATGGGCCGGTCGGCCCCCTGGTGGGTCGTTCGGCCTCTGCTTCGGAGGCGACCGTGGTGTGAGGGTGGGCGTTGAGCCCACGGGACGAATGGTGACGGCGTTCCCTTTTGGGGAAGGAGCGCCGTTTCCGTGTCTCTTCCCGGGCCGAGCGGGGTGCCGGCCCGAAGAGACGCATGTGTCCCGTGGGCGGGCCGGGGCGTTCCGTACGAAGGACCCGGGCCGGCAGTCGTAGAGAGTGCCGGACACACCAAGCGGCGCGCAGCCGGCCGGGTGGCGGTTCAGCCGCCGCAGGCGGTGCGGATCTTGTAGAACGTGCTCAGGTACTTCGAGTGGTAGGCCGCGTTGGTGATCCGTACGACTGCTTCGTCGGCCGAGCGCAGCGACGACCCGGTCATGTTCGCACTGCCGGTGTAGACCCGGGGTGTGATGTCGCCGTCGTAGGCGCCGTCGATCAGCATCTCCTTGTTGTGCGGGCGCACGTCGATGCCGGGGCCGTTGGGGATGCTGCATCGGCGGTGCTGGATGCCGGCGGCGTCCAGGCGGCTGGTGATGGTCGAATCGGTCTCGGCGTAGAGGATGTCGATCCAGCAGCCCCGGCCGCGCAGTTGGGCCAGTTTGTCGGCGACCTGGCGGCGGGAGCCGAAGAAGTTGTCGGTCACGATGCGGACGTCGGTCTGGTGCTTCTTGCCGTCCGAGCCGGTGTAGGAGCAGCTGAGCTGGTTCAGTACGCCGACGATCGTGTCGGTGGCCGGGTTGTAGTACGACGAGTCACCACGCGGGAAGAAGAAGGCGCGGTAGGTCGAGCCGCTGGGGGTGGAGAAGTAGGCGTGGTTGTTGCCACCGGCCAGGGAGCGCCCTTTGCGCAGCATCTCGTGGTAGGTGGCGTAGCCGTTGTACACCGCGCTGTCGGCGAAGGTGACGGAGTCGTTGAAGGACTCGACCTTGTACCAGTCGCCGAGGTTCGAGGAGGTCTGGAAGACGACCTTCGAGTAACTGGTGCCGTCGTCGAAGGGGCCGATCTTCGAGAAGAGGAAGAACTTGTTGTGGGCGTAGGCCGGTCCGGGCGGGGCGACACTCAGGCAGCCGCGGCTGACGTCGTCCACGCCGTCCGCGTCCTCGAACTTGTCGTCGCAGACGACGACCCAGGAACGGGCGGAGTCATTGGTGCCGAGCCCGGACTTGAGGGCCTGATAAGCCGGGTTGGTGTATTCGGCGCCGTTGGCACCCACATACGTCGAGTCGTCGACGATCAGCTTGACGGCGACGCCACGCGAATTGGCGGCGAGCAGGGCGTTCGCCACCGCCAGGTCGTTGAACTCGTACATCGAGCCGCGGATCTGCTCACCGGCGGGCGTGGCGTCGATCAGCCGAATGAGCTGGGTGAAGATCGCCTCCTGCTGCTCCGCCGAGCCCAGTGGGTCGTTGAACACCGGCCCGTTGATCACCGGTTTGACGGGTGCGGCGACTGCTGGTGTCGCCTGGCCGACGAGGAGCGTGAACACGAGCGACAGCACGACAGTTGCGACGGGTGGCACGGCACGGAGATACCGGAACAGGGGAGGCCCCACAGGCGTACGGGTCATCGTCAGCGCTTTCATGAGTGGGGTGGGGGCGATCGGGAGCACGGGTCGCCGAGGTGAGGTCACTGTGCCCTGGAAGTGGGAAATGTCATCCTGAGTTAGCCGTAACGGGCTATTCCGTGCGCTGTGTGAGTGACGGCCCGGCGCGGTTGCTTCCCGGGAGGGGGCGCGCGGGTGAACGAGGCCGGTGCCCGGGAACAGTTGCCTGTGCTGCTGGAGAAGTAGCGCCTGCTCACACAACACCGCACCCGGCTGGAAGAACTGGCCGAACTGCTGGTCAGACGTCGGACGGCCGGATTCAGGACGAGGCCCGGTTCAGCCCGCGCCTTCCCGGGCGTCGGGTGCGAGAACCTCCTGCATCGTCGGCACGGCGGCGAGACGCCCGCCGAAGCCCCCGAGTTGGAGAAGCTTCAGAATGAGCGGGTGTGGACAGACCAGAAGTAGTCGCCCTCCCCGCTCCCTCACCCGTCGCTCGGCGCGGTGCACCAGCCTCAGGCCGTAGCAGTCGATGAACTCGGTGGGAGTGAGGTCGACGACCACGGTCCGGTCCGCTGCCGCGGTTGCGGCATCCATCTCGAACATGATCGGGATCGCCGCGGCGATGTCGATCTCACCGTGGAACTCGATCACGACCAGTCGGTCACCCTCATGAACCTGTATGTGCCCCACGGGCCACGTGGTCGCCTGCTCCACTGCGGCTCCCCTGAAGGCCGGGCCTCCGAATGGTCCCCCCGGAGAGCGGCGTCGACGATACGGGCCACCGGGAACTGGGGTGCCAGCAGGCGGCCAGCCTACGGCGGGACCGGTCACCCGCGGGAAGAAGGAACGATGCTTCGAATTGGGTTCGCTCGATCAGGCTGTCTTCGACGTTTTTCCTTGACACTCGTTCCTTGGCGTCGTCGCCCGGCAACGCCTGGATGTCGGTCATCGTTCCGCCCGGGAAAGCGCGGTGGTGGTCGTGCCGCACACCGGCCGACGATGGTGCGAATCAGCCGAAGAACACCTCGAACTCGTCGTACAGCGACGGGTCCACCACCTTTGTCCTGCCCCTGGTCTCGTCGAGCGGGATCCGGACGATTTTGGTGCCGAGCAGGGCCACCATCGTGCCGAAGTCCCCGTCCTTGACCGCGTCGACGGCGTGCAGCCCGAAGCGGGTGGCCAGCCACCGGTCGAAGGCGCTCGGCGTGCCTCCTCGCTGGATGTGGCCGAGGACGGTTGTGCGGGCGTCAGTGCCGGTGCGTCGCGAGATCTCCTGGGCCAGCCACTCGCCGATGCCGGACAGGTGCACATGGCCGTACTCGTCCAGCGTCCGGTCCTGGAGGATCATCTGTCCGTCCTTGGGGACGGCTCCCTCGGCGGCGACGACGATCGGCGCGTAGTTGATCTTGAAGCGGTTCTTCACCCACGCGCAGACCTGGTCGATGTCGAACGGCTGCTCCGGGACGAGGATCACGTTGGCGCCGCCGGCGATGCCTGCGTGCAGGGCGATCCATCCGGAGTGCCGGCCCATGACCTCCACCACGAGGGTGCGCATGTGCGATTCGGCCGTGGTGTGGAGGCGGTCGATGGCTTCCGTGGCGATGCCCACCGCCGTGTCGAATCCGAAGGTGTAGTCGGTGCCCGCCACGTCGTTGTCGATGGTCTTCGGCACGCCGACCAGCGGTACGCCCTGACGGCTCAGCTCGGTGGCTGCACCGAGGGTGTCCTCGCCGCCGATCACGACGAGCGCATCGATGTCGCGGGTGGCCAGGGTGTCCTTGATGCGCCGGACTCCGTCCTCGTGCTTGAACGGATTGGTCCGGGAGGATCCGAGGATGGTGCCGCCGCGCGGCAGAATGCCCCGCACGGCGGCGATGTCCAGTGGCACCACCCGGTCACGGAGCGCGCCGAGCCAGCCGTCCCGCAGGCCGACGAATTCGAAGCCGTACACCTGTGTGCCCTTGCGGACGACGCTGCGGATCACGGCGTTGAGACCGGGGCAGTCGCCGCCACCGGTCAGCACTCCGATCTTCATGGCCGCCTCCCGACCGTAGGGAACCTGGAGAGCCATGTGTCTCCGCTTCCATCATGGGCGCCGGTGCCCCCGGCGGCGACCTGCCTCGGACCCGCGATCGAGGACCTCCGGCCCCATGACCGCGGGCAGGGCGTTGCCCGGCCTCGCCGGCCGGCCGTACGAAGGTCGGCAACCGCGGCATATGTACCCGATCGGATCCGTCTCGGCCCCCGCGAGGACCGGGTCGCGGATCGCGTGGACGGAGTGCGCCGGCTCCGATCGCGGCCGCACACCGCGCACATGGATCAGCGTGGAGGGCCGATGAGATCCGCGCCGTGCTGCGGTCGTAACAGAAAGCCACTGAGAAACAGGGACGAACCGATGAAGCTCACCACCATGACGCAGGTCACCGTCGACGGAGTGATGCAGGGCAACGGCCACGCGACGGAGGAGGAACGCAGGAACGGATTCGAGCGCGACGGATGGGCCATGGGCGTGTTCGACGACGCGACCTTCATGTACATCAGCCGGACCTACCAGCGTGCCGACGCGTTCCTGTTCGGCCGTCGGACCTACGAGGTCTTCGCCCCTTACTGGGGCGCGGAGGAGAGGGCTCGTGCCGCGGCGGAGGACCCGGACGGCGACCAGATCGCGGCGGCCCTGAACGCCAGGCCCAAGTACGTCGCGTCGACCACGCTCACCGACCCGAAGTGGGCCGGCACGACGGTCCTCTCGGGGGATCTCGCGGCGGCCGTCCGCGAGCTGAAGGCCCGGCCCGGTGGGGAGTTGCAGGTGCACGGCAGCGGTGTCCTGGTCCGCTGGCTGCTCGCCCACGACCTCGTCGACGAGATCACCCTGCTCGTCGTCCCCGTGGTCCTCGGCCAGGGGGCGCGGCTGTTCCCCGCCGAAGGCCCGGACACCGCGCTCGACCTGGTCGACCTGCGAGCCGACTCCAAGGGCGTGGCGATCCAGGTCTACCGGCCCGCCGGCCGCCCCAAGTACGCACCGGCCAGGTAGTTTCCGGCAGTAATCCACAGACCAGGTCGCGCGACCGGCCGGAGGCGTACGCTGAGGTGCCTGGAGGTCACGGTGCGCGCTCGCTCCCCGCGCGGGTCCACCACCGTGGCAGGGGGTACGTCATGGGGCAGCGCATCATGCGGACCAGTCGCACCATTTTCGAACGAGAGAGCGAACTCGCCGCTGTCGACGAGGCGTTGGGAGAGCTGACCGGCCTGCGCAGGGACGGCGCCGAACCCTCCGACCGGCCCCGTGGTGCCCTGCTGGCCTTCGCCGGACGGGCGGGCATCGGCAAGACCACCCTCCTCGCCGAGGTCCGCCGCCGCGCCGCCGCCATGGGCTGCACGGTGCTCTCGGGACGCGGCGGCGACCAGGAGCAGCGCGTCGCCTTCCACGTCGCCCGTCAGCTGCTGCAGCCGCAGCTGGCCGGCTCCGGAGAGGGCGATCTGCGGGCCTCGCTGGGAAGTTGGTACGACATCGTCGGCCCCGCCCTCGGCCTCTGCGCCCCGACCGCGGGCGCACCGCCGGACCAGCAGGGACTGCGCGACGGCCTGGACTGGGTGCTGACCCATCTCGCCGTGCTGCGCGCCCCGATGGTGCTCGTCCTCGACGACGCCCACTGGGCCGACCCCGAATCCCTGGGCTGGCTCGCCGGGTTCGCGCCCCGGGCCGAGCAACTCCCGCTGCTGGTCGTCGTCGCGTACCGGCCCGACGAACTCCCGGACCACGCCGAGGCGTTCAGGCGGCTGCCGGGCCGTGCCGGTGGCCGTCCCATCGGCCTCGAGCCGCTGAGCGCCCCCGCCGTCGCCCGTCTCGTACGCGAGGCCGTCGGGGCGCACGCCGACAACGCGTTCTGCCGCGAGTGCTGGGCCGTCACCGGCGGAAACCCTTTCGAGACGGTCGAGTTGATCGCCAAGGTGCGCGACCGCGGTGTCACCCCGACCGAGCCAGGAGCGCACCTGCTGCGCGACCTCGCCGCCGCCGTCAAGGGCAGCGGCCTCGTCGCCCGCCTCGAACGCCTCGGCACCTCCACCGTGCGCTTCGCCTGGGCCTGCGCGGTCCTCGGCACCGAGATCCATCCGCAACTGGCCGCCGCCGTCGCCGGAGTCGGCCACGAGGAGGCCGTCGACGCCGCCGATGCCCTGCGCGGTGCCCGCATCCTCACCGGCGTCGACGCCCTCGAGTTCGTCCACCCGCTGATCGCCACCGCCGTCTACCGGGCCATCCAGCCCGGCATCCGCGTGGCCCTGCACGGCCAGGCCGCCTGGTGCCTGATCAACGACGGGCAGGGTCCGTCCGCCGCGGCCCGCCACCTGCTGGAGACGCATCCCGACGGTGACTCCTGGGTCGTCCAGCAACTGCGCGCCGCCGCCGGCGAGACCCTGCGGGCCGGCGCCCCGGACGCCGCGCGCAGCTACCTGGCGCGGGCGCTGCGCGAACCGCCGCCCTTCGAGGACCGCGCCGCCGTCCTGTACGAACTGGGCTCCGCCTCCCTGCTCACCGAGCCGGCGACCACGGTGAACCATCTGCGGGCCGCGCTGGAGGAGCCGATCGCCGACTCCTCACTGCGCCACAACGTCGTCTACCGGCTCTCCCAGGTGCTCGCCCACAGCGACCGCCTCGCCGAGGCCTCCGACCTCCTCGCCCGCGAGGTCCGCGTGACCGACGACGCCCGGGTCAAGCTGCGCATGGTCGCCGAGCAGTTCATGTGGGACGCCTTCCGTGCCGACGAGCCCGACCACCCCTCCCGCTCCCGGCGGCTCACCAAGCTCGCCGACCGCCTCAAGGGCCGCGACCTCACCGAGCGCTACATCATCGGCCTGCGCACCTGGGACGCCGTGCTGCGCGGCGAGCCCTCCCACGTCGCCCTCCACCACGCCGAACGCGCCCTGGCCGGCGGCCTCGGCTGGGCCGAACCCGACCGCGGCTTCGAGGTGCCCGTCCTGGTCGCGCTCGCCTTCATGTACGCCGACCGGCCGGGCCGTACGGAAGAACTCTTCGCCTCCGGCATCGCCGACTACGAACGGCAGGGCTGGCGCGGCGCCCACCTGTCCTTCGCGTACACGCTCCTCGGCTACCTCCGCTACCGCCGCGGCCGGCTCGCCGAGGCCGAGGACTTCGTGCAGGCCGGGCTCCGGCTGGCCGAGCGCGTAGGCCCCGGCACCCCCGCGCACTGGTACGCCGTCGGTGTCCTGATCGAGGTGCTGCTGGCCCGCGGCCGGGTCGCCGAGGCCGCGCGGACCGGCGAGCAGTACTCCTTCTGCGCGCCCTACCCGGCCGCCGTCGTCTTCCCCGACGTGCAGACCGTGCACGGTGAGCTGCTGCTCGCCCGCGGCCTGGTCAAGGAGGCGGCGGAGGAGCTGGCCGCGGCGGGCCGCCGGCTGGAACCACGCGGCATCCGCAACCCCGCCTGGTGCCCCTGGCAGCTGCACCTGGCCCGCGCCGAGGCGCACGAGACCCCCGACCGCGCCGTCGGCACCGCCCTCGAAGCCCTCGCCCGCGCCCGCCTGTTCGGCACCCCGTCCGCGGTCGGCCAGGCCCTGCGCACGGTCGCCGAGGTCTCGTCGGGATCGGCCCGCATGAAGTACCTGGAGGAGGCCGTCAGCCACCTCGAACGCTCCCCGGCCGCCTACGAGCTGGCCTGCGCACTCGTCGCCCTCGGCACCGAGCTGCGCCGAGCCGGCCGCCCCCAGGACGCCGCCGAGCACCTCTACCGCGGCCTGGACGCGGCGGTGCAGTGCAGCGCCGACGGGCTGGTCGAGACGGCCCGCGACGAACTGGCCGCGGCGGGCCTGCGGCCCCGCCGTCTGCACAGCACGGAGACGGACACCCTGACCGGTCGCGAGCGGTCGGCCGCGAACCTGGCGGCCCGTGGGCGCACCGAGGCCGAGATCGCGCGCGAGCTCCAGGTGGACGAGGCGACGGCCGTACGGCTGCTCTCGGCGGTCTACCGGAAGATGGGCACGGACGGCACCGGTCTGGCCGTGGCGCTGAAACCTTCCTGACCTCGCCCGCACCACCGCCTCGCGTCCCATTACCATTGGCGACATGTCGTTCCTCCGCCGCCGCAGCGCGACTCCCGCCGGCCCCGACTTCGATGTGCTGGCCATGGACCCGGGCGACTGGCCCGGCAACCTCGGCGCCGGCCTGCTGCCCGCGCCCGACGGCAGCTGCCAGGGCGTCTTCCTGCGCTACGACCTCTTCGGCGGCCGCGGCCCCGCGATGATCATCGGCAATCTGCCGGAGGGCTCCCCGGCCCGCGAGGTCGCCGAGGGCGAGATCCCCTTCGAGGTGGGCCAGCTGCTGCTCGCGCTGGAGAACGAGGAGGAGGTCGGCGTCGTCGGCGTCGACGACATGCCGGTGATGCAGGGCGACAACCTCATGATCGTGCGCCGTCTGAAGCTCTCCGAGAGCCGGATCTCCTGCGTGCAGTTCGACCGCAGCGACAACGTCCTGGTGACGATCGCCGCCTGGGACCGCCCCATCACGGACGACCTGTACGCACTGCTGAAGCCCCTGCCCGCGGAGCTGTTCCAGCAGGGCTGACCCGGCTCAGTCGCGGATGTCCTGGAGCAGCCACTCGCGCGGGATCTCGTGCCCGAGACCGCGCTCGCGGGCTCGTTCGTAGACGACCGCCGCGACGGCGTGGAACTGCGCGCCCTGGATGTTGCCGCGCTCGGAGAACGTCACCTGCCGTTCGTCGTCGCGGGCCCGGTCGCGGCCCGCGAGGACGGCTTCGAGCGCGACCCGGCGGGCGTGGCCGGGCGCGGGTTTCGGTCCCCGCTCGTGGTGGTGGCGCCAGACGGGAGCGTCGGGTGCGGCCCGGTAGCCGACATACTCGTCGTCGGTCGCCCAGCTCGGGTTGGACACGGGCACGCCGGCGCTGCCCAGCCGCAACCAGACGTCGAAACGCTCCCTGGCCCGGGCGTCGGGGTGCCCGCCGATACAGGTGACATGAGTGCCGGGGGAGAGGTGGCCGCCGAGGACGACGTCGCCTACCGCGTCGGTGCAGCCCGCCACGATGTCCGCGCCGCGATGGGCCAGTTCGGGCTCGTCGACCGCCACCACGTCCAGGCCGTGCAGCTCGCGCATCTCGGCCGCGAAGCGCTCACGGTGACCGCGGGTGGGGCTGAACACCTGGATACGTTCGAGCGGGCGCACGGTCAGGAAGGCCTCGACATGGCTACGTGCCATGCCGCCCGAGCCCAGCAGCCCCAGCACCCGGGCGTCCTCGCGGGCCGCGAAGCGCACGCCGATCGCCGAGTCGGCGCCGACCCGCAGATGCTGGAGCAGCCCGTCGTTGAGGAGGGCCAGGGGCTCGCCGGTGCGGGCGTCGAGCAGCAGCACCAGACCGCAGAACAGTCCCGGCCGTACGCAGTACTTCTCCTGGGTGCGCAGACCCGGCGGGCCGGTCTCGGTGAGCACGTCGGACTTCATGCGGAGGGCGACGTAGCCACTGCGGGCCGAGCCGCCCTCCATGGTTCCCCACCGGTACACGCGTGAGTCGTCGACCGGCAGGTTGAGGTCGATGCGGGGCCGGCACACGCCCGTGCCGTCGGCCAGGTCGCGGTACGACTCTTCCAGCGCCCGCACCACGTCGGGCATGGTGAGCACGGCGGCCGTGACCTTGTTGTCGAGGACGAGCATGATCCTCCGCTCGGTCGGGACCCGGGGGCCGGGGCAGGTCAGCCGCGCAAGGGGGTGTCCGGGCCTTCGTGCGCCACCCGGGCGGCGAGATGACGCCACATCGCCGACACGTTGAACGCCGGTCCCAGATCGGGCAGTTCGGCGATGTCCTCGTCGGGGATGGGACGCAGGGGAGCGCCCGTCGCGGCGACGGCGAGGGCGGTGCGGGCCAGCGAGTCGACCGCCAGGGCCCGTGTGACGGCCTCCGCGACCGCGTGCGCCGGATCGCCCGTGCCGACGGCGACCAGGCCGTGCCCGCGCAGCACGGCGACAGGACGGTCCCCGAGCGCGGCCACCATCTGCTCGGCCAGGTCGCGGCGGCGGATCAGCGCCGAGCGGGGCCAGACCGGGATGCCTTCGTGGGCCAGGCGGGCGGCCGGGATGTCGTAGGAGCCGACGAGGGGGATCCAGGGCAGTTCGGCGACGGAGGCGGCGACCACCGCGGGCGGGTGGGCGTGCACCACGGCCGTGACCTCCGGGCGGGCCCGCAACACCTCGCTGTGGATGGGCAGTTCGCCGGGCACCCGCCAGCCCTCGGGAAGGTCGCCCCGGCCCTCGAGGTTCACCTCCTGCACGTCCTCCACGACGGTGAAGGCGAGTCCCCGCTCCTGCGGCCCGCGCCCGCGGACGAGAAGTGACTCGGGACCGGTCCGTGCGCTGATGTGGCCGAGGATGTGCTCGACGAGGCCGGTGACGGCGAGCGCCCGGCACGCCAGGGCCACACGTTCGCGCAGTGCTTCGCGGGAGCCTTCCGGTGATCTCATGGCCGTGTCGATCTCCTCACCTGGATTCACCGTCAGGCTATTGGACTGTTGGTATGACTTTAAGCCATTGCGTAGTATGAGGTCAACGAACCCTCTGACCATGGGACAATGCGCGCATGCCTTCGCGACCGAGCCAGCCTCAACGCGCTGAGAACGACGAGAAGACCACCGCCAAGAAGACCGTCCCGGCGGAGGGTCTGTTCAAGGCGGTCTCCTCGAGCCGTGTTTCCCAGCTGATCGTCGAGCAGATCAAGCTGCTGCTGAAGGAACAGCGCCTGCAACCGGGCGACCGGCTCCCCAGCGAACGGGAGCTGTGCGTGCAGTTCGGCGTCAGCCGAGTGACCGTGCGCGAAGCCCTGCGCAGCCTGGAGGCCAGCGGGCTGGTCGAGATCAGGGTCGGCGCCCGTGGCGGCGCGTTCGTGACGGCGCCGTCGTCGCAGCGCGTCGGTGAGGGCCTCGCCGATCTGCTCTCCCTGTCGCCGCTGACGGCGGCCGAGGTCACCGAGGCGCGGCTCGTCTTCGAGCTCGGCATCGTGCCCCTCGTCGTGGAGCGCGCCACCGACGAGGACATCGCCGAGCTGCGCGCGCTGTGCGACGAGCACGCCGAGGCGGTCAAGCAGGGCGTCTACGACATGGAGATGTCCGCCGACTTCCACACCCGGGTCGCGGCCTGCACACACAACACCGCGATCGAGATGCTCGTCCAGTCCTTCCATGGCCCGCTGCTGATGAGCCTGCGTGAGGCGCAGAGCGTCGAGCCGCAGATGGGGCTGCACGGCTCCAAGGAGCACCGCAAGTTCGTCGACGCCGTGGCCGCCCGCGACGCCGAGACCGCCTCGGAGATCATGCGGACGCACATCCGGCGCACCGCGTCGCGTGTGAAGGGCGGCGGCGCCGGCAGGTGAGCCGGATCCGAGTGATCCACAACTGATCGAGTCCCGGGTCGGGTTGGACCCGGGACTCTTTTATGTCCCGCGCTAAGGCATTATGGTTAGACCATCAGTCATCCAGAGTGATCCATCCAAAGTCATCCATTCTCAGTGATCCATCGGAGGCACCATGGGCAAGAAGGGACGCGTCTTCGTCCGCGGCCTGACCTCGGAGACCTACGGGCTCGGGGAGTTCCGCCGGCAGCAGCTGGCCGTCAAGCGGGTGCGCGACGACTCGGTGGTCGTCGACGACGCGAAGGTGGCCCACTCGGGCGACAGCGAGAAGTCCCGGACGTGGTGGCGGGTCGGCCCCGGTGACGAGGAGTTCCTCACCCAGACGATCCAGGTCCACTTCGTCGAACTGCCGCCGCAGTCCAGCAACCACGGGCACGGCCACCAGAACGAGGCGGCCTTCTACATCCTCCAGGGGCGCGGCTACGAGATCCACGACGACCAGCGCTACGACTGGACCAAGGACGACCTCGTCTTCGTCCACACCGACTCCGTGCACCGCCACTTCAACCCCTACGACGAGACCGCGACCGCCCTGGTGGTGAAGGCCAAGAGCACCTGGATGTTCATGGGCCTGCTCCAGCAGGGGCGCAGCGGACCGGTCGAGCGCGAGGCGGAGTTCGGGCCGCGCGAGGACTGGTCGCGGATCTGGACGCCCGGCGTCCTGGACCGCAAGAAGGTCATCGGTATCGGCGACACCACCTGGGAGAACACCCCGCTCGGCCGGGTCCGCGTGATGTCCTCGCCCGAGCGCACCGACGCCCGCATCTTCTCCGTCGACGCATTCGAACTCGACATCCCGGCCGGCAGCCGCTCCGGCAAGTACTGGAAGATGGCCGACGAGGTCTTCTACGTCCTCGAAGGCGGCGGCTACGCCCTCCAGTGGGAGGTCGAGGCGGAGATCGCCGAGAAGTACTACGCGCGGGTCGCCAAGGAGCCCACCCGGCACGAGATCACCCAGGGCGACACGCTGTACGTGCCGCAGAACCACGTCTGCCAGCTCTTCGCCTACGACGGCACGCCCCTCAGGGTGCTCTCGGCGCAGAACCGCGTCTTCAAGCACCTCGGTTACGACACGGTGCACTTCATGGAGGACGCGCCCGAGTACGAGGCCGCGCAGAACGACTGACCGGTAAACGACCAACCGGTATACGACTTCGGCCCCACACCCTTCCGAGAGGGTGTGGGGCCGAAGTCTTCGACGTCGTGTCACGATCGCTCTGCCGCGGCCTCCTCGGCGGCCGCGACGAGGTCGTCGAGGCCCAGCAGTGCCGGCTCGCGCGCCGTCTCCAGGCGCAGGGCGAGCGCCCCGTGCACGGTCTTGCGGATACGGCGCCCGTCCAGACCGTGCAGCAGCTTGCCCACCTTCCGGTGCACGGCCGAGTCCTCGGCGAGTACGGCCAGTTCGGGCCACTGCGCCGCCAGACCGCGCAGCGAGTCGGCGACGATCCGCGGGATTACCGACTCGTCGGGCAGCTCGGTCGGCACGACGAGGTCGGCCCGGGACAGGAAAGCGTCGTCGACGGCCTCGGCGAAGTTCGTCGTCACCACGAGCAGCGTGCCGGGACGCTGGGCCCGCAGCGCGTCCAGTCCGCTGAGCACCGCGTCCGTCGCCCGGTGCACGTCCACCGGGTTGGTGTCGAACGAGGCCGAGTGCCGCCGTACGGCGAGCGCCTCGACCTCGTCGACCAGGACGACGGTGTGCGGACGGCGGGCGGCCAGCTCGGGCAGGGTCTCCCGGAACAGCCGGGAGACCGAGCGCTGGCTCTCGCCGAGCATCTCGCTCGGGAAGGCGTGCGGATCTACCTCGACGAGCGTCGTCGCGCCGTGCGGGGCCAGCGTGCGTGCCGCGGCCTGCGCGAGCCCCTGGGCCAGCGTCGTCTTGCCGGTGCCCGGCGGACCCGCGAGCACGACCAGACCGTGCGGTGCCACGGCCGAGCCGGCGAGCCGCCGCCCGTGCCGCAGCACCAGGACGGCGGTCGCCAACAGCCTTTCCTTCAGCCGGTTTTCGACGATCACGGAGTCCCACGGCCCGTCGTGGTGGTCGGCGGGCAGTGCATGGATCCCGGCGACGCCGTGCGGCAGTGCCTCAGTCACCGCGTCCGCCCCCGTTCACGGCCACGTCGGGCGCGTCAGCGCCGGCCACTGGATCGTCGTCGGGTCACCGGCCTGTGCGTCGCGGATGTGCTCCGGCGGCTCCTCGAAGAGCACCAGCGGATCGCACAGCGCCCGCATCGTCTCCAGCAGGCTGTCGAACATATGGATACGGACCACCTTCGCGGTCTGCTCCGGGTGGCTGTTGATGTGCTGATGCCATAGGAAGTGGTCGACGACGATGATGTCGCCCTTCTTCCACGGGTGCTTCTCGCCGCCCTCCGGCTCGGTGCCCAGATAGCTCTCGCCGGAGCCCTCGACCACGTACAGCCAGGCCTCGCCCGGGTGCCGGTGCATCGACTGGGCGCGGCCCGGGCCGATCTCGAACATCGCCATGGTGATGCCGGACGCCTGGTAGCCGATGGCGCGGTCGAGCAGGAAGGTCGTACGGGTGCCGCGCGGGGTGTTGCGCAGCTCGAGCTCGTCCCAGCTGGTGTGCAGCCGGCCCGAGCGGCGCGCCTCCTGGTCGCGGGCGAGCCGGCGCAGCCGGTTGGCGTACGGGTCGGCGCCGTCGCGGCCGGGGGAGAAGGCGGGGCGCGACGGCAGTTCGGAGACCGGGGTGGGCCCGGCGTCCTCGATCAAGGCCATGCCCATCGTCTCCAGCAGCGGCGCGCTGGAGAAGGTGAGGTAACGCGTCGTGGTGTCACCGTCGTTGCCGCTGCGGTGCCAGGACCAGGCGGGCAGATGGAGCGAGTCGCCGGGCCCCCAGTCGACGCGCTTGCCGTCGATCTCGGTCCAGCCCCGGCCGGCCACGACGAACACCATCGCGTCCCAGGAGTGCCGGTGCAGCGTGGTCGTCGTCCCGGGGTCGATCTCGTGGGCGAGGGCGTCCATGGTGCGGGTCGGCCGGTCGCCGTCGGCGCCGACGTAGACGCCGACGCGGCTGCCGCGTTCGGTCGGGTGCATCACGACGTCCTCGAGGGCGACGATCGTGCGGTGGGTCTTGCGCCACTCCTCGATGAAGGCGGCGCGCCGGCGTTTCTGGACGTGGTAGTGGGTGACTTCGGTCGTGGTGTGCGTACTCAACATGTCTCCCAACAGGCTTGGACGAGCGGGGGAGTTCAGATGGGGTTCAAGAGGTGGCGGGCTCCGGCTGGGGCACGCTGTACCGGCGGACGGTGCGGCTGCGCACCGCGCTCGCCGCGGACACGGCCGTGGGCACCAGGCCGCCCACCGTCAGCGCGACGATCGGGCCGACGGCACCCGCGAACAGGCCCATCACCGAGTCGCCGAGCGCGGGACCGCCCCGCGAGCACATCTGGTAGATCGCCGAGACCCGGCCGCGCAGTTCGTCCGGGGTCTCGACCTGGACGGCGGCGTGGCGGACGGTGGTCGCGACCGCGTCCGCGGCGCCCAGGAGAAGGGCCATGACGATCGCCACGGTGAACACGCGCGCCTGCGCCAGGCCCACAACGGCCAGTCCGTACGCGGCCGTTCCCCACAGCACGATCCGCCCGGCGCGCGCCGTGCGGATGAGCCGGAAGACCCACACCGAGCCGATCAGGGCGCCGGCCGAGGGCGCCGCGGACAGCAGCCCGTAACCGGTGGCGCCGACGTGCAGGACGTTCGCTGCGAAGGCAGGCAGCAGCACCCGGTAGGCGCCGAACACCGTGGCCGTCATGTCCAGGCCCATCAACTGCCAGACCACGGGCCGGTGGGCGACGTAGCGCACGCCTTCCCGCATGCTCTCCAGCAGCGAGCGCCGTTCGGTGTCGGCCACCAGTGGCGGCACGCGCAGCACGGCCAGGACGACGACGAGGGCGGCGTAGGTGACGGCGTCGAAGACGTAGACCGCGCCGGGCCCGCCGACCGCGATCAGGACGCCCGCGAAGGCGGGCCCGACCAGGACGGCCAGTTCACGCGAGGGGTTGAGCAGGGCGAACGCGTCGACGAGGCGTTCGCGGGGGACCATCGCCGGGATCAGGGCCTGCCGGGCGGGCTGGTCGAAGGTTGCCGCCGCCGTCGCGAGGAGCGAGGAGACGACGACCGTCCACACCGTGGCCGCGTGGGCGAGCGTGATCACGGCCAGTCCCGCCGACACCAGCAGGGCGAGGGCCTGCGTGGCCTGGAGCAGGCGGCGCCGGTCCAGGCGGTCGGCATAGATCCCGCCGGCCGGTGACAGCACCAGCAGGGCGACCGCCTGGGCCAGGCCCACCAGGCCCACCTGGGCGGTGGAGCCGGTGAGTTGGTAGACCTGGTAGAGGTTGGCTGCGACGGCGCCCCTGGTCCCGATCTGGGAGAGGATGACGCCGCCCCAGTAGAGGGTGAAGTCGCGATTGCGCAGTACCTGGGGTATCGGCATCGCTCAGTCGACCGGGACCAGCGTCACCTTGTCGGGGGCCACGCTGAAGTGGACCTCGGTCCCGGGCGGGATCGACAGGTTGGGGTTGGAGCGGTTGCGGATCTCCAGGTCGCCCACGCCCACGATGTGGTCGACGACATCGCCCATGAAGGCGCGGTTGCGGATGGTGCCCGACCACTCGTTGGGCACGTCGCCGCGCCGCTCGCGGGACAGGTCGACGCACTCGGGCCGGACCGAGATCAGCACCGTGTCCCCGATGCCGGGCACCCGCTCCACCCCGCGCGCGACCATCCGGCCGTGCGCGGTGTCGGCCTGCACCTCGTCGCCCTTGACCGAAACCACCTTCGCCTCCATGAAGTTGGAGGTGCCGATGAACTCCGCGACGAAGCGGGTGGCCGGCTTGGTGTAGATCTCGCGGGGCTTGCCGATCTGCTCGATACGGCCCTGGTTCATCACGGCGATCCGGTTCGACATCACCAGCGCCTCGGACTGGTCGTGCGTCACATAGATCGCGGTGAGGTTCAACTCCCGTTGCAGACGCTTGAGTTCGAAGCGCATGGACTCGCGCAGCTTGGCGTCCAGGTTGGACAGCGGCTCGTCGAGCAGCATCAGTTCGGGGCGCGTCACCAAGGCGCGGGCCAGGGCCAGACGCTGCTGCTGGCCGCCGGAGAGCTTGGTGGCGGGCCGGGACGCGTAGGCACCGAGCTCGATCACGTCGAGGACCTGCCCGACCCGGTCCTCGATCTCCTTGCGGTCCGGGCGCTTGGCGCGGGGCAGCACCTCCAGCGGGAAGGAGACGTTCTTGAAGACCGACATGTGCGGCCAGATCGCGTACGACTGGAACACCATGCCGAGCCCACGCCGGTTGGCGCGCATGTTGATGCCCTGCGTGTGGTCGTACAGGACCCGTCCGCCGAGCGTCACCCGCCCCTCGGTGGGGCGTTCGAGGCCGGCGACGGAGCGCAGCGTCGTGGTCTTGCCGCAGCCGGAGGGGCCCAGCAGCGTGAACAGCTCGCCGTCCTGGACCTCGAAGTCGACCCCGCCCACGGCGTACACCCGTGTGCCCGCCCCGGAACCGCGTTTCGACCTGCGTCCCGATGTGTCGTCGTAGCTCTTCTTGAGGGATTCGACCGTCAACATCGCTGATGGTTCCTTCGGTTAGTTCGCGGAGTCGTTCTGCAGCCCGAAGCGGGCGCCCAGCCGGTAGGCGACGGAGACCAGCACGACGAGCAGGACGACCATCAGGACGCCCAGGGCGGCGAGGGTGGTGAACTGGCCGTTCTCGAACTGCTCCCAGATCAGCACCGACAGCACCTCCTTGCCGGGGCTGTAGAGCAGGATCGTGCTGGAGAGCTCGCGGAAGGACACGACGAGGATGTAGACCCAGCCGGCCATGATGCCGCCGCTCATCAGCGGCAGAACCACCCGCCGGAAGGTCTGGAACCAGGAGGCGCCCGACACCGCGGCCGACTCCTCCAGCTCCGGGGACATCTGCGCCATCGCCGACGAGGAGTAGCGCATGCCGTAGGGCAGATAGCGCGTGCAGTACGACACCAGCAGGATCAGCAGGGTGCCGTAGATCGGCAGCGGCATCCGCAGGTAGACGAACGACAGCGCGAGACCCAGGACCAGGCCGGGGATGACGATGGGCGTGAAGGCGAGCAGGTCGAGGACCCGCCGGCCGGGCGCCTTGGTGCGCAGCACCACCCAGGACACGATCGCGGTCAGGATCATCACCACGGTCGCCGCGCCCAGGCCGACGATCAGCGAGTTCTTCAGCGCCGTGAACGCCAGCGGCATGTTGAGGACCGTGCGGTAGTTGGCCAGCGTCATCTGGCTGATCGTCTTGTGCGTCGGCGCCGCGTAGTACTTCAGCAGCGAGGCGTAGACGAGGACGGCGACCGGCAGGACGACGGTGAGCAGGAAGTAGAGGATCACTCCCGCGCCCACGAAGGGCCTGGCGCGGCCCAGTTCGACCGGGCGCGGCCGGAAGGCCTTGCCGGTCACCGTCTGGAAGTTGCGCGAGGAGCGCTGCAGCCACGTCGAGAGCAGCACGCCCACGGCGGCGATGACGAGCAGACCGATGGCGTACGCTCCGGCCGCTCCGTAGTCGACGGGGTAGGCCCGCAGCACGAAGTAGATGCGGCTGGTGAAGACGTAGATGCCGTTCTGCAGTCCGAGCAGGCCCGGGACCTCGAAGCTCTCCAGGGACTGCACGAACATCAGCAGCGCCGCCGAGATCATCGCAGGGCGCAGCAGCGGTACCGTGACCCGGCGCAGCACAGTGAGCCGGCTCGCCCCCGACATGGCGGCGGACTCCTCCAGCGAGGGGTCCATCGCGCGGAAGGCGGCGACCATGAGCAGGAACGCGACCGGCGCGAGATGCAGCCCCTGCACCCAGATCATGCCCCACACGCTGTAGATGTTGATCGGCGAGGAGCCGAACAGGGGCTTGAACACGAGGGCGTTGAGCAGTCCACTGGACGGGTCGCCCAGGAAGATCCACGAGGTGGCGTACAGAATGCCGGGGACGATCAGCGGCACCAGCGAGGCGGCGAAGAACAGCGCCTTGAACGGCGTGTCCGTGCGCACCTGGATGTAGGCCAGCGCGGTGCCGAGGACGAGGGCCAGCGCGGCCGCGCCGATCGCGAACCACAGCGAGTTGAGCATCATCTCGCCGGACTGCGAATTGCCGCCGTAGGCCCGGGAGAAGGCGCCGAAGGAGACACCGCTGCCGTCGGCGCTCAGGAACGTGTCGTGGATGAGGTAGCCCAGCGGCACGACCGCGAGGTAGCCGACGATGATCACGGCGCCGCCGACCAGCAGCCCCTGGAGGGACAGCGGGCGCTTCAGCAGCCGGACGAGCCTGCCGGGCCGGGCGGCATCGGGTGGTTCCGGTGCCGGCGCGGGGCCGGGACCGTCGTCACGTGAGGTGGTGGTCGGTACGAGGGTCATCGGCCGTCACTTCCCCACGGACGCGGCACCGCGCAGCAGTGCGTCGTACTTCTTGTCCCAGCTGCCGTCGTCCTTGCTCAGGCCCTTGACGTCGAAGGGCACGAGCGTGATGCCGTTCAGGCTCTTGTCGCCGGGGACCTTCGTGGACGGCGTGAGACCGAGCTTGACCAGCTCCTTCTGGCCGTCGGTGAGCAGCCAGTCGTAGAACAGCCAGGCGGCGGCCGGGTGCTGGGCGTCCTTGATCATGCCAACGCCGTTGGGCCGGCCGAAGGCGGGGATCGACGACGTGCCGCTCTTCGGCAGATGGGACACGGGGGCGCCCTTCTCGGCGGCGCGGTCCGTGATGTACGTGTAGTTCATCGCCTCCATGGGCGTCTGGCCCGCGGTGAGGAACTGCATCATCGTCGTGTGGCCCTTGGCCACCTTGGAGTTGGCGACGATGTCCTTCCACAGCTTGTCGACCTCGGCCTGCGACTTGCCGTGGTCCAGCCAGTACTTGGTGACGTTCTCGAACCAGTCGCTGTCGCTGACCTCGAGAGTGATCTTGCCCTTGTACTTGGGCAGCGCCAGGTCCTCCCAACTGTGCGGCTCCTGGCCGGGCTTGATCAGGTCGGTGTTCCAGGCGGGCTGGAAGACGTTGAAGCGGCTCGCCGTCCAGTGCTTGAACTTGCCGGTGGGCTCGACCTTTGCGAGGGCCGAGCCGTTGAAGTCGGCCAGGATCTTGTTGTCGGAGAGTGCGGTCATCTCCAGGAAGTTGGTCTCCACCGCGTCGGCCCCGGCCTTCCCGGCCTGGGCCTCCTGCATGGCCCGCTGGAGCACCGTCTCGGAGTTGCCGCGGAAGACGCTGACATGGATGCCGTACTTCTTCTGGAAGGCATCGGCGACCGGCGTCGCGATGTCCGCGGTCATCGACGTGTAGAGGGAGAGCGTGCTGCCCTCCTTCTTGGCCAGCTCCTCGGCCTTGGCGCGCTGTTGGTCCTTGGGGAGGCCGGCTATCTGCGTGTAGACGCCGCTGGCCTTGGCGTTGGAGGCGGTGGTGACGGCACCGCCGCATCCGGTGGTGACGGCCGCGACCAGCAGCACGGCCACGGCGAGGGTGGTGTTACGGGTGCTCATGCGGTGCTCTCCTGGAGAGATGCGATCGGGGGTGTGCGGTCAGCCCGCCGCGGGGACGCCGCGCAACAGCGCGTCGTAGGCGGTGTTCCATTTCTTGGTGTCGGTCTCGGCTGTCTTCGAGAGGCTGTAGGTCTTGGTGCCTGCCGGGATCGGGTCCTTGTAGCCGGGCACCTGCTTGGCCGCGGGGATGCGCAGCGACTCTGCGATGACCTTCTGGCCGGCGCCGAGCACCCAGTCGGTCCACAGCAGCGCGGCCGCGGGGTGCCGGGCGCGGGCCATCAGGGCCACGCCGTTGGGGCGCAGGATCACCGGCTCGACGGCCGGGCGCCAGGCGACCGGCGCGCCCTTCTCGGCGGCCTTGTCGACGGTGTGACTGTAGACCGAGAGGGCCACCGCGAACTGCCCGGCGCTGAGCAGTTCGCCCTGCACGGTGTGGCCCTTGACCACCTTCACGTTGGTGGCGATCTTCTTGAACAGGGCGTCCGCGTCGGCGTCGGACATCCCCTTCTCCTCGGTCAGGTACGTGTGCATCGACGCGTACCAGTCCCAGTCGCCGACCTCGACGGAGAGCTTGCCCTTCCACTTGGGGTCGGCGAAGTCCGCGAAGTCGGTGGGCTCCTCGCCCTTCTTGACCTGGTTGGTGTTCCAGCCGACGACGAAGGCGTTGAAGCGCTCGGCGGTCCAGCCGCCGAGGTTCTTCGCGGCGTCCTTCAGGTTCGCCTCGGCAGGTCCCTGGTAGGCGTGCAGCAGGTGCTGGGCGTCCAGGGCGCGCAGTTCGAGGTCGTTGGTGTCCATCACGTCGTTCTGCGGCTTGTTCGCGTCGTTCTCCTGGACGGCCCGCTGCAGCACCGTCTCCGAGTTGGCCCGGAAGGCGTGCACCTTGACGCCGGGGTAGGCCTTCTGGAACGCGTCGACGAGGTCCTGGATGTCGGTGTTGGAGGTGTAGAGGTCCAGCGTGCCGCCCTCGCTCTTGGCGTCGGCCAGCAGCTTGTCCGTGCGCTTGGTTCCGGTGAGCGACTCGTAGGGGGCGTAGGGGTTCTTCTCGGGAGCGGAGCCGGCCGCGTTCGTGGTGGTGGGGGAGCCACCGCAGCCGGTGAGGACCAGACCCGCGGCCAGCAGGCCGGCGGGGAGAGCACCTTGACGCATCGCACACTCCTTGGACGAGGCGAACTGCTCGTGGTGCGGACGGAAAAGCACAGAGTGTGGGGGACCGCGGCCGGCCGACGGTGGGACGGGGAGGTCGTCGGGGGCCGGTGAACGCTTTGCGGATCACGTCCGACCGTGTCGGGTTCCCTGCATAAAACAGCAGGATCGGTCTTATGGTCTAACCACCGGACCAGAGCTTTGCCTTATTGTTACGAGCGGGGGTCCGGCGGATTTACAGGACCGGGCCGGGTGCCCCGGGACGGGCACCCGGCGGCTCAGCGGGGGTCCTGGCCGAAGACGAGCGACTTGATGGTGACCGGGACCGTGCCGGACGGTAAACGCAGCCGGCCGATGTCGACGTAGTCGAAGTCGCGCAGGCTCAGTCCGTCGATGACGAGCACGTCCCCGGTGACGTCCAGCTCCTCGCGCAGCAGCCGGCCGAGGGTCATGGCGACGTCCCCGTCGAGCACGACGTACAGCGGCAGCCCCGCGGCCGTCCGCTCGGCGACGGCGTCCCTGATGCCCCGGGCGAAGGGCAGCAGGCGCTCGTGGCTCGGCAGCCCGCTCCACGACAGGGCGAGCGCGATGTCCGCGCCGGTCTGCGTGACGTCGAGGGCGACCAGGTGCCGGCGGATCGCGGCTTCGACCTCCGCCGCGTCCACCACCTCCCCGAGCTCGTGGAGCGGCCGCACGACCTGCAGATTACGGCGCGGCAGCAGCGCGTCCGGGTCCGAGACGCAGCCCGTGTTGCCGCTGAGCTGGACGCTGTACTCCGAGGCCCCGAGCGCAGTGGCCCGGATGCACTCGCCCGCGGGCAGCAGGGGATAGGGCAGCGCGCCCGAGCCGACGCGCCGGCGCAGCGCGTGGCCCAGCCGGCGGCCCAGATCACCGAAGTCGGTGTCCTCACGGCCGTAGACGTACTCGGCGACCCCGCCCGAGAACATCACCCCGTCGATCGGGCCGGGGCCGGGCAGCGGGTCGGTGAGATACAGGTCGCGGACTTCGGCGGGCGGCTCGTCGTCGGTGACGGCCGCGACCAGCGCGTCCGCCATCGACTCCGCCACCACCGTCAGCTCCGCGCCGGTGACCGTGTCCCCGGTCTTCCAGGTGAACCCGGCGCGGGCGGCGTGCCCGGCCCCGGCCGGGTCGAGCCGGACGATACGGCCCGTGTCGTCGACCACCTGGAGGCGCCCGCCGATGTGCACGGCCGCGGTCGCGGTGACCCGGCCGTGGTCGAGCACGGCGAGCTTGGTGGTCCCGCCGCCGATGTCGACGTTCAGGATGCGACGGCCGCTCTCGTAGGACGCCTGCGCCGCGCCCGAGCCGTAGGCGGCGAGCATCGCCTCCATGTGGTGGCCGGCGCTCGCGTTCACCAGCTCGCCGCCGCGCTCGGCGAGAATGCCCGCGATGGCCTCGGCGTTGCGGCGGCGCAGCGCCTCACCGGTGAGGATGACGACACCGGTGTCCACGTCGGCAGGCTCGACGTCCGCCTCGCGGTAGGCCGCGTCGATGATCGAGCCGAGCACCGGCGCGTCGATGTGCTCGTCGTCGGCGTAGGGCGTGAGCTCCACCGGCGAGCGGTGCAGGGTCTCGCGCCGCACCACGAGGTAACGGCTCGTCAAGTCCTCGCTGATGCGCCGCAGATGAAGCCGCGAGAAGACGACCTGGGTGCCGGAGGAGCCGATGTCCATGCCGACGCTGTGCAGCGTGACGTTGTCCTGCTGCCAGATCGGGTTGTCCTCCAGCGCCCCGTAGTCCTCGTCGTCGTGCAGATGGTCGTGGTCGGGGAGGTACGCCGAGTGAACCGTGCGCACCCCGTCGTCATGGTCGTGTCTTTCGGTGTGCGGCACAGTCCCGCTCCTCGATGGACGTCGCGTGGGTCAGACGGTGGCGGGCTGCTCCGGCAGCGGCGGCAGCGTGGCGAGCTCGGCCTCGTAGACGGCATCCATCCGCGGCTCCATGCCGTGCTTGGCGAGCGCCTCGCGGAAGGTCTCGCGCACATACGGCGACTCGTCCGCGTAGTCGATCTGGTCGCCGCCGATGCGCTTGCTGATCCAGGCCTTCGGCACGCCCTGGGCGTTGCGCACGGAGACCACCTCGTGCTTGAAGGCGAGGTAACGGCCGGGCTCGGTACCGGTGTTGAAGTGCTGGTGGAACCACATGTTGGGCGGCACGATCAGCGTGCCGGGCCCCCACTCGTAGCGGCGGGGCTCCTCGCCCTCCGGCCACATCAGGCTGTAGCCCTCGCCGGAGAGGATGATGACGTGGGCGCCCGGGCCGTGCCGATGGCCCTTCTTGTACGTGGCGGTCGGGAACTGTGAGATATGGCTGTTCATCGAGCCCTTGGCCATCGCGAACCGGATGTGCCCGCCGCCGGCGCCGCGCTCCTTCGCCTCGACCAGCGGCAGGTTGACCGCGTCGGCGACGAAGTTCGTGTCGAGCAGCAGACCCTTCTGCTCGCCCTTGGGGGAGAAGTAGTCGGGATCGCCGTCGAAGCGGTCCGGGAAGTCCCGCGGGGTGCCGAAGACGAATTCGGGATCGCCGTAGAGATTGATGACCGGCGGCATGTTCGTCGAGGAGACGAAGCGGGCAGCCTTGCGGCCGGAGCCGTTGAAGTGCTGGTGGTGGGCGTTGAGCGGGATGGCGAAGATCGATCCGGCCTGCCACTCGAAGCTGACCTCGGCGCCGGAGTCGTTCCAGACCTTGGTCGAGCCCTGGCCCTCGAGGACGAGGATCATCTCCTCGAACAGCTGCCGCTGCGGGGCGAGCTTGCCGCCCGCCGGGATCTCGCAGACGTAGCAGTCGTTGGAGGTGCGGGTGGCCTCGTGGTTGATGAACACGCCCCGGCCGCCGCGCCGTTCCCACGGCTTCAGCTCGACGGTGCGCAGGTCGGGTATGTAGTGGGCGGCGATGATCTCCAGGCCTTCGGCGGCCACCCAGCGCGTGTACGGGGAGTCCTTCTCGGTGGCGAACTTCGCCGCCAGGGTGTCGTTGACGATCGCGTCCTTGGCCATGCGGGCCCTTCCCGGTCGGCTCGTTCAGCACGACATGTGCTGACATTCACAGGGGGTGGATTGGTAGAACCATAAGGCCACCCCTGAGAGCCGTCAACGAGTCGTGCCCAGTCGCCTTCGACCTTGATCGGCCACGTCGGCCGCGGCTTCGGCGGCGGCGTCCGGATCCAGATAGCGACCGCCGCGCACGAGCGGCACCAGGTCCTCGCCCAGGTCGTACCGCAGGGGCAGGCCCGTCGGGATGTTGAGGTCCAGCAACTCCTCGCGGCCGAGGCGGTCGAGGTGGGCGGCCAGTGCCCGCAGCGAGTTGCTGTGCGCGACGACCAGTACGGTCCGGCCCGCGCGCAGATCGGGCACGACGGCGTCGTGCCAGTACGGCAGCAGCCGGGCGGTGACGTCGGCGAGCGACTCGGTGCGCGGCAGCAGCTCACGGGGCAGGTCCGGGTAACGCCCGTCGTGCGCCACGTCCCCGGTGCCGCCCTCGGGTGCGGGCGGTGGCGCCGCGTCGTAGGAGCGACGCCACAGCCGGAAGCGCTCCTCGCCGAACTCCCGCAGGATCTCGCTCTTCTCGCGGCCCTGGAGGGCGCCGTAGTGACGCTCGTTGAGCCGCCAGTGCCGGGTGATCGGGGCCCAGGAGCCGACGGCTTCCATGGCCAGTGCCGCGGTGCGCGCCGCGCGGGTCAGGACGGACGTGTGCACCGACTGCGGCAGCAGTCCGGCCGTGCGCAGCGACTGCCCGCTGTCACGGGCCTGGTCCTCGCCGCGCGAGGTCAGGTCCACATCGATCCAGCCGGTGAACAGGTTCTTGGAGTTCCACGCGCTCTCACCGTGGCGCAGAAGGATCAGCGTTCGCATGCCGCCGATTGTGACCCCGCGTCCGGTCTCTTGTTTCGCGTTCTCCAGATCTGGTCTAATGGACAGACCACCGGACCGGGAAAGTGGCCCCGACGGCCTGCCCGTCCGCAGTGGATCCACCGATCGCGAGAGGAAACAGGGACCTTGCCCAAGGTGATCTTCGTCGGCAGTGACGGTCCCGAGTACACCGTCGATGCCACGGTCGGGGACTCGGTCATGACGGCCGCGGTGCAGAACGGCGTTCCGGGGATCGTCGCCGAATGCGGCGGCAACCAGTCCTGCGCCACCTGCCATGTCTGGGTGCGCGAGGAGTTCGCGCAACTCGTCGGCCCGCCCGGCGACATGGAGGAGGACCTCCTCGACCTCGCCGTGGCCGAGCGTCGCGACACCAGCCGGCTGTCGTGCCAGATCCGCGTCACCCCGGAGCTCGGCGGCCTGACCGTCGACATCCCCCCGGAGCAGCCCTGACCGCGCCGCCCCGTTCAGCACCGACGTCCACGACCCGGCCACGGGTCAGTACCTGAAAGGGAAACGGCTGTGCTCAGGAAAGACATCAACGAACTGCTCACCCAGACCGGTCCGGGAACGCCCATGGGCGAGCTGTTCCGCCAGTACTGGATCCCCGCACTGCTCGCCGAGGAACTTCCGGACGACGACTGCCCGCCCGTGCGCGTCAAGCTCCTGTCGGAGCGCATGGTCGCCTTCCGCGACAGCGAGGGACGCTACGGCCTGGTCGACGAGTTCTGCGCCCACCGCGGCGCCTCCCTCTGGTTCGGCCGCAACGAGGGCTCCGGACTGCGCTGCCCGTACCACGGCTGGAAGTACGACATCACCGGCCAGTGCATCGAGGTGCCCTCCGAGGCCGACAACAGCAGCTTCTGCCAGAACGTCCAGCTCACCTCGTACCCGCTGGTCCGGATCGGCGACGTGCTGTGGACCTACATGGGCGACCGCGCCACCCAGCCCCCGCTGCCCGAGTTCGAGTGGGTGCACGTCCCGGCGGAGCAGACCTACACCTCCAAGCGCTGGCAGCAGTGCAACTGGCTGCAGGCCTTCGAGGGCGGTATCGACTCCAGCCACGTCACGTTCCTGCACTCCGGCGGCCTGAAGACCGACCCGCTGTTCCGGGGAGCCAAGGGCAACGAGTACAACATGAAGGACACCAAGCCCTTCTTCGAGGTCGCCGACAGCGAGGGCGGGCTCTTCGTCGGCGCCCGGCGCAACGCCGAGGAGGGCAAGTACTACTGGCGGATCACGCCCTATGTGATGCCGGCGTTCACCATGGTCCCGCCGCGCGGCGACCACCCCGTGCACGGCCACTTCTGGGTGCCGATCGACGACGAGAACTGCTGGACGTACTCCTTCGACTACCACCCCGTGCGCGCGCTCACCGAGACCGAGCGGCAGGCGATGATCGACGGCCACGGCGTGCACAGCAAGAACATCCCGGGCACCTACCGGCCGATGGCCAACATGGACAACGACTACCTGATCGACCGTGAGGCGCAGAGGCGCGGCGAGACCTACTCCGGCGTGGCCGGCATCGCCATGCAGGACGCCTCGCTGCAGGAGAGCATGGGCCCCGTCGTCGACCGCAGCAAGGAACGGCTCGTGCCCGCGGACAGCGGGATCATCAAGGCCCGCCAGAAGCTGCGCAAGGCCGCCGTCGCCCTGCGCGACGAGGGTGTAGTCCCGCCCGGGGTGAACCCCGAGCACCACCAGGTGCGTTCGGCGGCCGTGGTCCTGCCGCAGGCCGAGTCCTTCCTGGACTCCTGCCGTGACGCGGTCAAGGTGACGCCCGGCGTCCCGCAGGCCTCGGTGTGACATGACGACACCCGCCATGCAGTTGAGCGAGAGCGCCCGCGCGGCCTCGGCGAGCGAGTCCCGGTACCGGATCGACGTACCGATCCGGCCGGCCCGCTCCGCCCGTGTCGTCGCGCTCGACGAGAGGGCGGCGGCCGTCGCCCGCCGGCTGGCCGGACGGCCCTGGGCCCATGCCCGCTTCTACACCAGCGACGGCGACGCGCGACTGCACGAACTCGACGGCACCGCCGTCCCGTTGGAACAGGTGCTCACCGGCACCGACGTGGTCGTCGTGCTCGCCACCGAGGACGGTGGCCGGGCGGCCGCGGCCGCGATCGGCCGGATCTGCGGCCGGCGCGGCATCACCACCGCCGGAGTGGTCCTGGGCGACGGCTTCGAGGCGGACGACGCGGTCGCCGCGCTGCGGCCGTACGCCCGCGTCCTGCTGCTCTCCGCCGACGAGGGCGACGCCTTCGAACTGCTCACCGCACTCAGGGTCTAGGAGGCCGGGCACATGTCCGACAAGGTCACGCTGCGCGGTCTGCGGCGGATGAAGGAGGAGCGCCGCAAGATCGTCGGCGTCGTCGCCTGGGACTACCAGATCGCGCGCATCGTGGACCGGGCGGGAGTGGAACTGGTCTCCGTCGGCGACACCGTCGGCGTGAACCTGTGGGGCCATTCCAACCCCTTCGAGGTGACGATGGACGAGATGCTCGTCGTCGCCAAGGCGGTGCGGCGCGGTGTCCAACGGGCCCTGGTCAGCGTCGACTTCCCGTTCGGCCCGCTCCAGGAGGGCACCGACAGCGCCGTCCGGGCGGCGGTCCGGTTCGTCAAGGAGGCCGGGGTCGACCTGGTCAAGCTCGACGCCGCCGCCGACTTCCCCGAGGCCGTCGAGGCGATCACGCGCGCCGGCATCCCGGTGTTCGCGCAGTTCGGCATCACCCCGCAGACCGCGCTGCGCTACGGCGTCGAGTACAACGCGATCCCTTCCTCCGCCGACCAGGTGCCGGAGGCCATGCAGGACGCGATGGTCGCCGAGGCCAAGCGGCTCGAGGAGGCCGGTGCGGTCCTGCTGAACTTCACCAACTCCGGCCCGGTGGTGGGTGCGGCGGTCGCCGCGGCCGTCTCGGTGCCCGTGGTCGGCGGCTTCGGCGGCGGGCCCTGGCTCGATGGCCGGATGCGGATGGCCCACGCGGCCATCGGCTACGCCGCCTCGTCGCTGGACGACCCGCCCGAGACCTACGCCGACGTCGCCCGGACCACGCTCGACGCGATCACCGCGTACGCGGCGGACGTACGGGCCGCACGCCAGGTCGCCGGCGGTGTCCCCGTCCCGCCGGCGACCTGAACCCCGGCCTCACGAAGGGAGCACGAACCGTGCCCACGGCCGTCATCGACGCCATCCCCACCCGCTACGAAGTCACCGGCTCGGGACCGCCCTTGCTGATGTTCTCGCCCGGCGGCTTCGACTCGAGCCTGGAGAGCTGGCGCACGGTGGGCGTCTACCGCCGACTGCGCCTGCTGGACCACCTCTCCGAGAAATTCACCTGCATCACCTTCGACCGGCGCGAGTCGGGCCGCTCCGGCGGCCGCCTGGAACGCGTCTCCTGGGCGTCCTACGTTCGCCAGGGCGTGGGCCTGCTCGACCATCTCGGCATCGAGCGCGCCCACTTGATGGGCGGCTGCGTCGGCTGCTCGACCGTGGCGTCGGTCGCGGTGGCCCACCCCGAGCGCGTACTGAGCATGGTCCTGTACTCGCCCGCCGGCGGCGTCAAGTACCGCATGAAGCAGCACGAACGCTTCGAACGCCACCTTGCCTACGTCGACGAGCACGGCCCTGAGGCGGTGGTGGCGCTGGCCCGGAGCACGAAGGCGGGCTTCACGAAGGACCCCCGGGTCGGCCCCTGGGCCCAAGTGATCCGCCACGACGCGGAGTTCGCGGCCGAGTACGCCCGGACCGACCCCGCCCGCTACCGGACGACCGTGTCCGGCATGGCAAGACTGCTGTTCGACCGCGACACGGTGCCGGGCCCCGAACCCGAGGACCTGCTGCGCCTGGACGTGCCGGCCCTGATCGTGCCGGGCCAGGACACCTCACACGCACCGTCGGCCGCGCGGTACCTGCAGGAATGCCTGCCGGACACCGAGTACTGGGACGTGCCGGTGGCCGAACAGACGGAAGAGACCGCGCCGGAACGGGTGTTGGAGTTCCTGGCCCGGTCGTAGACGCGAGAAGGGCGCGACCGGCGGCGGGGAGCCGCGGTCGCGCCCGTGCCGTTCAGCCCCGGGAGGCGAGCGCTTCCAGCTCGGCGATCTGCTCCAGCCGCCGAGCATGCACACCCCCGTTGAACGGCGTCGTCAGCCACACCTGGACGATCTCCTCGGCCACGTCCGGCGTGAGCACCTTCGCCGCGAGGACCAGGACGTTGGAGTCGTTGTTGCCGCGGGAGATGCGGGTGCTCCAGAGGTCGTGGCAGAGGCCGGCCCGGATGCCGCGGAGCTTGTTGCAGGCGATGGTCTCGCCGAGGCCACTGCCGCCGAGGACGATGCCGCGGTCGGCGGCGCCCTCGGTCACCTGCCGGCAGACGTCCGCGCACAGCGGCGGGTAGTCGACCGTTTCGTCGGAGTGGCTGCCCCGGTCGTCGACGGTGTGCCCGGCGGCCGTGAGCCAGGCGGTGAGCCGGGTCTTGAGGGCGAAGCCGTTGTGGTCGGCGGCGATGGCGATGCGCATCTGTGTCCCTTCGGCGGACGAGCGGGTCCGGTGGTCGGCGCCCGGATCAGGCGGTGAGCGAGAGAGTCAGGCGGTTAGCGTGCGTGTCGTCTCCGCGAACAACCCGTCCAGCGGCAGGGGCCGTTCGAGAATCCGCTGATCGACCGCGTGCCGCATCAGCCCCTCCAGGACGGCCAGGTTGGGCTCGATCCCGTACGGCAGTGGATCCGCACCGTCCGTGACCTCCATGACCCGCCGGTACATACGGTCGGTGGGGGAGTCGCCCCCGGTGTCCTGCCGCCGCAGCCGATCCACGTACAACTTCTTGGCGCGGGCGAACGCGTCGAAGACATCTGCCCCCAACTCCGGGCGCTCGGTGAGCAGTTCGTTCCTGATCACCACCAGGTGATTGATCGGGTACAGCCCCTGCTCGCGCAGCGCCGTGAACCCGGCCTCCTCCGGATCGGGGATCAGCGGAGCGAGCGCCGGTGACTCGGGCCGCGGTCCGATCACCGCCGCCAGGTCGCCGTCGATCAGCGACTCCTCCAGGGTGCGCCCGGGCTCCAGCGGGACGACGTTCGACGGCGGCCGGAACTCCGCCACATGCTCGTCGCCCGAGAGCACCCACGTGACCTTGCCGAGGTCGACGCCGTACTCCTCGCTGAGGACCGCACGCGCCCAGACGCCCGTGGTGACCGTGTAGCCCCGGCTGACGCCGACCCGCCGGCCCTCCAGGTCCTTGGGCTCACTTACGTCCGACGCCGGGTCGTGGAAGATCGCGCCGTGGTGGAAGCCGCGTACCAGAAACGTGGGCACGGCCGTGAAGCGGGCGCCGTGCGCCTTCGCCACCAGATACGTGGTCAGCGCCATCTCGCTGACGTCGAACTCGTTCCCGCGCACCATCCGCCGGAACGCCTGCACCAGAACCGGCACTTCCTCGAACTCGAACCTGAAGCCGTGGGGCGTCACCGCCCCGGTCTTGAGCGCCTCGTTGTTGCCCTGGGTGCGGGTCACTGTCCTGAGCTGAGGTATCACCATGCGCCGAAAGGTAGCATGGTTAGTCCATTCGTCCATAGACTGTCGCTCCAGCGGGACACACCCCGAACGTGAGGAGACGACGTCATGGCGGAACAGGTACTGGCGGCCGTGCGAACCGCACCCGGCCGGACCGAACTGCGGGAGTTCCCGATGCCGGACATACCCGACGACGGAGCCCTGCTGAAAGTGGAGGTCGCCGGGATCTGCGGCACCGACGTGAAGATGTACGGCAAGCCGCCCTTCGCCGACCCGGTGATCATGGGCCACGAGAACGTCGGCGTGATCGCGAAGGCCGGCCGGACCTTCACCGAGCGCAAGGGCCTCGCCGAGGGCGACCGCATCTTCGTCGAGCACTACGTCGGCTGCTTCCGCTGCGAGTGGTGCCACCGGGGCGAGTACCGCCACTGCGAGGCCACCGACTGGCGCACCAATCCCGACGCCCGCCGCTACGGCTACACCTCGGCGGACAACCCGTACCACCTGTGGGGCGGTTTCGCGCAGTACCTCTACCTGCCGTGGAACTCGGTGACGCACCGCGTGCAGGACGGCGTCTCGGCCGAACTCGCGGGCCTGGTCACGCCGTTGTCGAACGGCATCGAGTGGGCGCTGGTCACCGCGGGCGTCGGCTACGCCTCCACCGTCCTGATCCAGGGACCCGGCCAGCAGGGTCTGTCCCAGGTCGTGGCCTGCAAGCAGGCGGGCGCCTCCCTCATCATCGTCACCGGCACCACCAAGGACGCCGCCCGTCTGTCCCTGGCCCGGGAGCTGGGCGCCGACCACGTCATCGACGTGACGCAGCAGGACGCGCTCGCCCGCATCCTGGAGATCACCGGCGGCCGTGGCGTCGACGTGGTCCTGGACTGCACCGCGGGCGCCGGTACCGCACCCGTCCTGCTCGGCATCGACGCGCTCAAGCGGCGCGAGGGCACCATGGTCGCCCAGGGCGAGCTGGCCGCCTTCCCCGACTTCCCCATGAAGAAGCTGACCGAGAAGTCCATCGCGCTCAAGAGCGCCCGCGGCCACAGCTACCGCGCCTGCGAACTCGCCCTGGAACAGCTCGCGTCGGGTCGATTCCCGCTGGAGAAGCTGAGCACCCACAGCTTCCCGCTCGCCGAGGCCGACCGTGCCATCCGCACCGTCGGCGGCGAGAGCGGCGAGGACGCCGTGCACGTCTCCCTGCTGCCCTGGGCGGCGGCATGAGCATCGTCGTCCGCAACCCCCGGCGTGCCGACCGCGCCACCGTCGACGCCCTCGCCGGGTTCGGCGTCGCCACCGTCCACGAGGCCCGGTCCCGCACCGGCCTGCTCGACCCCGCGCTACGGCCCGTCTGGCCGGGCGCGCGCATCGCCGGCACCGCGGTGACCGTCAGCGTGCCGCCCGCCGACAACTGGATGCTCCATGTCGCGGTGGAGCAGTGCCGCGACGGCGACGTCCTCGTCGTGGCCCCCTCCTCCCCTTCCGAGGCGGGCTACTTCGGCGATCTGCTCGCCACGGCCGTCGCCGCACGCGGTGTGCGCGGCCTGGTCATCGACGCCGGCTGCCGCGACGTCGCCGGCCTCAGGGAGATGGGCTTCCCCGTGTGGGCGCGGCACGTCAGCGCCTTCGGCACGGTCAAGGAGACCCTCGGCGACGTGAACACCCCGATCGTCTGCGCCGGGCAATGGATCTCACCCGGTGACGTGATCGTCGCCGACGACGACGGCGTGGTGGTGGTGCCCCGGCTCGAGGCGGCCACCGTGCTCGCCGCGTCCCGGGCCCGCGAGGAGCGGGAGGCGAGCGTCCGCAAGCGCTACGCGAGCGGCGAACTGGGCCTGGACATCAACGACATGCGCGAGCGACTGGCCCGCAAGGGCCTGACCTACGTCGACCAGGAGCCGACCGGTGATCATTGACATCCACGGCCACTACACGACCGCCCCGCCACAGCACCAGGCTTTCCGCGACGCCCAGTTGGCCCGGCTCGCCGACCCCTCGCTCCCGGCCCCGCAACCCTCGGACATCAGCGACGACGCGCTCCGGGAGAGCGTCGGGAACAACCAGCTGAAGGTGCTCCGGGAACGCGGCGCCGACCTCATGCTCTTCTCGCCCAAGGCCTCCGGCATGGAGCACCACGTCCCGGACGCGGCCACCGCCCGCGACTGGGCACGCGCGAGCAACGACCTCGTGCACCGGGTCACCGGCCTGTTCCCCGAGCACTTCGCGGCCGTCTGCCAGTTGCCCCAGACCGCCGGCGGCCCGCTCGGCGACGCGGTCGCCGAACTGCGCCGTTGCGTGGAGACCTTGGGCTTCGTCGGCTGCAACCTCAACCCCGACCCGTCCGGCGGCCACTGGAACTCGCCGCCGCTGACGGACCCGTACTGGTTCCCCCTGTACGAGACGATGGCCGAGCTGGACGTGCCCGCGATGATCCATGTCTCGACGTCCTGCAACCCCAACTTCCATACACTGGGCGCCCATTACCTCAACGCGGACACCTCCGCGTTCATGCAGTTCGTCGAGGGCGACCTGTTCGCCCGCTTCCCCACGCTCAAGTTCGTGATCCCGCACGGCGGCGGCGCGGTGCCGTACCACTGGGGCCGCTACCGCGGACTGGCGGTCCGGATGGGCCGTCCCGACCCGGCCAGGCACCTCATGGACAACGTCTTCTTCGACACCTGCGTGTACCACCAGCCGGGTATCGATCTCCTGCAACGGGTAGTCGGCGCGGACAACATCCTGTTCGCCTCGGAGATGCTGGGCGCGGTCCGCGGGGTCGACCCGGACACCGGGATCGCCTGGGACGACACCAAGCAGTACGTCGACCGGGCCGGCCTCACCGACACACAGCGGCACCAGGTCTTCGAGGCCAACGCACGGCGCGTGTACCCGCGCCTGGACGCACGACTCACGGCGGAAGGCAGGTAACTCCACCCATGGCACGGCTCCCCCTCACCTTCGCCTGCGGCGACTACGACCGCACACGCGCCCTCGAAGAGGGCACGGTCCGCCCCGACGGCATCGAGCTGACGTATCTGCGGCTGCCCGTGGAGGAGACCTTCTTCCGGATGATGCGCCACCAGGAGTTCGAGGTGGCGGAGATGTCCCTGTCCTCGTACGTGGTGTCCCTGCGCGCCGATCCGTCACCCTTCGTGGCCCTGCCGGTCTTCACCTCGCGCATGTTCCGCCACGGCGCCCTGTACTGCCACGCCGACTCCGGCATCGCCACCCCCGAGGACCTGCGCGGCAAGCGGATCGGCACCCCCGAGTACCAGCTGACCGCCTGCGTGTGGATGCGCGGCATCCTCGGCGACCGGCACGACGTGCCCTTCGACTCGGTCAGCTACCTCACCGGCGGCCAGGAGACCCCGGGCCGCATCGAGAAGGCGGGCGTCGACCTGCCGGACTCGCTGCGCATCAGCCGCATCCCCGAGGACCGCACCCTGGCGCACATGCTCGCGGAGGGCGAGATCGACGCGCTGTGCACGCCCCGCGTACCGAGCCCGTTCGTCGCCGGGGACCCGCGCGTGCGCCGGGTGTTCCCGGACGTCGTCGCCGCAGAGAAGGAGTACTACGCGGCGACCGGCATCTTCCCGGTCATGCACGTCGTGGTGATCCGCCGCGACGTCTACGACCGCCACCGCTGGGTCGCGCAGTCCCTGTACAAGGCGCTCCTGGCGGCCAAGGAGGCCGCGTACGAGAGCCTCTACGACACCTCGGCCCTGCGCTTCATGCTGCCCTGGCTGACCCCCCAGCTGGAGGAGGCGCGGTCCCTGATGGGCCGGGACTACTGGTCCTACGGGGTCGAGGGAAACCGCGAGACCCTGTCGACGTTCCTGCGCTACCACCACGAGCAGGGGCTGTCGGCGCGGCGGTGGGAGCCCGAGGAGCTGTTCGCCCCCGAGTCGCTGGAAGCAGCCGTGATCTGACGCGCCGACGCGAAAGGCCGGCGGGAGGGCATCGCGCCCCTCCCGCCGGCCGGAGTCGTGTTCAGGCCGAGGTCACCGCGTCGGCACGGGCGGTGAGCAGGGTCTTGAGCGGCGTCCCGGCGTCGGCCGCCGGCGCGGCCGGGACGGTCCGTCCGTCGGTGAGGGCCTTGCGGACCGCCATGTAGTCGGCGGGGTTGTTCACCGCGTCGGCCGCCAGCAGTTCACCCCGGCGGTAGTACAGGACCGAGAAGCGTTCGTCGGCCGGCTCGCCCCGCACCACGTACTCGTCGTACCCGCTCGACAGCCCGGCGATCTGGAGCTTCAGATCGCCCTGGTACGACCAGAACCAGGGCACCGGGGGGTTCGGCACGGGCCTGCCGAGCATTGTGGCGGCGGCGGCCGTCGCCTGCGCCACGGCGTTCTGCACCGACTCCAGCCGCACGCGGCCCACTCCGGTGAGCGGATGCGGCTGGGCCGTGCAGTCCCCGGCGGCGACGACGTGGGGATTGCTGGTGCGGGCGCAGGCGTCGACGACGATGCCGCCCTCGCACTCAAGGCCCAGCTGCTCGGCGAGTTCGGTGCGGGGGACGACGCCGACCCCGACCAGCACCAGGTCGGCGGGCAGCGCCCTGCCGTCGGCCAGCCGCACCGCGCTCACCCGCCCGTCGACGCCGTCGAAGCCGGTGACACCGGTCGACAGCAGCACCCGGCTGCCGCGCCGCCGATGAGCCTGGAGATAGAACTCGGAGACCACCGGCGCGACCGCGCGTGCGATCAACCGGTCCGCCGCCTCCACCACGGTGACGTCCTTGCCCTGGTCACGGGCCACGGCGGCCGCCTCCAGCCCGATGAACCCGCCGCCGACGACCACGACCCGGGAGGCGGAGGCGAGCCGGGTGCGCAGTTCGGCGGCGTCGTCGCGGTCGCGCAGCGAGCAGATGCCGTCGAGTCCGGACCCGGGGACGTCGAGCCGCCGGGGCCCGGCGCCGACGGTGAGGGCCAGCCGGTCGAAGGGCAGCGCGCGCCCGCCGGCCGTCCGCGCTGTTCCGGAGCCCGGCCGGCCCGAGGCGTCGAGGGCGATCCCGGTGACGCGCTCCCCGCTGACGAGGTCGATGCCCGCGTCGGCGTAGTAGGCGGGGGCCCGGAACGCCAGTGACTCGACGTCCGTCCGGCCGGCCAGGAACTCCTTGGACAGGGGCGGCCGCTGATAGGGTGCATGGCTCTCCTCGCCCACGAGTGTGATCGGCGCCGTGTCTCCCAACTGCCGAAGGGAGACGGCCAGTTGGAGTCCGGCCTGGCTGGCGCCGACGATGAGCGTTCCGCCCGTCATTGCGTGACCCCTCTCGATCACTGGCTAATGTCATACCATTATACCAAGGGGGAGGGTAAACAGAAGTGCGGGCCGCGAACGCCTCGGTTCCCGGCCCGCACTCGACTGTTTCGGCTAGCCCTTCGACGGCATCACTGTCACGTCCGCCGCGCGCACCCACTCGACGCGGTGGCCGTACTGGATCTCGTAGTAGAGGTCCTTGCCCCGCACCACCTTGTGCGAGTCGGTGGTGAAGGTGACCGCGTAGTAGTACTCGCCCGGCATCACGTCACCGACCACGTACTTCTGCCCCTTGGGCAGGGTGTACGGCAGCGGGGACACCGACTGGACGGGCACCCCCGCCGGATAGGCCGACGCCTCCGGGTAGGCGCGCCCGTACACCGGGACGCTGTCCACGCCGGGCTTGGGTGTCACCACGAAGCCGGACGCGTTCACCGCGTTCGGGTCCTTCCTCGGGTTCTTGAACCACGCCTTCTGGCCGAGGTACCAGATCGCCGTCCAGCCGCCGTGGCGACCGGCGACCGCGTACTGCTGGCCGGTGGAGACCCGCGAGGCCACGTCGTTGACGTCGATCGTCGAGGCGCCGGTGCCGTGCAGACCGACGTCCTTGATCAGGGGCGAGCTCTCGTCGTGGTCGGAGTAGAGCCGCACCTCACTGCTGCCGTGCGCCGCGCAGGGCTGGTCCTTGGTGACGCAGCCGGTGTACTCCGGCTGGTTGGACGCGTAGTCCGGCAGGATCGTGACCACTCCGCCGCTCTTGCCTGCGGTGCGCTTGAAGGGGTGGCCCAGCAGGTCGAAGTAGTGCCGCCAGTCCCAGTACGGGCCGGGGTCGGTGTGCATGCCGGGGATGGTCGAGGTCGTCGGTCCCGGCACGTTCTCGTGGCCGAGGATGTGCTGCCGGTCCAGCGGGATGCCGTACTTCGCGGCGAGATACCTCACCAGCCGCGCCGAGGAGCGGTACATCGCCTCCGTGTACCAGGCGTCCGGCGAGACGAGGAAGCCCTCGTGCTCCAGGCCGATCGACTTGGCGTTGACGTACCAGTTGCCCGCGTGCCAGGCCACGTCCTTGGCCTTCACATGCTGGGCGATGAGCCCGTCGGTGGAGCGCAGGGTGTAGTTCCACGACACATAGGTCGGGTCCTGGATCAGATTGAGCACGCCGTCCCAGGCGCCCTCGGTGTCATGGATGACGATGTACTTGATGCTCTGCGACGCCGGGCGGTCGCCCAGGTCGTGGTTGCCGTAGTCGTTGTCCCCGAACTGCGCGTACGGCGCCGGGATCCACTCGCAGGACACCGACTTCGGGCATTCGGTGCCCGCGTCCGAGACCGTGCGCAGGCCGGTCTCCTTGAGCTGCGCGGTGTCGGGGGTGAGACCCGGCCGGGCGGCCAGGGCGACCTGCTGGCCCGCGTCCGTGACGCGCTCCTCGCCGGTGCGGATCACGTCGTAGACGTCGTTGGCGTACGCCGCCGCCGTGGCCGTGTCGTCGGCGCCCGAGAAGCGGGCCACCGCGCCGTACCAGTCCGCTGGGTTCGCGCTCAGCGGCTCGCCGAGACCTTTCTGCGCGGCGGCCAGCAGCGCGGCACCGCCCGCCACGTTCGCCGCGGGGTCGGTACGCAGCTGCTCGTCGCTCAACCCGGTCAGGCCCGCCGCCTTCGGCAACGTCTTGAGCCGGGCCGGGAGTTGGGAGTTCTTCGGCACCTTCGTGTCCGGGTGCAGGGCGGCGCGCGCCGAGTCGCCGCGGGCGTCCTCCGTGCCCTCGCTGTGGTGCGAGGAGGCGGCGAGCGCGGTGCGGGCGTCGGTGAGGTGCATCGGGCCGTAGCCGCCGCTCACGCTCGGCGCGCCCGCGTGCGTGTCCCAGCGGGACTGCAGATACGAGACGCCCAGCAGCACGCTCTGCGGCACGTGGTACTTGGCGGAGGCGGAGTCGAACGCCGACTGGAGCCGGTTCGCGGCGGACGGCTGGGCGTCGGACGGGGCGGCGCCGAGCAGCGGCAGCAGCAGGGCCGCCGTCGCGAGGGCGCCGACGGTTCTGCGGGCGCGTCTGTGGCCGGATGCGGACGTGGGGTCGGTGGCGGATCCTCGCAATGCAGCCTCCTGGGACGAACGAGCGTGGCGGGGCTTGCAGGGCCGGGCGGTGGGTCAGTGGTACCGGCTGGCCGACGATCCGTCAATCATGCCCAGAGACAGAAGATTTCCCATGTCAACACGAGGATGGAGGAGTTTCGCGGCGGCGACATGTGGGCCTGCGGGGCGTCAGTGGCGTACACCAATGGCCCCTTGCGAAAGTTTTTGCCGGAGGTTGCCGAGCGGTCCGCGCATACGAAAGGCCCGCGGTGCGCTCCCTCCGGGCGCACCGCGGACCTTCGCCCCCCGTCAGCGAGTGCCGACCGCCGCGCGCACGGCCCGGCGGGCCAGCTGGCAGTCGTCGTGCAGCCGCCTGAGCAGCAGCCGCTGTTCCTCGCCGGACGGCGCAGCACCCGGGTGGGCCGTGCCCGGTGCCGCCGCGGTCGTGTCGTGCATCGAACGCTGCACGGCCGTCTCGTAGGTGCGGATCTCACGCGTGAGCACCAGCATCAGGTTCACCAGGAACGCGTCCCGCGAGGCCGGGCCCGCCGACTGCGCGATCTGGCTGATCTGACGGCGGGCCACCGGCGCGTCCCCGAGCACCGACCACAGCGTGGCCAGGTCGTAGCCCGGCAGGTACCAGCCCGCGTGCTCCCAGTCCACCAGCACTGGACCGGCCGGTGAGAGCAGGATGTTCGAGAGCAGGGCGTCGCCGTGGCAGAACTGGCCCATGCCCTGCCGGCCCGCCGAATGCGCGATGCCGTGCACCAGCTTCTGCAGGTCGCCCATGTCGCGGTCGGTGAGCAGACCCAGCTCGTGGTAGCGGGAGATACGGGCCGCGTAGTCGAGCGGGGCGTCGAAGGTGCCGGCCGGCGGCCGCCACGCGTTCAGCCGGCAGATCGCACCGAGCGCCATGCTGATGTCGGCGCGGGGCGGGGCCTCGGCCGGGTGCCGCTGCAGCGCCGCCACCCGTCCCGGCATCCGCTCGATGACCAGTGTGCAGTTGTCCGGGTCCGCCGCGATCAGCCTCGGCACCCGCACGGGCGGGCGGTGCCGGACGAACGAGCGGTAGGCAGCTATTTCGTGGCGGATCCGCTCGGCCCACGCGGGGGATTGGTCCAGTAAACACTTGGCGACGGCCGTGCTGCGCCCGGTCGTGCCGACCAGGAGCACGGAGCGGCCACTGCGGCGCAGCACCTGGACCGGAGCGAACTCCGGGCAGATCCGGTGCACCGACGCGATCGCCGTACGCAGCTGGGCGCCCTGGGGGCCGGACAAGTCGAGTCTCCCGCTGAGCGGTTGGGTGCCGGTCCCTGCCGCGCGCCGCGGCCGGCCGGTGCCGAGCGCGGGGGCCGCGGGACGGGCTCCGGGGTCGAGGTAGGGGCCGCTGCCGGCCGGGCGGGGGCGCAGCGACCGGGGCGGGGCGGACACGGAGGACGATGCTGCGTACATGGGCGAAACAGATCCCTTCGTGTGCCTGCGAGACATTGCGCTGCCCGGCCCGGACCCTCGGGTGCACCCTGGGGAATGCCCCTCGGCAACCGGGTCGGGGTGGCGCGTTCCTACCTGACACCCGTGGACCAGTGGCACACCATCTGGCGGACCCTGGCGAACCCTGGCGAATAGTCGCCCGGCAACTTGCACCGGGCTACTGTCAACTCAGCCGAGAACCTGGGGGCTTGACGTGAGCGGACAACCCAACACCCGCCTTGCGGACCTGTTCGGCCTGGCCGGCTGGTCCAAGGGTGAACTCGCGAGGCTGGTCAACCGGCAGGCGGCGGCCATGGGCCACCCCCAGCTGTCGACCGACACCTCTCGGGTACGGCGGTGGATCGACACGGGGGAGATCCCGCGCGATCCGGTGCCGAGGGTGCTGGCGGCGCTGTTCACCGAGCGTCTCGGCCGTGTCGTGACCATCGAGGACCTCGGTCTGGTCCGGCACGGGCGTGTGGGGAAACGGCAGGACGCCGGGAGTGCTGAACATCCCGACGGTGTGCCGTGGGCGCCCGAGCGGACTGCGGCGGTCCTCACCGAATTCACGGGAATGGACCTCATGCTCAACCGACGCGGCTTGGTGGGTGCGGGTGTCGCACTCACCGCAGGATCCGCACTCAGCAGCGCCATGCACGACTGGCTGCACACCGATCCGACACTCTCCGCCGACGCTCCCGACTACGACAATCCCCTGCACGCCGACCCCGCTGGGTTCGACCGCTTCGAGGCCGCCCCCATCGGGTCGCAGGAGATCGAGGAACTGGAGCGCTCCGTGGAGGTGTTCCGGGCCTGGGACGCGGCCCGCGGCGGCGGGCTGCAGCGCAAGGCGGTCGTGGGCCAGCTCAACGAGGTGGGCGGCATGCTCGCCTACCGGCACCCCGACCATCTCCAGCGGCGCCTGTGGGGCGTCGCCGCCAACCTCGCCGTCCTCGCGGGCTGGATGTCGCACGACGTCGGCCTGGAACCCACGGCCCAGAAGTACTTCGTCATCGCCGCCCACGCGGCCCGGGAGGGCGGTGACCGGCCGCGCGCCGGGGAGGCGCTCTCCAGAGCGGCTCGCCAGATGGTGCACCTCGGCCGGCCCGACGACGCGCTCGACCTGATGAAGCTCGCCCAGTCGGGTTCCGGCGAAGAGGTGCTGCCGCGCACCAGGGCGATGCTCTACACCATCGAGGCCTGGGCGCAGGCCTCCATGGGCAAGGGGCAGGCGATGCGCCGCACCCTCGGCCGGGCGGAGGACCTCTTCGTCTCCGACAAGGGTGATGTGCCCCCGCCGAGCTGGATGCAGATGTTCAAGGAGGAGGACCTGTACGGCATGCAGGCCCTGGCCTACCGCACGCTGGCCGAGCACGAGCCGGGAGCGGCCGCGCACGCCCAGCACTACGCGGAGAAGGCCTTGGCCCTGCGGGTCGACGGACGGCAGCGGTCGAAGATCTTCGACTTCCTGTCCATGGCCTCCGCCTGCTTCATCGCAGACGACCCCGAACAGGCGGACCGGTACGCGCGCCTGGCCCTGATGTCGATGGGGACCAACTCCTCCCATCGCACCTGGGACCGGCTGCGCCAGATGTACCGGCTCACCGCGGAGTTCTCCAGCTACCCGAAGATCCACGAGCTGCGGGAGGAGATCAAGCTGTCGCTGCCCAGGTCGGCGGCGAAGAGCGGCAACAGTGCACGGGCATAGGGGGTCCGTGCAGCTGTAGCCGATTCATCTCGCCCGGTCGGCGTGCCGCCCGGCGGCGGTTCACACCACCTTGGCGACCAGTACGCACGCGTCGTCCTCGCGTTCGGTCTCGCCGAACTCCTTGACGACGATCCTTACGCACTCCTGCGCGGTCCGGACCCTGCCGAAGTGGGGAGCCAGGTCGAGGAGGCGGTTCACGGTCTGTGCGACGTTGTGCGCGGGCACCAGCCCGTCGGTGTGCAGCAGAAGCAGATCGCCCGGCTCGAGGGTCTCTTCGGCCTGCTCGTAGGAGGCTCCGGAGGTTGCTCCGAGGAGGACGCCGCCCGGTGTGGGCAGCCTGCGCCCCGTCCCTCCGCGGAACAGCAGCGGGGCGGGGTGTCCGGCTTGTGCCCAGGTCAGGGTGCGGGTTCCGGGGTGGTAGCGGCAGCAGACGGCGCTGCCGAGGGCCGGCTGGACGGTGGCGTCGAGTAACTGGTTCAGCCAGGACATCAGCTGCCCGGGCTCGGTGCCCGCCATCGCCATGCCCCGCACCGCGCCCAGCAGCGTCGCCATGCCCGAGGCGACGGCGACACCGTGTCCGGTGAGGTCCCCGACGCTCAACAGGGTCTGGCCGTCGGGCAGTTCGAGTGCGTCGTACCAGTCGCCGCCGATCAGGGCGCTGGTCGACGACGGAAGACAGTGCGCCGCCAGATCGAGTGTCTCGGGTCCTTGGTGCGGGAGCCGCAGTAAGCCACGCCAGGGCGGCAGCACGGCCTCCTGCAGCTCGGTCGCGAGCCGGTGCTCGGTCTGCGCGCGGTGCTCGTGGCGCTGGAGCGAGTCACGGGTCTCGCTCACCGCCTTCTGGCTGCGGCGCAGTTCACTGACGTCACGCAGCACGGCCCACATCGAGGAGGTGCTGCCGTCGGTGTCGAGCACGGGCTCGCCCATGATGTGCACCGCGCGCACCTCGCCGTCCGGGCGCACGATGCGGAACTCACCGTCGATGTGCCGCGCGTCGATGAGGCAGTCCGTGACCATCGCCGTCAGCATGGCGCGGTCCTCGTCGACCACCACCGACGGCAGTTCGTCGAGACTGAGCGGGGGAGTGGCGGGATCACGGCCCAGGATCTGGTACAGCTCCCCCGACCAACTCGCCTCGTCCGTCAGCAGGTTCCACTCGGCGCTGCCGACGCGGCTGAGTAAGGAGCCGGGCCGCGGGGCGACCGGCGCGGACTTGGTCTCCGCAGCCGGCGGCAGCGGCGCGGGGCCGTCCCGCAGCTGCCCCAAGTGGGCGTCCAGGTCGGCGAGTTGGTGCAGCGCCAGGTCGTACAGTGCGCGCTGCCAGCGTTCCTGGGGGTCCGAACCGTCGCGGTGTGCGTCCCGCCGTACGGCGTCCACGTCACCCTTGAGCCGCCGCGCCTGCGATATCAACGCTTCGACCGAGCCGCGTCCTGGGGGCTGGGCGGCTGAGCGATCCGCGGAGAGGTGGGACGGCATGAAGCACTCCGAGGCGGGGAGGGTGCGACCGGGACTGACGGATCTGGGGACCGGTTACGACTCTTGCACAGCCCGCGACGCGCTGTAAGGGATTTGGCAACACACGATACGGTGGTGCATTTGGCATATGCCACCGTCTTCCTGGACCCGGCGCGTGCTCGTGCGCGCGTTCGTCGGCCGCGTGTTCTACGGCGCCAAGTGGGCTCTGATGAGTGACGCAGATCACACAAAGTGGGAAGCGCTTCCATGTAATGCAGACGCCGTCTGCGGGCTCGTACAAGAACACGGCAATCCTGCCGACCTGACGACCGCAGTGGAGACCGATCATGGACATCACCCTCGAGCAGCCAGCCCGCGGCCGTCTGATCACCGCCGACGAGCAGCAGTTTCCCGTTCCCGTGACGCTGCGGTACGTCTCCACGGATCCGCTGGCCGTGCATCTCGACTTCCCGCCCGAGGTCTCCCTGGACGGCACGGAAGTCACCTGGACCTTCGGCCGGACGCTGCTGGACGAGGGGCTGCGCGGCCCGGCCGGCGCCGGCGACGTGCACCTGTGGCCGTGCGGCCCGGACCGCACGGTGATGGAACTCCACTCGCCCTACGGCATGGCCCTGCTCCGCTTCGACACCCCTGCCCTGCGCCGGTTCCTGCTGCGCACGTACGCGGCGGTGCCGGCCGGGCAGGAGGACATCGGCGCGTCCGTCGAGCAGGGCCTGAGCGCGCTGTTCGGCAACGTGTGAGTTAGTACCGCAGGATGCCCGCGATGCCGGAGGCGTCCCCCAGCATCCCGTCCGGTACGAAGCGGACGTCGGCGCCCGTCTCCAGACACTGTTCGACGATCTCGTCCACGATGTCCTCGCGGGCGTCGAGATCGCCCCGCTCGGCCGGCACCAGGTGGTCGCCGAGGGCGTCGCGCACCGTCAGGCGGTAGTTCTCCTCGACCGCGAGCAGCCGTACGCGGCCCTCGCGGGCGCTCTGCCAGACCTCGTCGACTCCGGCCGCGAACGCCTTGTGACCGCGGGCCGATTCGAGCTCCCGCGCCACGGCGTCGGTGTTCCGGCGGGCCTCGGCGGCGAGGGTCGGACCCATCGCCTGCCACACGGCGTCGGGAGTGCCGTGCGAGAGACCGCCGTGCGGCACGTGCACCGCCTCCTTGGTGATGCTGCCCACCTCGTCCAGCAGGGACAGGGCGGCCGGCTCGCCGGTGACGTAGAGCGGCCGGGGCGTCTCGCGCAGGACCATGCCCATCGCGGCGTCGGCGTCGCGCAGGAAGTGGCGGGTGTCCTCGTCGCGGAAGGTGCTCGGCACGTCGCCGATCCGCTCCTTGCGCTCGACGTCGAAGTTCTCCAGGTGCCGGGTGAGGGGGAAGCCGCCGCTGTGCTCCTCCGTGACGCGATCCGGCCCGCCGCTCCACAGCGTGACCCGGTCGGCGGAGACCGACAGCACCCAGAACGGCCGTTCCGCGGCGTGCGCGGAGACGAGGTTGCGGGTCAGGAAGGTGTCGGAGAGGACCACGCGCTCCGGGACGGTACGCGCGAGCGACCACACCTGGTGCTCACCAGGGGCGGCGAAGATGGCCAGACCGTCCTCGGCGTGCGCCAGATCCACCTCCCTCAGAGCCTGGTCGAGTTGGCGGACCACGTCCAGACGCCGCTCCCGGCTCACGGCGGGATCGGCCTCCAGCTGCTTCTTGGCCTCGGCCACCACATTGCGCAGCCGGACCGGATCCTGGGTGTTCTCGGGCTCCCGGCGGTGTGTCGGCGTCAGCACGGACACGGCCGGATAGGCGCGCGGGCGCCGGAGCTCGGACAGGGTTGAGGGACTCAGGTCGTGCTCCATATCAGCACGATAGGACCGTTTCGCCGATCAGGCATCAGGAGCGGGCGCACCGGGCAACCGGGTCAATTCGCTGCTAACGTCGCTCGCGTCCTCGGACGGCGCTCTCCGCATCGCCGGTCGCCGCGATGCCCGAACCTCGCAGGACGTCGTATGACGCAGGTCGAGAAGGAAACCCAGGCCGCACCGGCCGCCAAACTCTCCCTGCCGACCCTCACCATGATGGTGGTCGGGTCGATGGTCGGTGCCGGTGTCTTCTCCCTGCCGAGCCGGTTCGCCCAGGAGACGGGCGTCGCCGGCGCCCTCGTCGCGTGGGCGGTGGCCGGCACCGGCATGCTGATGCTGGCCTTCGTCTTCCAGACGCTCGCGGTGCGCAAGCCCGACCTCAACGCGGGGGTGTACGCCTACGCCAAAGCGGGGTTCGGCGAATACCTCGGCTTCTTCTCGGCGTTCGGCTACTGGGCCAGTGCCTGCGTCGGCAATGTGACGTACTGGGTGCTCATCATGTCGACGATCGGCGCGATCGCGCCCGCGCTCGGCGACGGCGACACCGTGCTCTCGGTGGTCCTCTCCTCGGCCGGCCTGTGGCTGTTCTTCTGGCTCATCAGCCGGGGGGTCAAGGAGGCCGCGGCGATCAACCGGATCGTCACGGTGGCCAAGGTCGTCCCCATCGTCTTCTTCGTCATCCTCGCGCTCTTCTATCTCAAACCCCACGTCTTCGCCGAGAACTTCGGCGGCGCCGACTACGCGGGCTCGCTGTTCCAGCAGGTCCGGGGCACGATGCTGGCCACCGTCTTCGTGTTCCTGGGCGTCGAGGGGGCCAGCGTCTACTCCCGGCACGCCAGACGCCGCGAGGACGTCGGCCGGGCCACCATCCTGGGTTTCCTCAGCGTCTTCGCCGTCTTCGCCTCGGTGACGATCGTCAGCTACGGCCTGATGCCCATGGGCGAGATCGCCGACCTGCGCCAGCCGTCCATGGCGGGCGTCCTGGAGCACGCGGTCGGCACCTGGGGCGAGGTCTTCGTCAGCGTCGGCCTGATCGTCTCCGTGCTCGGCGCCTACCTCGCCTGGACGCTGATGGCCGCCGAAGTGCTGTTCGTCGCCGCCAAGGACGACGACATGCCGCGCTTCCTCAGGCGCTCCACGGCGGCCGACGTGCCCGTGCCCGCACTGGTGATGTCCACGCTGCTCAGCCAGGTCTTCCTGATCGTCACCCTGTTCTCGGACGACGCCTTCAACTTCGCGCTCGACCTCACCAGCGCACTGACCCTGATCCCGTTCCTGCTCGCCGCCGCCTTCGCCGCACGGATCGCGCTGGCCGGGGACCGGGCGGGCACCCGCGAGCTGGTGGTGGCCGCACTCGCCACGGTCTACACCGCGTTCCTCGTCTACGCGGCCGGCTTCAAGTTCGTCCTCGTCTCCTTCATCGTCTACGCCCCCGCCACCGTCCTGTTCGTGATGGCCCGCAGGGAACAGGGCCGGCGGCTGTTCTCGCCGCGCGAACTCGTCGTCCTCGCCGTCTCGGTCGCCGGTGCCGTGCTGGGCGTCGTCGCGCTGGCGCTGGGCTGGATCCACCTCTGACCGCCCGCTCTTCGGAAGGGTCCACCGTGACCAGTCAAGATTCCCGTCCCGGGTACGGCGTCCACTCCGAGGTGGGCAGGCTGCGCAAGGTGCTGGTCTGCGCCCCCGGGCTCGCCCACCGCAGGCTCACCCCCACCAACTCCGACGACCTGCTCTTCGACGACGTCATGTGGGTGGAGAACGCCCAGCGCGACCACGCCGACTTCGTCGGCGAACTGCGTGAACGCGACGTCGAGGTCGTCGAGTTGCACGAACTGCTCGCCCAGACCATGGCGGTGCCGGGCGCCCGGGACTGGCTGCTGGACCGCAAGATCGTCGCCAACGAGGTCGGCATCGGCCTCGTCGACGCCACTCGCGCCTACCTCGACTCCCTCGAACCCGACCGGCTGGCCAGGTACCTGATCGGCGGCATGGCCACCGGCGACCTGCCGGACGAGTACCGCACCGGATACGTGGCGCTCGCCCGCGAGTCGACGGGCGTACGCGAATACCTGATGCCACCGCTGCCGAACACCCTCTACACCCGCGACACCACCTGCTGGCTCTACGGCGGCCTCACCCTCAACCCGCTGTACTGGCCGGCTCGCCACCACGAGACCCTGCTGATGAAGGCCGTCTACTCCTTCCACCCCGACTACACGGGCTCCACCGTGTGGTGGGGCGACCCCGAACTCGACTGGGGACAGGCGACGTTCGAGGGCGGCGACATCATGCCGGTCGGCAACGGCGTCGTCCTGATGGGCATGAGCGAGCGCACCTCACGCCAGGCCATCACCCAGGTCGCCAGGGCGCTGTTCGCGGGCGGCGCCGCCGAGCACGTCATCGTCGCCGGCATGCCGAAGCTGCGCTCCGCGATGCACCTCGACACCGTGTTCACCTTCGCCGACCGCGACCTGGTGACGCTGTACCCGTCCATCATGGACGGCGTCCACACCTTCTCCCTGCGGCCCGGCGACAAGGCACCCGGCCTCGACATCACGGACGAGGGGTCGAGGCCCTTCGTCGACGTGGTCGCCAAGGCCCTCGGCCTGTCCGGGCTGCGGATCGTCGAGACCGGCGGCGACGTGTACGCCTCCGAGCGCCAGCAGTGGGACAGTGGCAACAACGCGGTGGCCCTGGAGCCCGGCGTCGTGTTCACCTACGACCGCAACACCCAGACCAACACACTGCTGCGCAAGGCCGGCATCGAGGTGATCACCATCGTCGGCGCGGAGCTGGGTCGCGGCCGTGGTGGTGGGCACTGCATGACCTGCCCGATCGTGCGGGACCCCGTCACCTTCTGAACCGGCGGCACATGTTCAACCGGCGGCACATGTTCAACCGGCGTGCTCAACTAGCGTTTCTCACCGGCGGGTTCGATCACCGCGATGTTGCCCTGCGCCACGGCGCACAGCGTCTGCGCACCGTCGGCACCGATGGTGGTCACGTCGCAGCGTGTGACGACACGGGTCCGGCCCGCCCGTACCACCTGGCCGTGCGCGCGCAGGACCGCGCCCGTCGCGGGGCGCAGGTAGTCGATGGTGAAGCCGGACGTGATCAGCCCCGCCCCGACGACGGTCCCCGCCGCCAGGGTCAGCGTGTTGTCGGCCGCGTAGGAGAGGACCCCGCCGTGGACGAAGCCGTACTGCTGGAGCAGCTCCTCACGGATGTCCAGTTCGAGCGTGGCCTCGCCGTCGCCGAACGCCGTCACCCGGGCGCCCAGCAGCCTGCTGAAGGGCTGTTCCGCGAGGACCTTTCGTGCCAGCTCCAGATCCATCGTCCCGCTCACGTTCCCTCCACCTCACTTCATCAGTGAAGTGAGGGTGGCGCGAGCCGGTGCCGTCTGTCAACATCGGCCCATGTCCGAGCCTGATCAGCGTCTCTTCTTCCTGCTCCAGCGGGCGGCGCACCGGCTGCGCACCACGGTCGACCGACGCTGCCTGGCCGCCGCCGGGGTGACCACCGCCCAGCTCGGCGCGCTGTTCGCCGTACAGGACCGGCCCGGGATCACCCAGCAGGAGCTCGCCCGCACCCTCGGCCTCAGGGAATCCGCCGTCACCGCCCTCGTCGGCCGGCTCACCGCGGCGGACCTGCTGCTGAAGCAGCCCCATCCCCGTGAACACCGGGCCGTCGTGCTGGAGTTGACCGAAGTGGGAGCTGCCGCCCTGCGTGCCGCGCAACCGGAGGTCGATCGCTTCAACGCGGAGCTGCGGGAGCTGCTCGGGGACGACGGGTTCGTACGGACGGCGGGGGCGCTGCACCAACTCGCCTTCTGGGAGATGTGAGACGCCCCGGCGTCACTGATCCTCGTCCTCCGGCCCGCACGAACTGCCGGTCGGCGGCAGGGTTCCGTAGAGCAGGAAGGAGTCGACCTTCTCGTGCACGCACTTGGAGGAGGCGTAACCGGTGTGTCCTTCGCCCTTGTTGTCGAGCACCACGGCGGAGGAGCCGAGCCGCTTCGCGGTCTCCACGGTCCACCGGTACGGCGTCGCCGGGTCGCCGCGGGTGCCGACGAGCAGCATCTTCGGGGTGTGCACGTCCCGCACGTCCTTGCGGATGTAGTCGGTGCCCTTGGGGCGGCCGTAGCACATCAGGAGTTCGGTGAGGCGGTAGCGGCCGAAGACCGGTGAGGCCTGATCGTACTCGGCGCGCAGCTTGCCGAGTTCGCCGACGATCCGGCCGGCGCTGGGGCGGTCGGGATCGTCCGCGCAGTTGATCGCCATCAGAGCCGCCGGCAGGTTGTCGAGCGGCACGTCGTTCTCGTCGACCAGACCGCCGTTCCTGTGCTGCCGGACGGGCAGGCCGGCACCGCCGGTCTCGAAGCCCATGACCCCGCGGGTGTCGCCGTCCTCGACGAGTTCGGCGATCGCCCGCTCCAGCGAGGGCCACAACTGCTTGCTGTAGAGCGCCTGGCTGATGGCGCCGACGAGGTCCTGCCCGGTGAACTCCTGGCCGAAGTCCGTCGGCACCGGGTCCTGGTCGAGCGAGTGGATGAGATGGACGACCTGTTCCCGGGCGGCGCGCGCGTCCTGCCCGAACGGACAGGCGATGTCCTCGGCGCACCAGTCGACGAAGTCGTCCAGCGCCGTCTGCTGACCCTCGGCGCCCGCGACCCCCTGCTGGGACATCGGTTCGGTCAGCGTGTCCACCCCGTCCAGGACCAGCCGGCCCACCTTCTTCGGGAACTGGGCCGCGTAGACGGCGCCGAGCCGGGTTCCGTACGAGAAACCCAGGTAGTTGAGCTTCTTGTCGCCCAGCGCCGCGCGGATCACGTCCATGTCGCGCGCGGAGTTCACCGTGCCGATGTGGGGGAGCACCGGCCCCGAGTGCTTCGCGCACTCGTCGGCCGCCTTCTTCAACTGCGTGAGCAGGGCCCTGGGATCGCTGGTCTCCGTGCTCTCGTCGGTCGCGGACGACGTGCCGGACGTGCCGTCCCCGCAGCTGACCGGCGAGGACCTGCCCACCCCGCGCGGGTCGAAGGACACCACGTCGTAGTTGTTGGTGAGGCCCATGAAGTCGTCGCCGCCTGCGGCGAGTTCGCTCACGCCCGCCGCGCCGGGGCCGCCGAAGTTCAGCACCACCGAGCCGCGCTTCCTGCCTGTCGAACGGTAGCGGTCGAGGGCCAGGTCGAGCGTGCCGGACGTGGGCCGGTCGTAGTCGAGGGGGACGGTGACCTTGCCGCACTGAAGGTCCTTGGGCATGTCCTCGCCCTCGCATGTCGACCAGGTGACCTTCTGCCCGTAGAAGCGCGTCAGGTCGGGGCCGGTGCCGTTCGAGGCGGCCGCGGGCAGGCCCGCGCCGACCAGGGCCAGAGCCGTGGCTCCGGTGGCGGCGCAGCGCCGGACGACAGCGGGCCGCGTAGACGACTTGGCCAGCATGAATGCCTCCAGGGACGCCCGCCGGGGACCGGGTCAGCAGCGCCCTCGATCACGATAAGCGGCCGTCGCGGGGCCCGCCTCCGGGCCAGCGGGAGGGCACGAGGTGCCCTACCCTGTGCACCCGTCCGTGCACGTAGGGCAGTTTTGCTGCTAGTTCGATAACCGTGCCGCTCGATGGGGTGAAAGACCGATAAGCCATAACCCGGATGGTTCGCCCGCGTTTTAACCCGTGCGGGCAACGCCCGCTTCTCCGGCGCGGGGTACGTGCCCGCGACCATGTCTGGAAGGCAGGGAACCTATGAGAAGGGTTACCCGAAACGGTGTGATCGCCGTCGCCGCCGCCTCGGGCGCGATGGCTCTGGCGGGTTCGGTGAGTTCGGCCTACGCGGCCGGCGGGGCCTCCGCGGACGGTGCCGCCGCCGACTCGCCCGGGGTGATCTCCGGCAACACCGTCCAGCTGCCGGTGCACGTCCCGGTGAACGTGTGCGGGAACACCGTGAACGTGGTGGGGCTCCTCAACCCGGCCGCGGGCAACAGCTGCACCAACAGGAGTGCGGGCGGCAGGCACGCGGCGGACGGCTCCACGGCGGGCGGCAGCACGGCGGAGGGCGGCGGAAAGGATTCGCCGGGTGTGCTCTCCGGCAACACCGTCCAGCTGCCGGTGCACGTCCCGGTGAACGTCAGCGGGAACACCGCGAACGTGGTCGGCGTGGGCAACGCGGCCACCGGCAACCGCTCCACCAACACCTCGGGCCACCACCACTGCACCGAGCCGGCGCCGACGCCCAGCACCCCGGTCAAGGCGCATCCGCGGCCGGTGACCGCCCAGCACGCCGCTCCTCCGGAGGCAGAGGTCACTCTCGCGCACACCGGCAGCGACCAGACGCTGCCCGCGGCCGCGGCGAGCGCCGCCCTGATCCTCGGTGGGGCGGCCCTTCACCGGGGCATCAGGCGGCGGTCCACGCGCTGACCTGCGTCGCCTCCCCCGAGGCGGATGGAAGCTCCCGCTGGCCACCCGACGGGACCTTCCGTCCGTCTCGGAACGCGGCACGTAAAACCTTTTGCCCCTCTCTCCTCCGGATGCTGGAGTGAGGCATGGATCATGCCGCGGTGCTCGCCCTCTTCGACCGGGACATGCGCGAAGGCGCGCAGCCCGACGGCCCCGGCGCGCGCGTCGAACGGACCGGGAACGTGGTCCGCCAGGTCTCCTCCGCGCACGGCTGGAACGGCGTCGTCTGGTCCGGCCTGGACGAGACGGACGCGGACGCGGCGATCGCCGAGCAGATCGCGTACTTCTCCGGTCCGGGCCGCGAGTTCGAGTGGAAGCTGTACGGGCACGACCGCCCCGTGGACCTGGGGCAGCGCCTCCGGGCCGCCGGTTTCGTGCCCGAGCCCGAGGAGACGCTGATGATCGCCGAGGTCGCGGACCTCGACCTCGACGCCGAGCCGCCCGAGGGCATCCGCTTCGCGCCGGTCATCGACGCGGCGGGCGTGGACCTGGTGGCGGAGGCGCACGAGAAGGCGTTCGGCACCGACGGCTCCCGGATGCGCGAGCAGCTGCTCGCCCGCCTCACCCGGGAGCCGGACACGATCGTCGCCACCGTCGCCCTGGCCGGCGACGTGCCCGTGAGCGCGGCCCGCATGGAACTCGTGCCGGGCACCCGCTTCGCCGGCCTCTGGGGCGGCGGCACCGACGAGCCCTGGCGCGGCCGCGGCATCTACCGAGCCCTGGTCGCCCACCGCGCCCGCGCCGCACTCGACCGCGGCTACCGCTACCTCCAGGTCGACGCCTCCGGCCGGAGCCGCCCGATCCTGGAGCGCCTGGGCTTCGAGGCGCTCAGTACGACGACGCCGTACGTGTACGGGGCGTAGCGGGCGGCCCTCGCCCCGGGGGCGGCTCAGTCCAGGCCGAGCGCGTCCGCCAGCATGTCGATCTGCGCTCTGAGCAGCGTGCCGCCGTCGTGGCCCATCCCCTCGAACTGGCCCGACACCTCCAGGCCGATCGCCCCGTGCATCTGGGACCAGGCGAGCACGGCGCCGGCCAGTGCGGCTCCCGCCGATTCGCCGGACCCCTGCGCCCACTGCGCCACGGCCGCGTCCGTCTTCGCCCACGCCGTCATCTGGCCGACCACGGGCCGCAGCGCCGCCGACGGCTCGGCGCTCTCGAACACGGCGAGGAACGGCCCGAGCACCGCCCGCGCGCTGTCCAGCGTGTCGGGGGGCGCGGTGTACCCCGGTACCGGTGTGCCCTCGATGAGCAGGTAGCGGTGCGGCTGGGCGACGGCCCACTCCCGGCAGGCGCCCCCAAGTGCCTGCGCCCTGGCCCTCGGTGACGTGTCCTGGGGGAGTCCGTCCGCGGCGGCCGTAACCGCTGTCGCCAGGTCGGCGTAGGCGTCGCGGATCAGGTCCGTGAGCAGGGCGTCGCGGCTGTCGAAGTAGCGGTAGAGCGCCGGTCCGGACAGTCCGACCTCCTTGGCGATCCGGGTCAGCGCGACGGCCGCCGTACCGCCCTCGGCGAGCTGCCGCAGCGCGATGTCCTTGATCTCCGCGCGCGTCTGCTCGCGGTAGCGCGCCCTGGGGCTCTGTGCGGTGCCGGCCACGGACGGCCTCCTCTCCGGTTCTGGTGACACACCTTAACGATGGATCGGATACCCAGCGCTTGCTAGCCCTCATCGAAAGAGTTACTGTCTCTAACAGAAGCGAGGCATCGTAACGAATCAGGGGAGTCCATCATGACCGGCACCACCGCACACACCTCCGCCCGGCACACCGTCCTCGGCTCGGGCCCCGCCGGCACCGCCCTCGCCAAGGAGCTGGTGCGCAGGGGTCACTCCGTGCGCCTGGTCGACCGCAAGGCCGACGGGCCGGATCTGGCCGGCATCGAGCGGTTCGCCGCCGACGTCAGCACGGCGGAAGGCGCCCGCGCCGCCGTCGCGGGCGCCGACGTCGTGTACCACTGCGTCAACGTCGGCTATCACCTCCAGGTCGAGGTGATGCCCCGGATCCAGGAGGCGGTTCTCGGTGCGGTCGAGGCCGTCGGTGCCCGCCTGGTGGTGCTCGACACCCTGTACCCGTACGGCGAGACCGGGGGAGCGGTCATGACGGAGGACTCCCCGTGGAAGGCGACCAGCCGCAAGGGCCGGATGCGCGCCGACCTCGACGAGAAGTACCTCGCGGCCCACCGCGAGGGCCGCGCTCGGGTCGCCCTCGGGCGCTCCGCCGACTTCGTCGGCCCCGGCGTGCTCAACTCCACCCTCGGAGCGACCGTGTTCCCCGGTGCCCTCACCGGCGGCGAGGTGCTGGGCTTCGGCGACATAGACCTGCCGCACAGCTACACCAACATCGAGGACGTGGCCGCCGGTCTGGCCACGCTCGGCGAGCGCCCGGAGGGTGACGGCCGCGTCTGGCACCTGCCGACGGCGGCGACCGTCAGCACCCGAGAGATCCACCGGATGATCGAGGAGCGGGTCGGCAAGCCCCTGAACGTCGCCTGTCCTGGCGGAGCCCAAGCCCGTGGGCCCGTTCGACGAGCAGTTCATGGCCGAGTACGCGGAGATGTTCTATCAGCACACCGAACCCCAGACCATGGACTCCTCGGCGTTCGAGCGGACCTTCGGCGTGGCACCGACGCCGCTGGGCCGGACCCTGGACGACACCCTGGCCTGGTACGGGGAGTGGCTCGCGCAGAGGTGACAGCCGTCACCCGCGCCCGGATGTCACATCCGAAGCCGCCCGATCCGTCGCAGGGTCATGACGACGAACCAGAGCAACCAGAGCATCCTCCTCGCCGGCGCGAGCGGCGTCCTCGGGGGGCACATCACCCGCGCCCTGACCGAAGCCGGCCACAAGGTCACCGGCCTCGGCCGGGGCGCGGCCAACGGCGTCCGGGCCGACCTCATGGACCGCGACGCCCTGCTGAGGGCAGTCGACGGACAGCACTTCGACACCGTCATCCACGCCGCGACCGCCCTGCGCAAGCCACCCATGCGCCACCGCGACATGCACGGCACCGATGCGCTGCGTGTCGAGGGCACAGCCCACCTGATCGAGGCCGCCCGCGCCACCGGCGCCCGTCGCTTCGTGTCGGAGTCGATGGTCTTCGGCTACGGCTACGGCGACTTCGGCGACCACGTGCTCACCGAGGAGGACGCCTACGGCCCCCGCGGCACCACGGCCGAGCTGGAGAAGCACATCGAGGGCATGCGCACCAAGGAGCAACTGACCTTCGAGGCCGCCGGGTTGGAGGGCATCGCACTCCGCTTCGGCCTGTTCTACGGCCCCGGCGGCACCGACGCGATCCTGCCCATGCTGCGCAAGCGGCAGCTGCCCCTCCCCGGCGACCACGGCCGGGTCCTCCCGTGGACCGAACTCACCGACGCGGGGAGGGCTACGGCCGCCGCGGTGGAACGTGGCCGGCCCGGCCAGGCGTACAACATCACGGACCGGACCCCGTACGGATTCCGGGCCCATGTCCTGTGCGTCGCCCAGGAGTTCGGGGTGCCGAAGCCCGTGACAGTGCCCCTGTGGCTCACCCGTCCGATGCCGTACGTGCACACGATCCTGACGTCGCGCATGCGGGTGTCGTCGGCGAAGGCCGAGCGGGAACTGGGCTGGACGCCGCGCTACGGCTCCTGCCGCGAGGGTCTCGCAGCCCTGGCGGCCCGGCGTTGACGGCACAGTGGACCCGCCGACCGCTGGGGGAAGCCGGGTCGGCGGGTCCATTTGCCGGGCTCTCCCGCCAGCCGTCACCCGACGGGGTCGTACCAGGCGCTCTCGCGCCCCGCCCGGCCGAAACCGCTGGTAAGGCAGCGGAGTTGCCGTGAGGGTTGCCGTGTTGTCAGCGATGTGCCCTCGAGCGGTCCAGTGCGGCGACGCCGAGCGCGGCGAGGCCGATCTGGATGAGCCACTCGATCCAGTCGATGCCCTTGGTGTCGGCCACGCCGAACGCGTTGGCGAGCGCCGATCCGATCAGCGCGGCCACGATACCGACGAGGATCGTCAGCAGAATGCCGATGTGCTGCCGTCCCGGGACGACGAGCCGGCCCAGCACACCGATGACGATGCCGATCACGATCGCACTGATGATGCCTGAGATCTCCATCTCCGCCCCTCTTTGTCAAGGCCCCCGCACTATGCAGATGCCCGCTGGGGGCGCGGACAGTCCGTTCGGTTTCAACCTCGGGGTTCAACCAGGGGTCAACGCCCGGTCAATCTCCGGCCGGTGGGGCAGGTGACGCCTGTTCAGGCCCACTCATGCCATGTACGGTTCAACCGTTCCGCCGCACCGCAGCCGTACGGCTGAACATCTACGCGCGCAGACATGCTGTCTCTACGCGCGTAGGTCCGGCTTCGCACGGCACGGCCCCCGCTCTTCCCCAACCCCACACGGAGGTACGCCGGATGCTCGGACTCGCCCGATCCCGCCACAGACTCACCACCGCCCTGGCCGCGTTGGGCCTGGTCGCCGCGGGTGTCGCCGCCCAGGCCGCGGTCACGGCCGCCCCGGCCCACGCGGCCACCCCCCACCGGATCCTGTTCGACGACGGCCACGCCGAAGAGGCCGGCAACGCCGACTGGATCATCTCCACCAGCAAGCCCGACCCGCTCGGACAGGACTCCTCCCCGTCCGCCGAGACGGACTGGACCGGCGCGCTGTCGTCCTGGGGCGTCGCCCTGCAGAAGACGGGCGACTACAGCCTCAAGACCGCCACCAGCGCCCTGACCTACGGCGGTTCCTCGTCCACCGACCTGTCGAACTTCGACACGCTGGTGCTCCCGGAGCCCAACACCCTCTTCACCACCGCCGAGAAGACGGCGATCATGAACTTCGTCAAGAACGGCGGCGGACTGTTCATGATCTCCGACCACACCGGCGCCGACCGCAACAACGACGGTGAGGACGCGGTCGAGATCCTCAACGACTTGATGAGCAACAACAGCGTCGACTCCACCGACCCGTTCGGCTTCTCCATCGACACGCTGGACGTCAGCTCCGGCTACCCGGCCGCGATCAGCGACAGCGGCGACCCCGTCCTGCACGGCTCCTTCGGCACCGTCACCAAGAGCCTGATCGCCGACGGTACGACGGCCACCCTCAAGCCGTCCGACAACTCCTCCGTCAAGGGCCTGGTGTACCGCAGCGGTTACTCCGGGAACACCGGCGCGTTCTTCCTCACCAGCACCTTCGGCAGCGGCCGCGTCGCCTTCTGGGGCGACAGCTCGCCCATCGACGACGGCACGGGCCAGTCCGGCAACACGCTCTACGACGGCTGGAACGACACCGGCGCCACCAACGCCGCCCTCGCCCTCAACGCCACCGCCTGGCTCGCGGGCGACGGCACGAGCGGAGGGGGAGGCGGCGGTGGCGGCGGCACCTGCACGGCCGCCCAGCTGCTCGGCAACAGCGGCTTCGAGTCGGGCAGCGCCACCTGGAGCGCCTCCAGCGGCGTCATCACCAACTCCACCGGTGAGTCGGCCCGTTCGGGCTCGCACTACGCCTGGCTCGACGGCTACGGGAAGGCCACCACCGACACCCTCTCCCAGCCGGTGACCATCCCGTCCGCCTGCACCACCGCCGCATTGAGCTTCTACCTCCACATCGACACGGCGGAGACCACCACCAGCACGGCCTACGACACCCTGAAGGTGCAGGTCGTCAACAGCTCCGGCACCGTGCTGAGCACCCTGGCCACCTACTCCAACCTCAACGCCGCCGGCGGCTACACCCAGCGCAGCTTCAGCCTGGCCGGTTACGCCGGCCAGACCGTCACCCTGAAGTTCACCGGCACCGAGGGCTCCACCCTCCAGACGTCGTTCGTCGTCGACGACACGGCTCTGAACGTCGGTTGACACCTGTGGGGCCCGGTTCGCGCCGGGCCCCACAGGCTCATTCCCCCGGCACCGTCCGCGCGGCCGTGTTCCAGCCGGACACCCGCACCCGCGGCGCCGAGCCGTGCAGGTCCGCCGTCCGGTAGGTGCCCGTCAGCGTCACCGACTCGCCCGGCCACAGGCTCACCTCGTCGTCCGACCAGCGCACCGGAAGCACGGGCCGGCCCTGGGTGTCCACGAGATGGACGTCCGTGAGCAGCGAAGGAGTCTTCCCGCTCCCGGTGTTGCGGAGCGTCACGGTCGTGGTCGCCGTATCGCCCACCGTCGACGTCGACGCCGTCGCCGAGACCGGCACCTGCGCCATGGAACTCAGCCCCTTCAGATCGGCGTAGCTCGTCGTCGGCGTGTAGTACCAGTCGGTGTGCGCCCAGTCGAGGGTGTCCGGTTTCGTGGAGAGCCAGTAGACGTTCCGGTCGATCTCCTTGCCGGCGGCGTCCGTCAGCGTCAGGCGCACCAGATAGGTCGCCGGGAGGCCGCTGATCGAGGCGGGCAGCGTCAGCGCGGTGGTGTGCGCGCCGTCGCCCCGCACGCTCACACCCGTCACGGTCCTGTCGTACTTCTGGGTGCCGTCGGGGGTGAACACCGTGGCCCGGGCGGTGAGTCCGGAGGCGGGCTCGTGCCGGTTGTCGGTCACGACAACGGAGCGGTCGTCGTACGAGTACTGCACATGCAGCGGCTCGTTGGCCTTCTTCGCCCCGAAGTAGGCGCCGCCCTGGTCGAGATAGCGGTCCATCAGCTGCCAGTGCAGCGAGGTCCAGCCACTGTTGAACATCCAGTAGACGACCCCGGTCGAGGGCTTCGAGGCGTCGGTGGCGTTGCGCCCGTACGCCTCGAACTGGGCGCGGACGTTCTCGTACTGGGCCAGCTGCGCCTTGCGCACGTAGTCGGCCAGGCTGGTCGGGGCGCCGTAGCGGCCGGTGAGGGCGTCGTCGTAGAGCTTGAGCGTGCCGAAGGTCGACGACGGCGAGCGGTGGTACTGCTTGGCGTTCGGGTCCTTCCAGAGGGTGTCGAGTTCCGCCGGGCTCATCATGCGGCGCAGGGTGTCGAGGGTGGGGACGTCGGGGCCCGCGCTGGTCTCGGAGTTGAAGCCCGTGGCGCCGCCCTCGCGCTTGAAGTACCAGTAGCCCGGTGGGATCCAGTCGTACGGACCGGTCATCTTCATGCCCGAACTGCCGGACTGCGGCGAGGAGTTGTCGGACGCGGCGGCCACGACCGGGGTCGGCCAGTCGGCGGCCTTCAAGGCGTCGAGGTAGTTCTTCTCGATGGTCGCGTCGGGTGCGAAGTCGCTGCCGATGAGGAAGGAGATCACGCTCGGGTGGTCCCGCAGCCGGGCCGCCTCGGCAGCCATCGACGCCTTCGCGACCGGGTAGTCGGCGTCCGTCCACTTGTCGCCGGACTCACCGCCGTTGACCTGCCCCTCCCACTTGTCGCAGCACTCCCAGCCGGGCAGCGTGAGGATGCCGTAGCGGTCGGCCAGGTCGAAGAACTCGTCCGGTTCCAGATGCCCTTCCAGGCGGATGGTGTTCAGGCCGAGGTCGAGGGCGTACTTCAGGCGGTCCTCGACATACGTCCTGTCCCAGCGCAGGAACTCGTCCGGCGACCAGCCGCCGCCCTTGATCAGCAGCTTGCGGCCGTTGATGCGGTACTGCCGGGCACCGTCGGAGTTCAGCGGCGCCCGCACGTCGCGTACGCCGAAGCTCTCGTGCGCCGTGTCCGACACGATGCCGGAGACGGACGCGGTCAGGTTCAGGTCGTAGAGGGGCTGCCCGCCCATGCCGGCCGGCCACCAGACCTTCGGCGAGGCCAGATGGAGGCCGGAGACGTCGGACGGGGTGAAGGTGACGGCCTTGGTCTCGTGCGCGGCGAGCGTGACCGACTTCTCGAACGTCGTCGGTCCGATGCTGCCCGAGACGACGGTGGTCGCCGGGGCACCGGAGTCGTTGCGGGCCTCGGCCTTCACCGTCAGGTCGGCCGAGGCGAGCGAGGGCACGTCCAGCTCGGTCACGACGTGCGCGTCGCGAAGGGCGACCGGGCCGCCGCGGCGGACGAGGACGTCCCGGACGATGCCCATGTTCTCGTCGGGCGGCGGCTGGAGCCAGTCGATCCAGCCCATGGTGAGGTTCTTGTCCGGGTCGTTGGGCCGGATACGGAAGGCGACCGTGTTCGTGCCCGGGCGGACCAGCGAGGTCACGTCCAGCTCGTGGTGGGTGTAGGCGCCGGTGATGTCCTTCGTGGTGGCGACCTGCTTGCCGTCGACGTAGACGTCGGCCGCCGAGATCACCCCGCTGAAGTCGAGGTAGGTGCGCTCGGAGGTGTCGGTGACCGTGAAGTCGGAGCGGTACCACCAGGGGACCTGGAAGTCGGCCTTGGGGATCTTCTGCTGGTCGGTCGAGTGGAAGGGGTCGGCGTACACGCCGTTCGCCAGCAGCGCCGCGAGGACGGTGGAGCGGGGGCCCGCCGGGTACCAGCCGGTCGCCGGGTAGCCGGGGGAGGAGACGTCGGCCGCCGGGTCGGAGACCTTGGCGGTCGACTGGACGGCGTAGCCGGTCAGGGCGGTCGTGCTGCCCGGCACGGAGGAGACCGTGGTGTGCCGGCCCGGCGGCGCGGGAGGCCGGCGGCCGTGCGGGTCGGCCCAGGCGCTGGTCGTCAGCGCACCGAGCAGTCCCAGGAGCGCGGCGGCCGTGGCGAGACGGTGTCCGTTCACGGAGTCTCCAACCCCTTCGTAAAGTTAGGAAACTTTACTAATGGTGGGTTCACGCTAGGGCGCCCGCGTGAGCGGTGTCAATCACCGCGCCCCGTGCGGGAATTGATCAGGACGGGGCCGGCCGGCGCTCGAACACCACGTCCCGCGCGGTCCCGAGCGCCGTGGCCACGGCGCCCAGCAGCACCGCGTCCTCGCCGAGCCGGCTGGGCACCACTTTGGTCCGCAGGGGAGTGAGCGCCCGCAGGTTCTCGCGCACCGGGTGCAGCAGCAGATCCACGCTGTGGCCCACCCCGCCGCCGAGCACCACGAGATCGGGGTCGAGCACGGCCGCGGCGGCCGCCACGGTGTGCGCGATGCGCTCGCCCTCCAGCTGCACCGCCTTGACCGCGGCGTCATTGCCCTGCCGGGCCGCGTCGAACACGGCCTTCGCGGTGAGCTGTCCGTTCATGCCGAACCGGCGCGCCGCCTCCACCACGGCCACCCCCGACACGGCGTCCTCCAGCCGGTCCGGCTTCTGCCGGCCCGGCCACGGCAGGAACCCGATCTCGCCGGCCAGCCCGTGCGCGCCGGTGAACACCCGCCCCTCGCTGACCACGCCCATGCCGAGACCGGTACCGATCAGGATGTACGCGAACAGCCGGCTGCCCGCGCCGATGCCGTAGGTGTACTCGCCGAGCGCCGCCAGATTGGCGTCGTTGTGCACCTCCAGCGGAACGCCCAGCTCCTCGCGCATGCGGTCGAACAGCCCGGCCCGCCCCCAGCCCGGCAGATGCATCGCGTAGCGCACCCGGCGCTGCTTGTCGTCGTAGACGCCCGGCGTGCCCACCACGGCGTGCACCACCTCGTCCGGGGCGACACCGGAGCCGGCGACCACCTGGCGTGACGTGGCCACCACCAGCTCCGCCATCGCGGCCGAACTGCGGGCCCGGTTGCGCACGTCGGAGCGGGCGACCACGGCGCCGTCCAGGTCGGCGACGGCCACCCGCAGCCAGCTGCGGCCCACGTCGATGCCGAGGACGTGTCCGGCCGCCGGGTCCGGCGCGTACAGGACCGCCGTGCGGCCGCGCTCGGGCGCGAGCGTGCCGACCTCGTGGACCAGGCCCGCGGCCTCCAGGGCTGCGAGCGCGCTGGAGACCGTCGGCTTGGACAGGCCGGTCTCGCGGGCCAGTTGGGCGCGCGACGCCGCACCGCCGGTGCGCAGCCGGTCGAGCAGCAGACGCTCGTTGGTGCTGCGCAGCCGTCGGCGGTTCCAGGGCCGTTCCTGCTGGTCCACTGCGTCACTGGCGGGCATCGCACCATTCTCACGTATCGGCGGGGACCTCTTGACGTGTCTAGTAAGGCTCCTTAACTTTATCGGCCAACAGCCTTGCCGGGCGAGCCTTCGGCAGCCCAGCGCCCGGTGCCTCAGGAGACCTCATGTCCGGTAGCCCGCCACCCAACGGTGGCTTCGTCCGTCGCGTCGGCCTCTTCCAGGCCACCACCATCAACATGAGCCAGATGTGCGGCATCGGCCCGTTCGTCACGATCCCGCTGATGGTGGCCGCGTTCGGCGGTCCGCAGGCGGTGATCGGGTTCGTCGCCGGCGCGATCCTCGCTCTCGCCGACGGACTCGTGTGGGCCGAGCTGGGCGCGGCGATGCCCGGCTCCGGCGGCAGTTACGTCTATCTGCGCCAGGCCTTCCAGTACCGCACCGGCCGGCTGATGCCGTTCCTGTTCGTCTGGACGGCGATGCTGTTCATCCCGCTGATCATGTCGACCGGCGTGGTGGGCTTCGTCCAGTACCTCGGCTATCTCGCCCCCGACCTGGGCCAGACCTCCGGCGACCTGATCGGTCTCGGCATGATCGCGCTGGTCATCCTCATGCTGTGGCGGGGGATCGAGCACATCGCCCGGCTCACCGCCGTGCTGTGGGCGGTCATGATCACGTCCGTGCTGCTGGTCATCATCGCCGCGGCCTCGGACTTCAGCTCCCACCTCGCCTTCACCTACCCCGCGCACGCCTTCGACCTGGGCAGCAACCACTTCTGGATCGGCTTCGCGGGCGGCCTGACCATCGGCATCTACGACTACCTCGGCTACAACACGACGGCCTACATGGGCGCCGAGATCAAGGACCCCGGCCGCGTGCTGCCGCGGTCGATCATCTTCTCCATCCTCGGCATCATGGCGATCTACCTGCTGCTCCAGATCGGCACGCTCGGCGTGATCGACTGGCACCGTATGACCGACGCGAAGGACATCGCGTCCACGTCGGTGGCCTCCGCCGTGCTGGAGGAGACCTGGGGCAAGGGCGCCGCCGACACGGTCACCGTCCTCATCCTGATCACCGCGTTCGCCTCGGTCTTCACCGGACTGCTTGGCGGTTCGCGCGTGCCCTACGACGCGGCGCGGGAACGGGTCTTCTTCCGGCCCTACGCCAAGCTGCATCCACGGCACCGCTTCCCGATGCTGGGTCTCGCGACCATGGGCGTGATCACGGCCGCGGGCTTCCTGATCGGCCGGCACACGGACCTCGCGACGCTCATCCAGCTGCTGACGACGGTGATGGTGATCGTCCAGGCGCTGGCCCAGATCATCGCGCTGACGGTGCTGCGCAGGCGGCAGCCGACGCTGCGGCGGCCGTACAAGATGTGGCTCTACCCGATACCGAGCATCATCGCCTTCGTCGGCTGGTGCGTGATCTACGGCTACGCGGACAAGAATTCGCCGGGCCGCCATCCCATCGAGTGGTCGCTGGCCTGGCTGGCCCTGGGCTGCGTGGCCTTCGTGCTCTGGGCGCGCTTCGAGAAGGTGTGGCCGTTCGGCCCGAAGGAGATCACGGAGGAGTATCTGGTGCCGGCGGAGCCGGACGCGTCACCTGCGGAGGCGTGATCCACCCGCCGTAACTGCCGTACCTGCGCCAGGGTTCCGTCATCCGTGAAGCCTCTCCGGCCGGACTCGCGTCCGCCCGGAGGGGCTCCTCTCATGCCCGGGGGCCGGCCGGGAACCGATCGATTCACTCGCAGGGGAGCCCCATGTCCGACCAGTCCGTCCGTCCCGCGACCGTCCAGGACCGGCCCACCGTCGAGCGGTTGTGGCTGATGTTCCGCCACGATCTCTCCGGTTTCGCAGGCGTACTGCCGGGCCCCGACGGGACGTTCCGCAGCGAGCGGGTCGACTCGGCGTTCACGGAGCCCGGTTGGGCGCCGTACCTCTTCCTCCGCGCGGACCGGCCCGTCGGCTTCGCCTTCGTCCGCGGTCTCCACGGGCCGACACGGGACTGAACAGCTTCTTCGTGGTACGCGGCGCACGTCGCGAGGGCATCGGCGTCGGCGCGGTGCGCAATGTCGTGCTCCGGCATCCCGGTCCGTGGGAGGTCGCCTTCCAGTACGACAACGAGCCCGCCGTGCGCTTCTGGCGCCACGCCGCCGCCCAACTCGCCCCGCATGCCTGGTCGGAGGAGGCCCGGCCGGTACCGGACCGGCCCGACCTGCCGCCGGACGCGTGGATCTCGTTCGTGAGCTGAGCACGCGCCGTCGCTTCCGTACGGGAGTCAGCCCGTCGCGGCGCGCTCGACGGAGCCGAGCTGTCCGGCGTGTCGGTCAGGAGCTGTCGTCCCTTGACATGCAAGTAATTGCCTGCATAACTTTGAGTGTGCGATCAGAGAATGACTCGGAGATGGACACGGTCTTCAAGGCGCTGGCCGACGACACGCGCAGACGGCTGCTGGACCGACTGCACGAGAGCAACGGCCAGACCTTGGGCGAGCTGTGCGAACGCATCGACATGACCCGTCAGTCCGTGACCCAGCACCTCGCCGTCCTGGAGGCCGCCAACCTGGTCAGCACGGTGCGGCGGGGGCGGGAGAAGCTGCACTACCTCAATCCGGTCCCGCTCCACGAGATGCAGGAGCGGTGGATCGACAAGTTCGAGCGACCGCGCCTGAGCGCGCTGAGCGCCGTGAAACGACAAGCAGAGGAAGCCATGGCCGACAAGCCCGCATTCGTCTACGTCACCTACATCCACAGCACACCCGAGAAGGTCTGGGACGCCCTCACCGACGCCGACCTGACCGCCGCCTACTGGGGCCACAGCAACGTCTCGGACTGGCGGCCGGGGTCCCGCTGGGAGCACGTCCGCACGGACGGCTCCGGCATCGCCGACGTGGTCGGCAAGGTCGTCGAGAGCGAGCGCCCGACCCGGCTCGTCACCACCTGGGCCGCGCCGGAGGACGAGGGGAAGGAGGACCGGTACTCCCGCGTCACCTTCGACATCCGGCCCCACGAGGACATCGTCCGCCTCACCGTGACCCACGAGGACCTCAAGGACGAGGGCGAGCTCTCCGACGTCTCCGGCGGCTGGCCGGCGGTCCTGTCGAACCTCAAGTCGCTCCTGGAGACCGGCAGCCCGCTGCCCCAGGAGCCATGGTCGGTGCCCGGCCGCTGAGCAGGCGGGACCCCGCCCGGCGACCTCGGTCCTCGGCACCGGCGCCGAGGAGCAGGAGGCGGCCGTCCGCGAGGCGATGGCGGAGGTGTACGACACCGACACGGCGGGCTGGGACCTCCTGACCACCCGTACGATCCCGGAGGCACTGCCCGCCATGCCGCCTCCACAGATGCTCACCCGCACCACCCGCGTGACCCCGGGCCGATACGTGTGCGGCGACCACCGCGCCACCGGCTCGGTCCAGGGGGCGCTGGCCTCCGGGGCGCGGGCCGCGCGCGAGGTGCTGCGGGACCTGCGGCGCTAGCCGGCCGGCAGGGCGCGGCGGGCCGTCGCGCCGCTCCTTCTCATCGCGGAGCAGTTCGTCGACGTCGGTGAGACGGTCCAGGCCGCGGACCGCCCGGGTCATGCGGGGGTTGCCCTCCAGGCGGCTGCGGTCGCGGTGCGGGAAGGACCGGTAGCCAGCGTGGAAGCGCAGGCGTCAAGAGACACACCGGCCCTCGATCATCACGACCGGTGTGCCGCGGCCGGGACCGCCGTCGCCCGGTGCCAGGAAGTGTGGGCCGAGCTGGTCGCCGAACAGCCAGTGGGGGGTGGCCAGGTGGGGGCTCCTCAGTCCCGGCCGCGGGCGTGCTTGAACCGGGCGAGGCCCTCGGAGAGTTCGATGACCGGGTCGGGGTAGTCGCCGAGTCCCGCGCGGTCCAGCCCTTGCAGCTTCCACGGCTCGTGGACCGACGGGCCGTCGATCCCGGCGAGTTCGGGCACCCAGCGGCGGACGTACGCGCCGTCCGGGTCGTAACGCCTGGCCTGGGTCACGGGGTTGAGGACCCGGTTGGGACGGCTGTCGGTTCCGGTGCCCGCCATCCACTGCCAGTTCATCTGGTTGTTGGCGACGTCGCCGTCGACCAGGAGCTCCAGGAAGTGGCGGGCGCCCACACGCCAGTCGACGTACAGGGTCTTGGTCAGGAAGCTCGCGGTCAGCAGGCGGCCCCGGTTGTGCATCCAGCCCTCGTGGCTCAGCTGGCGCATCGCCGCGTCGACGACGGGGTAGCCGGTGCGGCCCTCCTTCCATGCCTCGACGTCCTCGTGGGCCTCGCGCCCGGAGCGCCAACGGTCGTGCTGGGTGCGGTAGTCGGAGGACGAGGCCGCGGGCCGGGCGGCGAGGACCTGGCGGTGGAAGTCGCGCCAGGCGACCTGCCGTACGAACGCCTCGGCACCGGGACCACCCGCGTCGCGCGCCCGGTGGACGAGTTCGACGGGGGAGAGCGTGCCGAAGTGCAGATGCGGCGAGAAGCGCGAGGTGGCGTCGCCGGCCAGGTCGTCGTGACGGTCCTCGTACGCGACGATCCCGCTCCGCAGCCAGGAGGACAGACGCTTACGGCCCTCGGCCTCGCCGCCGGCCGCCAGGCCCTCGGAGAGCCCCGACATGCCGGAGCGGGAAGGGAGTTCCTCCGAGCCGGCACCCTCGGGGACGTGCAGCGTGCGCGGCGCGGTGAGCGTGTCGCGCAGATGCACCTTGGACCACTGCCGGAAGTAGGGGGTGAAGACCGCGAAGTGGTCCGAGGAGGCAGGGGTGACCTCGCCGGGCGCCACGGCCGTGGTCACCGTGTCGTGGACGTGGAGGCGCCGTCCCTCCGACTCCAGGGCCCGGCGCAGCCGTTGCTCACGCCGATGCGCGTAGGCGCTGACGTCGGACGCCATGTGCACCTCGTCGGCATCCGTCTCGGCGACCACCTTGCACACCTCGTCGACCACGTCGCCGGAGCGCACGATCAGCCGGCCGCCCCGCTCGCGCAGCCCGCCGTCGAGGTCGTGCAGGCAATCGGCGAGGAAGGCAAGGCGGTTGGGCGCGGCGAACCCGGCGTCCGCGACGCCCTGGTCGCGCACGAACAAGGGCACCACCTCGTCAGCCTCGTTCGCGGCCAGCAGCGGGGGATGGTCGTGCAGACGCAGGTCGGCGGTGAACAGGACGACCGAGACTTTCATGGTGATTCTCCGGGGGAGCGGGTGAGGGGCGGCCTTGAGGTGCTTCCGGTCCGGCGTACGCCGCGGATGCGGCGGTCAGCCGCCGGCCGCGTGCCGCCTTTCCGGCGTGGCCGGATTCCGGATCGCGGCGAGCGCGATGTTGCGGGCCATGCCGCCGAACACGACGGCGTGGAAGAGCGAGACGCTCCACCAGTAGGCGTGGCCCAGCAGCCCGTGCGGGTGGAACAGGGCCCGCTGGCGGTAGCGGGTACGGCCGCTGTAGTCGTCCTCCGCGTACATCTCCAGCCAGGCGAGGCCCGGCAGCCGCATCTCGGCCCGCAGCCGCAGCAGCCTGCCGGGCTCGATCTCCTCGACCCGCCAGAAGTCGAGCGAGTCGCCGGCCCGCAGATGCGCGGCGTCCCGCCGGCCGCGGCGCAGTCCCACGCCGCCCACCAGCCGGTCCAGCCGGCCCCGCACCGCCCAGGCCAGCGGAAAGGAGTACCAGCCGTTCTCCCCGCCGATCCCCTCGATCACCCGCCACAGCGCCCCGCGCGAGGCGTCGACCGGCAGCTCCCGCTCGTCGGTGTAGAGGCTGCCGCCGGCCCAGTCGGGGTCGGTGGGCAGCGGATCGCTGGGCGCGCCGGGCACCGAGGCGGACGACCAGCGGGTGGTGACGTTCGCGTCGCGGATGCGCTGCAGGGCCAGCCGCAGCGCCTCGTCGAAGGCGATCGGCCGGCGGTCCGCGTCGGGCACGTACCGCGCGATGTCGTGCTCGTTGCAGACGACCTCGTGACGCAGGGACTCCGCCAGCGGCCGCGCGATGGACGCGGGGACCGGGGTGACCAGCCCGACCCAGTGACTGGACAGGCTCGGGGTCAGCACGGGCACCGGGACGATGAGCCGCCGGGGCAGGCCCGCGGCCGCCGCGTAGCGCAGCATCATGTCCCGGTACGTCAGCACGTCGGGACCGCCGACGTCGAAGGCGCGGCTGACGTCCGCCGGCATCTCGGCGCTGCCGACGAGATAGCGCAGTACGTCCCGCACCGCCACTGGCTGAAGACGGGTGCGCACCCAGCTGGGGGTGACCATCACGGGCAGGCGTTCGGTGAGATAGCGCAGCATCTCGAAGGACGCCGAGCCCGAACCGATGACCACCGCGGCGCGCAGCACGGTGGTGGGCACGCCCGAGTCCAGCAGGATCCGGCCCACCTCGGAGCGTGAGCGCAGGTGCGGCGACAGTTCCCGCTCCGGCACGCCCGAGGGGGTCAGGCCGCCGAGGTAGACGATGCGCCGCACCCCGGCGGCCCGGGCCGCCTCGCCGAAGATCCGCGCCGCCCTGCGGTCGGTCTCCTCGAAGTCGTCGCCCGTGCCCAGCGCGTGCACCAGGTAGTAGGCGACGTCGATGCCGCGCATCGCCTCGGCGACCGAGCCGGCGTCCGTGACGTCGCCCTTCACCACCTCGGCGTGCCCGGACCAGGGATGGTCGCGCAGCTTGCCGGGTGAGCGGGCGAGGCAGCGTACGCGGTGTCCTGCGTCGAGGAGCTCCGGCACCAGCCTGCCGCCGATGTATCCCGTCGCCCCGGTCACCAGGCAGCGCAGGCCCGGTCCGTCGTCGTCAGCGTTCATCAGCTCGGGTCCTTCGTGTCGATGTGCTCCTGTGATCACTTCCGTGGACGCCGCCGCATCGGATGCGGCGGCTCCATAGGGTGATCGCGTGCCACGGCAGACGACCGGGAGCAGCCCGCAGCCGCCCCCTCGGGACCTGACCGTGTACCCCCTGAGGGAGCCGACCTGCACTCCCTCGCCGTGCGGCTGCGCCGTATGAACGGCGAGATCAACCGACTGGTCCACGGTTTCGCCGGTGATCAGGGGCTGCACGCCACGGACGTCCAGGTCCTGGCGGCGATCCTGGACGCCGAGCAGCCGATGACCCCGAAGCGGCTGCGCGAGCATCTGGGGCTGACCTCGGGCGCCGTCACCGCCTGCGTCGACCGGCTGGAGCGCGCCGGACACATCCGCCGGGTCCGCGAGAACGCCGATCGCAGGGTGGTGCACCTGTACTACGCGGCCGACGCAAGGGCGGCGGCCCGCACGTACTTCCGCCCGCTCGCGAAGGCGGCGGACGCGGCCTGCGCGCAGTTCACCGAGGAGGAGCTGTCGGTCGTGCTGCGCTTCCTGGCGGTGTTTCGTCCCTGGTCTTCCAGCACGTCCTCGGTTTCACCGGCAGCGCTCCCTCGGTACCGCTGTACGGCTTCGCCTTCCTGGTGGCGCTGGGCGTCGACCACAACATCTTCCTGATGTCCCGGGTACGGGAGGAGTCCCTGCGGCACGGGGTGCGCCAAGGCGTCCTGCGCGGCCCGGGCGGCACCGGCGGGGTGATCACCTCGGCCGGCGTGGTGCTCGCCGCGACCTTCGCCGCCCTCGGCGTGATCCCGCCCGCCTTCCTGGCCCAGATCGCCTTCATCGTCGCCTTCGGCGTACTCCTCGACACCCTGGTGGTGCGTTCGCTGCTGGTCCGGCTCTCGTGCGGGACCTGGGAGAGGTGGCGTGGTGGCCCGGACGGCTGTGGCGCAGGCCCGTTCGCGTCGGCGCACATGGTGGCGCAGATCGCGGGCAGGCGAACTGTGGGAAAGCAGCCGGGTGAAGCACGAGGAACGAAACTGGAGGTGTCGGCCGCTATGGGCGCGAAGGTGTTGGAGCGGTTCCCTGCCGGAGCTCCTCGCGGATCGTGGCCGGCGGAGGAGTACGCCGCGAGGCGCCGCGCCGAGGGCCAGTCCGCGACCGTTGTCATGGATTTGAAGTCGGACGCGTTCCTCGTGGTGGTATCGACGGCCGAGGACGACTGAGAACGCGGTTGATTCCACGAGCGGTTCGAGCAGTTCGAGGGGTTCGAGCGGTCAAGGGCTGCCGTGTTGCCCGCTCGTGAAATCCTGTGTTCCGCGATACGAGACCGGTCGGTAATTCCTTGACGGTGCTCGGCACCGCCTGCCACGATCGAGTGCATGACCATGCGACTGGACCTCACGCGGCGACGCCACGTCGACCTCGCGCGTGTCTCCAGCGCCTCCTGTTGCCGAGCGGCCTGATCCGCACCCGGATCCGCCGTATCCCTGGCACGCCGCACCTCTGGTGCCGCGTTTCTTCTCTCGCCGCCTGAATTCACCGCGCTGCCGCGCCCCTTCGAATTCGGCGTGCCCGAAATTCCGCAACAGGAGTTCCGCATGCCCCAAGAGCCCGCCAAATTCGCCTACTGGGTCCCCAACGTCAGCGGAGGACTCGTCACCAGCGCCATCGAGCAGCGCACCGACTGGGGCTACGACTACAACCGCGAACTCGCCGTCCTGGCGGAGAACAACGGCTTCGACTACGCGCTCAGCCAGGTCCGCTACATGGCGAGCTACGGCGCCGAGTACCAGCACGAGTCCACCAGCTTCAGCCTCGCCCTCCTCCTCGCCACCCAGCGCCTGAAGGTCATCGCCGCCGTCCACCCGGGGCTCTGGCACCCGGGTGTCCTCGCCAAACTCGGCGCCACCGCCGACCACCTCTCGGGCGGCCGCTTCGCGGTCAACGTCGTCTCCGGCTGGTTCAAGGGCGAGTTCACCGCGCTCGGCGAGCCCTGGCTGGAACACGACGAGCGCTACCGCCGCTCCGAGGAGTTCATCCGTGCCCTGCGCCAGATCTGGACCGAGGACCACACCCAACTCGCCGGGGACTTCTACCGGTTGCGTGACTTCACCCTCAAGCCCAAGCCGCTGAACACGCCCGAACGCCCGCACCCGGAGATCTTCCAGGGCGGCAACTCCACGGCCGCCCGCGCGATGGCCGGCCGGGTCTCCGACTGGTACTTCTCCAACGGCAAGGACTTCGGCGGAGTCGTCGAGCAGATCGAGGACGTACGGGCCTCGGCCGCCCAAGCCGGCCGCAGCGCACCGAAGTTCGGCCTCAACGGCTTCCTCATCGCCCGCGACACCGAGGCCGAGGCCCGCGAGACGCTGCGCGAGATCGTCGCCAGGGCCGACGCCGAGGCCGTCGAGGGCTTCGGCGCGGCGGTGCGGCAGGCCGGGCAGTCCACCGCCGACAAGAAGGGCATGTGGCAGGACTCCTCCTTCGAGGACCTCGTCCAGTACAACGACGGTTTCCGTACGGGGCTCATCGGCACCCCCGAGCAGATCGCGGAGCGCATCGTCGCCTACAAGCAGCTCGGCGTCGATCTCTTCCTCCTCGGCTTCCTGCACTACCACGAGGAGGTCGAGTACTTCGGGCGGCGCGTGCTGCCGCTGGTGCGCGAACTGGAGGCCCGACTCCCCGCCGCCCGACCGGAGTCCGTGCCGGCGCACGCCTGACCGACCGCTCACCGCCCACCGCGTCACGCTCCACGACCGCGTCCCGCGAGTGCCAGCTGTCGCCTCCAGCGACCGCCACCCTTGATCGCTTCCAGCGGCACCGTCTGCCCTCCCGGCGGCCGTGCTTGCTTCCAGCGGTCGTGCTCGCTCCCTGCGACCGTTTCCAGAAAGAGGACCCATGCCCACCGTCCTGTCCGTCTCCGGCAGCCCCTCCGTCTCCTCCCGCACCAACCGCCTGCTGCGCCACCTCGACCAGCGACTGGTCGCCCAGGGCCACGAGGTGATCCCGCTCGACGTGCGCACCATCCCCGCAGAAGCCCTGCTCGGCGCCGACTTCCAGCACCCCGCCATAGCCGCGGCCACCGAACTCTTCGCACAGGCCGACGGAGTGGTCGTAGGCACACCCGTCTACAAGGCCTCGTACTCCGGAGTCCTGAAGGCGCTGCTCGACCTGCTCCCGCAGTACGCCCTGACCGGCAAGACCGTGCTGCCGCTCGCCACCGGCGGCTCCACCGCCCACGTTCTGGCCATCGACTACGCACTGCGTCCGGGCCTCAGCTCCATGGGGGCGGGCCACATCGTGCAGGGCTGGTTCACCCTCGACAAGGACATCACCGTGCACGAGGACGGCTCCCTGACCGTCGCGCCGGCCGCCACCGAGGCCCTCGGCCAGGTGGTGGACCAGTTCTCGGCGGCCCTGGCCCGCACCCCGCTGCTGGCCGCCGCGAGCTGAGCGCCGTGTCCGCCCACATCATCGCGGACGACGCCGAAGCCCTCGCCGTCGCGGCCGCACTGGCCGACGACTTCCGCGCGGGTGCATCCGGTCGGGACGCCGAACGCAGGCTCCCGCGCGAGGAGTTGGACCGGTTGTCGGCCTCCGGGCTGCTCGCGGTCACCGTCTCCGCCGAGCACGGCGGCGCGGACGTCACCGCGTCGACCCTCGCCGAGATCTTCCGCCTGCTCGCCACCGCCGACGCCAGCCTCGCCCAGATCCCGCAGAGCCACTTCGTGTACGTCAACGTCATCCGCCGTCAAGGCAGCGAGGAGCAGAGGAAGTTCTTCTTCGCCGAACTGCTCGCGGGCCGCCGCCTCGGCAACGCCCAGTCCGAGGCGGGCACCCGACACGTCCAGGACATCCGCACCCGCCTGGAACCCCGCCCGGACGGTTCCTACGTCCTCAGCGGCGTCAAGCACTACTCCACCGGCGCCCTCTTCGCCGACTGGATCCCCGTACTGGCCCGCGCCGAGGACGACAAACTCCACGTCGCCTACGTTCCCGCGGACGCCCCCGGCCTCGAGGTGATCGACGACTGGGACGGTCTGGGCCAGCGGACCACGGCAAGCGGCACCGTCCGGCTCGCCGGCGTCCCGGTGCCGAGCGACCGCGTCCTGCCGCACCACCTCACCTTCGAGGGCCCGCAACTGCACGGCGCCGTGGCCCAGTTGCTGCACGCCGCCATCGACACGGGCATCGCCGCGGGAGCGCTCGCCGAAGCGGTGGCATTCGTCCGCACGAAGAGCCGCCCCTGGTTCGAGAGCGGCGCCGGGACGGCCGCCGAGGACCCGCTGCTGATCCAGCGCATCGGTGAACTCGCCCTGCAGACCAAGGCGTCGGAGGCGCTGCTGCGCGAGGCGGCCCGTGCCGTCGACACGGCGGGCGCCGACCTCACCGACGAAAGGGCGGCCGAGGCGTCCATCGCGGTCGCCGCGGCGAAGGTGCACGCCGCGCAGGCGGCGGTCGACGTGGCGAGCGGCCTGTTCGAGGTGTCCGGCACCCGCTCGGCGCTCGACTCCCTCAATCTGCACCGGCATTGGCGCGACGCACGCACCCACACCCTGCACGACCCGCCCCGCTGGAAGCTCCAGCACATCGGCCGGTACGTCCTGAACGGCACCCGGCCGCCCCGCCACGGCCTCCTCTAGAAACACGCCTGATCGGAGACCCCACGTGTCCCTCACCTTCCACTGGTTCCTGCCCACCAACGGCGACAGCCGGCACGTCGTCGGCGGCGGTCACGGCACCCCCGCCACGGCCTCCGGACGGGACCGGCCGCCGACGGTCGCCTACCTGAGCCAGATCGCCCGCGCCGCCGAGGACCTGGGCTTCGTGGGTGCGCTCACCCCGACCGGCGCCTGGTGCGAGGACGCATGGCTGACCACCGCCATGGTCAGCCAGAACACGGAACGCCTGAAGTTCCTGGTCGCCTTCCGGCCCGGTTTCGTCTCGCCCACGCTGGCCGCCCAGATGGCCGCCACCTTCCAGCGCCAGAGCGGCGGACGGCTGCTGCTCAACGTGGTCACCGGCGGTGAGAGCCACGAGCAGCGGGCCTACGGCGACTTCCTCGACAAGGACGCCCGGTACCGGCGTACCGGCGAATTCCTGCAGATCGTCAGGGAGTTGTGGGAGGGCAGGACCGTCGATCTGCACGGCGAGCACCTGCACGTCGAGGACGCGAAGCTCGCCCGGGTGCCCGATCCGGTGCCCGACGTGTACTTCGGCGGATCCTCGCCCGTCGCCGGAGAGATCGCCGCCCGGCACGTCGACGCCTACCTCACCTGGGGCGAGCCGCCCGCACAGGTCGCCGAGAAGATCGCCTGGATTCGGGGCCTGGCGGCGAAGGAAGGCCGCACCCTGCGCTTCGGCATCCGGCTGCACGTCATCACCCGCGACACGTCCGCACAGGCATGGGCGGAGGCGAACCGGCTGCTCGACGGGTTCGACCCGCAGACCGTGCGGTCCGTGCAGGCCTGCCTCGCCCGCAGTGAATCCGCGGGGCAGCAGCGGATGCTCGCCCTGCACGGCGGCGGCAAGGGGGACGGCCTCGAGATCCACCCCAACCTCTGGGCCGGCATCGGCCTGGTGCGCGGCGGGGCGGGCACCGCCCTGGTCGGCAGCCACGACGAGGTCGCGGAACGGATCAAGGAGTACCACGCCCTGGGCATCGACGAGTTCGTACTCTCCGGCTACCCGCACCTGGAGGAGGCGTACTGGTTCGGCGAGGGCGTCCTGCCCCGGCTCGCCGCACAGGGGCTGTGGCGGCATCCGTACGGCGAGGCGGCGGTGCCGTCCTTGCAGGTGCCGTTCGCGAGCTAGCCCGGCGTCACACCGTGCCGCCGAAGAAGACCTGCACCTCATGGATGCGGCCGTCCCGCACGGTGATCGCCTCGACGTTGCGGTACCGGTCGCCCGTGGTGAGCTCGTACTCGTAGTGCACGAGTACGAGCTCATCGTCGGCCGGGACGACGTGCAGCAGCCGTTGTTCCCTGAACCGGTCCGCGGTGGGGAAGCACCGCTCGAAGAAGGCCGCCTTGTCGATGTGGTCGTCCCGCGGGCTGGTGAAGGTGAAGTCGTCGGCGTAGAGCGGGAAGGCCGCGGCACGGTCCTGGGACCGGTAGTGCCGGAACGCCGCTTCGACGATCTCTGCCGGGCCGGCGGTCTCTGCCGGGCTGTCGGTCATTCGGGCTCCCTCGTTCGGACGACTGGCCCTGTTTCGCCACCGTAGGCCGCAGCGGACGTCCCTCGCATCAGATGTGCGCGAGCGCGGCGAGATGCGCGTCGCGCACCTCCGGCGTCTGGCCCTGCACCAGCAGGAACATCCCCTCCCGGGCCAGTCGCTGCGCGGTGCCGTCGAGACCCATGGCGCGGCCGCCCCCGCTCACGATCGCCGCGGTCGTGGCGGCGCGCATGAGGTCGTAGGCCCGGTTCTTGAGGGCCAGCCGTTCCCCGACGCGCTCGTGCGGGACGGGGTGACCGGCGAGTGCGTAGGACTGCCGGCGGACCTCGTCGAGGCGGTCGCGCAGCGCGCCTGCGGTCTTCGCCTCCCCGGCGTCGTCCAGCAGGCGGAGCGCGGCCTCCGCCACTCCGAAGACGGCCGGGGAGGCGTTGGTGTTGCGGGGGCGGTCGACGAGGGCGAACTTGTCCTGCGGGGTGCGCAGCACCACAGACTCGTCCGGCAGCCACAGACCGTCCAGCTCCAGCGAGACCGTGCGGGCGGCGGTCAGCGCCGCCAGCCGCATCGGCGGCGAGGGCCGCAGGCCGGTCTGCTCGCGGGCCTCGGCGAAGGCGAACACCACCTCGTCGGCCTCCGTCACGCCGGCCAGCAGCAGCACGTCGTTCAGACCCCAGCCCGTGTACCAGGGCACCGTCCCGTCGAACCGCCAGCCGCCCCGCTCGGCGCTCGCCCGCACCGGCACCCGGGGGAAGGCGCGGACGTGCGCGAACGCGATCCCGGCCATCAGCCCACCCGTGGCCAGCGGACGCAACAGCCGCTCGCGCACGGGAAGTTCGGCCTGAGCGAGCAGCTTCACCGGCGTGTGGTGCTGGGTCTGCACGAACCATGTCGAACAGCACGCCCCGGCCAGGATCTCGGCGACCTCACGCGCCACCGCGTCGGGTGCGGCAGCGCCGCCGTACTGCCGGGGCGCGCCCACCCCCAGCAGCCCCGAGCGCCTGACCGCCTCGATGTGGCTCGTGGGTACGCCCTCCTGGTCGACACGCGCCGCGTGCGGAGCGAGGAGGTCGTCGGCGAGGGCGCGGGCGGCGGAGACGAGCGGGTGCGGTGCGGCGGTCATGGAAGAGATTCTCCCGATGCCACGGGAAAGATTCCTCCGATCCGGTCGTGCGCGCTGTCGATCGGGGGGTGCGCCGTTCGTGTAGGAGGTGAGACAACAGCAAGACACCTTGGAGGACGTCATGACGCACTACCTGCTCAGCGTGGTCACGCCGGCCGACGGACAGCCCCCGGCCGAGGCGGAGCTCGGCGAGATCATGCGCAACGTGGAGGCCTTCAACCAGGAACTGCGCGACGCCGGCGTCTGGGTGTTCGCCGGCGGGCTGCACGGCCCGGAGACGGCGACCATGCTGCGCCCCTCGGGAGCGGACGTGCTCATCACCGACGGGCCGTACGCCGAGGGCAAGGAGTACCTCGGCGGGCTCTGCCTGATCGAGGCCCCCGACCTGGACGCGGCGCTGGAGTGGGGCAGGAAGGCCGTGCGGGCCACCACTCTGCCCATCGAGGTGCGGCCCTTCGTGGACCAGCACTGATGCCAGGCGCCCCCGACGTCGAGGCCGTCTTCCGCGCCGAGTACGGGCGCGCGGTCTCGGTGCTCGTCCGCTTCCTCGGCGACATCGACCTCGCCGAGGAGGCGGTGCAGGACGCCTTCACCACGGCCCTCGGGACCTGGCCGGAGAACGGTGTGCCGCCGAGCCCGGCGGGCTGGATCATCACCACCGCCCGCAACCGTGCGATCGACCGGCTGCGACGCGAGTCCTCCCGCGAGGCCCGGCACGCCGAGGCCGCCCTGCTGCACAGCCCCGACGCACCGGCCGAGGAGGGCCCCGTGCGCGACGACCGGCTCCGCCTGATCTTCACCTGCTGCCACCCGGCGCTCGCCCCCCAGGCGCAGGTCGCTCTCACCCTGCGCCTGCTCGGCGGACTCACCACCCCGCAGATCGCTCGCGCGTTCCTGGTGCCCGAGCCGACGATGGCCCAGCGCATCGTCCGCGCCAAGGCGAAGATCCGCGACGCCCGGATCCCGTACCGCGTGCCCCGCGACGCCGACCTCCCGGACCGGCTGAGAGGCGTCCTGGCGGTCGTCTACCTGATCTTCAACCAGGGGTACGCCGACACCCCCGAGCTGAGCGCGGAAGCCGTACGGCTCGGCCGCCTGCTCGCAGAACTGATGCCGGACGAACCCGAGGCCGTCGGACTGCTCGCCCTCATGCTCCTCGTCGACTCGCGCAGGGACGCCCGCGAGGACGAGCACGGCGCACTGGTGCCGCTGCCCGAACAGGACCGCGCCCGCTGGGACGGCGAACTGATCGCCGAGGGCCAGGCGCTGGTCCGCCGCTGCCTGCGCCGCAACCAGCCCGGCCCCTACCAGATCCAGGCCGCCATCCAGGCCGTCCACAGCGACTCGCCCACCGCCGCCGCCACCGAATGGGCTCAGATCCGGCAGCTGTACGACCAGCTCACGGCCCTCGCCCCGAGCCCGGTCGTGGCGCTGAACCGGGCTGTCGCCGTGGCCGAGACCGAGGGGCCCCGGGCGGCTCTGGCCCTCGTCGACGCGCTGGACCTCGGCGGCTACCACGTCTTCCACGCCGTCCGCGCGGACCTGCTGCGCCGCCTTGGCCGCGGCACCGAGGCGGTACAGGCGTACGAGGAGGCCATCGCGCACAGCGACAGCGCGGCGGAGCGCGGCTACCTGGAACGCCGGAAGCGGGAACTCGTCCGCCGATGACGCCGGGGTGGAGGGCGCCGGGAATTTATTTTGGTGTATGAAAGGTTGGCAAATACACCTGACAGCGATTCCAGCCCTTCGACCCCAACGTGAGGCACCGTGAACCAGCCCACCCCCGAGCAGCCCGCCGACGTCGTGGCACGGCTGCGCGCCACCTTCCGCACCGGCCGCACCAAGCCCGTCGCCTGGCGCACCGGCCAGCTGCGCCGACTGCGCGAGATGCTCACGGAGAACGGCCCCGAGTTGGCCGCGGCGCTCCACGCCGACCTGGGCAAGAGCGCCACCGAGGCCCGCCGCACCGAGATCGACTTCACGGTCCGCGAGATCGACCACACCCTCGACCACCTCGCCGCATGGCTGCGCCCCGAAGCCGCGCCCGTACCGGCGCACCTCGGCGCCGACGCCACCGCCTGGACCCAGTACGACCCACTCGGCGTCGTCCTCGTCATCGCGCCCTGGAACTACCCGGCGCAGCTGCTGCTCGCCCCGCTGGTCGGCGCGCTCGCCGCGGGCAACGCGGTCGTCGCCAAGCCCAGCGAGCTGGCCCCCGCCACCTCCGCCGCGCTCGCCCGTCTGCTGCCGGTGTACCTGGACACCGACGCGGTCGCCGTCGTCGAGGGCGGCATCCCGGAGACCACGGCCCTGCTGGCCGAGCGGTTCGACCACATCTTCTACACCGGCAACGGCGCCGTCGGCCGTATCGTCATGCGCGCCGCCGCCGAGCACCTCACCCCGGTGACCCTCGAACTCGGCGGCAAGTCACCGGCGTTCGTCGACCGCGGCACCGACCTGGACGTCGTCGCCGACCGGCTGGCCCGCGGCAAGTTCCTCAACGCCGGCCAGACCTGTGTCGCACCCGACTACGTCCTGACCGACCCGGAGACGGCCGCCGCCCTCGAACCCGCGCTCGCGCGCGCCGTCGAGGCCCTGTTCGGCACCGACCCGTCGGCCTCCGGCGAGTACGGGCGGATCATCAACGAGCGGCACTTCGACCGGCTCTCCGGCCTGCTCGGCTCGGGCCGCGTCGTCGTCGGCGGCGGAAGCGACCGTACGGCGAAGTACATCGCGCCGACCGTCCTCGCGGACGTCGACCCCGGGTCGCCCGTCATGCGGGAGGAGATCTTCGGTCCGATCCTGCCGATCATCACCGTGCCGGACCTGGACGCCGCGATCGAGTTCATCGGCGAGCGCGACAAGCCCCTCGCCCTTTACGTCTTCGCCGAGTCCGCCGAGACGCGCGCCCGGATCGCCGCCGAGACCTCCTCGGGCGGCCTCGGCCACGGCCTTCCGCTGGCCCATCTCACCGTCTCCGACCTGCCGTTCGGCGGTGTGGGGGAGAGCGGCATGGGCAGCTACCACGGCCGCTACTCGATCGAGACGTTCAGCCACCGCAAGGCGGTGCTGGAGAAGCCGCTGCACTGAAGCCGCCTCCTCCGCGATCGCATCACCGGTCGCGGCTTATATAAGTGAGAGCTGATACATTGGGCGCATGCACGCTTTCGATGTGCTCGGTGATCCGGTACGCCGGCGGATCCTGGAGCTGCTGGCCGACGGGGAGATGACCTCCGGTGCGGTCTGCGAGGTCATAGGCGAGGAGTTCGGGATCTCGCAGCCCGGGGTGTCGCAGCACCTCAAAGTGCTGCGGGAGAACGGATTCGCGACCGTACGCCCCGAAGGAACCCGGCGGCTCTACGCGGTCGACGCCGATCCGCTGCGGGACATAGACGCCTGGCTCGACCGCTTCCGCCAGTTCTGGACCCCGCATCTGGACGCGCTGGCCACCGAGTTGGCCCGCGGCAAACGGGCGCGCCGGCTCGGCGGCGCCGACGACCCCCCGAGGAGAACCCCATGACCGACGTGACCCATGACATCAACGACGTACGCCGGCAGGTCGGCAGGCGCGCCTTCAAGGCGGGCGAGGCGCGCGTCGTGACCGTGAGCAGGTCCTACGACGCCGCGCTCGACGACGTGTGGGACGCCTGCACCAACCCCGAGCGCATCCCGCGCTGGCTGCTGCCGGTGTCGGGGGAGCTGCGGCTGGGCGGGCGCTACCAGCTGGAGGGCAACGCCGGGGGTGTCGTCGAGCGCTGCGAGCCGCCCAGGGGCTTCACCGCGACCTGGGAGTACGGCGGCGAGGTCAGCTGGATCGAGCTCCGGCTGTCCGCCGACGAGGGCGGCACGCTCTTCGAGCTGGACCACATCGCCCACGTCGACGACACCAAATGGGCGGAGTTCGGCCCGGGCGCGGTCGGTGTCGGCTGGGACCTGATGATCAGGGGCCTGTCCCTGCACCTCGGGAGCGGCGGCGCCACCGTCGACCCGAAGAAGTTCATGGCCTGGGTGGGCTCGGACGAGGGCCGCCGGTTCATGACGGACAGCAGCGAGGCCTGGTACGCGGCGAACGTCGCGGGCGGCGAGGACGAGAAGACGGCGCGCGAGTCGGCCGACCGGACCATCGCCGCCTACACGGCGTCCGGCGACGCCGAATGACACAACAGAGCCGTTTCGAGCAGAACTTGAGCGCCTCTGTGCACATTTCGGATCGGGAACAGTGATTGACTGGTCTACACCCTTGACTGGTACAGACCAACACGGTTGAGTGTGGCTTCACACCCCCCACCACGGCCGTACCCCTTGCCGGGTGCGGCCGTGCTCCGTAAAGGAGTTGATCCGTGTTGAGGCGTCGTATCACCGCAGTCCTGTCCACGCTCGCCCTCGGTGGCGCCGTCCTGGCGCTCCAGCCGGCCCCCACGGCCTCCGCCGCCGGCTTCGTCGTGAGCGAATCGCAGTTCAACCAGATGTTCCCGAACAGGAATTCCTTCTACACCTACAGCGGTCTGACCGACGCGCTGAGCGCGTACCCGGGTTTCGCCAACACCGGGAGCGACACGGTGAAGAAGCAGGAGGCAGCCGCCTTCCTCGCCAACGTCAACCACGAGACCGGCGGCCTGGTGTACGTCGTCGAGCAGAACACCTCCAACTACCCGCACTACTGCGACGCGAGCCAGCCCTACGGCTGCCCGGCGGGACAGGCCGCCTACTACGGCCGGGGCCCGATCCAGCTGTCGTGGAACTTCAACTACAAGGCGGCGGGCGACGCGTTGGGCATCGACCTGCTCAACAACCCCTACCAGGTGGAGAACAACGCGTCCGTGGCCTGGAAGACGGGCCTGTGGTACTGGAACACCCAGTCCGGCCCCGGCACGATGACTCCGCACAACGCCATGGTCAACAGCGCCGGCTTCGGGCAGACGATCCGGAGCATCAACGGCTCGCTGGAGTGTGACGGCAAGAACCCGGCGCAGGTGCAGAGCCGGGTGGACGCCTACCAGCGGTTCGCCGGGGTCCTGGGAGTCTCTCCGGGCGACAACCTCTACTGCTGACGCCGCTTTCTGCGTCATGGTGTCATGCACCTGATCATTCCGACGCACTCGGAAGGGCATCACCATGCGCACCCCCCACGTCCTGCTCGCCACGACCGCGGCGCTCGCCGCCGCGGTCGTCATACCCCCGGCCGACGCGACCGCGGCCGTCCCGGCGCCGGGCGCCTACTACCTCCAGAGCGCCACGACCGGACTCGACGCGGCGGACAACGCGGGCGCCGTCGAGCAGCACAGACCCGAGGGCGACGAGGACCACCAGCAGTGGAGACTCACGGCGAGCGGCTCCTCGTACGTCCTTGAGAGCACCGACGCGACGGGCAGCTGTCTCGGCCGCTCCGGCGACCAGGCCCGCACCGTCAACTGCGCCGGCCCGGACGCCACGTGGGAGATCAGCCCGTCCGGCGCGGACCGGTACACGCTGAAGGTCCCCGGCGCCGAGCGCTATCTGACCGTGGCCGACAAGTCGGCCGGCGCCAACTACCCCGCCCAGCTCACGGTGGGCGCATCGAGCGAGCTCGCCGCCTGGTACCTCACGCCGGTCACCCCGACGACGAACCCCATGCCCTCCCAGGACCGGCGCACCCTGGACCAGGTCACCTTCCTCACCGCGCACAACGCCTACGCCAACGGGGTCGACGGCGGCTTCGCCCCGCCGTTCGTCAACCTCGTCCCCAACCAGACGCGCGGCATCGACCAGCAACTCGCCGACGGGGTACGGGGGTTCATGCTGGACCTCCACCAGACGCCGGACGGCGCGATCCTCTGCCACGACAGCTGCACGCTGGTCAGCAGGCCGGTGGCACTGTGGGTCGACCTCCAGCGCATGGTCGACTTCCTCAAGGCGCACCCCGACCAGTTCGTCACCGTCTTCCTCGAGGACTACGTCGACCCGGGCGTCCTGCGGTCCGAACTCGCCCGCGTGAGCGGCCTGTCGGACGTCCTCTACCGGCCCGACCGGACCGGCGTACGGCAGAACGGCTGGCCGAAGCTGGCCGACCTGATCGCGGCGAACCAGCGCCTGCTGATCTTCACCGACCACAGCCGTTCCGCGGACGAGTCGGCGGGACTGACCCGGGACAGCTTCGGCGTCATGTACCAGCGCGAGTGGACCGTGGAGAACTACTGGTCCATGGGCTCGGGCATCGGCTCCTCCGACTGGTCCTGCTACAGCCGCTGGTACGACGCGAACACCGACATCCCGCTCACCCGCACCGAATCCGGCTTCCGCCCGCTGTTCGTCATGAACCACTTCCGCGACGTCACCATCCCCGGCACGGCGCAGACCGACAACACCAAACTCGCCGACCGGGCCCGGCGGTTCTGCCAGCCGGCCGCCCGCAAGAAGCCCAACTTCCTCGCCGTGGACCGCTACGACCTCGGCGACCCGGCCTCCGCCGTGAACAGCCTGAACACGTACACCTATCCGTAAAAGTGCGTACGGCGGAGGCCGGCCCGTGTGCGAGACTCCGCCGATGACCACCGAAACGATCACCGCGGACGCCGCGGGAACCTGGAAACTCGGCGACTTCACCGTCGGCCGTATCGGCTTCGGAGCGATGCGGCTGACGGGCACCGCCGCCTTCCACCTCGGGACCCCGAGCGACCGGGAACGCTCGATCGCCGTGCTGCGCAGGGCGATCGAGCTCGGCGTGAACCACATCGACACCGCGGCCTTCTACTTCTCGCAGACACGGTCCGCCAACGAACTCATCAACAGCGCCCTGGCCCCGTACCGGGACGACCTCCTCATCGCCACCAAGGTCGGCCCCTACCGCGACTACCACGGCGAGTGGGGCACCTCGGCCCGCCCCGACCAGCTGCGCGGGCACGTCGAGGAGAACCTGCGCCAGCTCGGCCGGGACCACTTGGACCTGGTCTATCTGCGCCGTATGCGCCAGGAGTCCGTGGCCGAGCACTTCGGCGCGCTGGCCGAACTGCGCGAGGCCGGCCTGGTCCGGCACCTCGGCCTCTCCGACGTCGAACCGCGGCACTTGGCCGAGGCGCAGGCGATCGCGCCGGTGGTGTCCGTGGAGAACCGCTACGGCCTGGACTCCCGCGCACCCGCCACCGAGGAGCTCATGCGCCTCTGCGGCGAACAGGGCATCGCCTTCGTCCCGTTCTACGCCGTCGCGGGCGCGCGCGGGCCGCAGGCCGCCACCGGCAACGACGATGAGGCGGTGCGCGCGGTCGCCCGCGCCCACGGCGCGAGCCCCACCCAGGTCCGCCTCGCCTGGACCCTCCACCGGGGCCCGCACGTCCTCGCCATCCCCGGCACCGGCAACCCCGTCCACCTGGCCGAGAACGTCGCGGCGGGCGCGCTGCGGCTGACGGACGAGGAGCTGCGACGCCTGGACGCACTGCACCCGGCGGAGGACTGAGGCCCCTTCACGCGGCGGGGGTCAGAACGGCAGGTCGATCCACCGCCCGTTCTCGGCCGTCCGCAGGCACGGGGCCAGCCCGGCCTCGTCGAAGGCCTCTTCCACGTCGCTCAGGCCCTCGCTGAAATGCGCCCAGCTGTCGCAGTGGGCCGGCACCACGATGGGCGTACGCAGCACCGAGGCGGCCGCACTCGCCCGCTGTGCCGTCAGCGTCAGCGGACGCCCGCGCTCCTTGGCCTGCACCCGCGCCGCTCCCACGAACAGGACGGCGACGTCGATCCGCGGCACCCGGCGGGAGATCTCGGCGACGATGCCGACGGAGGCGTTGTCGCCGCTGACGTACACGGTCGGCAGTCCGTCGCCGCTCAGCACGAAGCCGGTCACCTCGCAGTTGACGTGGCCGTCCTGGTCGCGGTCCCCGTCGTCCGGGCCGTGCTGGGCCGGCACGGCGCACACCTCCAGCACCCCGCCGTTGGGACGGTCGATCCGGGTGGTCTCCCACGCCGGGAGCCCGCGGGCCGGCCCGCCCAGCCGCTGCGCCGTGACGGGCCCGGTGAGCAGCAGCGGAGCGTTCAGGGCGAACACCCGGCCGCGGGTGTCGAGGTTGTCGGGGTGCAGATCATGGCTGACCAGTACGGCGTCGACGCCCCCGACGTCGGCCTCCGTCGCGGCGGGACCCGCGGTCTTCGTCAGGTAGCCGTGGTTCCCGGCGTCGTCGAACGTGGGATCGCACACCAGCCGGAGCCCGCCCACGTCGAGGACGGTGGTGGGCCCGCCGAGCACCGAGACGGCGCAGGGCCGGCGTTCAGGACTGATCGTGTCGGTCATGACCGCACCTCGCTGGTGAGTTGGGGCTGTGGAAGCCGTACGCCGCCGGGCCGCGCCACCGGTTCTGCCGTTCGGCGCGCGCGGCAGGTCCGGAACTGGTCTGCTGGATGAGGAGCATCTCGCAATCTTTCCGGGAGAAGGCAGATGAGTACCTATCGAGTCGCCCAGGTCACCGCAGCAGGCGAACCCTTCCAGATCACCGAACGTGAAGTACCCCGGCCCGGTCCCCGCCATGTGCGCATCGCCGTGGAGGCGTGCGGGATCTGCCACAGCGACACCATCTTCGTCAACGCCGTCGTGCCGGGGGTCCGCTTCCCGGTCGTGCCCGGGCACGAGAACGCCGGGCGGATCGAGGAACTCGGCGACGGCGCGGGCGACATGGGCTGGCAGGTGGGCGACCGGGTGGCCGTCGGCTGGTTCGGCGGCAGCTGCGGCCACTGCAGGCAGTGCCGGCAGGGCGACTTCATCGTCTGCGCCAACCTGAAGGTGCCCGGGTGGGCGTACGACGGCGGCTACGCGGAGTCGATGATCGCGCCGGTCGACGCACTCGCCCGGATCCCCGACGCCCTCTCGGCGACCGACGCGGGACCCATGGCCTGTGCGGGAGTCACCGTCTTCAACGGGATGCGGCGCAGCTCCGCCCGGCCCGGCGACCTGGTCGCCGTCCTCGGCCTCGGCGGACTCGGCCACCTCGGCGTGCAGTACGCGGTCGCCATGGGCTTCGAGACCGTCGGGATCGCCCGTGGAGCCGACAAGGCGGACTTCGCCAAGCAGCTCGGCGCCCATCACTACGTCGACAGCACCTCCGGCACCCCGGTCGCGGAGGCGCTGCAGTCCCTCGGCGGCGCCAAGGTCGTCCTCGCCACCGCCAGCAACTCCGAGGCCATCACCGCCACCGTCGACGGACTGGTACCCCGCGGCGAGCTGGTCGTCATCGGGGCCGACGCCCAGCCCCTGGGGGTCAACCCCAACCAGCTCCTGATGAGCGGCAAGATCCTTCGCGGCCACCCGTCCGGCACGGCGCAGGACGTGCAGGACACCATGGCCTTCAGCGCCCTGCACGGCATCCGGCCCATGACGGAGACGGTGCCGCTGGACCAGGCCGACGCCGCCTACCGGAAGATGCTCTCCGGCGCAGCCCGCTTCCGGATGGTGCTCACCAACCGCTGACCGGCCCCCGCGCGCGGCCGCTCACCCCAGCCAGGCGCCGTCCTTCATCAGGTGCCGCCGGGGCAGTTCGCGCTGCTCGTGCCAGGCCTGCACCGCGCGCGGGCGTACCCGGAAGAAGGCGTACGACGGGCTGTCATGCCGCGGATCCCAGCCCGTCCTGGCGAGGGACGCCTCGGCGGCCGCGGCCGGTACGTCGCGCAGGGCGTAGGTCTCGACGTCACCGTCGATCAGCACCACGTCCCGGGTGTCCCCGAGCGCGAGCCGGGCCCGGCTCGCGCTCGGGGCAGATTGCGGCCCGTCGGGTTCGTCGTACGGGTCGCCGGCCACACCGCCTCGTCATGCCACACGAACCAGAGCGGGACCAGGCACGGCAGCCCGTCCGTGTCCGCCGAGGCGACCCAGATGTCGATCTCCTGCTCCAGTCGCCGCAGCACGTCCTGCCTGCGCCGACGCGGCTCGCGCGGTGACGTGTCGATCTTCATGGCCGGGACGCCGGTCGGTGCGGGGCGACGCCTCGGCCTCGGGTCCCGCTCCCGCTCGTGCGCGGGTCCTAGGTCCGGGTGACGACTGGCATCCCGAGGGTTTTACGTATAACCTCTCCCGTCAATCGCCCCTCCTGGAAGGCCCCGATGAGACACGTCGCCCTGGTCACCCTCGTCGTCGACGACTACGACGAGGCGATCGGCTTCTACACCGAAGCCCTCGGCTTCCGGCTGGTCGAGGACACCGCGCGCCCCGACGGCTCGCGCTGGGTCGTCGTCGCGCCGGGCGACCAGGGCACCGCGCTGCTGCTCGCCCGCGCCAAGGGCGACGAGCAGAGCGCGAGGGTCGGCGACCAGACCGGCGGGCGCGTCGGGTTCTTCCTGCACACCGACGACTTCGCCGGCGACCACGCCCGGATGCTCGCCGCGGGCGTGACCTTCCTGGAGGAGCCGCGCCACGAGTCCTACGGCTCGGTCGCCGTCTTCCAGGACCTGTACGGCAACCGCTGGGACCTGCTCCAGCCCGCCGGCTGACCTTCGAACCGCTCCGCTCCACGAAAGACCACGCCATGAATGCTACGCGCGTAGACACTGATGTGCTCCGCCGCCTCCCCAAGGCCGTCCTGCACGACCACCTCGACGGCGGCCTGCGCCCCGCCACCGTGGTGGAACTCGCGGACGCGGTCGGCCACACCCTGCCCACCACCGACCCGGACGAGCTGGCCGCCTGGTACTTCGAGGCCGCCAACTCCGGTGACCTGGTGCGCTACATAGGCACCTTCGAGCACACCCTCGCCGTGATGCAGACCCGCGAGGGCCTGCTGCGCACCGCCGAGGAGTACGTCCTCGACCTGGCCTCGGACGGCGTGGTGTACGGCGAGGTGCGCTACGCCCCCGAGCTGATGCTCGCGGGCAACCTGACCCTGCCGGAGGTCGTCGAGACCGTCCAGGAGGGGCTCGCGGCGGGCATGGTGAAGGCGGCTGCCGCGGGCACGCCGGTCCGCGTCGGCACCCTGCTGTGCGGCATGCGGATGTTCGGCCGCACGCGCGAGGCCGCCGACCTGGCCGTCGCCTTCCGTGACGCCGGAGTCGTCGGCTTCGACATCGCCGGCGCCGAGGACGGCTTCCCGGCCGCCGACCACCTCGACGCCTTCCAGCACCTGCGCGACGAGAGCGTGCCGTTCACCATCCACGCCGGCGAGGCGTACGGCCTGCCCAGCATCCACCAGGCTCTTCAGGTGTGCGGCGCCCAGCGCATCGGCCACGGTGTGCGCATCACCGAGGACATCGTCGACGGCAAGCTCGGGCGGCTCGCCGCCTGGGTCCGGGACCGCCGTGTCGCCCTGGAGATGTGCCCGACCTCCAACCTCCAGACGGGCGCGGCGACTTCGATCGCCGACCACCCGATCACGGAGCTGAAGGACCTCGGCTTCCGGGTCACCCTCAACACCGACAACCGTCTGGTGTCCGGCACGACGATGACCCGCGAGATGTCCCTGCTGGTGGAGCAGGCAGGCTGGACGGTGGAGGACCTGCGCACCGTCACGGTGAACGCCGTCAAGAGCGCGTTCCTCCCGTTCGACGAACGCAAGGCCCTCCTGGAGGACGTCGTCCTGCCGGGCTACGCGGCCGCGCTCTGAACCAGTCCGCGGACGTAGGCGGCCTGTCCGACGTGCTGGAGGTCGTCGGACAGGACGCTGTTCAGCCGTACGCCCAAGGTGACCGGCGGATCCCAGCGCTCGTCGACGACGCGCTCCAGATCCGCGGCGGCCAGGCCGCGCAGGGCGCCGAGAGTCTGCTCGTGGACGGCGTCGTAATAACCGGTCAGCAGGTCGCCGGAGTCGACCTGCACCTTGGCGACCTTGGTGGAGCTGTGCCCGTAGCCGGTGTCCTGGCGCGGCAGGTCGAGGCCGAAGCGCTTCTGCCAGTCCTGGGTGAGCCACACCTGGTCGAGCCCGAAGGCGTGAGCGATGTGGTCGTCCTGGACGCGGGTGAGGTGCCAGATCAACCAGGCGACGGAGTTGGCGTCATGGGAGGGCCGGGCGTTGAGCACGGCCGGGCCGAGTCCTTCGACGGTGGCGTGGACTTCTTCCTGGATGCGGTCGTACGCGTCGATGAGGATGTCCTTGGCATGCATGCATCCACCATCGCGCATTACGGCTCCTCGTGCGTGCCCTGTTCCAGAAGGGCCATCAGCGCCCGCGCCGCCGGGCTGGTCGCCTGCTGCGGCGGCAGCAGGGCCACGGTCTCGTAGACCGTCTCGCCGGTGCCCTTCACGGGCAGGGCGGTGAGCGCCTCGCGCTTGTGCCGGAAGTGCCGCGGCACGACGGCGATGCCGAGGTTCTCGTCCACCAGGTCCAGCAGGCTGTGCACGTCGTTGACCTCCAACGCGACGGTGCGCCGTACGCCCGCCGCGGTGAAGGCCGCGTCGGTGGTGCGGCGCGGTCCCCAGTCGGGGTGGAAGTCGACGAACACCTCCCCGCCGAGGTCGTCCGGCGTGACCGCCGCGCCGCCGGTCGCCAGCGGGTGGGTGGGGTGGCACAGCACGGTCATCGGCTCGCCGGTCAGCGACACCGAGCGCAGCTGGTCGGTGTCCGCCTGGGTGCGGTAGGCGAAGGCCAGGTCGAGGCGCCCGGCCGCGACCTCCTCCGCCAGTTCGCCCGAGCCCGCCTGCCGCAGCCGTATCTCCACATCCGGGTGGCGCCGCCGGAACGCGGCGAGCAGCCCCGCGACATGCACCCCCGCGATGCACTGCTCGGTGCCCAGCGAGAGCGTGCCGCGCAGCACGCCCTGCACGGCGGCGACCGCCTCGTGCGCGGACCGCACCTGCGCCAGGATCCGCTCCGCCTCGCTCAGCAGCGCCCGTCCGGCCTCGGTCAGCGTGACCCGGCGGGTCGTGCGGACGAACAGGGGGGTCTGCAACTCCCGCTCCAGCGCCCGGATCGAGGCCGACAGGCCCGACTGGGACACCATCAGCCGTTCCGCGGCCCGGGTGAAGTGCTGGTCCTCGGCGACCGCGACGAAGTGCTGGAGATGGCGGAGTTCCATGATTGAGAAGCCTAGCCGCTGAGTTCCATCGCATTCTCCTGTTGGACCACTGGCCGCAGGTCGCGACAGAGTGGGTGCTGGGTTCTTGCAGTTCCCGTAAACCGGACATTCGTGTGCCAACCCCTCTGGAGTCGCGTTGTACACCGCACACCCCGACCGCTACGCGGACATGCCCTACCGGCGCACCGGACGCAGCGGCCTGAAACTCCCCGCGATCTCGCTCGGCCTGTGGCACAACTTCGGGCCAGACCGCCCGGTCGAGACCCAGCGGGCGATCCTGCGCCGGGCCTTCGATCTCGGCGTCACCCACTTCGACCTGGCCAACAACTACGGCCCGCCGCCCGGCTCCGCCGAGTCCGCCCTCGGGGACGCGCTCAGGGCGGACTTCACCGCCCACCGCGACGAGCTGATCATCTCCACCAAGGCCGGCTACCTGATGTGGCCCGGCCCGTACGGCGAGTTCGGCTCCCGCAAGTACCTGCTGTCCTCGCTGGACCAGAGCCTGAACCGGATGGGCCTGGACTACGTCGACATCTTCTACTCGCACCGCCCGGACCCGGAGACCCCGCTCGAGGAGACGATGGGCGCTCTGCACTCGGCGGTCCAGCAGGGCAAGGCGCTCTACGTCGGCATCTCCAACTACTCGGCGGAGCAGACCCGCGAGGCCGCCCGCATCCTCGGCGAGCTGGGCACCCCGCTGCTGATCCACCAGCCGCGCTACTCGATGCTCGACCGCCGCCCCGAGGACGAGGGCCTGCTGGACGCCCTGGACGAGCTCCAGGTCGGCTCCATCGTCTTCTCCCCGCTGGAGCAGGGCCTGCTCACCGCCCGCTACCTGGACGGCATTCCGGAGGGCTCGCGGGCGGCGAGCGACAGCCCGTTCCTCAACTCGGACGCGGTCACCGAGGAACTGGTCGGGCGGCTGCGGTCCCTCGACGAGATCGCCAAGGGCCGCGGCCAGACCCTGGCGCAGCTGGCCCTGGCCTGGGTGCTGCGCGGCGGCCGGGTGACCTCCGCGCTGGTAGGTGCGAGCAGCGCGCAGCAGATCGAGGACAGCGTCGCGGCCACCCGCAACCTGGACTTCGACGCCGAGGAGCTGGCCCGTATCGACGCGATCGTCAAGCCGTGACCGGTCGTCCGTTCAAGCGCTGATTCGCACGCGTCCTAAGCGCCGATCAGTCGTTCGCTGACGTCCCAGAGGCGGGCCGCCACCTCTGGGTCCACGGCGTAGGGCAGGACGCCGGGGATCTCGGCGCCGGCCCGCCAGGCGGCCTCGCCCGCGGAGGTCACCAGCGGGCTGATGTCGCTGTTCTCGCAGTAGACCCCGCCCAGCCCGGCCAGCCGCGGGCTCGTCGCGCACCAGACGCCGGTGGCCGCTCCCTGCGGCACGGTCTTCAGCTGCCGGGCCGCGTCCCGGACGGGCCGGCCCTCGGCGTCCACGGCACCGGCCGCGCGGATCGCCTCGGCCGGGAGGTGCTTGGCGAGTCCGGTGTCGATGATGGTGCCCGGGTGCACCGAGAACGCCCGGACGCCCTCACCCTGTCCGCGCCGGTCCAGCTCCACGGCGAAGAGCGCGTTGGCCGTCTTCGACTGGCCGTAGGCGACGAACGGCTCGTAGTCCCGGTGCTCGAAATGCAGGTCGTCGATCGACGCCGGCGAAGCGGATGCCCCGCGAGGACACCGACACGACCCGCGCGCCGCCGGCCGCGGCCAGCGCCGGCCACAGGCGCTGCACCAGCTGGAAGTGGCCCAGGTGGTTGGTGGCGAACTGCACCTCGTATCCGCGCGCGTCCCGGGTCAGAGGGGTCGCCATGATCCCGGCACTGTCGACCAGGATGTGCAGCGGACGTCCGGAGGCCAGGAACTTCTCCGCGAAGGTGTCGATCGAGGCCGGGTCCAGCAGGTCCAGATGTGCGACCTCGGCCCCGGGCACGTCCCTCAGCGCGGCCCGCGCCCGCTCCTCGTCGCGTGCCGGTACTACGACCTCGGCGCCAGCGGAGCGCAGGACGCGCGCCGTCTCCAGGCCGATGCCGGAGTAGCCGCCGGGGCCGGCGGGGCGTGGGCGATCCGGCTGCACGGGCGCGACAAGCTCAAGGTCAACGCCGTGGTGCGGGGCGCCTGTCTGCTGGTCCGCGAGGACGGCGGGGAGCCGCTGAAACTGACCGAGGGGGACGTCGTCGTCTCCGACGGGAGGCAGCCGTACGTGCTGTGCGGCGAACTCGGCGTCGATCCGCTGAACTCCCGCGATGTGACCGTCGACCCCGCGACCCGTACAGCACAGCTGGGTGAGGGCGAGGACGTCGTCTGCATCTCCGGGCACATCGACCTCAGCAGGGACAGCGGCGAACTGCTGCGCCGGGCGCTGCCCGAGCTGGTCCACGTGGGCGCCGACGCGGCCGAGGCGCCGATGCTGCGCCGGCTGACCGGGCAGCCGGCCGACGAGGTGCGGACCCGCCGGGCCGGCGGGGAGTTCGCCGCGGACCAGCTCGCCCGGCTGATGTTCGTCCAGGTCCTGCGGGTCTGCCTCACCGACGCCGCGGGTCTGCCGCCCGGGTGGCTGTGCGCCCTGGCCGACGAACGGCTCGCCCCGGCCCTGCGCCTGATGCACGGCGACCCGGGGCACCCCTGGCGGCTGGAGGAGCCGGCCCGGGCCGCCGCGATGTCCCGCACCAGCTTCGCCGTACGGTTCAAGGAGGCGGCCGGGGTGCCGCCGCTGACGTACCTGCTCGACTGGCGCATGAGCATGGCCGCCCGCGCCCTGCGGCAGTTCACGGTCCCGGTCGCGGCGCTCGCCCGCTCCGTGGGCTACACCTCCGAGAGCGCCTTCAGCAACGCCTTCAAACGGGCGGTCGGCGTCGCACCCCGCCGCTACCGCGAGACCGCTGGGAACTGAGGCGCTCCTCCAGGCGCACGGTCACCGTGTCGCCCTCTCCCTTGCCGATGGCCGTGCGGAGGTCGGCCTTGACCGGCAGTTTGTGCGTGCCGTCCCCGAGGGCCATGAAGGAGCTGCGGAAGGGGTGTCCGTCGATGGTGCCGCGGACCTTGACCAGTCCGCGGGTGCCGAAGAACGCGACGCTCCTCGGCCAGACGAGATAGGTCCAGCCGCCCTCGTTCGGGCTCTTGATCAGGACGGCCGTGAACTCCACGTCGAGGTGTGCGGTCGTGGTCATGGCGGGTTCCTCCGCTCGCGGTGGTCGGTTACAGGAGAGACCACCGCGGGCGGCGAAACTCATCGCGCCCCTCAGGCCCCGGGGGGCACCCGGTCCAGAAAGCCGAGCACGGCGCGGATGCGGCCGTCCTCGGCCAGGGTGATCACGTCGAAGCCGGCCACGGGCGCCGAGCCGTCCGGGGCGACCAGCTCCCAGGAGAAGCGCGCCGTGTCGTGGTGGCCGTCCACGGTGCCGCCCGGCCGGAAGGTGAAACCGGGGAACTGCTCGTGGGCCGCGGCGATCACGGCCGCGATCTGCTCGTGCCCGGCGACGTCGGCGAGCGGATCCGTGTAGCTGCCGTCGGCGGTCCAGGCGGCGGCCACCGCCTTGGTCAGCTCCTCGGGCTCGGCCGCGTTCCAGGCCTCGAAGTAACGGGCGACGGCGTTCTCGTAACGATCGGTGTTCGCGGACATGGCGGATCAGCCTCCATCGAGACGGTCGTTGCTGGTCAGGTCCCGGATTCGCGCTCCGGCGACCCGGTAGGGCAACCATGCCCGCGGTGCCGCGCGCCGTCGATTACTCCTCGGGTAATGGGGGCCGTCACGGAGGTGCTCGCAGGATTTCGGCCAACTGCCCCTGTGAATATGCCAGGAGAGTGGCCGGAAAGTCGTGGTGACTCTGTTTCAGCGGTGAACATACTCAACAGTCAAGGGGCTTCACGGCGAGCGAAGAAGCGATCACGCACAGCACATGATCGCGCGAAAACTGCACATGAGTCGCACCGAAAGCGAGGACGGCCGACAGTCGAACGAGCAACGGGGGAGCGGACGTGCACGACGAGTTCTTATGCCACGTGACGGCGTACGGCACCTGCGCAGGACAGCGGATCGGCGTGCCGCTCGGGTCCTACCGGGCCCCCACCCTCGCCCTCGCCCTGTGGTGGCTGCGGGACCGTGCGAACTGGATCGCCGACCGTCTCGACCCCCAGCCCGAGGCCGAGCACTTCCCGCCGAGCTCGCTCGTCCCCGTCGCCGGAAGCGTCCCCGACGTGCCGGCCGTGCTGCGGTCATGGTGCGCCGACGACGATCAACAGGAGCTGGTGGCCGAGCAGTTGGCCGCCGGGCGGCTGGTGCGGATCGCCATGAACGACGACACCACCGAGTACGAACTCCTCGCGGAGTCGGTCGACGCCCTCCGCATGCAGCGCACCATCCCGGCACTCTTCCTGCCGGTCGGCTGACCGCCGGAGACGCCCGCCGCGCCGGGCGCGTATCAGGGTGAATCGGTAGAATCCTGGTCATGGCAGAGCGGTCTTTCGCGCCGACTGCGCCCGAACTCGTCCTGGAGACCGATGCGGGCTCCACGGTGATGAGCCCGGCCCGTGACTACCACGTCGGACGCGACCCCCTGAGCGACATCGTCATCGACGACGTACGGGTCTCGTGGCACCACGCGGTGCTGCGCCCGGACGCCGACCACTGGACCCTCGAGGACGAGAACAGCACCAACGGCACCTTCACCGACGGCCGCCGTGTCCACGAGTGGGGCGTGGGCCCCGGCAGCGTGATCCACTTCGGCAACCCCGCCGACGGCCCGTGCGCCGTGCTGACCAGCCCTGCGCCGAGACCCCCGGAGCGCCCGTCGGCGGTCTCCATGCCCGGACTGACCGCCACCTACCGCCGCCCCACCACCGTCCGCCCGCTGCCCACCCGCACCGTCCACATCGGGCGCGCAGCCGAGAACGACCTCGTCATCGACGACCTGATCGTCTCGCGCCGGCACGCCGAACTGCGCGCCCTGCCCGACGGGACGTACGAGATCGCCGACCTGGGCAGCCACAACGGCACCTTCCTCAACGGCTCGCCCGTCACCGCCGCGCCCGTCGGCCCCGGCGACATCGTCGGCATCGGCCACTCGGCGTTCTGCCTCGTCGGCGACCAGCTCCAGGAGTACGTCGACACCGGCGAGGTCTCCCTCGACGTGCAGGACCTCACCGTCGCCGTCGACCGCGGCCGTAAGACCCTGCTCGACCACGTGTCGTTCCCGGTGGGGGAGAAGTGCCTGCTCGCGGTCGTCGGCCCGAGCGGCGCCGGCAAGTCCACACTGCTGAACGCCCTGACCGGCCAGCGCCCCGCCGACCACGGCACGGTGCTCTACGACGGCCGCGACCTCTACCGCGACTACGCCGAGCTGCGCCAGCGCATCGGCCTCGTCCCGCAGGACGACATCCTGCACGCCCAGCTGACCGTCCGCAGCGCCCTGTCCTACGCCGCCGAACTGCGCTTCCCGCAGGACACCGCCAAGGCCGAGCGCCGGGCCCGGGTCGAGGAGGTCATCCGCGAACTGGGCCTGGACCAGCGGGCCGGACAGCATGTGCACAGCCTCTCCGGCGGGCAGCGCAAGCGGGTCAGCGTGGCCCTGGAGCTGCTGACCAAGCCCTCGCTGCTCTTCCTCGACGAGCCGACCTCGGGCCTGGACCCCGGGATGGACCGCTCGGTGATGCACATGCTGCGCGGCCTCGCCGACGACGGCCGAACCGTCGTCGTGGTCACCCACAGCGTCCTGAGCCTCGACGTGTGCGACCGGCTCCTCGTGCTCGCACCCGGCGGCACCATCGCCTACTACGGCCCGCCCGACGAAGCCCTCGCCTTCTTCGGCTTCGAGCACTGGCCGGAGGCCTTCGAGTCCTTCGAACGGGACCGCGACCGCGACTGGGCGGGCGACTTCCGCCACTCGCCCTCGCACCGGCGCTACGTCGCCGACGCGACGGCACAGCCCCGCGTGCCCGACTCCGGCCCGGTGGCCGTCACCCCGCCGCCCCGGCCCCGCAGCCGCGGCGCCCAACTCGGCACGCTGGTGCGCCGCTATGCCGCGGCGCTCAGCGCCGACCGCACCTTCCTCGCCATCATGATCGCCCTGCCGTTCGTGATGGGCGCCATGGCCCGCGCCCTGGCCGGCAGCAGACTGACCCAGACGACCGCGATGAACGCCCTGCTCATCCTGTGTGTCGGCGGCGTCCTCACCGGCGCGGCCAACGCCGTGCGCGAGCTCGTCAAGGAACGCACCATCTACCAGCGCGAGCGGGCCGTTGGCCTGTCCAGATCGGCGTACCTGATGTCGAAGGTCGTCGTCCTGGGCGCGATCACCGTCCTCCAGGCCGTGGTGCTCACCCTGGTCGCCCTGCTGGGTGTCGACCTCAACGCACCCGGCGGCGAGGGCGTGTTGATGCCGCCCCTTGTTGAAATCACCGTCGCCGTGGCCCTGCTGGCCTTCACGGCGATGATGCTCGGCCTGCTCGTCTCCGCGCTGGTACGCAAGGAAGAGGTGACGATGCCGCTGCTCGTGCTGCTGGCCATCGTCCAAGTCGTCTTCTGCGGCGCCCTGTTGAAGCTTCACGGCGTGCCCGGTCTGGAGCAGCTGTCGTGGCTGGTGCCCTCGCGGTGGGCGCTCGGCGCGATGGCGGGCACCGTCGGACTGGCCCGGATCGTGCCCGGCGACCTGACCGGCGACCCGCTGTTCAGGCACTCGGCCGGGGTGTGGCTGCTGAACATCGCCATGCTGGTGGTGCTCTCGGTGCTCTTCGGGTTCCTGGTCTCCCGGCTGCTGCGCCGGCACGAACCCGTCGTGATGCGGAAGTAGGCCCCAGCGATGACGAACCCCGGCTTCCGGCCCACCCACGTCGTCCCCCGGCACGGCATGCCCGCCTGGGAGGCCCCCGACCCCGGCCGCCCCACGGTCCCGCTCGACCCGCTGCTGCCCGTGCAGCTCGCCGAGCGGCGCGGCGACTGGGCGCACGTGGTGTGTTCCAACGGCTGGTCGGCGTGGGTCGACGGCCGCCACCTGGTCGCCGTGCCCCAGGACCCGCCCGCCACCGGCGGCCCCCAGGCCCGCACCGCCGACCCACGCCCCCTGCTCGCCCGCACCGAACAGAACCTCGCGCGCTACCGGGCCGCCGTGGAGGAACGCGCCGGCGGCACCCTCGACGGCGAGTCCTTCCGCGGCCGTACGCGGGGACTGCGCGTCGGGATAGTCGTCGACGGCGAGAACGTCTGGCTGTACGACACCGAGCAGGGCCGATGGGTCTACGGCGACGGGACGCGCGCGGGCACCTACGCCACGGACGACGACGCACCGGGCGCGGCGGCCCCGGACGGCGGCCACGCACCCACCCAGGTCGTGACACCCGATGGTCCGTGACGCGAGCGTCTTCGCGGGCCGCCCCTCCGACCTGATCGGCCGGCAGGTGGCGGGCTACCGCATCGAGCGCGAGATCGGGCGCGGCGGCATGGCCGTCGTCTACCGCGCCCAGGACCTGCGCCTGGAGCGGACCGTCGCCCTCAAGCTGCTCGCCCCCGAACTCGCCCGCAACGACACCTTCCGGCTCCGCTTCACCCACGAGTCCCGGGCGGCCGCCGCCATCGACCACCCGCACATCGTGCCGGTCTTCGAGGCGGGCGAGACGGACGGCGTCCTCTACATCGCCATGCGCTACGTCGAGGGCAGCGACCTGCGCCACCTCCTCGACCGGCGCGGCCCGCTCGCTCCCGAGGTCGCGCTGCGCATCGCCGCGCAGGTCGCCTCCGCGCTCGACGCGGCGCACGAGCACGGCCTCGTCCACCGGGACGTGAAACCCGGCAACATCCTGGTCGCCCGCGGCACCGACAGCGACCACCCCGAGCACGCCTACCTCACCGACTTCGGCCTGACGAAGAAGTCGCTGTCGCTGACCGGCTTCACCTCCGTCGGCCAGTTCGTCGGCACCCTCGACTACGTGGCCCCGGAGCAGATCTCCGGGCGGCCCGTCGACGGACGCTGCGACGTCTACGGCTTCGGCTGCGTCGTCTACGAGTCCCTGGCCGGCCGCCCGCCCTTCCGGCGCGACGACGACATGGCCCTGCTCTGGGCCCACCAGTACGACCAGCCGCCCCCGCTGACGGAGTTCCGGCCCGACCTGGCCCCCGAGGCCGATGCCGTGTTCATCAGGGCGCTGGCCAAGAGCCCGGACGAGCGCCACGACTCCTGCCGAGCGTTCGTCACCGCCCTGCGCACGGCCATGACGGGCATCCCGCCGACCGATCACCCGCCGACCGAGGTGGACCTGCAGCTCCCGCACGCGAGCGAGGACGGGCCCGAGCCGCCGCCGCGCTGGGCCGAGCCGGTCTTCCGGAACCGGCTCTAGGGGGCCCTCACGCGTCGTCCCCGACCCCGGTCTCGCCCCGCCGCCGTACCGGTCTCGCCAGCAGGGCGCCGAGGAAGCCGGTCACCAGGCCCCACAGCAGGGCGAAGCCCAGCGCGGTCCACACCTCGGGCTTCAGGAACAGCTCACCGGACAGACCACCGCCCAGGTCCCCGATACCGAGCAGCGACAGCCCGTAGTGGGCGGAGATCCGGCCCACGAGGCAGATCATGAGGACGGTCAGCGCGAGGGCGACCGCCATGTGCAGGGCGTGCTGCCAGGCCCGTATGCGGGCCGGGGAGCGGGCGGCCATCGAGAAGGCCGAGGCCAGCACCAGTACCGCGTCGACCACCAGGAGCCACCACACCCGGCCGTCGTAGTGGGCCAGGGTGTGCAGATTGAGCGTGGAGACGTCCTTGGTCCGCAGCACCTCGTCGAGGACGTGCGGCAGGGGCAGCCCGAACGGTCCTTGCACCCGGCCGGTCCAGGTGGCGCCGAGGCCGAGCGTGAGCGCGAGCCAGGCCAGGTTCGGCAGGCCCAGCAGGATCACCGCGAGAGTCTCCGCGGCGTGCCCGCGGGTCGCCGCGACGATCAATGCGATCACGACGCCCACGGCGACGAACGCGAGCAGCAGGGCCACCATCGCGTACGCGGCCGGCCGCACCGACTCCTGGAACCGCAGCAGCCGCCCCGGCAGCGGCGCCGCGGGGGAGACCAGCAGGGCCAGCACCAGCACACCGGCCAGCCACAGGACACCGAAGAGCACGGTCAGCGGCACATCGGTGGTGAACCCCACCTTCGGAGACAGGCCGAACACGTCGCCGAGGTCGCTGAGGGCCCCGCTGCCGAGGGACACCGCGAAGGTCTGACGGGCGGCGAAGGCCATGCCGAGCAGCGCGAGCACCCACAGCACCGCGATCCTGCCGGCCCAGCCGGCGAGTTCCGGGGCGCCGGCCACCGCCCGGTGCCGCAGCGGGCGCAGGAATCCCGCCGCCAGGACGAGGGCTCCCGCCAGCGTGACGGACAGCGGCATCACCGTGATCCCGGCCGCGGACTCGGCCAGCGCACCCGCGTTCCCGGACAGCTCGATCGTGCCGCCGACCGCCGTGACCACCGTCGCCGTGACGACCCGGGGGAACGCGCCGTCCGGCAGACCTCCCGCTCCGGCCGCCAACAACCCCAGGGCGGCGATGCCCCACATGGCGATCAGCGCGGCCAGCACCGCGCCGAGGGCCTGCGGCCAGCCATGGCGGGCGACGTCCGGGGAGGGGGTTCGCGGGCTCACGCTCGCCACGCTAAGCAGCGCCCGCCCGCCCCGCCCGCCGGGAGGTCCGTCCGCGTCGGCTTGCGAGCGGCAAGGGGACCCGACACACAATGGGTTCGAAAGGTAATAAAGCGGCTCATCTCGGATCATGCCGCACGAAAGCCGCGTCGGGAGAGCTCGTGAGCGTCGAACCGCCGTCCTCCGGCCGCCCCACAGGGCCACCGTCCGGCCCGCTCTCGGGCCCGTCCGAGCCACCGTCGGGCCCGCCGTCGCAGCCGCCGGGCAGCAGTGGCGGCTCCGGCAGCGAGGGCGATGGCAGTGATGGCGCCGGCAGCGGCGGCGGCACGCCCTCGCCGCCGCCCCGCCGCCCCTGGTGGAAGTCCGCGCCACGCCTCGCCGTCCTCGCCACCGCGGTGGTCGCCGCCGTGGTCCTGGCCGTGCTGCTCACCCGGCCCGACGGCTCAGGGCAGGGCGGGGAGCTCTTCCTCCAGGCCGCGGGCAAGTCCGGCCCGGAGCCGTTCACGCGATCCACGGCCGAGAACAGCTCCGCCTCGCCCGTCTCCGCCTCCCCGGCCACCGGCTCGGCCCCCGCGAACGCGGTACGCCAGGTCGACGGCGGCGCGCCCGGACTCTACGGCGGCACACGCAACCTCTCCAGCTGCGACGTCGAGCAGCAGATCAAGGCACTGGGAGCGGACCCGGCGAAGAACAAGGCGTTCGCCTCGGTCGAGGGCATCACCCTGGCCAAGGTCCCCGCCTACCTGCGCGCCCTCACCCCCGTACAGCTGCGCATGGACACCCGCGTCACCAACCACGGCTACCGCAACGGGGCCGCCACCGGCTACCAGGCGGTCCTTGAGGCGGGCACGGCCGTCCTCGTCGACGGCCGCGGCGTGCCCCGCGTGCGCTGTGCCTGTGGCAACCCGCTGACCCCGCCGGTCGCCCTGAAGACCACACCGAAGACCACCGGTGACACCTGGCCGTCGTACCGCCCCTCGAACGTCGTCGTGGTCGCCCCCGCCCCGCAGATCATCGACGTCTTCGTCCTCTACGACCCCGGCCACGGCGAGTGGATCGCCCGGCACCGGGGTGATACGGGCCACCACGACCACCGCACCCGGCCCCCTGCGAAGCCCTCTCCGTCGGTGAGCGAGTCCACGCCGACGGCGCCCTCGTCGCCGTCGTCCCCGTCCGGGTGCGGCTCCTCGCCGGGAACGGACAACGGCCCAACTCCCTGTCCCGCCACGTCGACAGCCCCGTCCGGGTCCTCCTCGGCACCGAGCTCCGAGCCGCCTTCCTCCGCGCCCGTCACGAGTCCTCCGGACACTCCCGCAACCTCTTCCGCACCACCGGCGTCCTGAGCCTTGGGGGACACAACGGCCGGAAGGGGGACTGCGGGACGCGCCTCGGGGTACGAGCATGTTGCAGCAGCGTCCGGCCTGGCCGGCTTCCGAGAGAGACATGCATGATCGAGCACGTGGGCGGGGCAGTGATACCGACTGGTTTCGACGTGCCCGTCGAACCGCTGCGGCGGGCGGCGCACTACACCGGCGAACAGGGATGTATCGCCGAGGCACGTTCCTTCACCGCGCACTTCGTGGACCAGCTCAGGACCGAGTGGTGCGCAAGGATCGAGGACCGTGCCGTCGAGGAGGTGCTGCTCGTCGTGAGCGAGCTCGTCACCAACGCCGACCGGCACAGCAACGGCCCGTACATCCTCGAACTCGAGGGCACGGACGCGTCGCTCAGCATCTGGGTCTACGACAGCAGTGCGGCTCTTCCGCGGCGCTACCCGCGCGATCCCGAGCGCGTCGGCCGGCACGGACTGGAGATCGTGCACGCCCTGGCCGAACGCGTCACCGTGGAACGGGTCCCGGTCGGCAAGCGGGTGTGCGCGGTGGTGAAGCTGATCCGCGGGTGACCGCCGAGGCGCCTGCGCCCACGACTGCGGCGGTCACGTCCGCCAGTGCCGCCCTCAGGCGCAACCGAGTTCGCCCAGCATCCCCTCGCGCAGTCGCGTGATGATCCGCTTGATCAGCCGCGACACATGCATCTGCGAGCAGCCGAGATGTTCGCCGATCTCCGCCTGCGTGGCCTCCTCCACGAACCGCATGTGGATGATCTGCCGGTCCCGGTCGTCGAGTTCCGCCATGAGCGGGGCGAGCGACTGGAAGTCCTCGACGAGCCGCAGCCCGTCCTCCTCCACGCCGATGAAGTCGGCGAGCACCGCCTCGCCGTTCTCGGGGCCGTCGCCGGTGAGCGCGGCGTCCAGAGAGGACGAGTTGTAGCCGTTGGAGGCGATCTGTGCCTCGACGACCTCGTTCTCCGGGATGTTCATCAAGGTGGCGAGTTCGGGGACCGTGGGGTCGCGGTCCAGCCGGCTGGCCAGCTCCTCGCGCGCCTTGGCCAGTTCGACCCGCAGCTCCTGAAGCCGCCGCGGCACGTGCACGGCCCAGGTGGTGTCACGGAAGAAGCGCTTCATCTCGCCGACGATGTACGGGAGCGCGAACGAGGTGAACTCGACCTCGCGGGACAACTCGAACCGGTCGATCGCCTTGATCAGGCCGATCATCCCCGTCTGGACGACGTCCTCCATGTCGTCGCCGCGCCCCCGGAAGCGTCCGGCGGCGAACCGCACCAGCGACATGTTCATCTCGATCAGGGTGTTGCGCGCGTACTGGTACTCGTGTGTGCCCTCTTCGAGTTCACTCAGGCGCTGGAAGAACTGCCGGGACAGTGCCCGCGCGTCACGCGGCGCCACGGCCCTCGGTTCTTCGATCCCCGGCAGTGGTCCATCACCCGTGCTGGTCCTGGCGGCCCCCACGACCACCTTGGCGTCCGACCGTTCCACGGCGGTGTCCATTCCCTCTCCCACGAAGTCACGGTGTCAACATCTGTCCGCATCTGTCCACATCGAGTGTTTCTGCGTCTGATGCTTCGTGGAGCGGGTACCCGGCAACCGCCGAAGCATGCCCTCGGAGGCCCCGTCGGCTCAAATCGAACGACGGGGGCGGTTGTTGGTCACCTGCGGTCACCGAAAAGTCACTCTTGGATACGTTCGGCCACGATCAGTTCGTGGAGATAGCGCTTGGTGATGCTCCCGCCGTGCCGTGAGTCGATCAGCTCGCGCAGGCAGCTCAGCAGGCCTCGCCGGGACCTCTCGTCCAGTGCGCGGTGGCCCGAGTAGGTGAGCAGGACGTCGATGTACTGGTCGGTGGTGTAGGGGATGTCCTGGGTGTGCCGGGTCGCCACGACGTGTTCGAAGAACGGGGAGTCCTCCAGCTCCCCGGTGCCCGACGGGATCTCGGACGCCGGCCGCAGACGCAGGCCCGGTGGTGTGTCCGGATCCCAGCGCTCGTAGCAGCGCTGGGCCCGCGCGAAGAACTCCACGCTGCCGCCCGCGACATGCTCCGTGAGGACGAGGGCGAGATGCCCGCCGGGGCGCAGTGCACGTGCCGCCTTGACCAGCCGTACGGCCGGGTCGACCCAGTGGAATGCGGTGGCGCTCACCACCAGGTCGAACGGCTCGGCGGGCAGGTCCCAGCTCTCGAACTCCGCCACCCGCACGTCCACGCGCGGGAAGGCTGCCAGCCGCCGCCGGGCCACGCCCGCCATCGCGTCACCCAGCTCGACCGCGGTGATGCGGCAGCCCCACTCCGCCAGCGCAAGGGTGAGCTGGCCGGTGCCAGGCCCGATCTCCAGGACGCGGCTGTCCGGACCGAGTCCGGCCGCGCGGGCCAGCTCGCCGACCAGGGCACGGGGGTACCGCGGACGTGCCCGGTCGTACCGCTCGGCATCCTCGTTGAACGTCTCCCGCAACGCCGTCACCGCATCCTCCGCCCTTCGCGATTCCACCCAGGGCAGAATGCCGATCTCTTCCCATCGGGGCGACGGAATTTAGGCTGGACAGGTGAGCAGCCAAGCGCCGAACGAAGCCCGAGTCATCGAGCTGCGCCCCTCGCAGGGTGCGCGCCCCGTCGCCTCTCCTCCTGAGCACCGGCCGCCCAGAGAGCCCCTCTGGCGCGACCTGGTCGGCGACGTCCTGCGGCGCGAACGCCTCGCCCAGGAACGCACCTTGAAGGACGTGGCGGACGAGGCCCGCATCTCCATGCCGTACCTCTCCGAGGTGGAGCGGGGCCGCAAGGAGGCCTCGTCGGAGGTCCTCGCGGCCGCCGCCCACGCCCTGGGCCTCGGCCTGGGCGACCTGCTGTCCCAGGTCCAGGGCGAACTCGTCCGGATCAGCAGCCGCAGCCACCGCCCCAACCACAGCCGGACCAGCTCTACTTCGCGGAACAACGGACTGTGCCTGGTGGCCTGACGGGCCTTTGGAGCCGGCGTCTCAGACCGTTACCAGACGGCGGCTCACCACCTCGTCCGCCAGGCCGTACGTCACCGCCTCCTGCGCCGTGAAGACCTTGTCGCGGTCCATGTCCGCGCGCAGGGTCGCGATGTCGTGGTGGGTGTGGCGGGCGAGCACCTCCTCGACCTGGGAGCGGATCCGGACCATCTCCTTGGCCTGGAGGGCGAGATCGGAGACCGTCCCCTGCCGGCCGCCGCTGGCCGGCTGCCCGAGCAGCACGCGTGCGTGCTCCAGCACGAACCGCCGTCCCGGATCGCCGCCGGCCAGCAGCACGGCCGCCGTGGAGGCCGCCTGGCCGACGCAGAACGTCGAGATCGGCGCCTGCACGAACGCCATCGTGTCGTAGATCGCCATCAGTGAAGTGAACGATCCACCGGGGGAGTTGATGTAGATCGCGATCTCGCTCTCGGGAGCCGCCGACTCCAGATGGAGGAGTTGCGCGATGACGACGTTGGCGACGCCGTCGTCGATCTCGGTGCCGAGGAAGATGATCCGCTCGGACAGCAGCCGGCTGAAGACGTCCGCCGAGCGCTCGCCGTGCGCGGTCCGCTCCGTGACGTACGGAATCGTGTAGTTCCCCATGTCAGAGCCCCATCCGTCGCTTCGTGGCGGTCGGGCGGACGTCCGCGAGGGAATCCACGACCCGGTCCACCATGCCGTACTCCACGGCCTCCTCGGCCGTGAACCAGCGGTCGCGGTCGCCGTCGCGTGAGATGGTCTCCGGGCTCTGGCCGGTGTGATCGGCGGTGATCCGCTCGATGGTCCGCTTGGTGTGCTCCAGGTTCTCGGCCTGGATCTCGATGTCCGCGGTGGTGCCGCCGATCCCCGCCGACGGCTGGTGCATCATGATCCGGGCATTCGGCAGCGCGTACCGCTTGCCCGCCGCGCCGACGCTCAGCAGGAACTGGCCCATGCTCGCGGCGAAGCCCATCGCGAGGGTCGAGACGTCGTTCGGGATCAGCCGCATCGTGTCGTAGATCGCCAGGCCCGCGTGCACCGAACCGCCGGGGCTGTTGACGTACAGGCTGATGTCGGTGCGCGGGTCCTCGGCGGACAGCAGGAGCAGCTGTGCGCAGACCCGGTTCGCGGACACCTCGTCGACCTGGGTGCCGAGGAACACGATGCGCTGGCCGAGGAGTTGGGCCGCGAGATGGTCGTCGAACCGGCTGGGCGCGGTGTCGCCCTCCTCCGCGCGGGGCGAGAAGGCGGTGAGTGGGGTCATGGTCTCTCCTGTCGAGCGTCGGGCGGTGTTGCCGTCGACTCCACTCTTGGCCCGCCCGCGCCCGCCGATGCGGTTTCTCTGCCCGCGGCAGATTCGCCACGGGCAGAGCCCCGCCGTCGGCCCCGCGCGGATCCGGTGTCAGTCCTTCTTGCGCAGTTGCCGGAAGAACGCCCGCACGTCGCCGACCAGCAGGTCCGGCTCCTCCATCGCCGCGAAGTGCCCGCCGCGGTCGAACTCCGTCCACCGCACCAGGTTCTCGGTCCGCTCCGCCTTGTGCCGCAGCGGGAGCTGCGGCTCGGCCGGGAAGACGGCGAGCGCGGTGGGTGCGGCGGAGGGCTCGGTGGGCAGGGCCTGGCGGCCCGTGGCGTGCGCTCGCTCGTAGTAGATGCGGGCGGCGGAACCGGCCGTCCCGGTCAGCCAGTACAGCATCACGTTGGTGAGCATCCGGTCCCGGTCGACGGCCTCCTCGGGCAGCAGCTGCGAGTCCGTCCACTCCTGGAACTTCTCGACGATCCAGGCGAGTTGGCCGACGGGCGAGTCGGCCAGCGCGTACGCCAGGGTCTGCGGGCGGGTGGACTGCAGGATCGCGTAGCCGGTGCCCTCCCGCGACCACTCGCTCCAGCGCCGCCACGACAGCAGTGCCCGCTCCTGCTCCTCCGTGCCGAGCTCGTCCAGCTCCTCCGGCGTCGGCTCGGTGAGCTGCTGCCCGCCCGGCAGCAGATTGAGATGTACGCCGATCACCCGGTCGGGATGCGCCCGCCCGAGTTCGCGGGAGATCGCGGCGCCCCAGTCGCCGCCCTGCGCCCCGAACCGCTCGTAGCCGAGCCGCCGCATCAGCTCGGCCCAGGCGTCGGCGACCCTGCCCGCCTCCCAGCCGGTGTCCGCGGGCGGCCCGGACAGCCCGAACCCGGGGATGCTCGGTACGACGAGGTGGAAGGCGTCGGCCGGGTCGCCGCCGTGTGCCGCGGGGTGGGTGAGCGGCCCGGTCACGTCCAGGAACTCCACGATCGAGCCGGGCCAGCCGTGCGTGATGATCAGCGGGGTGGCGTCTGGCTCGGGGGAGCGGATGTGGGCGAAGTGGATGTTCGAGCCGTCGATGGTGGTGGTGAACTGCGGCAGCCGGTTGAGCTCCGCCTCGGCGGCCCGCCAGTCGTAGGAGTGACGCCAGTACGTGACGAGCTCACGCAGGTAGTCGCCGGGCACGCCGTACGACCACCCCGTGCCGGGCAGTTCGTCGGGCAGGCGGGTGCGGTCGAGGCGGTGCTGGAGATCGTCGAGGGTGCTCTGCGGGATGTCGAGGCGGAAGGGCCGGATGCCGGCGGAGGGCTCTGCGTTCTCTGCCGTACCGGCAGGCGAAGACGTCATGTACGGAGCGTAGTTCCGGTAGCGCCAGGGCCATCCGGATTAATCAGACGTCCCACCGATGAGTTCCGCGGCAAGGATCAGTCGGTACAGGTGACCGCGTTCCGCGCCCCCAGGAGGAGAACACATGACCACCGACGGATTCACCACGTGCCTCTGGTTCGACGGACAGGCCGAGGAAGCCGCCCACTACTACGTCTCGGTCTTCAAGAACTCCAGCATCGGCAGGGTGTCCCACTACACCGAGGGCGCCATGCAGCCGGCCGGCACGGTGCTGACCGTCGAGTTCACGGTCAACGGCCACAAGTTCGTCGCCCTGAACGGCGGCCCCCAGTTCAAGTTCACCGAGGCGATCTCCTTCCAGATGTTCTGCCAGAACCAGGAGGAGATCGACTACTACTGGACCAAGCTCACCGAGGGCGGCGGCGAGCCCGGCCCCTGCGGCTGGCTCAAGGACCGCTACGGCGTGTCCTGGCAGGTCATCCCCGAGCTGCTGGACGAGATGATCAGCGACCCCGACACGGCGAAGTCGTCGCGCGCGATGCAGGCGATGCTGTCCATGGGCAAGCTCGACATCGCGACCCTGGAGAAGGCGTACGCGGGCGAGTGACGCCCTGCCCCCGCACCGGTGTAACGGCCGGTCCGCCTCCGTGTGGCGGGCGGACCGGCCGTGTCCGCCCGCGTGTTAGGCGGAGGACGCCTGAGCCAGCGCCGCCACCTCGGCGGCGCTCAGCGCCTTGCCGTACACCCTGAAGTCGTCGACCGAGCCCTTGAGATACGGGTCGGCGTACTGCGACCTGCCGACGTACCCGGCGCGGATGTGGTTGCCGAAGTGACGCGGCTCCACGGTGACGTTCGCGTTGCGGCCCGCCTCGGCGCCGTCGACGTAGAGGACGGCGGTCCCGCCGCCGTAGGTCACCGCCACGTGCACCCAGCGGTCGGTGGGCAACGGGTCGGCGTCGATGCGCTGTTCTGCGCCCGCGCCGCCCGCGGTGATCGCGTACCGCAGCGTGCCGTCGCCGCTGAGCGGGGTCAGGAACAGGTTGGCGGTGACGCCGGTGCCGAGGTCGAAGATCCGGCTCCAGGCGCCCGGCCTGCCGTCCAGGCGTACCCATGCGGTGAGGGAGTAGGCGGAGGCTCCGGCCAACAGGTCCTCTGCGAGGGCGACATGGCCGTCCGTCCCGTCCAGTGCCACCGCTGCGCCGAGTTTCCCGGACGCCGACCACGAGGCGCCGCCGCCCAGTTGGGCATTCCTGCCGTTGCCGGTCGCGTCCGCGGCGACGGTGCCGGACGTCTCGTCGAAGCGGTGCCAGGCGGCGAACTCCGGGGGTAGGGGAGGGGGTTCGCCGGTGAGCCAGTACACCGAGTAGTGCTGGTGGTGGACGCGGGCGATGGGGAGCAGGGTCACTTCCTCGCCGTCGGCGCGGGCGGTGAAGCGCAGCGGGGCGGCGGACTGCTGCTCGACGGAGCCGGCGTCGAGGCGGGGCAGCCAGGGGTTCGCCCGGTCGCCGTAGGCGCCCGCGAGCACCACCGGGCCGTGCAGCACCGCCTGGACGTCGGGGTCGTCGGGGGTCGCCTCGACGACGGTGCGCATCGGCAGGGAGACCTCGATCCGGTCGCCGGTGCGCCAGTTGCGGTCGAGGGTGAGCCGGCTGCCCGGAGCGGGACGGTCGGGCAGGGCACGGCCGTTGAGGGTGGCGCGGGCGCCCGAGGCCCAGGAGGGGATGCGGATCCGCAGACGGTGGGCGGCGCGCCCGGCGGTCACCGTCAGCGTCGTGGTGGAGGCGTCGGGGAAGCCGGTGGTCTGCCGCCAGGTGATGCCCCGCTCGCGCCAGACGACCTGCGAGGGGACGAAGAGGTTGACCAGGAGATCGCGGTCGCCGTGCGTGTAGATCGTGTCGGCGAACTTGGCGTGCGTCTCCATGCCCGTGCCGTGGTCGCAGGAGAAGTTGTCGTAGTCGGTGGAGTAGGCGTTCGGGTCCGTGCCCATGAAGGACGGCTGGCGTTTGAAGGAGCCCGGTGCCAATCCGGTGTAGTAGATGTTGAAGCCGTGCGCGGAGTCCGGGTCCTGCTCGCCCAGCATCTGGTTGAACAGGGTGCGCTCGTAGTGGTCGAGCAACTCGGTGCGCTCGGGCGTGTGGAAGTGCAGCAGCCGGGTCAGCTTCAGCATGTTGTAGCTGTTGCAGTTCTCGCAGGTGCTGTCGGACAACTGGCCCGCCACGACGTCCGGTTCGTGGAAGGCCTCGCCGTTGCTGTTGCCGCCGATGACGTACGAGTGGTGGCCGGTGACGATCTGCCAGAAGTTCGCGGCGATCGTGCGGTAGCGCTCGGGCAGGCCTTCCTCCCACAGCCGCAGCGCGCCCACCATCTTCGGGATCTGCGTGTTGGCGTGCAGACCGGCGAGCCGGTCCTCGCCCCGGGCCAGCGGGTCGAAGACCCGGGCGTGCGTGAAGCGCTCCGCGACGTCCAGCCACCGGGTGTCACCGGTGAGGGCGTGGAGATCGGCGAGCACGTCGTTCATCCCGCCGAACTCGGTCTCCAGCACCCGCTGCATCTGCTCGTACGACAGCGTCGAGGTGCGCGCGTCGACCCACTGCGCCTGCTGGAGCACCACGTCCAGGGCCTGGTCGTTCCCGGACAGCCGGTACTGCTCGACCAGTCCGGCCATGATCTTGTGGATCGTGTAGTACGGCGCCCACACCCCGGTCCCGGCCTCCAGCCGGTCGAAGAAACTCTCCGGATAGGCGGACAGATAGCCCTTGTCGAAGCCCGCGGCCGGTGAGGCGGCCTGGCACTTGGCGAGTTCGGCCACGAGCGTGCGGCCCTTGTCGCGCAGCGCCGTCTCGCCGGTGTTGGCGTGAGCGAGGGCGAGTCCGGAGAGCAGATGGCCGGTGGAGTGGCCGCGCAGCTCGACGTCCGGTCCCTCCCAGCCGCCGCACGGCTGGGCGTCGCTGGGCAGCCCGACGTTGGTGCGGAAGGTGTGCAGCAGCCGGTCGAGGTCGACGAAGCGCAGATAGGCCGAGTTGCGTCGCTGGTTGTCCCGGAACGGACTGTCCAGCAAGGTCACCGCGGTGAGCGGGAACGGCTGTACCCGGGGCGTGGCGGACGGGGCGGTTCCGGCGGCGGCGTACGCCGGCCCCGGGCCGGTGAGGGCGAGGGCCGCCGAGGCGGTGCCGGTGACCGCGAGGAACTGGCGTCTGCCGAGGGGTGGGGTCATGACCAAAATCCTTCGCATGTCGGAGAGCTGAGGCGGCGGTGTCCCTCCGCCCGCCCAATCCTGTTCGAAATGCCGAATGTTGTGCGACATGCTGTGCGCAGGACACGCTAGGCGTCCGCCGTGTGATGTCAACAGCGCCTGGAGGGGCGGCAGACCGCGCGGGGCCCGCGCCGTCGCCGCCGCCGACCGGACCCGGCAGCCCACCGTGGTGCGCCGGCGTCTCATCGTCGAGGCGGCCGTCCCGCTGATCGCCGAGCCCGGCCACACATCGGTCGGCGTGCGCGACGTGGCCGCCGCCGGGAGGCCTTCGCCCGCGGCCAGGCCCAGCGGTACCAGGCCTGGCACCGGCAGATCCACGACCTGGCCGAACGGGGCGTCGCCGACGGGGAGTTCGCCTCCCGCGACCTCGACGGCTTCACGGTGCGCTTCGCCGCCCTCGCCGACGGACTGGCCCTGCAACGGCTGCGCCAGGCGCACCCGTTGAGCACCGAGGAAGCCCGCCGTCACCTCAACAGGCTCATCGAGCGCGAACTCGTTCCGCGATCGTCTGCGTGATCGCGCGGGCGATCCGCAGGATGCCGGGGGAGCGCGCCGGGCACGGCCTCGGCGTGGGGGTGGTCGGCGCCAGGCAGAAGTGCAGGTAGTCCTTGCCGTAGTGGAGTGCGGTGCGGTCGCGGCCCGGCTCGGTGCAGTAGCCGTCGTGCTGATGCTCGTAGGCGGTGCACGGCAGGTCCTGGGCCCAGGTGTAGCGGGCCCCGGCCGGGCTCACCGTGGCACCCGCGTCGGAGACGATGTCGCCCGAGGCGGCGGCCTGTTGCTCGTACATCCCGTTCACCCGCCGGACCCGGTCGGGCGTGATCGGGTCCGGTCCCTGGAGCACCCACACGATCTTCGGGCGCCGGCTGCCGCCCGCGTCGGCGATCTGCTCCGTGAGCCGGCGCAGGTCGGCGCGGTAGCGCGTGAAGTACCTCTGCTGCGAGGCGGCGTAGGTGATCCCGTCCATGCACCACGTGTAGCCCCACGCGTTGCCCCAGAACTGCAGCACCACGTAGTCGGGATGCCGGGCGCGCACCAGGGCCGCCGCCTTGTCCGCGTCCGGCACGAGGGAACGCTTCCCGGTGCCTTCCAGGTAGTCGCACAGCGTGGTTCCCGAGTACGGGGCGCTCGTGTACGTCGCCGCCAGGTCCGTGCGGAGCTGCCGGCCGAGGACGTTCTGGGCCTCCATCGCGAGGGAGTCCCCGAGATACAGCACCCGGGGCCTCACGGCCGGCCCGCTCGGGGAGGCTGGGGCCCGCTGATGGGTCGTCGTGGCGGACACCTGCGGCGGCGCGGGAGAGGGCGGCGCCGCCTCCGGCCCCGACGGGTCGCTGCAAGCGCCCAGCAGCAGCACTCCGCTCAGCAGCGACCCCACGATCCACGGCTTCCGCATACGGCGACTCCTGCACCGGCGACCGAAAACGGCTCACCAGGCAAGCACAGACGGGCTCAACGCGGAAGTCACAGACGTGAGTTCAGGACGTCCAGCCGCTCCAGGAGCTCCAGCAAGTCCGTCAGGGGCAGCGGTTTGGCCAGATGGGCGTCGAACCCGGCCGCCCGGGAAAGGGCGCGGTCGGTGCCCTGGCTGAACCCCGACACCGCGATCAGCCGCGGCGTGTCACCCTCCGGCCGGGCGCGGATCGCGCGCGCCACCGCGTACCCGTCGATGTCCGGCAGACCCAGGTCGCACAGCACGACGTCGAAGGCGCGGGCCTCGGTGGCGGCGAGGGCGTCGTGGCCCGTGTGCACCGCCGTGACGTCATGGCCCTGGCGTGCCAGGAGCGTGCGGTAGGTCTCGGCCAGGTCGGCGTTGTCCTCGACGATCAGCAGACCCAGCCGGCGGGGCGGAGTCGAAATGGCCGGCGGGCGGGGGTGCCGGGGGCTCGCGGAGCCGGTCGTGTGCAGCAGCACCGTGAAGTCCGCGCCCTTGCCCGGCCCGTCGCTGTGCGCGCTGATCAGGCCGCCGTGCAGCTCCACCATCGTCCGCGCCACCGCCAGGCCCAGACCCAGGCCCTCGGGGGTCTCCGGGCCGGCCGGAGCCGCCCGCATGAACACCCCGAACAGCTCCTCGGCCCGCGCCGGCTCGAAGCCGATGCCGTCGTCCCGCACCGTCAGCCGCGCCCGGCCGTCCGCGGCCGTCAGCCCCACCTCCGTGTGGCCGCCCGGCCGGGTGTACTTGAGGGCGTTCGACAGCAGGTTCGTCAGGACCTGGGCGAGCCGCAGCCGGTCGCCGTCCACCAGCACCGGCTCGGCCGGCAGCACGACGCCGAGCGTGCGGCCCTCGTGCCCGAACAGGCCCCTGATGTCGGCACACGCGCCGTGCACGACGGAGCGCAGGTCGACCGGGTCCCGCACCAGTTCCAGCCGTCCGGTCACCGCTCGGGTGCCGTCCAGCAGGTCGTTGCTCATCCGCGCCAGGATGCCCAGCTGCCGCTCCAGGACGGACAGCGCCGGATGGCCCTGCGGCATGTCGAGGGCAAGCAGCTCGGTGGCCGCGGTCGCCGCGGCGAGGGGGTTGCGCAGCTCGTGCGAGAGCGTGGCGATGAACCGGTCCTTGGCCTGCTGCTCCTCCCGCAACCTGCGCCCCGCCGCCGCGAGTTCGGCGTTGGCCCGGCTGAGCTGCTCGTTCACCTCGCGGATCTCCCGTGCCCGTACGAACAGGTCGATCTCCATGCCCTCGGCCCGCATCTGCGCCTCGGCCGCAGCCCGCTGCTGCTCCCGCCCGGCCCGGCGCTGACGCACGAAGTCCGTGACGTCCTCCACCCGGTGGATGATGTACCGCACCCGCCCGTCGTCGCCGAGGACCGGCGTGTTGACCGGGCTCCAGTACCGCTCGGTGAAGCCGCCCTCCTCGCCGCTCGGGATGTCGTAGCGCTGCAGGGCCATCGTGTCGGTACGGCCGCTCGCCGCCACCGTCTCCAGCGAACGGCGCAGATTGGCGACGCCGTCGGCCGAGGGGTCGTCCGGGTTGTCGGGGAACGCGTCGAAGATGAGGCGGCCGACGATGCTCCGGTCCGTGCGGGTGGCCGTCAGATAGGCGCGGTTGACCTCGACGATCGTGAAATCGGGGTCGAGGATGAGCAGCGGGGAGAGCGTCGCGTCGAACAGGCTCCGGAAGTCCGGGGCGTCGGGCATGGGCGGACCTCCGCGTCCGAGGCGGTCACTCAGGGATCGAGGCGGTAGCCGTAGCCGCGGACCGTGGTGATCTGCGGGGCCTGCCCGGACGACTCCGCGAGCTTGCCGCGCAGCCGGTACACGTGCTCCACGACGGTCGCCGGGTGCTGCCAGGAGAAGCCCCAGATCCGCTCCAGCAGCTGCTCGGCCGAGAACACCCGGCCCGGCGCGGCGGCCAGCATCTCCAGCAGCGCGTACTCCTTGGGGCGCAGCGTGAGCGGGGCGCCGCCGACGGACGCCTGACGGGCCGCCGAGTCGATGCGCAGCGCACCCGCCTGGAGCACGCTCGGCATCTCCGGCGGCTGGGAGCGGCGCAGCACGGCGTGGATGCGGGCCACCAGCTCCCGCTGCGAGAACGGCTTGACCAGGTAGTCGTCCGCGCCGATCTCCAGGCCCGCCACCCGGTCGGCCTCCGCGCCGCGACCCGTGACGACGATGACCGGCAGCCGGCTCGTGGACCGCAGCGCCCGCAGCAGCTCCAGGCCGCTGCCGTCCGGCAGCCCGAGATCGAGGACGGCGAGGTCGACGCCGCCCTCGTACAGGGCGGCTTTTCCGGCGCGCGCGTCCATGGCCCAGGTGACCGTGAAACCCGCGCGCTCGAGATAGGAACGGCACATCAGTGCGAAGTCGGGGTCGTCCTCGATCAGAGCGAGGTGCGGACGCATTCCGCATCACCCGGCCCATCTGCCGCTCGCCTGTTGTGCACCTGGTGAGCGGGCGTTGATGTCCCGACCATGTGGCGAAGGTAGAACAGTAAATGCCCACGGTTCAAGGGGGAGCCGCCCGGGGGAGTTCCGGCGCGGGCTCGTGCGATGCGGGGATGCCACATACATCGCACAAGCCCGTGCCGGAACGCGCTTCACCTGGGCGCACATGCGCCCCGGGTGTGCCGGCGACGGATCAGATCCGGTCGGCGACGATCAGCAGATACTGGAAGCTGCCGTTCTTGTACGCCGTGAGGAACGTGTCCTCGATGCCCGTGACCAGATGGTCGGCCTGCCGGCGCAGCTCCCAGTAGGGAATGGCCTCGGCGGTGAGGTCCTGCACGTGGACGGGGACGAGGCGGTTGCGGGCCATCGCCCGGAAGTACTCCGAGCGCGGATGGATGTCGCAGATGTAGTGGGCGTTGATGAGCGACACCTCGCGGGAGGCCCGGCCGTAGGCGTCGTTGTAGCAGCCGGTGATCACCGCATAGCGTCCGCCGCGGCGCAGCAGCCGGGCGTGCTCGGCGAACAGCAGCTCCAGCTCGACGTACATGGTCGACTCGTTGTTCCACGAGGCGGCGTAGGCGCCGGTCTCGAAGCCGGTGTCGAGCATGTTGCGGTGGTGGTAGCGCACCTTGCCGTCGATGCCCCGCTTGCGGGCCTGCTCGTTGGCGAACGCGGCCTGCTTGGCCGAGATGGTCACGCCGTCCGCCTGACAGCCGTGGCGCAGATGGGCCACGACGCTGCCGCCGCCGCGCCCGCAGCCGGCGTCGAAGACGCGGTCGGCGGGGGAGAGCGGACCGAGTTGGCCGGCCAGGAGCTCGGCCTGTTCGTGTTCCAGGCGGTGCAGTTCGGTGGTGATCCGCTCCCGCCGCCGTACGGGGTCGGCCTCGTCGAGCACGGAGCGGTCGGCGTCGCCGATGCCGTAGTGGTGGTGGTAGAGGTCGTCGAGCTTGCCCAGCTCGAGGTTGACCGGATTCTCCTCGGCGTTCCAGTAGTCGGCGACGCGGTTCTGGTACCTGGACTGGGTCGGCACCGGTGCCGTCGTGATGTCGGCGTCGGGGGCGATGGTCAACAGAAGACTCCTTGTAGTGCGTCTGACAGAGCGTCAGCAGTGCGGGTATTACCAGTAGTTGGGCAGGGAGTAACGATGGGTGTTGGTGGCGTGCCACTCGTGGTTGCCGGCCACCCAGTCGGACAGGCCCTGGGCGTAGCGCTCCACGAGCGGTGAGGTGGCGGACAGGAGGGCGGACTCCTCCTCGAACGCCTCCATGACCTCGTTGTGGATGTCGACGGATTTCAGATACGCGGCCTTCAGCCCGCACCGCTCGTTGGCGGCGACGACCTGCGGCAGGTTGAGGTGGGTGGGGTCGCTCGCCAGCTCCTTGGTGAAGGAGTACAGGTCGTTGACGATGGTGGTGGCGTTGCAGGCGAGGGCGGTGATGCGCTGAATCTCCGGGCGGGCGTAGACCGGTTCGGGCAGTTCGTAGCCGTCCACGGCGTCGACGATCGACAGACAGGGGCGGAAGTTGTTGAACTGCCGCATCACCAGGTACTCCCACACCTGCGGCACATGACGGATCTCCGCCCAGGCCGCCTCGGCGAGATAGCCGAGGTGCAGCCGGGCGATGTCGTGCACGAAGCGGTCGGTCTGGCTGGGCGTGGCGACGGCGGCGTAGTCCTTGAGCGCCCAGTGGTACGAGCGCAGCGGACCGTCGGCCTGCACACCCTGCGCCCACTGCTCCTGCAGCGCCGGAGTGCCGTGGAAGGGGTCGAGCGCCGACTGGGCCAGGACCAGGCGCCCGCCGAGGCCGCTGCGGGCACCGCCCCTGCCCTCGTCCTCCTCGCAGTAGCAGCTGTCGACCAGGTTCTCGGCCAGCAGGAGCTTGCCCGCGGCGGTCAGCCGCTCCAGGTCGGCCGCCGCGGGATGCTGCAGTACGACGGCCCGGCCGAACTGGAAGCCCGAGAAGTCCCCCGACCATGCCTTCGGGAACAGGTCGAGGCCGTGGGCCCAGGCCTCCAGCCTGTGGTCGACCTCCTCGACCTTGGCCGGGTCCGCGGGGGCCACGGGCCGGTGTCTGAGACCGGGGATCGCCCCGGTGCGGCGTGCGCGCACGGTGCGGGCCAGGTCGGGCGGCCCCGGCAGCGAGGCCGAGGAAGCGGGCGTACTCATCGCGTGCTCCACCCTCAATCGGCCGTCCGGCCGAGCTGGACGTTCTCCAGGATCCCCGCGGCGTCCGGCACGAGGATGGCCAGTGAGTAGTAGGCGGTCACCAGGTAGCGGATGATCGCGGCGGTGTCGATGCCCATGAACCGCACGTTCAGGCCCGGTTGGTACTCCTCCGGGATGCCCGTCTGATACAGGCCGATCACTCCCTGGTCGCTCTCCCCGGTGCGCAGGGCGATGATGCTGCTGGTGTGCTGAGGGCTGATCGGGATCTTGTTGCAGGGGAAGATCGGGACCCCGCGCCAGGCCGGGATCTCGTGCCCCTCGACGGTGGCCGTGCCCGGCACCAGACCGCGCCGGTTGCACTGCCGGAAGAACGCGGCGATCGCCTTGGGATGGGCGAGGAAGACCTTGGTCCTACGGCGCATGGCGAGCAGTTCGTCCATGTCGTCCGGGGTGGGCGGACCGGTGAAGGTGCTGACGCGCTGACCGTGGTCGACGTTGGCCAGCAGCCCGAACTCCCGGTTGTTGACCAGCTCCCACTCCTGGCGCTCGCGGATCTCCTCGATGGTCAGGCGCAGTTGCTGCTCGGTCTGGTTCATCGGGTCGTTGTAGAGGTCGGCGACCCGGGTGTGCACCCGCAGCACGGTCTGGGTGAGGGACAACTCGTATTCGCGCGGGGCGAGTTCGTAGTTCACGAAGCCGCCGTCCAGCGTGTGCTCGCCGACATGGCCGGCCTGCACGGGCACGTCGGCCTCGCCCTTGCGGTTCATCGGCAGCTTCTGCCGCTCCGCGAACGCCGTCAGGTGCGCGGCGAGCGACGGCACCCGTTCGGTGAACTCCCGCACCACGTCCCAGGGCAGCACCAGCACCACGCCGGCCGTCTCCGCGCGCACCGAGCTCAGCCACAGCGGGTCGGACTGCCCGATGGCCTCGTCGCCCATCTGGTCGCCGTCGGCGACGACCCCGATGATCTCCTCCTCGCCGTACTTTCCGGCGGCGTAGCGGGTGAACCTGCCGTGCACGACGAGATACGCCTCGGTGACCGGCTGCCCGGCCTCGAACAGCACCTGCCCGGCCCGCACCTCGCGCACCCGGAAGCGGGTGGCGATCTCCTTGAGGACGTCGGTCTCGGAGTAGCCGCGCAGCACCGGCAGTTCGGTGAGCGTCTCCGGGATGACCTTGATGTCGTCGGCGCCGTTCTGCTCGAACTGCACGCGCCCGCGCCCGATGCGCAGTTGCAGCCGCCGGTTGACCCGGTAGGTGCCGCCCTTGACGTCCACCCAGGGCAGGGCCCGCAGCAGCCAGCGCGAGCTGATGGCCTGCATCTGCGGTTCGGACTTGGTCGTCGTGGTGAGCTGGCGCGCCGCCTGGGTGCTGAGACTGGTGAGCTGCGCCTGACCGTCCGGTTCGGGGACGGGTTCCTCGGTGGCGGGGCCGGAGGCGCTTTCGGGGGCGGACACATTCCCTCCCTGGGGATGCACATGGCGAGGTACAGGGGTGAACGGAGTGGTCGGAGAGGAAGGCGGCTTCGTGGCGGCCGACGGGTACGAACCGCATGTAAAAGCCAAACAGTTGTGATCGCGACGCGGTACGGCGCGAGGGGGGCGGCTTCACGGCCCGGAGGCGCAAACTCCGCCGGTGAGGCAGCGGAGCGTCGACGACGTGATCGCACGCCGGTGATCTCCCCTCTCCACTCCGGCGTACAGGGCGCACGACCGTCCCAGAGGCATCGCGCGGCGCGCGCTCCCCTCCGGTCCTCCGGCGCGCTCAGGACATGTCGTTCACCAGGACCGCGGCTCCGTCGAAGCGGCCGGCCTTGAGATCCCGCAGCGCCTCGTCGGCCCGCGACAGGGGATAGGCGTGCGTCGTGGCGTGCACGCCGTGCCGGGCCGCCAGGGCCAGGAACTCCCGCGCGTCCGTACGGGTGTTGGAGGTGACGCTGCGGATCTGCTTCTCGTGGAAGAGCTCGGTCTCGTAGTGCAGCGGCGGCGTGTCGCTGAGGTGGATGCCGGCCACCGCGAGCGTCCCGCCGCGGTCGAGGGCGCGCAGCGCGACCGGCACCAGATCGCCGACCGGCGCGAACAGGATCGCGCTGTCCAGCGGCTCGGGCGGCATCGCGTACGCGTCCCGTGCCGAGGCCGCGCCCAGGTCGAGCGCCAGCCGCTGGGCCGCCGCCCCGCGGGTGAGGACGTGCACCGTGGCGCCCTCGGCCAGGGCCACCTGGGCGCACAGGTGCGCGCTGCCCCCGAACCCGTACAGGCCGAGCCGACCGCGCGGCGGCAGCGCCGCCCGACGCAGCGCGCGGTGTCCGATGATCCCGGCGCACAGCAGCGGTGCGAGCGCCACGTCGTCCAGGGAGCCGGGCAGCCGGTGCGCGAATCCGGCGGGGACGGTCGTGTACTCCGCGTAACCACCGTCGGCGTCCCAGCCGGTGTACCGCGAGGACGGGCAGAGGTTCTCGGCCCCGCGTGAGCAGTACGCGCACGTGCCGTCCGTGCTCCGCAGCCACGCCACCCCGACCCGTTCACCGGTCTCGAAGCCCCGCACCCGGGACCCCGACCCGGCCACCACGCCCACCACCTCGTGCCCCGGCGTCACACCGGTCCGGTGCACCGGGAGGTCGCCCTCGGTGACATGCAGATCGGTGCGGCACACCCCGCACGCGCGCACGTGCACGAGCAGTTCGTCGTCCGCGGGCCGCGGAACCGGCTTCTCCACGAACCGGAGCCCGCCCTTCTCGACCGGCCCAGGTACCTGAACCGACCACGCCCGCATGGTCCCGTCCGTCATCGCCCGTCCCGTCGCCGTCCGTTTCCCGCGCCGTGGGGGCCCGTATCCCGTGCTCCGGGCGCCCTCATCCCAGTCTGGAACGGACCCCGGCGTCCGGCGCGCGCTTCGGCGGCGGGATGGCTAGCGTGAGGAAGCGGACCAGATTCCACCTATTCGGGAGAGGGCCGAGTCATGGCCGTACAACCTGAGGGAACCCCCTGCTGGGCGGACGCGATGTTCGGCGACGTCGAGGGAGCCAAGACCTTCTACGGCGACGTCCTGGGCTGGACCTTCGGCGAGTCGTCGTCGGAGTACGGCAACTACACCCAGGCCTACGCGGACGGCAGGGCGGCGGCCGCCGTCGTACCGCCGATGTCCGGGCAGGAGGGCCAGTCGCAGTGGTGTCTGTACTTCGCGTCCCCGGACGCCGCCGCCACCGCGGCCAAGATCCGTGACAACGGCGGCGAGGTGCTGATGGAGCCGATGCAGGTCGGCGACTTCGGCACGATGTGCCTGGGCCGCGACCCCAGCGGCGTCGTCTTCGGCGTGTGGCAGGGCGGGACCCACGAAGGGTTCGAGGCGCAGCCGCAGCAGCCCGGGGCGTACTGCTGGGCGGAGGTCTTCACCCGCGAACCGGCCAAGTCCGACGGCTTCTTCACGTCGGTCTTCGGCTACGACGCCAAGCAGTTGCAGGACGACGCGATCAATTTCCGCATGTTCGACCTCGGCGGGAACACGGTGCTCGGCAGGATGCAGATGACGGAGGACTTCCCGCCCGAGGTGCCGCCCTACATCAACGTCTACTTCACCGTCCCCGACTGCGACGACGCGGTCGCCCGGGCGACCAAGCTCGGCGGTGTGCTGCGGTTCGGGCCGATGGACAGCCCCTTCGGCCGGTTCGCGGCGCTCAGCGACCCGCAGGGCGCCAACTTCTCGGTCATCGACATCACGACGACGGCCGGGGAGATGCCGCAGACCACCGACGTCTCCTGAACCCGGGCCGAGTGGTCCGCCGGGCCATGGCATGATCGGGCGCATGCGTGAACGTGTTGTGGCCGCGTGCGACGGGGCTTCCAAGGGAAACCCCGGTCCGGCGGCATGGGCCTGGGTCGTCGCCGACGAGACGGAGACCCCGGCCCGCTGGGAGGCGGGGCCGCTCGGCAAGGCCACCAACAACGTCGCCGAACTCACCGCGCTGGAGCGGCTGTTGACGGCGACCGACCCGAGCGTCCCGCTCGAGGTCCGGATGGACTCGCAGTACGCCATGAAGGCGGTCACCACCTGGCTGCCCGGCTGGAAGCGCAACGGCTGGAAGACCTCCGCCGGCAAGCCGGTCGCCAACCAGGAACTCGTCGTGCGCATCGACGCCCTGCTCGACGGCCGCTCGGTCGACTTCCGCTATGTGCCCGCCCACCAGGTCGACGGCGACCGGCTCAACGACTTCGCCGACCGGGCCGCCAGCCAGGCCGCGAAGATCCAGGAGCCCGCGGGCAGCGCCCTCGGATCGGCCGAACCGCCCGCCTCCGAGGACACCCCGAAGTCGGGCGCCGTGAAGGCGGCCGGCGCGCGCCGCAAGGCCGCGGCGTCCCGGCAGGGCGCAGGCTCCTCGTCCCGGACCATCAAGGCGAAGTTCCCCGGCCGCTGCCTGTGCGGCCGCTCCTACGGCGCCGGCGAGCCCATCGCCAAGAACGCCCAGGGCTGGGGACACCCGGAATGCCGTACGACGGAGGCCGCAGGCTAGCGCCTCCCGCGCCCCAGCACCTGGACCTCCGCCGTACGCCCACGTGCATGGTCAGGTGATCGCGCCGCGCCATTCGCCGGTGGCGTGACCGCGCTCCTCGATGAACTTCTTGAAGCGCTTCAGGTCACCCTTGGTCTGGCGCTTCACGAACCCCAGCTTGTCGCCGACCTTCTCGGTGATGCTGTCGGGCTGGAAGTCCATCTGCAGCATGACCTTGGTGTGGCTGTCGTCCAGGCGGTGGAACGTCACCGCTCCGCCCTGCCGGGCCTCGCCCGCGATCGTCGTCCAGGCGACCCGCTCGTCCGGGATCTGCTCCGTGATCTCCGCGTCGAACTCCCGGTGCACGCCGTTCACGCTCGTCACCCAGTGGGTGAGCGTCTCGGTGCGCTGTTCTATGCGGTCGACGCCGTCCATGAACTCGGGGAACGACTCGAACTGCGTCCACTGGTTGTAGGCGGTGTGCACCGGAACGTCGACCTCGATGGATTCCTCGACCTGCGACACGGGTGAACCACTCCTTCGTCCATACGTCGGTTGCGTCGGTCGCGGGTACCCACGGCCTGTAGGGCAAACCGGTGCGTTCCGGCCGTCCGGGCCCCTGCCGGCGATCACGCGGGCCAGTGGTGAACGAATTGGGTGAATGGGTATTCACTGAGTAAGGTGAATGGCAATTCACCTTTTCTGCGTGCACCGCTGGAGCGCCGATGGATCAGCCAGGACCGAGACCCCGCACCACCGAGGCGGCGGCGCCCCTGCGCGACCGGCTCACGATTCCGGTGCTGGCGTTCGGCGGCATCCTCATGGCCGTCATGCAGACCGTGGTCGTGCCGCTGCTGCCGGACCTGCCGCGGCTGACGGGAGCGTCCCCGGGTGCGGTCTCCTGGACGGTCACGGCCACCCTGCTCTCGGGCGCCGTACTCACCCCGGTCCTCGGCCGGGCCGGCGACATGTACGGCAAGCGCAGGGTACTGACCTCGGCGCTCGTCCTGATGACCATCGGCTCGGTGATGTGCGCGCTGTCGTCCGACATCACCGTCCTCATCACGGCCCGTGCCCTGCAGGGCGCCGCCGCCTCCGTGGTGCCGCTGTCGATCAGCATCCTGCGCGACGAACTGCCCCCCGAGCGCCGGGGTTCCGCGGTGGCGCTGATGAGCTCCACCGTCGGCATCGGCGCCGCGCTCGGCCTGCCCCTGGCCGCGCTGGTCGTGCAGTACTACGACTGGCACACCATGTTCTGGCTGACCAGCGCCCTCGGCGCGCTCGGCGTCTCCGCGGTGTGGTGGGCGGTCAAGGAGTCGCCCGTGCGCGAGCCCGGCCGGTTCGACGTGCTCGGCGCGCTGGGCCTGGCCGCCGGGCTGGTGTGCCTCCTGCTCGGCGTGTCCCAGGGCGGCCAGTGGGGCTGGGGGAGCGCACGGGTCCTCGGCCTGTTCGCGGCCACCGTCGTGATCCTCGGTCTGTGGTGGTGGCAGCAACTGCGCACCGCGAAGCCCCTCGTGGACCTGCGCCTCGTCTCCCGGCCCCGGGTCGGCCTCTCCCACGTGGCGGCCCTGCTCACCGGATTCGCCTTCTACGCCAACTCCCTGGTGACCGCCCAGCTGGTGCAGGCGCCGAAGGCCACCGGCTACGGCCTCGGACTGTCGATCGTGGAGACCGGCCTCTGCCTGCTCCCGGGCGGCGTCACCATGCTGCTCTTCTCGCCCCTGTCGGCCCGTATCTCCGCGTCCCGCGGCCCCCGCATCACGCTCGCCCTCGGAGCCGCCGTCATCGCCTGCGGCTACGTCGTGCGCATCGCCGACAGCCGCGACCTCTGGATGATCATCCTGGGCGCGACGGTGGTGTCGACCGGCACCACCCTCGCCTACTCGGCGCTGCCGACCCTGATCCTGCGCGCCGTCCCGGCCGAGCAGACCGCCTCCGCCAACGGCGTCAACGTCCTGATGCGGACGATCGGCCAGGCCACCTCCAGTGCCGCCGTGGCCGCGGTCCTCGTCCACCACACCAGCCCGGTCGGCGGCGCCCTCGTGCCCACCCTGCACGGCTATCTGCTCGCCTTCGGGATGGCCTGCGCGGTCGCCCTGGCCGCGAGCGCGGCAGCCCTGAGCATCCCCGGCGACCACGGGACAGGCGCGACACGCCGGGCCCGCGGCCGCATCCGCGAGCACCGCGACGAGGCGCTGGAGGGAGCATGAGTGCCGTGAGCACTCCTCCCACCGCGTCCACCTCCACCTCCGCCCCCGGCCGCCGTGACGCCGAGGCGACGAAGGCGGCCATTCTCAAGGCCGCCCGCCATCTGCTGGCCCGGCACGCGCACGGCGACATCACGCTCAAGGCGGTGGCCGAACGCGCCGGTGTCAGCGCGCCGTTGATCCTGAAGTACTTCGGCAACAAGGACGCCCTCTTCGCCCGCGTCATGTCCTTCGAGGCCGACGCCGACGCGCTGCTCGACGCCCCACTGGACGAGCTCGGCCGGCACATGGTCCGGCACGTGCTGGTCAGCCAGACGCGCCAGGGCGCCGACCCGCTTCTGCGCATCGTGTTCGCGCCTCTGCACGGTGCCCAGGGCGACATCCTGCGCGCCAACTTCCGCACTCAGGTGACCGAACGCCTCACCGCACGTCTGGAGGGCCCCGACGCGGGCCTGCGCGCGGAGCTGGCCGTCGCGGGCCTGCTCGGCCTCGGGGTGATGTTCGGCATCGCCCGCAGCACCCATGTGCGGGGCGCCGCGCCGGAGGACGTCGTGGACCGGTACGCGCCCGCGGTGCAGGCGCATCTCACCCCGGCCGACGGCGGATGAAAGACTGACGCCATGGACGAGCGCACTTTCGGTAGGTCTGATCAGCACGCATCCGTCATCGGTCTCGGTACCTGGCAGCTGGGCGCGGACTGGGGGGACGTCGACGACAAGGAAGCCCTGTCGGTCCTGGAGGCCGCGGCCGAGGCGGGGGTGACCTTCTTCGACACCGCCGACGTCTACGGCGACGGGCGCAGCGAGCAGAGCATCGCCGCCTTCCTCGCCGGACGCCCCGACCTGCATGTGCTGGTCGCCACCAAGATGGGCCGCCGGGTCGAGCAGATCGCGGAGAACTACGTCCTCGACAACTTCCGCGCCTGGAACGACCGTTCCCGCCGCAACCTCGGCGTCGACCGCATCGACCTCGTGCAGCTGCACTGCCCGCCCACCGCCGTCTACTCCACGGACGCGGTCTTCGACGCCCTGGACACCCTGGTGGAGGAGGAGCGGGTCGCGGCGTACGGGGTGAGCGTGGAGACCTGCGCGGAGGCGCTGGCCGCGATCGCGCGGCCGAACGTGGCGAGCGTGCAGATCATCCTCAACCCGTTCCGCATGAAGCCGCTGCGCGAAGTGCTCCCCGCCGCGCGGGAGGCCGGCGTCGGCATCATCGCCCGCGTCCCGCTCGCCTCCGGCCTGCTGACGGGCAAGTACACCAAGGACACCGTCTTCGCCGACAACGACCACCGCAACTTCAACCGGCACGGCGAGGCCTTCGACGTCGGCGAGACCTTCGCCGGCGTGGACTACGCGACGGGAGTCGAGGCGGCCGCCGAGTTCTCGGCCCTCGCGCCCGAGGGGTACACGCCGGCCCAGCTCGCCCTGCGCTGGATCGTCGAGCAGCCCGGCGTGACCACCGTGATCCCCGGCGCCCGCTCGCCCGAGCAGGCCCGCGCCAACACGGACGCCGCCCGGCTTCCGGGGCTCGGCGACGGCACCCACACCGCGATCCGCGACCTCTACGACCGCCGCGTCAAGGACCAGGTCGAGGCCCGCTGGTAACCGAGCGGCCCGCTCACGGCTCCAGGAGCAGCTGCCACTCCTGCTCCTGGTCGCCGGAGACCGAGCCCTGGTCCTGCGTGGTGAAGGCATGGGTGAGCGTCTCGCGCGCCGTCGCCACCGCCTGGGGCGACCCCTGCACGGTCAGCGTCACCGCGCCGGACAGCCGGCCCGCCACGGAGTGCCCGGACCCGGACGGCGCGTGCGCCGGATCGTGTGCGAACCGAGCCGTGTGGACCGTGACGTCGTCACCGGCCGGAAGGTCCTCCTGGGGGCTGCCGAAGGCGGGCTCCAGGACCTGCACGACCGCACGTGCGTCGGCGACCGTGCCGCCGCTGACGGTGACCGTGAGCTCGGTGCCGGGCATGTCCGTCTGACTCCTCGGATGATCGTCGTACACCATGCCGCTCCGTGTAACCCCCCGCCCGTCGCCCAAACAGCGGCCCGTTCGAGCATGGCCCGCTCAATCCGGCGTGAACGGGGAACACGGTCAGGGAAGGTGTCAGGTCGAGGCGAGCCGGGAGGAACCGTGCCGGCCACGAAAAGCGGTGGAGAGATCAACGAGTGGGGGCGGCACGAGACCGAGGAGGAGAGAGCCGACCGGAAGTGGGGCGAACTGATCCAGGAGGTCAGGGTCGCCCAGACCGGGGTGCAGATCCTGTTCGGCTTCCTGCTCACCGTGGTGTTCCAGCAGAAGTACGATTCGCTGCCGCAGACGGACAAGACCATTTACATCGTGACGGTCGTCCTCGGTGCCGCGACGACCGGCGCCCTCATCGGGCCCGTCTCGCTGCACCGCCTGGTGTCCGGGCGGCGGGTCAAGGCGGAGGCCGTCGAGCTGGCTTCCCGGATGACCTTCGTCGGCCTGGCGCTCCTCCTCGCCACCATGACCTCCTCGCTGGTGCTGATCCTGCGGGTCGCGACCCACAACGGCGTGGTGCCCTGGATCGTCACGGCAGTGGTCGCGTGGTACGCGCTGTGCTGGTACGTCGTCCCGCTGTGGGCCCGGCGCCGTCATACGACGGAGTGATGCCCAGCGCGTCGAGCCGGCGATCGTGCAGGCGGGAGAGCACGAGCACGGAGACCGTGGCGCCGATCAGCGCGCAGAGCATGTCCCACTGGGTGTCCCACACATCGCCCTGAGTGGCCAGGAACGCGTCCGCGGAATGCCCGCCGACCACCGCGGACAGCCACTCCAGCATCTCGAAGACGGCGCTGAAGGCGAGGCATGCGCACACGGTCAGCGGCGCCAGCCAGCGGCTGCCGCGCAGCGGGGAGGTGCGGCTGAGCAGCTCCCGTACCAGGACCGCCGGGACGAAGCCCTGCATGAGGTGGCCGAAGCGGTCGTAGGGGTTGCGGGACAGGCCGAAGGTGTCGCGCACCCAGTCGCCGAGGGGCACCTGTGCGTAGGTGTAGTGGCCGCCCACCGCCAGGACGAGCGCATGCGCGGCCAGCAGGCAGCACAGCAGGTCCGTCAGCGGGAAGCGTCGCCGGGTGAGCACCACCAGCGGCAGTCCGACCAGGACCCACACGGTCTCCAGGAACCAGGTGGTGCGGTCGCGGGCAGCCCAGGCCGAGACGGCCATGCCCGCGACGACGACGGCGACGAGTACGGCGGGCAGATGCCGGCGCGGTGCGGCGGCATGCACGACAGCGGTCATGGGGGCTCCTTCTCGTGAGAGCCCCCATGCTGGCCGAGCGGGTGGGCGGCGGCATGAGTACGGCTACTCAGCCCCGCCCGGGTACCGCGACGATCAGTCCTGCGGGCCGCGCAGCGCGGTGAGGCAGGTGGCGATGGCGTGCTGGAGCTCCTCCAGCTGCTGCACCATGTCGTCCTCGGCGAAGTCCTGCACGTCGTCGAAGGTCAGCTCCTCGAACGCCTTCGTCGCCCGCTGGAGGCTGCTGTAGAACTTCGTCCGCCGCTCCTGGACGCGCAGTTCGGGATCGGCGTCCACCGTCTCGGCGACGAGCGACTTCATGGTGGTGTAGGCCTCGCCGGCCCACTCGCCGGCGTCCTCGTCCTCGTCGAGCTCGTCGATGAGCGACAGATGCCGCTCGGCCTCCTGGCGCAGGTCCGCAGGCGCTTCGATGGTCTGCCCGGCGGGGGTCTTGACCTGCCCCGACTCGGCGATCTGGCGCACGTATCCGATCCGGTCGGCCGCGCGGCTCTCGGTGGCGACGGCCTTCTTCAGGTCGTCGGTGCGCACGACGTCTCGTGCCAACTCCGACTGGAGTTCCGGGTCTTCACGGACGCGGTCCAGGAGCGCCTGGCGCGCCGCCCGGGCGGTGGAGGGGTCGGCGAGGATCGCGGCGCGCAGGGCGGTGGGGTTCTCGGCGACCTCCAGCGCCTTCGTCGGCCGGATGCCCTCCGCCTCGGCGGCCTCGGCGATCGCGGTGCCGCGCTCGGAGGTGGCGCTGTTGCGGGAGACGTAGTAGCTCAGCCACACGTCGGCGTCCGGCAGCTCCACGTCCTGGCCCGGCGCCAGCGCCTCGAACTGCGGGACGAGACCGTCGTCGGCCGCGCGGTCCCAGGCCTTGTAGTAGCGCATGACGCGCTCGGGGGAGCAGCCGGCCAGCTCCGCGAACTCCTTCGCCGACACCTTCGGCGTCTCGTCCGCGCCCTGGCCCCCGGGCCGTACGCTGCGCGCCACCATCAGGCCGAAGGCCCATCCGCCGGTCCGCGCGTAGACCCCGAACTCGCGTGCGTCACGCGCGACCAGGTCGGACGACGGGACGGGGGACGGCTCGGACGGGACGATCGCTAGGGTCACGGACGACTCTCCTGGGCTGGTCGGACTGCAGCGGTACGCACGGCGAAAGTGCAGACCGGCAGCCTATACGGACCGTTCGCGACGCTCAGTCGAAGGCCTCGCGCAGCGCCGGCAGCAGCGTCTTCTCCGCCCAGTCCAGATAGGCCGGCTGCGAATCGCCGCCGATCTGCACGAGCGCGATCTCACCGAACCCGGCCTCGGCGTACGGCCGCACCGCCTCGACGAAGTCGTCGGGGTCGTCGCCGCAGGGGATCGACGCGGCGACGTCGTCCGGGGTGACGAACTGGGTCGCGGCCTCGAACGCATCGGGGTGCGGGAGCTCGGAGTTGACCTTCCAGCCGCTGCCGAACCAGCGGAACTGCTCGTGGGCGCGCCGCACGGCGGCGTCGCGGTCGGGGTCGTAACAGACCGGCAGCTGGCCCACGCGGGGCTTGCCCCCGCCGCCGTGCCGGTCGAATGCCTCCAGCAGCTCCGGCTTGGGCTCCGTGGCGATGACGAGGTCCGCGAGGTGGCCTGCGACCGTGCAGGACTGCTCGCCGGAGACGGCGATACCGATGGGCGGCGGCTTGTCGGGGAGGTCCCACAGCCGGGCCGACTCGACGTCGTAGTGCTTGCCGCGACGGTTCACGTGGCGGCCCCCGAACAGGGCGCGGATGATCTCCACGGCCTCCTCGAGCATCTCGTGACGTACGTCGGCCGAGGGCCAACCACCGCCCACCACATGCTCGTTGAGGTTCTCCCCGGAGCCGAGCCCGAGCCGGAAGCGGCCCTCGGAGAGCAGTTGCATCGTGGCGGCCTTCTGCGCGACGACAGCCGGGTGGTAGCGGCGGGTCGGGCAGGTCACGTACGTCATCAGGGGGATGCGCGAGGTGGCCTGGGCCGCCGCTCCCAGCACACTCCACGCGTACGGCGAGTGGCCTTGCGAGCGCAGCCACGGAAAGTAGTGGTCCGAGGTCACCGAGAAGTCGTAACCGGCCTCCTCGGCCCGCACCAGATGTCCGACCAGCTCACGGGGGCCGGCCTGTTCGGTCATCATCGTGTATCCGATTTGCACCATAACCGCCGAGTCCCCTGACCGGGCGGCGGAAAACGGCCTCATGCACCGTGGATCACCGGGGCAGGATGCCTGCATGAGTGCCCGCCCCCTGCCCTCCAGCGACCCCGCGGCCCAGGGTGTCGACGCCGCCGGCGTCCACGCCCTTCTCGACGCCCTCGAAGAGGCTCCGGACATCGAGCCGCACAGCCTGATGATCCTGCGGCACGGCCGTCTCGTGGCGTCGGGCTGGTGGGGGCCGTACACCGCCGGGCGCCCGCACCTGCTGTACTCGCTCAGCAAGAGCTTCACGGCGACGGCCGCGGCGATCGCCGCAGGTGAGGGGCTACTCAGCTTCGACGACCCGGTGATCTCCTACTTCCCGGAGTTCGAGGCCGACATCACCGATCCGCGCAGCCGCGCGATGCTGGTGCGGCACGTGGCGTCCATGGCCAGCGGACACGAGTCCGAGACCCTGCCGCGGGCGCTCGCCACCGACCGGGCGGACATGGTGCGCGGCTTTCTGCTGCTGCCGCCGGAGCGGGAGCCGGGCACCGTCTTCGCCTACAACCAGCCCACCACGTACAGCCTGGCCGCGATCGTGCAGCGCGTCACGGGGCAGCCGCTGACGGAGTACCTGCGCCCGCGCCTGCTGGACCCGCTCGGGATCGGGAAGGCGGCCTGGCTGCGCGACCGGGCAGGCCGCGAACTCGGCTTCAGCGGGCTGCACGCCGCCACCGACGCCGTCGCGCGGCTCGGGCAGCTCTATCTGCAGGACGGCGTGTGGGAGGGCGAACGGCTGCTGCCCGAGGGCTGGGTGGCCGAGGCCTCCCGCCCGCACATCGACAACGGCGACGGTACGCGGGAGGGCTCCCGGTCGGACTGGCAGCAGGGCTACGGCTTCCAGTTCTGGAACTCCCGGCACGGCTACCGCGGCGACGGCGCCTACGGTCAGTTCTGCCTGGTGCTGCCCGAGCACGACGCCGTGATCGCCACGACCGCGGCGACCGTACAGATGCAGGAGCTGCTGAACCTGGTCTGGCGGCATCTGCTGCCGGCGTTCCGACCCGGTCCGCTGCCGGACCGGCAGGACGCGGACCGGGCGCTGCGGGAGCGCATGGCCGGGCTCACCCTGCCCCCGTCGCCGGGCAAGCCCGCGCCGCCGGAGCGGGCGCAGGACTGGTCCGGGGCCCGGTTCACCCCCTCCGGAGGAGTCTGCGCGGAGCAGCCCGAGCTGACCGGGGTCGCGGTGACGTCCGGTGCCGACGGCTGGACCCTGCGGCTCGAGGCCGGACACCACCTCGACGTGCCGGTCGGACGGGCGGGGTGGACCGTCACCGACGAGCCGCTGCCCACGGCGGTGAGCGGCGGCTGGGCGGACGCGGACACCCTCGCCGTGGACATCCAGTTCCTGGAGACACCGCACCGCCTGAGCGTGGCCTGTTCGCTGCCGGACGGGACGTTCACCGCGCAGTGGGCGACGACTCCGCTGCACAACCCTCCGCTGCGGGCGATGCGCGCGCCGCGCCACTCAGCCTGACGGAGTGCGGAAGGTCCGCAGGAAGGTCTGCAGGGCCTGCTGGTTCGGCGAGTCGTTCCAGTCGGCGGCCGGAGTCGTCCAGCGCAGCGAGAAGCCCCGGCCGTCGCCCAGCAGGAAACCGCGTCCGAAAGTGCGCACCTTGGTGCCGTCGGCCTCGGTGAGCCACTGCATGTCGGCGGCCTTGTGGCCCTGGTACGTCGTCGCCCGGATCGTGCCGATCCGCCGGAAGCCGTCCTCCTTCGCCAGCGCGGGCTGCACGTCGTCGCGCCAGACGGCGACGGGGTCCGGGCCCACGACGGTGCTGTAGGTGACGGCGAGTGCGCGGGGATCGCCGTCCGCGCCGAAGGTCACGCGGTACGACTTGTCGCCGGCGCGCTGGGTCTCCACCCGGCCCCAGTCCTTCGGCAGGGCGATCGAGAAGCCCTCGGGCGCCCTGTAGCGGCGAAACCCCTCTGGCAGCGCGGTACTTGAGGCCGAGGGTGTCGGAGACGCGGTGGGCGTGGGCGTGGGCGACGCGGACGGCGTGGCGCTGCGGCCGTCGGGCCGGCCGCCGGGCGGGGCGGCCGACACCGAGGGGCGGGACGCGGCGCCGGTCCCGGACGTGCTGGTGCCCGAGCCGGGCAGCAGTCCGGTGGCGGCGAGCGTGGCGACCACGACGGTGACCACGGCCAGGGCCGTGCCCGCGGCCATGGTGCGCCGGGTCCAGGTGGGGGCGGAGTGCCAGGCGGCGGTGGAGACGCCCCGCAGCCGGGGCCGGGGCGCGGCGCTCATCGTCGCCTCGGGGTCCTCGGTGACGGCGCGGGTGAGGGCCTCGCGGACCACCTGGCGGGTCAGCCGCTCCCGGGAGTTCTTGCGCAGGAGTCCCTGCACGGTCTGGGTGAGCGGGCCCGCCCGCACCGGTGAGCGCAGCGGCAGCCGGTCGACGCCCTTCAGCGTGGCCTCGGGCCGGTCCCGGTCCCTGAAGGGCGGGCGGCCCTCGAGCATCGTGTAGAGGATCGCGCCGAGCGCCCACAGGTCCGCCGCGGGTCCGATGCGCTCGTCGCGGGCCTGCTCGGGGGAGGCGAACGACGGTGCGGTGAGCCGCGGTGCCAGGGTCGCGCCGGCCAGCCCGAAGCCGGTGACCACGACCGAGCCCCGGTCCCGCACGTAGATCTGGCCGGGGCTGAGCTCGCAGTGGGTGATCCCCTCGCGGTGGGCCGCCTCCAGTACGTCGAGCAGCCCCAGGCCGATCCGGGCGGCCCGCACATAGTTGAACGTGCCTTGCTGGGCGATGAGTTCACCGAGCGGTCTCCCGTCGATCCACTCGGTGACGATCCACAGGGTGCCGTCCTGCTCCACGGCGTCCACGACCGTCGCGACCGCCCCGGGGCACATCAGCCCCAGGGTCTCGGACATGCGGATGATGCGGGCGGCCGCGCGCGGTGCGGCCTCGCCGTCCGGGTCGTACGGAAGGGCGATCTGGGTGAGGAGATAAGGGCGTTGGGCGTTGACGTCCTTGCCGTACCAGCTGACGCGGTTGGTCTCCTGGTGGACGACGTCGACGAGCCGGTACCTTCCGGCGACCAACTCGTGCGTGAAGACATGCGCCTTGACCATGGTCATCCCTCGTCCAAACCCTGCGTCTCACCTTTCACAGAGGTACGGGGGGTACGGCGGGATGTGTTCAAAGGATCCGCAAATCAATGGCACCCGTGCCCATTTGTTCATGTGCCGTCGGGTGAATTCGGTGAAGCCCTCTTTAGCTGACCGGAATTCAAACGACCGCATTTCGCGGACGGCCGCACAGAATCAGCGCAACCCGAAGCGCTCGGCCCAGCCCATGACGTCACCGGTGGTCGCGTTGCCCCCGCACACCACCAGCCCGAGCCGCGCCTGCTCGCCGACCCGCTCCAGGACCTGCCGGGCCCCCGGCAGCAGACAGCCGGCCGCGGGCTCGGCCCAGACCTTGGCGTGGTCGGCGAGGTCGAGCGTGCCCTGCACCGCCTCCCGGTCCGGCACCACGAGCACCTCGTGGACCAGCGCGGACACATGGTCGTACGTCAGCTGTGACGCGGCGGGCGCGCAGAGCGTGGACACGAGGGACGACAGGTCGACCGGCACCGGCCCGCCCGCGGCCAGCGCCCCCGACATGGCCTCGGCACCCTCGGTCTCCACGCCCCAGATCCGCACGTCCGGCCGCAGCGCCCGCAGCGCCGCCGCGACGCCGGCGATGAGGCCCCCGCCACCGATGCTGACGAGGACGTCGGTGAGTTCGCCCGCGTCGGCGGCGAACTCCAGCCCGACGGTGCCCTGTGCGGCGATGACCAGCGGGTCGTCGAAGGGGTGCACCAGCGTCAGCCCCTCGTCCTGCAACTGCGCCATGAGCGCGAACGCCCCGGCCATGTCGTCCGTCACCCGCACCGAGGCTCCGGCGGCCTCCGCGATCTCGACGGCACGCGCGGGCGCCGAGCGCGGCATGACCACCGTGGCCTTCACATGGAGGGCCGCGGCCATGACCGCGAGGGCGATCCCGTGGTTGCCGCCGCTGACCGCCACGACGCCGGCGGCCCGCTCCTTGTCGCTCAGCGAGAGCAGCTTCGCCGTCGCCCCGCGCGCCTTGAACGAGCCGGTGCGCTGGAGCAGTTCGAGCTTGACGGTGACCGGGGCACCGAGCAGCGTGGTCAGGCCCGGGCTCGGCAGCGTCGGCGTCCGCACGACATGCCCGGCGATGAGCTCGGCGGCGGCTTCGACTTCGGAGATCCCGATCAAGGCACTCACCCTTTCGGCGCGGGTGACGGTCCGCACCGCTTCGCACCCTTACGCGGGAGAGGGCCCAGGTCAAACTGTTTCGGACAGCGGGGCGGGGGAGCACGGCCCGGGACCCCGCCCCACCGCGTCACACGTCCCGCCGCACCAGGTACTCCAGCAGGGCCCGCAGGTCGTCCACCGCCCGGGCGTCCAGGGCTGCATCGGCGAGAGCCGCTTCCACCGCGGCGAGGTGGCGGCGTGCCTCGGCCATGGCCGCCGACCGGCCTCCCGCCGTCTCGATCAGCGCGGCCGCCTCCTCGGGGTCCTCGCCCGTGTCAAGGAGCGTGGCGAGCCGCCGGACGGCGCGACCGCCCGAGTCGAGGGCGGCCAGTACCGGGTACGTCTTCTTCCGCTCGCGCAGATCGCCGTATACGGGCTTGCCGGTGACCGCGGGGTCGCCCCAGATGCCCAGGACGTCGTCGACGATCTGGAACGCGATCCCGAGGTGGCGCCCCGCGCGGTCGAGGGCGTCGACGAGCGAGGGCGCCGCGCCGCCGAGCAGGGCGCCGAGCGCGGCGGCACAGCCGAGCAGCGCACCCGTCTTGTGCTCGGCCATCGTCCGGTACTGCTCCGGCCGCACCCGCGACGGTCCCGTCCACGGGCGGCCCGCGAACAGCAGGTCGTCCGCCTGGCCGCGCACCAGATCGCCCAGCGCCACCGACAGCACCCGCACGCCCTGCGGGCCGCCAGGCCCGGCGGCGAGGGTCTCGACGGCCAGGGCGAACAGCGCGTCGCCCGCGAGGACCGCGGGCCCGGTGCCGTAGGCCTTCCAGACGGTGGGGCGGCGGCGCCGCGCCGCGTCCCCGTCCATGATGTCGTCGTGCAGGAGCGAGAAGGTGTGCACCAGCTCCACCGCCACCGCCGCGGGCACCCCGGCCCGCCCGGGCGCACCCGCCGCCTCCGCCCCGAGCACCGCCAGTGCCTGCCGTACGCCCTTGCCGCCCGACGCCACGGCCGGCGTACCGCCCACCTCGCACCAGCCGAAGGAGTACGCGGCCATCTCGCCCACCCACGGGTGCATCCGCCCGACGGCCTCCGTCAGTGCGGGCCGCACCACGTCGCGGCAGCGGGCGAGGACGTGAGCGGCGTCGGCCGGCGCCCGGAGCGCCGAGTCAGGCGACGTCACCGTGCCACCTCCGCGACGAGACCGAACTCCTCCTGCGCGCGGGCCACCATCTCCCGCGCGTGCCGCAGCCCGATCCGCTCCAACTCGCCCGCCAGCACGGTGAACTCGGCCGCGGTCTCGGCGCGGCCGCGGCCCAGCCGGGCCAGCGACTTGGCAAGGCCGAGCCGGGACAGGGCCTCCCCGCGCCGCTCGCTCATCGCACGGAACTCCGCGAGCGCCTGCTCGTACAGGTCGCGTGCCTCGGCGTAACGCCCGGCCCGGTACAGGACGTTGCCGCGCATCTTGTGGTTGTAGGCCAGCGCGCTCGACAGCTTCATCGCCCGGCAGCTCGTCTCCGCCTCGGACAGCAGCCCGAGTGCCCGTTCGGCGTCGCCGTCCCGCACGGACACGATGTCGGCGAGACCGCGCAGCGCCCAGGCGTGCCCGCGCCGGTCCTCGGCCCGCGCCGCTATCCCGGCCGCCTCCTCGAACAACGCGAACGCGGTGTCGTACTCGCCGGTGTTGCGATGGATCTGCGCGATGCCCTCCAGCGCCCACACCGTGTGCCGCGCCTCGCCGCGCCGCCGTGCCTCGGCCAGCAGCTGCTCGTGCAGCCTGCGGACGGCCTCGTAGTCGCCCTGGATGCGGCCGGTCTCGGCGAGTCCGGCGAGCGAGTAGCCGCGCACGACGACGTCGCCGCCGCGCTCGCCGAGTTCGGCCGCGAGGCCCAGCAGCCGCCAGGCCAGCGGGAAGGCGCCCCGCTGCCGGGCCAGGGTGCCGCCGCTCCACAGCGCCCACGCCATGGCCGCGGTGTCCCCGGCCTCCCGGGCCGCGCGGTAGCTCGCCTTCCATGCCTGCTCGGCCTCCCCGACCTGCCCGAGCCTGCGGTGCGCCTCGGCGACCGCGAGCCCGGAGCGGGCCGCCTCCCCGTGCTGTCCGGAGCGCTCCGCCGCTCTCAACTCCCGGGTGCCGGCGGCCAGTACGTCCGTCAGCGAGGAGTTCACGGAGAGTGTGGTGAGCGCGCCCTGGTACTCCGGGGCGAATGCCTTGCCGTACATGGATCCCTTTCGGTCCGTATGCACGCCGTGTATACGCTTGGTGTATACGCGATGGGTCTACAGCCTGTGTATACATAGCGTGTATAGCGTGTCGAAAATACGCCCCGGCCCGAAGGGCCAGGGCATCACCTGTTGGGGATCAAGACGTCGTGGCCGCAGGGGAGGTTGCTCCTGAGGCGCAGATCACTTCCGGGAGTCAGTGCTGCTGAGCCCGTTGCGGCGTCGCCTCGCTCGGCCGTACGACGACGTAGCCCTCGCCCTGGAGCATCAGCTGCACGGCCTCGCCGGAGCCGCCGCGCAGCATCGATCCGATGGACTGCGAACGGTGCAGCGAGGTCTGGAGACCGGCGGTCCAGCCGACCACCGCGTCCGTGTCGACGTGCACCGGGTACTGCGCCGAGACCGGGATGACCAGCGGGTTGCCCTCGCACGCCAGGCCAAGTCTCCCCTGGCCGGTGAAGACGCTGTTGAACAGGCCGCCGCCGGCGATGCCCGCGCCCTTCACCGTCGAGATCCGGTACGACAACGAGGCGTCGAAACAAAGGACGTTGCGGCCGTTGACGGTGAACTCGTCGCCGGGGTCGACCTCGACGATGAAACAGTTCTGCGCCTCGTGCGCGAACCAGGCCTCGCCCGTTCCGCGCACCGCCATCAGCGGCAGCCCTTCCCCGGTCATCGCGCGCTTGAGCATGCCGCCCATGCCCTGGCCCTTGCGCTCGAACTGGAGGTTGCCGCGGTAGGCGACCATCGCGCCCTGGCGGGCGAGCATCTCGCCGTTCACCGCGTACTTGATGGATTTGGCGTTCTCGACGGTCATACCCGGTTCGGTGGCCGGCTGGACCATGTGGTCGCTGGAAAAGAGGGAACCCTTCATGCGGGCATCCTGTCCCGGAAGATTGCGTTCCGCCAAGATCGCGGGGCGGGCGATCTCCGCCTGGTTCCGGTCGGTCAGGCGCCGAACAGCTGGGTCCAGTACGTGCCCGCCGCGCCGCCGCCCGCGAGGCCGATCCCGATGTGCGTGAAGTCGGGCCCCAGAATGTTGGCCCGGTGGCCGGGACTGTTCATCCAGCCGTCGACGACCTCGGCGGGGGAGCGCTGGCCGCAGGCGATGTTCTCGCCGACCGAGCGCCGGCGGGCGCCCGCGGCGGCGGCCCGGTCCCAGGGCCGGCTGCCGTCCGGCGAGGTGTGCGAGTAGAAGGCGCGTGCCACCATGTCCGCGCTGTGCGCCTGCGCGGCGGTGGTCAGCGGCGCGTCGGCGGCCAGCGCGGGCAGACCGGCCCTGGCACGCTCCCGGTTGGTGAGGTCGACGACTTCGGCCGCCGTCCGCGCCAGGTCGCCCGGCGTGAACGGCCTGGCCCACAGCGCGGTCCAGTACAGGTCGCCGAAGCGGCCGTCACCGACGTATCCGAGGCCCGCGTGCGTATAGGCCGGGTCGCAGAGCGTGCGGCGCGCCTTCTCGTCGCCCAGGCAGTACTCGACGAAGTCGGCGGGCGTGCGCGGGCCGGAGACCAGGTGCTCGCCGACGGTCAGATACGCGTATCCGGTGGCCGTCAGGCGCTGGTAGACGGAGACACCGTCCGCACCTTCGACGCCGAGCTGCCCTGCGGCGGCCATGGCGGAGGCATGCGCACGGGCCGCGGACGCCAGACGGGTGTCGGGGAGGACGGGTGGCGAACCGGCCCTGGTACGGGCGGAGTTGACCAGGGCGAGGAAGCCGTCGGGGTCGGTCGCAGGTGCCGGGCCGGCGGGGTGGAGGTCGACGAGCGTGGGCGTAGGGAGGACGGATCGGCTCGTGGGCGACGGGGGAGCCGGCGAGGCAGGCGCGTGGGCCGGCGGCGAGCCCGGCACGTGCGCGTGCTGCGTCGACGCCGCCCCGGCAGCCGCGTCGTCGATGACGTCCACGCCGAAGTCCCTTGCCAGACCGGCGAGTCCGTCGGCGTACCCCTGCCCGAGGGCCCGCAGCTTCCAGGCCCCGCCGCGCCGGTAGATCTCCGCGAGCAGCAGTACCGTCTCCTGCCGCGGGCGCGGTGGGGCGAACCGGGCCAGGGAGGGGCCGCCCGGAGCCGAGACCTGAAGGATCGGGGCGGGGAGCCGGCCCAGGGGAGTGGCGGGGTCGGCCGGGCTGACGACGACCGTGACCTTCGTGGCCCCGGGGCGGAGCCTGGGCGGGTCGACGGTGAGGGTGTCACCGTCCAGCCGGGCGCCCGGGGCGGACGGCTGGTTGTAGAACACGAAGTCGGCGTCGCTCCCGACCTTGCCGCCGTCGTCCGTGATGAGCGCGCACACGTCGAAGGGGCCGGGCACCCGGACGGTCACGGCACCGTCCGGAAGGGGCATGTTGCCCCCGGAGACCAACTCGCTCATCGCGCCACCCTGGTGTCGTCGTCCCGCCTCGGTGGGCTCGTCCGGACAACGTCCGCCAGGGCGGCCGGGTTCCCGGCAGGCCGGTGCCGGCCGGGAACCCGCCGGTCAGTCCCGGGCGAGTCGGGGAGTGCCCGCCTCCTGGCGTTCGTCGGGCGCCGCGGTGGGCCGTACGTCCTTCGCCTTCTTGCCGCAGAACGCGGACTCCAGCGTGCCCAGCATCGTGTTGAGCACGCGGCCGTTGTTGGACACGTTGGCGAGCGCCGTCATGCTCCGCCTTCCGTCCTTCGTGGCGAACGCGTACGTGTAGTAGCCCTGCACGGCCCCTGTGTGCCCGTAGACCGAGACGCCGCACGACAGATGGCGGCTGCGCAGTCCGAGCCCGTAGGACTGGCTGCTGTTGACGGGCACCATGCGCTCCATCTGCTTGAGCTGCGCGGGAGACATCAGCCGGCCGCCGAGCAGAGCGGAGAGGAAGGTGTTCAGGTCCCGCGTGCTGGAGATGACCGCGCCCGCGCTCTGCGCCCAGGACACCGTCTGGTCGGTCGCGTCGACGAGGGGTGCGCCCGCCTTGTCCGGGGTGAGGTAGCCGTCGGCGTGGCGGCCGGGGATCTTCTTGTCCGGGTGGACGTAGAGGGTGTCACGCAGTTTCAGCGGCTCGATGATGCGGTTCTGGTACTCGGTCTTCACCGAGTGGCCGGTCAGCTTCTCGATGAGCATTCCGGCGACGACGAAGTTGGTGTTGGAGTACGCGTACGCGGCGCCCGGCGCGTTGGTGCGCTTGTGCCGCAGCGAACGGTCCACCAGCTGGCGGTAGGTGAAGACCTTGGAGCGGACCGCCTCGAAGCCGGGGATCGCGCTCGCGAACATGTCGTTGGTGTAGTCGTACAGACCGCTGCGGTGGCCCAGCAGCTGGCGCACGGTGATCGTGCGGTCGGGCAGCAGACCAGGCAGATAGCGGTCGACCGAGGAGTCGAGCCTGAGCCTGCCCTCGTCGGCCAGCTGCATCAGCACGACGGCCGAGAAGGTCTTGGTGACGCTGCCGATGCGGAACCGGTCGGCGTTGCTGATGGCCCGTCCGCTCTTGCGGTCGGCGACGCCCACGGCGGCCCAGGCGACCGAGCCGTGGTCGTCGATCCGGGCCGTCGCGCCGGGTGCGCCCTGCTTGAGCGCGGTACGCAGCACGTCTTTGAGGCCGTTGAGGTCGGGCTTCGGCATCGTCTGGGCCGGCGCGGCGTGCGCCGGGGCCGCGAGGAGGGAGAGCACGACCGTTCCGAGGAGCGCGCCCTTGGATGCGAGATGGGTCACATTCACACGAGGCAACTTTCTTCCGTCCCGTCACATCTCCACAGTCGACGCACGGTTGGTCACTCACTGATCACCGATCGACAGGGATTTGCGAAGTATTGCCATGTATCGCACGGAAACCAGGTTTTTAGTCTTTACATGGACATGACGCGTCCGAAAGGGTTCGTACGGGGCCCGACCAGCCCCCATGGTGCTCAACGGCGCCATGCGTCAGGGCGGTTGGCGAACCCGGCCGCCCTGCAAGGAAGGACCCTCATCTGTGCGTAGGCCGCATATACGCAACGTGGCGGTCGCCGTCGCCGTGACGACGGCCGCCACCGGCCTGGCGGGTACCGCCTTCGCGGGCCCCGCCACGGGGACGAACCATGCCGCCACCGCCGACGCCTCCGACGCGTCCGTGGTGTCCGCAGCGAGAGCCGCCGCAGTCGCCCACGCCTCGGCGACCGGTGTCGCCCAGGGCGACGAACTGCAGGCCGAGGACGTCATGATCGACCCGGAGGGCGCCCGGCACGTCCGGTTCACCCGCACCCATCAGGGCATGGCGGTCCTCGGCGGCGACCTCGTCGTCCACCTCACCGAGAAGCTGGCGTACGCGGGTGTCACCCGCGCCGCCGGCCACACCGTGAAGCCGACTGCCGCCACCTCCGCCAAGCTGTCGGCCGGCCAGGCCCAGCAGAAGGCGGCTGCGGCCGCCAAGGGCGATGCCGGAACCGCCGAACTCGTCGTGGACGCCCGCGACGGCGGGTCCGCGCTCGCCTACCAGGTGCGCGTGAGCGATGCCGACACCGAGAGCGGCGGCTCCAGCACCGTCGTCATCGACGCCGTCACCGGCAAGGTGCGCAGCAACACGCCCGACAGCGACGCGTTCATGTCGCCCGGACTGCTCGACAAGCTGCGCCAGCACGGCGAGAAGCTCGACCCCGCCACCGGCGCCGGCTCGCAGGCCGCCGGGGTTCTGGCGTCGTCGTCGGCGTCCGCCGCCGCACGCTACCCGTCGACGGCCCACGGCACCGGCAAGTCCCTCTTCGTCGGCCAGATACCGCTGACCACCACCCGGACGGCGCGCACCAGCTACCTGCTCAAGGACCCCACCCACTGGGGCACCGAGACCCGGGACGCCAAGGGCCAGGAGCTGGAGAGCTTCGGTCGCGGCAAGAAGATGTCCACGAGCAACGACGTCTTCGGCAACGGCGCCACCACCAGCAGGAACAGCGCCGCAGCCGACGCCCAGTACGGCGTCACCAAGACCCTGGACTTCTACAAGAAGACCTTCGGGCGCAAGGGCATCGAGAACAACAGCAAGGGCGCCCACGCCATGGTCCACTTCGGCAAGAAGGTGGCCAACGCGTTCTGGGACTCCACCTGCGACTGCATGCTCTACGGCGACGGCGACGGTGACATGTTCAAGAAGCCGCTCGTCGTCCTCGACGTCACCGGCCACGAACTCACCCACGGCGTCGTGGACGCCACCGCGAAACTGGAGCCCACCCGCGTCGACGCGCAGGGCAACCAATACGGTGAACCGGGCGCGCTCAACGAGTCGCTGGCGGACATCTTCGGCTCCAACGTCGAGTTCTTCACGAACAACGCGAAGGACAAGCCGGACTACCTCATCGGCGAGAAGCTCGGCCTGGACCAGAAGTTCCTGCGCCGTCTCGACCACCCGTCGCTGGACAAGCTCGAGGGCACGATCGACTACTGGTCGCCCCAGGTCTACGACGCCGAGGTGCACGCCGGCTCCGGTGTCTCCTCGCACGCGTACTACCTGCTCGCCGAGGGCAGCGGCCACAAGACGATCGGCGGGGTCAAGTACGACTCGCCGACCTTCGACGGCTCGACGGTGAAGGGCATCGGCCGTACCAAGGCCACCGCCATCTTCTACCGCGCCCTGACCCGCTACATGGTCTCCACGACCGACTTCCACGGCGCGCGCGTCGCGACGCTGAAGGCGGCCAAGGACCTCTACGGGCAGAGCAGCACCGAGTACAAGACGGTCGACCAGGCCTGGTCCGCGGTCGACGTCACCACCGCCAACACCCCGGCCGCGCATCACTGACCGGGCGGCAGCCGACTCCCGCGGCACGGTGGACGCCGTGCCGCGGGAGGGCAGGTGTAACCGCTGATCGCCTACTGCGCGGGGCAGTTGACGGCACGGGAAGGCCACCGGAACCTCACAGGTGACCTTCAGGCGAATCCTGTCTCTTTTATTGACAGCGGAAATTAAGGGCCATAGGTTCCCGAGCCATGCGCTCGACCCCGCCTGCCGAGACGTTCCCGGCGCACACGCCGGCCGCCTCGCAGATCTTCACCACGGTCCTGTCCCAGGGCCCGCTGACCCGGCTGGAGGCCGCCCGGCGGGCCGGGTTGTCGGCGGCGGCCGTCACCAAGGCGGTCCGTCCGCTGCTGGCGGCCGGCTACCTGGTGGAGACCGCCGCCGAGGAGGCACCCCCGACCCTCGGACGGCCCGCGAACCTGGTCCAGGTGAACGACGGCCGGGCCCTGTTCATCGGCGTCAAAGTGACCGCGGGCGAGCTCATCGGCGTACTGACGGACCTGCGCTGCCGCATCCGCCTGGCCCTGCGCACCTCGCTGACGGACCGCCAGGACACCTCCGTACTGGCCTCGATGACGAAGCTCGTGCACGAACTGCACACCGCAGCGGAGGACTTCGGAGCGCCGGTCCTCGGCCTCGGTGTCGCCGTCTCCGGCGACGTCGACCGCGCCGAAGGGGTCGTGCGCTATTCGCCGTTCCTCGGCTGGCGGGACGTTGCCCTCGCCGAACTCGCCGCAAAGGAGACCGGGCTGCCGGTCACCGTCGACAACGACGTCCGTGCCCTGACCGTCGCCGAGCAGTGGTTCGGGGCCGGCGCCGGCTTGTCCGACTTCGCCGTGGTGACCGTCGGCGCCGGTATCGGCTGCGGACTGGTGGTGCACGGCCGCGTGGTCTCCGGCGCGCACGGTGTGGCAGGCGAGATCGGCCATGTCACCGTCGACCCGGCCGGACCGCCCTGCCACTGCGGCAACCGCGGCTGCGTGGAGGCGATCGCGGGGGACGCCGCGATCGTCCGCCGGATCCGCGAGACCACGGGAGCCGAGGTCGCCGGCACCACCGAGGCCGTGGCGCTGGCCCACCGGGGAGTCGCCGGAGCCCGCGAGGCGTACGCCAGGGCGGGTGAGGCGATCGGCCGCGGCATCGCCACCGTGGCCAACCTGTTCGGCCCGCAACGCGTGATCATCTCCGGCGAGGGCCTCGCCGCCTACGACCTGTTCGCCGGGCAGATCCGCGACTCCTTCGCCGCGGCCGCCTTCGGCTCCGCCGCCCACTGTGACGTACAGACCCGCCCGCTCGCCTTCGAGGAGTGGGCACGCGGGGCCGCCGCCACCGCGATCCAGTCCTTCATCACCCCCGACGACCCGCCCCCGAGCCGCTGAACCGACTCCCCCTGGAGGTACGACCCATGCGGTCATCCTCGTACTCCGCCATGCCCGCACGCACCCTGAGAGCCCTGGTGGTCCTGGCCCTCGCCGCCGGTGCCGTCGCGGCCGTCCCCACGGCCCACGCCGAGACCACCGTGCCCTCGGCGCCGGCAGCTCTCGCCGCCAAGCCCTATATGGGCTGGTCGAGTTGGAGCATGCAGTCGTCCAAGTACCCCGGCCTCAACCCGGACGGCGACTACAGCTACCTCACCGAGGCCAACGTCGCCAAGCAGACGGACGCCCTGGCCGCCAAGCTGAAGAAGTACGGCTACGAGTACGTCAACATCGATGCCGGCTGGTGGCGCGACAACGGCTGGAAGCCCGAATACGACGAGTACGGCCGCCAGAAGGCCGACCCGAAGCGCTTCCCCGACGGCATGAAGCCCGTCGCCGACCGCATCCACTCCAAAGGTCTCAAGGCCGGCATCTACCTGCCCGCCGGCCTGGAGAAGGAGGCGTACAACGACGGCAGGTCGCCGATCTGGAACGCCGAAGGCTGCACCACCGCCGACATCGTCTACGGCGACCTGCGCACCACCAACGGCTGGGACAGCTCCTACAAGCTCGACTTCTCCCGCCCCTGCACGCAGAAGTACATAGATTCCCAGGCGCAGTTGATAGCAGGCTGGGGCTACGACTTCCTCAAGCTCGACGGTGTCGGCCCCGGCTCCGGAAAGAGCGGTGACCAGTACGACAACGTTGCCGACGTGGCCGCCTGGAACAAGGCGATCGCCGCCACCGGCCGCCCGATCCACCTGGAACTCTCCTGGTCCCTCGACATCGGCCACGCCGCCGACTGGAAGAAGTACTCCAACGGCTGGCGCATCGACACCGACGTCGAGTGCTACTGCAACACCCTCGTCAGCTGGGAGAACTCCGTCGACGACCGCTGGGACGACACCCCCGGCTGGACCCGGCAGGCCGGCCCCGGCGGCTGGAACGACCTTGACTCCCTCGACGTCGGCAGCGGCGAGATGGACGGCCTGACGAAGGCCGAGCGGCAGAGCTACGCCACCCTGTGGGCCATCGCCAAGTCCCCGCTCTTCACCGGCGACGACCTCACCCGCCTCGACTCCTACGGCCTGTCCCTCCTCACCAACAAGGAGGTGATCGCCGTCGACCAGGGCGACAGCCCGCCCGCCCGCCCGATCACGCCCTCGGACCCGCAGCAGGTGTGGGCCGCGAAGAACCCCGACGGCAGCTACACCGTCGCCCTGTTCAACCTCGCCGGCAAGCCCGCGGCAGTCTCCGCCCCCTGGGCCTCCCTCGGCTTCACCGGCAAGGCCGCCGTGCGCGACCTGTGGAACCACGAGAGCCTCGGCACCCTCAAGGACAAGGTCACCGAGGCGCTGCCGGCCCACGGTTCGCGCCTGTTCACCGTCACCCCGCGCGGCCAGGCCCTCGACTTCACCGGCTACGAGGCCGAGTCCTCGGCCAACACCCTCGCGGGCAACGCCACCGTCGCCGACTGCGCCGCCTGCTCCGGAGCCAAGAAGGTCGGCAACCTCTACCTCGGCGGCAAGCTCACCTTCAACGACATCTCCGTCCCCAAGGCGGGCACCTACCAGGTGAAGATCGCCTACGTCAGCGGCGACGCCCGCTCCGTGGCCGTCTCCGCCAACGACGGTGGCGGGACGGACCACAAGTTCCCGTCGACCGGCGACTGGGGAACCGCCGAGACGGTGAGCATCCCGCTGACCCTCGAGGCCGGCTCCAACACGATCACCTTCGACAGCGGCAGCGGCTACGCGCCGGACATCGACCGGATCGACGTACCGAAGTCCTCCTGACCCCCTTCGTAGGAGCCGCCATGAACACCGATCCGTCCCATCCGCTGCCCAGACGCGACCTGCTCGCCCTCGCCACGACCGCCGGCCTGGCCCTGGCCGGCCTGCCCGCCTTCACGGCCCACGCCGCACCGGAGCGTCCCGACAACTCGGCCTCGAACACGAGCAGTTCACGCGACACGCTCTGGTGGCAGGCACCCGCCGACGACAACTCAATGATCGAGCAGGGGCTACCCGTCGGCAACGGCCGCCTCGGCGCCCTCGCGAGCAACGACTCCGGACGCGAGCTGCTGCTCATCACCGACGCCACCATGTGGACCGGCGGCCTCAACGACGAGCTGGACGCGGACGGTCAATTCCCCTACGGCCGCGACGACTTCGGGTCCTTCACGCTCCTCGGCCGGCTGACGGTGGACATCCCCGACCACGACCTGGGCGCCGTCTCCGGCTACCGCCGCACCCTCGATCTCGCGCGGGGCGTGGTGACCACCTCCTACGTCCGCTCAGGCGTGACGTACGAGCGGCAGATCTTCGCCAGCCGCCCCGACGACGTGCTCGTCCTGCACTTCACGCAGAGCGGCGGCGGCCGCTACACCGGGACCGTCACGCTGGAGGGCACGCACGGCGAGGGCGCCTCGACCGCATTCGGTGCCGCGCTGCCCAACGGCCTGAAGTACGGAGCCGCCGTCACCGCCCACGGTACGGGCGGCCGCGTCACGGTCGCCGGCGCGCAGATCGGCTTCACCGGCTGCAAGGACCTCACCGTGGTGGTGAGTGGCGGCACCAACTACGCGCCGGACGCGGCCAAGGGCTTCCGCGCCCCCTCCCACGACCCCCAGCGGCTGGCGCGCACGAAGGTCCGCGACGCCGCCGCCCACTCGGCGGACACCCTGCTGCGCACCCATGTCGCCGACCACCGCGCCCTGTTCGGGCAGTTCGACATCGCGCTCGGCACGTCGTCCACCGGGCAGCGTGCCCTGGACACCTGGGAGCGGATCAGGGCACGTACGGAGACGGGCGATCCCGACCCCGAACTCGAGGCCGCCTACGTGCAGTTCGGCCGCTACCTGATGATCTCCGGCTCGCGCGGCAGCCTGCCGCTCGGCCTCCAGGGACTCTGGCTCGACGGCAACGACCCGGCCTGGATGGGCGACTACCACACCGACATCAACATCCAGATGAACTACTGGATGGCCGACCGGGCGGGCCTGTCCCCCTGCTTCGACGCGCTCACCGACTACTGCGTCGCCCAGCTCCCGTCCTGGACCGACCTGACCCGCCGCCTGTTCAACGACTCCCGCAACCGTTACCGCAACTCCAGCGGCAGGAGCGCCGGCTGGACCCTCGCCATCTCCACCAATCCCTATGGCGGAGGCGGCTGGTGGTGGCACCCGGCGGGCAACGCCTGGCTGTGCAACACCCTGTGGGAGCACTACGAGTACACGCAGTCACGGGCCCATCTGAAGAGGATCTATCCCCTCCTCAAGGGCGCCTGCGAGTTCTGGGAGGCGCGGCTGCTCACCACCACCCTCCCGGGCAGCTCCCGCGAGGTCCTGATCGCCGACAGCGACTGGTCGCCGGAACAGGGCCCGCTGGACGCCAAGGGCATCACCTACGCCCAGGAACTCGTGTGGGCGCTGTTCGGCCATTTCTGCACTGCGGCAGCAGAGCTGAAGTGTGACAATAGGTATGCGGCGACGGTTTCCGGCCTCCGCAAGCGGTTGTACCTTCCGCAGGTGAGCCCGAAGACCGGCTGGCTGGAGGAGTGGATGAGCCCCGACAACCTCGGTGAGACCACCCACCGTCACCTCTCGCCCCTTGTAGGGCTCTTCCCCGGAGACCGCATCCGCCCCGACGGCTCCACCCCGGACGACATCGTGGCCGGTGCCACCGCCCTGCTCACCGCGCGCGGCATGAACAGCTTCGGCTGGGCCAACGCCTGGCGCAGCCTGTGCTGGGCCCGCCTGAAGAACGCCGACAAGGCCTACCAGCTCATCGTGAACAACCTGCGCCCCTCGTCCGGCGGGAGCAACGGCACCGCCCCCAACCTGTTCGACATCTACGAACTGGGTCCGGGCGACGGCGTCTTCCAGATCGACGCCAACTTCGGCACCCCGGCCGCCGTGACCGAGATGCTCCTGTACTCCCGCCCGGGCCACCTCGAACTCCTGCCGGCGCTGCCAGGCGCCTGGGCGGCGTCGGGCTCGGTGCGGGGCGTCGGGGCCCGCGGCGGCTTCGTCGTCGACCTGAGCTGGCGGGACGGGAAGCCGACCGAGGCGCGCATCCGCAGCGTCGGCGGCCGCACCACGACCGTCGCCCACGGCGGCACCTCCAGGTCCGTCACCCTGGAACCCGGCGGCTCCGTCACGCTGAGGGACTTCGCCCGGTGACGGCCCGTCTCGCCCGTGCCGGCCGCCTCGGCGCCCTCCTGCTGCTGGCCGGTGCCGTCCAGGCAACCCCGGTGCACGCGTCCGCCGATCACCCCAAGTTCGTGGTGACCGGTGCGCCGGTGGACCGGCGTGACGTCGTCACCTGGGCCGCGAGCGCCGACCGCATGGGCGCGGCGGTGGCCGGGCGCGCCTACCGGCTCGTCGTGCACACCAGCGCGGCGGGCAGGGACATGCGGATCCGGCTCTCCAACGCCTTCGGGGACCGGCCGGTGACCTTCGACAGCGTCTACGCCGGCGTCCAGAAGCAGGGCGCCGAACTGGTCCACGGCAGCAACCGCCCGCTGACCTTCGACGGCGCCCGCTCCGTCACCGTCCCCGCGGGCGGCGCCACCCTGAGCGACCCCCTGCCCGGCCGGCTCCCCGCCGCGACCGACCTCGTCGTCAGCATCCACTCCCCGGACGCGGCGGGCCCCGCGACCGGACACTGGATGGCCATGCAGACGTCCTACGCCGCCCAGGGCGACCACACCGCCGAGGAGGGCGGCGAACCCTGGACGGAGGTGCTCGGCTCCTGGTTCTACCTGGACGCCGTCTCCGTGCGCACGCTCGCGGGAACCGGAGCCGTCGCCGCCCTCGGGGACTCCATCACCGACGGCTGGGCGTCCTCCAGCGACCTCAACCGCCGCTGGCCCGACTACCTCGCCCGCCGGCTCCTTTCGGCCGACACCGATGTGCAGGGCGTGGCGAACGAGGGGATCTCCGGCAACAAGGTCCTGGCGGACGGCGGCGGACCGAGCGCGCTGAAGCGCCTTCAGCGCGACGTGCTGTCCCAGCCCGGCGTCCGTACCGTCTTCCTCTTCGAGGGCGTCAACGACATCAAGGCCCACCCCGGGGCCACCGCCCAGGACCTGATCGCCGGTTACCGGCAGATCGCGGAGCGGGTCCACGCGGCCGGCAAGTGCGTCGTCGCCGCCACCGTCGGCCCGTACAAGGGCTGGTCGGAATGGGACGCGGCCGGCGAGGAGGTACGCCAGGACGTGAACCAGTTCATCCGCACCAGTGGGGACTTCGACGCCGTCACCGACCTCGATCACATCCTGCGCAGCCCCTACGACCCCGAGCGCATGCTGCCCGCCCTGGACAGCGGCGACCATCTGCACCCCGACGACAAGGGTATGCAGGCGATGGCCGACGCCGTCGACCTGAAAAGTCTCGACTGCGCCGGCCGCTGAGGTCAGCCCGACGTCGTCGGCTCCGGTGCGATCAGACCCTGCCGGTAGGCGATCGCCACCGCCTCCGTACGGCTGGCGGCGCTCAGCTTGCCCAGGATGTTGGAGACGTGGACGCTGGCCGTCTTGCCCGAGATGAACAGCTCCTCGCCGATCTGCCGGTTGCTGCGGCCGCGCGCGAGCAGCCGCAGCACGTCCTGCTCGCGGGCGGTCAGCGGTGAGGCACGCTCCCGGTCCGGCGGGGTGTCGGCGAGGCGGCCGCGGCGTATCAGGCCGTCGATCCGCTCCAGGAGGGGAACCGCGCCGAGCCGCTCGGCCACCGCTCTCGCCTCGCGCGCCTGGACGGCCGCCTCCTCACGCCGCTCGGCCACCAGCAGCGCCTCGGCGAACCGCACTTGGCTCCGCACATGCTCGTACACATCGCCGTAGCCGAATGCGGCCACCGCCTTCTCCCAGGCCGCCGCGTCCGGCCCGGACACCGCGCGCAGCCACTCCGCCTCGGCGCGGGCCAGCCAGGCCAGTCCCTCGGGCCCCTGCGGGTTGCCGTCGTCGTCGCGCAGGGCCGTCTCCCGGGCCAGCTCGACCAGTTCGTCCGCGGTGTCCTTCCAGCGGCCGGCCTCGCCGCCGGCCGTCCGCAGCTCCACAGCCGCGTCGGCGACCGCCGACAGCGCGAGCGCCGCCAGCCGGACGGTGAGGTCGGGGCGGTGGCCCGCGTCGTCGGTCAGCGCGTCCATCGTGGCGCGCGTCCGCTCCACGGCCGCCTCCGGCTCACCCCGCAGCACGGCGGCCTCGGTCAGCGCGATGCCCGCGACCAGCGTCGCCATCCAGTCGAAGGGACCCTCCAGCAGACGCCGGGCCCGCTCGAGGGCGCGCAGGTCGCCGCGGGCCAGCGCCACATACAGCGCGGGCCCCACGGTGTAACCGCCCGCGGCGGGCAGCACGGCCTCGTCGGCCGCCGCGGCCCGCGCGCACTCGTCCCAGCGGCCCAGCGTGTACAGCACCAGCAGATGCAGATAGCGCATCTCCAGCGGATACGGCGACGACAGCAGCCCGGCGCGGCGGGCGCGGTCCAGGCCCTCGGTCACCCAGGGCAGACAGCCCTCGAGATCGCCGGCCTCGAAGGTGCCGACGGCGAGGTTGAACAGGGCGCGCATCTCCACCGGTGCGTTCGCCGCCTGCCTCGCCAGCTCCCGGGCCTCCGTCAGCAGCTCCCGGCCCCGGGCGCTGCGCCGGCCGCCGCTCTCCAGGACGGCAAGCGAGATCAGGAGGTCGGCCTGTGCGTCCGTGACCCGCAACTGCTCGGCGACGCGCAGGGCCTGGCGGGCGACCCGGCGTGCTGTCTCGTTCTCCCCGATGTGGCGGGCCGCAAGGACATGGGTGGCCGCCGCCCACACCCAAGTCCGGGTCGGCGGCTCGGCGGGGATCATGGCGAGCGCCTCGCTGCTGTAGGCGAACGCGGCCGTCAGGCTGTCGACGCTCATGAGGTTGCCGGCCAGCGTGTAGCGGACGCGGGCCCCGAGTTCGAAGTCGGTGTCCTGGCCGGTGCTCGCGAGCGCGGAGCGGGTCAGGGACACCGCCCGGTGCGACTCGCCGGCGTGTGCGGCCGCAGCCGAGGCGCGCAGTGTGAGCGTCACCCGGTCGACGCCGTCGCCCGAGGGCCGCGCCGCCGGCTCGACCGACGCCCACAGGTCGAGGGCGGTCTCCAGGTGCCGTAGCTCCTCGGCGGGTGCGCCCACCCGCTGGGCGTGGTCGGCCGCCTCCAGGGACGCGGCCAGCGCCTCGGGCAGGTCGTGACTCTCGCGGTAGTGATGGGCGCGCTCGGCCGCGCTCTCGGCGGAACGGCCGCGCTCGGCGAGCAGGCGGGCGAACGCGCCGTGCAGCCGGGCCCGCTCGCCCGGCAGCAGGTCCGCGTACACCGCCTCCCGGGCCAGCGCGTGCCGGAAGGCGTACGTGTCGCCGCCCCCGGGGACGAGGAGCTGGCGGCCGATCGCCTCGCGCAGCGCCGCCTCCAGTTCGTCCTCGGGGAGGCCGACCGCGTCCCGCAGCAGGTCGTGCTCCACGCGACGCCCGGCGACCGCTGCCGTACGCAGCACCTGCTGCGCGGTCTCGGACAGCTGCTCCACGCGGATGAGGAGCACGTCGGCCAGCCCGCTGGGCACGCCGCCCGCGGCCGGGTCGGTGGCGGCGAGCAGTTCCTCCGCGTAGAAGGCGTTGCCCTCGGCGCGCTCGACGATGCGCCGGACCGTGAGGTCCGGCAGCGGGCGGTCCTGGAGGGACCGCACCAGCCGGGTCACCTCCCGGTCGGCCAGCGGCCGCAGTTCGAGCCGCTCAACGGCGGGCAGCCGCACCAGCTCGGCCAGCAGCGGGCGCAGCGGATGACGGCGGTGCAGGTCGTCCGCGCGGTAGGAGGCGAGGACGGCGAGACGGTGGGTGGGGGCGCCGCCCGCCGGTCGCTGCAGGACACCCCGGCTGAGCAGGAAGCGCAGCAGGTCCCGGGACGACTGGTCGGCCCAGTGCAGGTCCTCCAGGACCAGCAGCAGCGGAGCTGCGTCGGCGACGTCGGCCAGCAGCCCGGCCATGCCCTCGAAGAGCCGCAGCCGCCCGCCCGGGTCCCGCGCCGCGTCCGTCCCCGAGCCGAGCAGCCGGTCCACCGCGGGATGTGTGGCCAGCACCGGGGCGAACCGCTCGTCACCCGCCAGCAGACCGAGGATCTCGGTGAAGGGCAGATACGGCAGGCCCACGTCACCGAGGTCGACGCAGTGCCCGGTCAGCACGGTCATGCCGGCGCCGGCTGCCCGCCGGGCGGCCTCGTCCAGCAGACGCGTCTTGCCCACTCCCGCGTCCCCCGCCACCAGTACTGCTGCCGCCTCGCCGCCGCGGGCACGCTGCAGCACGTCGGCAAGTCGGGCGAGGTCCTCGCGGCGGCCGACCAGAGGGGTGGTGAGCGGGGTTTCGGACACGCATTCATCCTTCCACGGAGCACTGACAGAGCTGTCGGCACGCGTCACCGGGCGGTGCGGGGCCCCGCACCGCCCGGTGACGCACCTGTCGGTCAGCCCCTCAGGACCGCAGCGTCTTCGTCCAGTCAGCCGGTACCCGCCCGGCCGGGCCGGGTGCGGGCTGGTCCGCCGGATGGCTCTCCGGCGGTGCGAGGCCGGGGCCGGAGTCGTAGAGCTGCGAGCTGCCGAAGTCCCAGAACCAGCCCTCGCCCGGCTCGTAGCTCTGGATCACAGGGTGGCCGGTGGCCCGGTAGTGGGCGGTGGCGTGTTTGCCGGGGGAGTCGTCGCAGCAGCCGATGTGGCCGCACTGGGCGCACCGCCGCAGATGGAACCACCAGCCGCCGGCCTCGTCGCACTCGACGCATCCGGCGCCGCTCGGTGGAACGCTGGGGTCGATTCCGTTGGCGCTGGTCATGCGGGCTCCTCGGGGGTCTCGTCGGCCGGGGCGGTCAGCGGGAGCAGGACCTGGAAGCGGGTGTCGCCGGGTTCGGACTCGACCTGGAGGCTGCCGTGGTGCTTGTTGACGACGATCCGCCACGAGATGTCCAGCCCCAGCCCCGTGCCCTCGCCCACCGGCTTGGTGGTGAAGAACGGGTCGAAGATACGGCCGCGGATCTCCTGCGGCACGCCGGGTCCGGTGTCGCGGAACTCGACGAGCAGCATGTCGCGCTCCAGCGCCGTGCGGACCGTCAACGTGCCTTCTCCGCCGACGCTGTTGACGGCCGACACCGCGTTGTCGATGAGATTGGTCCACACCTGGTTGAGCTCCGCCGGGTAGCCCGGGACCTTCGGCAGCGTGCGGTCGTAGTCCTTGACGACCTCGATGCGCGAGCCGATCTTGCCGGACAGCATCAGCAGGGTGCTGTCGAGGAGTTCGTGGATGTCGGCGTTCTGGTAGGGGGCGCGGTCGAGCTGCGAGTACTGCTTGGCGGCGTCCACGAGATGCGAGATACGGGTGGTCGAGTCGTTGATCTCGTCCATCAGCAGCTCGGTCTCGACGGTGTAGTTGAGCCAGCCGATCGCGTTCGGCAGGAGCTCCTCGTCCACGGCCGCCGCGACCTGGTCCAGCCAGTCGACGTCGAGACCGGCCTGCACGAAGGTGGGCGCGATCCGCCAGCCATCCTGGATGTCGTGGTCGTCCAGCCAGTCGGAGAGCGTGTCCTCCCGGTCCGAGGCCTCGAGCGGGCTCAACGTGGGTGCCTTGGCGACGCGTTCGGCCGTGCGCTCCTGAATGTCGATGAGGTTGGCCATCACCTCGGGGGTGTACGAGCCCTGGGCGATGATGGCGAGCTTGTGCCGCATCTTGCCGACCCGTTCCCGCAGCGTGGCGGTGGCCCGTACGGCCGCGGCGGCCGGGTTGTTGAGCTCGTGCGTGAGTCCGGCGGACAACGAGCCGAGCGCCAGCAGCCGTTCACGCTGGCCGACGGCACGCTGCGTGCTCTTCGAACCGAAGAACACCCCCTCCAGCAGGTGGACCGCCATCGGGAACCACTCCTGCATGATGGCCGCGAACGTGTCCGCGGGCAGCACGAAGAACCGCGTCGGCTCCGTGACGCGCATGGAGTTGTTGTAGACCTGGCGGACCCGGTCCCCGATGTAGGCCTGCATGGCCCCCGAGTACACCCCGGGCTGCGAGGTGCGGGTGACCTCCACGTCGTCGGCGCCCACCCGCCGGGACAGCACGACGGTGCCCTCGACCATCACGTAGAAGCAGGTGGCCGGGTCCCCCTCCGTATAGACGGGTCCGGGTTCGAACTGCTCCACCCGCCCCTCGCTGCACAGCCGTCCGAGCTGCTCGGGCGTGAGCTTCTCGAACAGGAACAGCGAACTGATCTCCTGCGGGCTGCAGGGCATCAACTGCCCGCTCACGACTGCTCCAGATACCGGTGGACGAGCATCACGGCCATGGCTCCCTCTCCGACGGCGGACGCGACGCGCTTGGCGGACTCGGCGCGTGCGTCGCCCGCCACGAACACGCCGGGAATGTTGGTCTCAAGGTGATAAGGCGGCCGGTCCAGCTCCCATTCCGCGGGCGGCCGCCCGTCCGCGGTGAGGTCGGGCCCCGCGAGGATGAACCCGTGGTCGTCGCGCAGCACCGTGCCGTCCAGCCAGTGGGTCAGCGGGGCCGCGCCGATGAACACGAACATCCACTGCGCGTCGACGAGTTCGGTCTGCCCGGTGTCCATGTCGCGCAGGGTGAGCTGCTCCAGGTGGTCGGAGCCGTGCGCGGACTCGACGACGGTGCGCGTACGGACGGAGATGTTCGGCGCCTCGCCGATCTGCTGGATCAGGTAGTACGACATCGACGCGGACAGGTCGGAGGCGCGCACCAGCAGCGTCACCGACTTCGCGCCCCGGGACAGGTACATGGCCGCCTGCCCCGCGGAGTTGGCGCCGCCGACGATGTAGACGTCCTGCCCCTGGCAGGAGGACGCCTCGGTGAGGGCCGAGCCGTAGAACACCCCGCACCCGGTCAGGTCGTTGCAGCCCGGCGCCTCCAACTGCCGGTAGGAGACGCCCGTCGCGAGGATCACGCTGTGCGCGGCGACCGCGGAGCCGTCGGAGAACCGCACCGTCCTCGCGGCTCCGTTGACCTCGAGGCCCGTCACCTCGCGCGCGGTGAGGACCTCGGCGCCGAACTTCGCCGCCTGCCGCCGGGCCCGGTCGGTGAGCTGCGCGCCGGACACGCCGTCCGGGAAGCCGAGGTAGTTCTCGATCCGCGAACTCTGCCCCGCCTGGCCGCCGGTCGCGGAGCGCTCCACGAGCACCGTGCGCAGCCCCTCGGACGCCCCGTACACCGCGGCGCCGAGCCCGGCGGGCCCGCCGCCGATCACGACGAGGTCGTAGAAGTCCGCGGCGGGAGTCGTCGCGAGGCCCACGCGCGCGGCGAGTTCGGGTGCCTCCGGCTCGACCAGCGGCGACCCGTCCGGCGTGATCACCAGCGGCAGCCGCTGCCCGTCCTGCCCGGCCGCGGCCAGCAGCCGCTGCCCCTCGGGCTCCTCGGCGGAGTACCAGCGGTAGGGCACCTGGTTGCGGGCCAGGAACTCCCGCACGTCCGAGGAGCGCGCCGACCAGCGGTGCCCGACCACCTTGGTGCTGGGCACCGGGCGGAAGTCGCTGCACCGCCAGGCCTCCAGGAGGTCGTCCAGGACGGGGTAGAGCTTCTCCTCGGGCGGGTCCCAGGGCTTGAGCAGGTAGTGGTCGAGGTCGACGACGTTGATCGCGTCGATCGCCGCGCTGGTGTCCGCGTACGCGGTCAGCAGGACCCGGCGCGCGCCCGGATAGACGTCGAGGGCCTGCTCCAGGAACTCGATGCCGTTCATCTGCGGCATGCGGTAGTCGGCCAGGATCACGGCCACGAGATCACCGCGCAGCTTCAGCTCCCGCAGTGCGTCCAGCGCCGACTCCCCGGACTCCGCGCGGACGATCCGGTACGACTCGCCGTAGCGGCGCCGCAGGTCCCGGGCGACGGCTCGGGACACGCCCGGATCGTCGTCCACGGTCATGATGACGGTCCGCGCTGCGTCGGACGCCTGTGCCATACGTCTCCACCCCGAGTGGTCGGACCGACGGCACGACGAGCCCTGTCGCTGAGGCGGTCGCCGCGCCGGCTCCCGCCCATCGTATGTTCGATCGTCCCGCTTCGCTCCGCTATAAGGCAGGCGCCCGGTCAGCGGCGGCGTGAGGAGAGCACGCAGAACTCGTTTCCCTCGGGGTCCGCGAGCACCACCCATGTCACGTCGCCCTGCCCGACGTCCACGTGCCGCGCGCCGAGCGCGAGGAGCCGGGCGACCTCGGCCTCCTGGTCGTCGGGGCGCAGGTCCAGGTGGAGGCGGTTCTTGATCGTCTTGCCCTCCGGGACCGGGGCGAAGAGGAGGCCCGGCAGGCGGTCCTTGTCCGGCCGGATCTCGTACTCGTCGGCCGCGTCGTTCACCACGACCCAGCCGAGCGCCTCGGTCCACCACTGTCCCAGCGCCACGGGGTCGGCGGCGTCGACATTGAGTTGCTCCCATTCCAAGGCCATGGCAGCAGCGTAGTGAAGACTGCTCCCGAGCGACGTGACCACGCCACTGGGAGGCACCCACCATGACGCGCCCGATCACCGCGGGAGTCGACGGAACCGAGGAGAGCCTCTCCGCACTGGACTGGGCGGCCCGGGAGGCGGTCCGCCGGGGGCTGCCGCTGCGCGTGGTGCAGGCCTGGCGCTACCAGCCGTACGAGGCGATCGACGCGGCCGACCCGGACACCCAGGCGGGATGGGTGCGCGACGCGCTCGACGAGGCGGTCCGCGGCGTCACCGCGCGCAATCCCCACCTGGACGTCGTCACCGACGTGGTGTCGGGGGACCCGGCCGAGACACTGGTCGCGGCGGCCGCGGAGGCGGAGATGCTGGCGCTCGGCTCGCGCGGGCACGGCCCCGTCGTGGGCTTCCTGCTCGGCTCCGTCGGCCGGCAGGTGATCGCCGGGTCGACGCGGCCCGTGGTGCTCGTACGCGCCGGGGACCAGCCGACGGCGGAGGCGGCCGGCCGCGAGATCGTCGTCGGCCAGCAGGGCGAGCCGGAGGACAGCGCCGACACTCTGCGGTTCGCGTTCGAGACGGCGGCCGCCCGCGACGCCGGGGTGCGGGCGGTGCGGGCCTGGTCGCTGCCGCCGGTGTTCGCCTACAGCCCGGGTTCGATGGCGCTGCTCGACGAGGCGCGCGGTCTGGAGCCGTTCGAGAGGAAGTCGCTCGCCGCCGCGCTGCAGCCGTGGCGGGAGCAGTTCCCCGACGTGCCCGTGGTCGAGCACGTGGAGATCGGCAGCGCGGGCCAGGTGCTGCTGTCGGTGGCCGCGCGGGCCCAGCTGATGGTCGTCGGCCGGCGCGCACGCCGTACGGCCGTGGGGGCGCGCATCGGATCGGTCGCGCACGGAGCGCTGCACCACGCGCCCTGCCCGGTCGCCGTGGTCCCGCACACCTGAGTCACTCGGCGGAGGTGGGCTGCAGCGTCTCGCGGGCCTTCGGCAGGATGTTGGTGATGTAGTCCTCGACCGCCGTGTCCAGCCCTATGTCGTGCTGCGCGCGCTCGGAGAGGTACCAGCGGTGCTCCAGCAGCTCGTGGTAGATCTCCGCCGGATCCATCGAACCGCGCAGGTCGGCGGGTACGGCGCGCACGGTGGGCCGGAAGACGTCCCGGACCCACCGGTGCGCCAGCACCTCGGGGCGGGCGGCCAGGGGGTCGCCGGGCGCGTAGTCGTCCTGGGTGGCCATCCAGCTCTCCAGGTCGTTCAGCAGCCGCCGGGCCTGGTTCTCCTCGGCGTCCAGTCCGGTCAGGCGCAGGAGCTGGCGCTGGTGGTGGCCGGCGTCGACGACCTTGGGCACGAAGGTGACCGTGTCGCCGTTGGAGGAGTGCCCGATCTGCATCTCGGCCACGTCGAAGCCGAGGTCGTTCAGCCGGCGGATCCGGCGCTCGATGTACTGGTACTTGCCCGCCGGATACACCGAGGTCCGGGTCAGCTCCTCCCACAGACCGCGGTAGCGGGCGCAGATCTCCATGCCGAACTCGATCGGGTCCACGGACGGGTGCAGCGCCCCGGACGCCTCCAGGTCCAGCAGCTCGCCGCTGATGTTCACCCGGGCCAGGTCGAGGTCGTACTCCCGCTGTCCGGTGCTGAGTCGGGCGTGCAGGTCGCCGGTCTCGGCGTCCACCAGGTAGGCGGCGTAGGCGCCCGCGTCGCGCCGGAAGAGGGTGTTGGACAGTGAGCAGTCGCCCCAGGCGAACCCGGCCAGGTGCAGCCGGACCAGCAGGACGGCCAGGGCGTCCATGAGGCGGTGCATGGTGGCCGGCCGCATCGTCGTCTCGAACATCGAGCGGTACGGCTGCGAGCCGCGCAAGTGCCGGGTGATCAGCACCGGTTCCAGCGGCTGGTCCTCGCCGTCGACGCGGCCGGTGACCACTGCGAGCGGGTCGACCGCGGGGATGCCGAGCCGGTCCAGGTCGCGCAGCAGCTCGTACTCGCGCAGGGCGGGCCGTTCGGCGAGTTCCTTGACGGCGATCACCTCCGGTGCTCGTCGCGGGCGTAGCGCACGACGTGCCGGGATATGCCGCGCGGCAGGGGGACCAGGTACTCGTCCGGCCACTGTTCCAGCGGCAGCTGCCACGGCAGGGCCAGCAGGAGCGCGGGATGCTCCGGGTTGGTCGCGCTGATCTGCAGTGCCATGGCTCGCGTGTCCTTGCCCTCGCGGTGATCGTCACCTCACCTTAAAGGGCGCGTTCCTTGGCCAGAAGTGCCGCGTCACCCACCGGACCGCGGTGTGCGGGGCCGTGTCCGGGCAGCATCAGATCGCCGTCGAGCGCGGCCAGGACGTCCAACGAGGCCACGGCGCGGACGCGTTCGTGATGGAACATGTCGGGCAGCAGCTGCGGTCCCTCGATCCGCGAGGTGGGGTGGCCGCTGACCAGGGCGTCGCCCGAGATCAGCACCCCGGCGCCCGGCAGATGGAAGGCCGCGTGCCCGTCGGTGTGGCCGGGGGTGTGCACCGGCACGGGCCGGCCGGGCAGGTCCAGCGGACCCACCGTGGGGAAGGGCTCGGGCGAGGCGACCGGCACATGGGTTGTGCCGCCGGAGCGCAGGGCATGCACCGACCAGGGCAGTACGCCCGGCCGCCAGCTGTTCCTCAGCACCTGCCCGATACTCACCTGGTGCAGGAACTCCCGCCGGGCGTGCGGTACTTCGGCCTGGTGGAGGTAGACGGGCGTGCCGTAGGTGCAGCGCAGGAACTCGGCCGAGCCGAGGTGGTCGTTGTGCGCGTGCGTGATCAGCACCGCCGCGACCGCCTCGGGCGCACCGCCCACCGCCTCCAGGGAGGCGAGCAGTTGCTCGCGGTCGCCGGGGTAGCCGGTGTCGATGAGGGTGATCTCGTTCCCCTCGGTGAGGATCACCCAGTTGGTGTTGCTGCCGTGCACCAGGTGGATGCTGTCCGCGACTTGCCGCACGTTTGCCCGCATGATTGCCCCGCGTGGTGATGTGGTCCCTGCCCGACGGCACCAGCAAAGCAGACCCGGACCGCGGCGGAGGCGGCGGGTCCGGGCCAATGTGGGAGCTCAGGGGCGCAATCCGAACAGTAGGCGCATGCGGCGCACCGGGCACGGTGTCCGGCGCACCGCGCACAGAGGGAAGGGCTGCCTCCGGCACCGTCCGCCGGAGGCAGCCCCCTGCGCGCAGCCGAAGCGGCCGCCTCTCCGCCTCACTGCACGCCGTGCGGGCGGAACTGGACGCTGATGCGCGGTCCCGCGGCGCGAGTGGTCTTCGGTACGCAGTGCTCCCAGGTCCGCTGGCAGGAGCCGCCCATCACGATCAGGTCGCCGTGCCCCAGCGGGCGCCGGACGCTCTCGCCGCCCCGCACCGGACGCAGCAGCAGATCGCGGGGTGCGCCGACGGAGAGGATCGCGACCATCGTGTCCTCGCGGGCGCCCCGCCCGATCCGGTCGCCGTGCCAGGCGACGCTGTCGCGTCCGTCGCGGTAGTGGCAGAGCCCGGCCGTGGTGAAGGGCTCGCCCAACTCGCCGGCGTAGTGCGCGGACAGCGCGGCGCGGGCCTCGTCCAGCACGGGGTGCGGCAGGACGTCGCCCGCCCCGTAGAACGCCAGCAGCCGGGGTACGTCCACGACCTGGTCGTACATCTTGCGTCGCTCCGCACGCCACGGCACCTCGGCCGCCAGCTGTTCGAACAGGCCGTCCGAGCCGCCGAGCCACCCGGGCAGGACGTCGATCCAGGCACCGAGGCCGAGCCGCGTCCGGCGGATCCCGTCGAGGGACCCGAGCCGCAGCTGGTCGGTCTGGTCGAAGAGGGAGCCCTGGAGGTGCGTGGTCATGAGACCAGCGTACTCCTCTATTCGAAAATGTGTTCCCATCGCTGCGAGGCTTCCGCGGACTCTTTCGATACATCGCTGTATCGGATACATTCGCGTATCGAACGAGGGAGCGGTCATGGCGGTCGAGGAGCGAACGGAACGGCGCGTGACGCGGCGCCGGGTCCGCACCCGGGTCAACCTCCTCGACGCCGCCTTCGCCGTGTTCGCGGCCAAGGGCTTCGGGCGGGTCTCGATCGAGGAGGTCTGCGTCGCCGCGGGCTACAGCAGGGGCGCCTTCTACTCCAACTTCGACAGCCTCGACGAGCTGTTCTTCGCCCTCTACCGGCAGCGCGCCGACCTGATCGCGGACCAGGTCGCCGGGGCGCTCGCCCAGGACGGCCCCGACCTCGACGTGCCCGCCGCCGTCGACCGCGTCACCGAGGTGCTGCTCCTCGACCTCGACTGGCTCCTGGTGAAGACCGACTTCCTGGTGCACGCCGCCCGCGACGAGCGGGTCGCCGGGACACTGCTGGAGCATCGGGCGCGGCTGCGTTCGGCGATCGCCCGACGGCTCGGCCGGGCACGGGGGTTCGGGGAACTGCCCGCCGTGCTCGGCGACGTCGACGGCGCGGCCCACGCCGTGGTCGCCGCCTACGACGGCGTCACCACCCAACTGCTGCTGGACAAGGACGTCGAGAGCGCCCGCGCCTGGCTCAAGCAACTGCTCACGGCGCTGCTGACCGACGGCAGCTCCCCCCAACCTGACCCTCACTGAGAGAAGGATCGGTCGCCATGGATGCGGACGTCATCGTCGTCGGAGCGGGGCTCGCGGGCCTGGTCGCCGCGCACGAGATCACCAGCCGGGGCCGACGGGTCGCGCTGGTCGACCAGGAGAACGCCGCCAACCTCGGCGGCCAGGCCTTCTGGTCCTTCGGCGGCCTCTTCCTCGTCGACACCCCGGAGCAGCGGCGCCTGGGCATCAAGGACTCCTTCGACCTGGCCTGGAACGACTGGCAGGGCAGCGCCCGCTTCGACCGCACGGACGACGAGGACTCCTGGGCGGTGCGCTGGGCGCGTGCGTACGTCGAGTGGGCGGCGGGGGAGAAGCGGTCCTGGCTCGAGGGGCACGGCATCAAGCTGCTGCCGACGGTCGGCTGGGCCGAGCGCGGAGACCTCAGGGCCGACGGGCACGGCAACTCGGTGCCCCGCTTCCATGTGGCCTGGGGCACCGGCACCGGGGTCGTCGAGCCCTTCGTGGACCACGCCAAGAAGGCCGCCCGCGACGGACTGCTGACCTTCTACCACCGCCACCAGGTCGACGAGCTGGTCATCGAGGAGGGTGCGGCGCGCGGGGTGCGCGGCACGGTCCTCGCCGAGGACACCTCCGCCCGCGGCGTCGCCTCCAACCGCGACGGCGTCGGCGAGTTCGAGCTCACCGCCCAGGCCGTCGTCGTCACCACCGGGGGCATCGGCGCCAACCACGACATCGTCCGCCGCTACTGGCCCGAGCGCCTCGGCACCCCGCCCGCCGAGATGGTCACCGGCGTCCCCGCGTACGTCGACGGCCGCATGCTCGACATCAGTGCCGGGGCGGGCGTGCGGCTGGTCAACCGCGACCGCATGTGGCACTACACCGAGGGCCTGCGCAACTGGGACCCGATCTGGCCGGGGCACGGCATCCGCATCCTGCCCGGCCCGTCCTCGCTGTGGTTCGACGCCCTCGGCCGCCGGTTGCCCGACCCCTGCCTGCCGGGCTACGACACCCTGGGCACCCTCAAGTACCTGCGCACCACCGAGGACATCGCCGACTACGGCCACTCCTGGTTCATCCTCACCCAGAAGATCATCGAGAAGGAGTTCGCGCTGTCGGGCTCCGAGCAGAACCCGGACATCACCGCCAAGGACAAGGCCGCGGTGCTCAAGAACCGCCTCGGCAAGGGCGCGCCGGGACCGGTCGACGCCTTCCTGCGCAAGGGCGCCGACTTCGTGACCGCGCCGACGCTGGAGCAACTGGTCACGAAGATGAACGAGTTGACGGACAAGCCGCTCCTCGACGCGGCCGAACTGCGCCGCCAGATCGAGGCCCGCGACCTCCAGATGGCCAACCCGTACTCCAAGGACTCCCAGATCCAGGGCATCCGCAACGCCCGCCGCTACATCGGCGACCGCCTCGGCCGCGTCGCCGCCCCGCACCGCATCCTCGATCCGGCGGCGGGCCCGCTCATCGGCGTCAAGCTCAACATCCTCACCCGCAAAACCCTCGGCGGCATCCAGACCGACCTCGACTCCCGTGCCCTGGGCGGCGACGGCGACCCGATCGAGGGTCTCTATGCGGCGGGCGAGGTCGCCGGCTTCGGCGGCGGCGGTGTCCACGGCTACAACGCGCTGGAGGGCACCTTCCTCGGCGGCTGCCTCTTCTCGGGCCGGGCGGCCGGACGGGCGGCGGCGCGGCAGAGCGCCTGACCTGCTGATCGGCGACGTGGGGGGGGGGGGGGGGGGGGCGACCCCCCCCCCCCCCCCCCCCCCACGTCGCCGTGCGAACAACCCGTCGCCGCACGGGGGTTGACCGCCGGTGGCAGCCGCTGGTTGAGTGGCTCAGCCACTCATCCACCCCCTCAGGAGGCATCCGTGGAGGCACTGCCCCGCGAGACGATCGTGGACGTCCTCGAAGCCAAGCTGCGCGACGACATCCTCGACGGACGCCATCCGGCAGGAAGTTACCTGCCCCCCGAGCGCCAACTGGCCGACGGGTACGGCGTCACCCGCACCACCCTCAAGCACGCCTTCGGACGCCTCGTCCAGGCCGGCCTCCTGGAGACTCGGCACGGTGTCGGCACCAAGGTGCGCGACTACACCCGCCTGGGCGGCGCCGACCTCCTGCCGATGCTGGTGCGCCACGACGCGAAATGGGTCCGGGAGATCTTCGAAGTACGGCGCTCCGTGGGCGCGTTGATAGCCGAGCGGGCCGCGGCGCGGGCCACCCGCAAGCAGCACGCCGAACTGGGCCGCCTCCTGGACGCCGTACGGGAGGCGGACGGCGCCGACGCCGTGCAGCTCGCCGACGTCGAGGTGCACCGCGCCCTCGCCCGGGCGACCGGCAATCGCGTGTACGTCCTGCTGACCAACACGCTCTTCAACGCCTACCTCCCCGTACGCGCCGCCCTGCGCGGCCCCTTCACCGATCCCGAGGCCGCCCACCGTCGACTCGCCCCCGTCGTGGAGGCCGTGACGTCCGGCGACGCCCGCCGGGCGCACGCCGCCGCCGACGCCTATCTGCGCGACACCGAGAAGGTCATGCTGGGGGGACTGGCATGAGGGGTACGACGTTCACGGAGATCATGCTCGGCACGGTTCGGCTCGACGGCGGGGACCGGGTCCGCCGGATCCGCCTCGACCTGCGCGCCGGGTCCGACGAGGTCCTGCGGCCGCACCGCACCACCCAGGCCCGGCTCGGCGGCCGGGTGCGCATCACCGGTCTCGCCGACGACCCGGACGCCACGGGCGAGTTGGAGATCTCGCCCCTCGCCCGCCGCCGCATCCGCTACCGGCTGGCCTTCACCGCCGGGGGCCGCTCCTTCACCCTGGACGGCTGGAAGTCGGTGACCCCGCGCCATCCGGTGAAGTCGATGACCGTGCTGCCGTTCACGCTGTACGAGGACGGCACGAGGGCCGGGCAGGGCACCCTCCGCTTTCCCGTCACGACCGGTCTCGCGCCCTTCCTGCTGAGCTTCCGCTTCCCCCGCCGTGAGGACCCCGCCGAGTACGCCGCGCCGCGCTGGGACGGCACCCCCGGCCGTACCGAGGTCTGGTACACGACCCTCACCGACCCCGCGACGCGCACGGGCATCTGGCTGCATCACGAACTGGTCGCGCCCACCGACGGATCGACGCCCGTGGCCCACGGCTGGGCGGCCGTCTTCCCGCCGGAGGGGGAGGTCCGCCATGTCCGCTTCGGACCGGCGCCCTGGAACGAACCGGCGCACGGATTCTCGGCAGCCGGAGTCGACGCCTCTCCGGGACGACTGACCGGCAGCGCCGGTGACTTCGACTGGGACCTCACCGAACAGCCCCTGTCCGAGCCGCTGTTCACCTTCCCCCGCTGGTCCTGGCAGCGCCCCCTCCTGCCCGCCGCCCACATGCTCCCGGCCGCCCGCGCCACGTACGACGGCACCTTCAGCGACGGCAGGAACACCCTGACCCTGCGCGCCGCCCCCGGCGCCTCCGCCCGCATCCACGGCCATGGCAACGCCCACCGCTGGGCCTGGCTCCACGCCGACCTGGGCGACTCCGACGTCCTGGAGGTGGTCGCCGCGGTGTCGACACGGCCCGTGCTGCGGCGCCTGCCCCCGCTGGTCTTCCTGCGGCTACGGCACCGGGGCCGCACCTGGCCGCGGCGGGCCGAGCGTTCGGCGGTCGGCCTGCTCGGGATCGGCCGGTTCCGGGCCCGGATCGGACTGCCCCTCTGGTCGGTGACCGGCCGCACGCTGCTGCGGCGTATCCGCATCGAGGTCACCCAGCCCGGGGACCGCACGCTCACCCTGGACTACCGCGACCCGGACGGCGCCGAGGCGGTGTGCCGCAACAGCGAGAGCGCCGACGCGACGGTCCTGCTGGAGCGCTGGTGGGGACGCTGGCGCAGCGAAGCCTCATGGACGTTGCAGGGCACCGCGCACGCGGAGGTGGGGAACCGGTGACCGCGCCCGGACTGGTGGCCGCCCTGCTCGCCGACACCGGGGACGAGGAGTGGCTCAGGCGCGTGCCCGGCAGGCTCGACACGTTCCTGTCCGCACTGCCCGCACCCGTGCGGGCCGGAGTGCGGGCCGCCGCCACCGCCGTGGACGCGTACGCCGTCCTGCACAGCGGGCGCCGGCTGGCCCGCCTCACCCCGGACGAGCGCGAGACGGTGCTCGGCTCGCTCGCGGCGCGCCCCGGACTCGTACCGGCGCTCGACCTCCTCAAGGTACCCGTGCTGCTCGCCGCGGCCACCGAGCGGAGCCCGGCCCCACGGGCGCCGCGCGCCCCCGAGGACCCGCCGCTGGACTGCACGCCCGCCGGGGAGTGGCCCGACCGCGCCACCGCCGACGCCGTCGTGGTGGGCTCCGGCGCCGGGGGAGCGGTGGCCGCGCGCACCCTGGCACGCGCCGGGCTCTGCGTCGTCGTGCTGGAGGAGGGCGAGCATCACACCACGGCGTCCTTCGGGCGCCGCGCCCCACTGGACCGCTTCACCGACCTGTACCGGGACGGCGGCGCGACCGCCGCCGTGGGCAACCCGCCCCTCCTGCTGCCGGTCGGGCGGGCCGTCGGCGGCACCACAGTCGTCAACTCCGGTACCTGCTACCGCACTCCGGACCACGTCCTCGACCGGTGGAGCAGCCGCCACGGCTTCCACCTGGCCGACGGATTCCCCGCCCGGCTCGACGAGATCGAACGCACGCTGCGCGTCGCCACCCAGCCCCTCGACGTCCTCGGCAGCAACGGCCTGCTCGCCCTGGCCGGTGCCGAGCGGCTCGGCTGGCGGGCCGGGCCGCTGCGCCGCAACGCACCGGGCTGCAAGGGCTCCTGCCAGTGCGTGGTGGGCTGCCCCACCGGAGCCAAGCAGAGCGTGCAGCTCTCCGTCCTGCCGGAGGCCTGCGCCGACGGGGCGCGCATCGTCACCGGCGCCCGGGTCCTGCGGATCCTGCTCGACCCCGCCCGGCCGGGCCCGCCGCGGGCGGCCGGCGTCCTGGCGTGCCGGGCGGACGGCAGCGAGCTGGAGATCCTCAGCCCCCTCGTCGTCACGGCCACGGGCGCACTGCAGAGCCCGCCGCTGCTGCGCCGCTCCGGCCTCGGCGGCCATCCCCGTCTCGGCCGCAACCTCAGCGTCCACCCGGCCACCAGCGTCGCGGGCCGCTTCGAGGAACCGGTCACTTCCTGGGAGGGCGTCCTGCAGAGCGCAGGAGTCGAGGAGCTGCACGACCGTGGCATCCTGATCGAGGCGACCGCGAGCCCGCCCGGGATGAGCAGCTTCGTCCTGCCCGGCCTCGGTCGCTCCCTGCGCCGCGAACTGGAGGGAGCCGACCGGCTGGCGGTCCTCGGCGCCATGATCGCCGACCGGCCTTCGGGCCGGGTACTGGGCCGCGACCGTACCCTCGTCCGCTACCGCCTGGACCCCCGGGACGGCGACCGGCTGATGACGGCCGTACAGGCCATGGGCCGCGTCCTGTTCGCCGCGGGCGCCCAGGAGGTCCTCACCGGCATCCCGTGCGCGCCGCGCGCCCGTACCCTCGACGAACTCGATGCTCTGCTCGCCGGGATCACCCCCCGCGATCTGCACCTGTCGGCCTTCCATCCGACCGGCACCGTCGCCGCCGGCGGCGACCCGCTGCGGGCGCCGGCCGATCCCGAGGGACGGCTGCGTGGTGTCGACGGGGTCCTCGTCGTCGACGCGTCCGTGCTGCCGGGGTGTCCGGAGGTGAACCCGCAGCTCAGCATCATGGCGGCCGCGCTGGCCGTCACCGAGAACTACCTCGAACCGTCATCCAGCAGACGGGCGAGCACGGCGGCGTGACTGGTGTCCGGCTCCTTGGAGGCGGTCAGCAGCGTCACGGTCCCCTTGGCGGCCAACTCCCGGACGTGAGCCAGGAGTTCGGCCGCCTCCGGGACGTCCAGTTCCGCCTCGTACCGGTCGGAGAACTCCTCGTAGGAGCCCTCGCCCGCGTGGAACCAGCGGCGCAGGTCGGTCGACGGGGTGAGTGCCTTCGGCCACTCGTCCACGTGCGCCGCGTCCTTCGACAGCCCGCGCGGCCACAGCCGGTCGACGAGGACGCGGACACCGTCGTCCGCCTCGGGCGATTCGTACACACGCCGCACGCGCACGCTCATGACCGGTCCTTCCCATGGAGAACAGATGCTGTCGAGCGTAGAGCGGCGGTGTCGCGTGACGCAGCGTGACATGGCCCGAACGAGGAATGGCCCGGGGGCGCGCGGGCACCTGTGGCAGGGCGCCCCGCGGGCCCCAGCCGTACCGGTGTCGGGCTCAACTCGCTGTTCACCACGTGGATGTAGGGTCTGGGGCGGTCGAACAACACCTAAAACCTGACGAGTTCCTCACATGTGTCGGTCACAGTCGATCCGTGATCATGAATAGACCCCGTGTCGCCCTGCTCGCCGCCTCCCTGTTCCTCACGGGATGCGGCGGCGGGGCCGTGGCGTCGCCGGGCCACGGGCCGGGCGCCGTGCCGCCGTCGAGCGCTCCCGCCGCCGGCTCACCGGTCTCGGCCTCGCCCGAGATGTCCGCCCAGGGCGCTCCGCTGCACCTGCCCGGCCTGGGGCCGAAGACCCTGGCCGAGATCCCCGCCGACGCCCGCCAGGCGGTCGTCGTGACCGGCCGTGGCAAGAACTCCCCGCAGTCCACCGCCGTCCTGTACCGCCGCACCGAAGAGGGCTGGCAGGCCGGCGCCGCCTGGCCCGCGCACAACGCGCTCAAGGGCTGGTCCGAGCACCACGTGGGCAACGACCTGCGCTCGCCCATCGGCGTCTTCGGCCTCACCGACGCCGGCGGCCTCCTGCGCGACCCCGGCTCGCGGCTCCCGTACCACCACTCCGGCGGATTCACCTCACCCGGCACGGGGTTCGAGGGCGAACCGCTCGCGGGTGCCTTCGACTACGTGGTCGCGATCAACTACAACCGCAAGGCCGGCACCTCACCCCTCGACTGGACCCGCCCGCTCGGACCGAACCGCGGCGGCGGCATATGGTTCCACGTCGACCACGGCGGCCCCACGCACGGCTGCGTGAGCATCTCCGAGCAGCACATGAAGGAGCTCCTGCACACGCTGGACCCCGGACTCCACCCCGTCGTCGTCATGGGCGACGCTCCGTCCCTGGCCCGCTGACCGCTTAGGATCCGCCGCGTGTGCGCACATGTGCTGGTCGCCGAGGACGACGAGATGCAGGCCGAACTCATACGCCGCTCGCTGCTGGCGGAGGGACACACGGCCACGGTGGTCCACGACGGGGCGGCCGCGCTGGACGCGGCCCGCAGGCTGAGACCCGATCTCGTGGTCCTCGACCTGATGCTGCCCCTCGTCGACGGGTTCGGGGTCTGCCGGGTCCTGCGCGGCGCCGACCAGCCCGACGGTGACATCCCCGTGCTGATGCTGACCGCGCGCTCGGACGAGGACGACGTCCTGCTAGGTCTGGAACTGGGCGCCGACGACTACATGACCAAGCCGTACAGCCCCCGCGAGCTGATGGCCCGCATCCGCACGGTGCTGCGGCGCAGCGGCCGTGCCGTCGGCGTACGGGAGGACCCCGTCGTGCGGGCGGCCGGGCTGGCCGTCGACCCGGAGCGGCACGAGGTGCGCTGCGACGGCGCTCCGGTGGAGTGCACGCCGGCCGAGTTCCAGATCCTGCTCGCCATGGCGGCCGAGCCCGAACGGGTCTTCTCCCGGCGGCAGTTGCTGCAGTGCACCCGCGGCTTCGACCGGGCCTCCACCGAGCGCGCCGTCGACGTGCACATCATGAACCTGCGCCGGAAGATCGAGGCCGACCCGCGGCGCCCGGTGCGGCTGCTGACCGTGTTCGGGGTCGGCTACAAGCTCAGCGGCGGCCGGCCGTGAAACGCCGTATCCCGCTGCGCAAGCGGCTGTTGGTGCGGCTGCTGATCGCGTCGGTCCTCATCGCGGTGTGCTCCGTGGCGGCGACGGCCTGGCTCGCGGTGGAGACCACCACCCGCGCCCTGCGCGAGGAACAGGGGCAGGACCTCGCCGACGACATGAAGATCCTCGCCGAGCTCAGCGGCTACGCCGCCACGCACCCCCGGTGGAACGGCGTCCAGCCCCTCGTCCGCGACCTGGCCGCGCGGACCGGCCGGCGCATCGCGCTGACGACCGCCGACCGCACGCCGATCGCCGACTCGGCCCGCAAGGGCACCGCCCTCCCGCTCGGCGCGGCAGCCACCGTCGACCCCCTGCACAGCGACACCTACAGCGAGTCCGGCGCGCAGCTCACCGGCATCGATCCGCGGGCGGTCGGCCCGTACCGGCTCACCGCGGGCGAACGCGACAGGCTGCGGGCGATCGCCGAGAAGCAGCGGTCCTGCTACTCCCGGTTCAGCATCGACACGAAGATCGAGACGATGCCGAGCGGCCGCCCCGTCATCCTCAATCCGGACGGGACCACCGCCCCCGACTACGTGCCCGAGGAGTGCGGCTACGGACAGGTCGCCACCCCCACCCGCACCGAGACCAAGGCCCTGGACGCGCTCACCACGGGGGCCCGCGGCTGCCTCGACCGCCAGGGCCTCGGCTCCGACGGACCGCTGTACCTCATGCTCAATCCCAACGGGAGGGCCGCATCGAGCCGGTACGTCATCGGCAAGTACGCCAAGATGGGCGACACTTCGGCCATGAAGACCGCGCAGAGCTGCGCGGACGACGCCCTGCGCGCCCAACTAGACCCCTACGTCGCACCCGTGGCCGAGCTCTACCTCGGGGACGACGAGACCGCCCCGCCGCGCTTCGACATGTCCCCGGCCAACAAGGCGAAGATCGTCGGCGCCGCGGGTCTCGTGCTCGCCGTGACCGTCGTCGTGACGGCCGTCGTCGCCACCCGGCTGGTACGGCCCCTGCGGGCGCTGACCGAGGCCGCGCAGCAACCGCCCGACATGCATGTACGGGTGCCGGTGACCACACGGGACGAGACCGGCATCCTGGCCGAGGCGTTCAACGACCTGACCGAGCGGCGCGAACGCCTGGAGTCCCAGCGCAAGGCCATGGTCAGCGACATCGCACACGAACTGCGCAGCCCGCTCACCAACATCCGCGGCTGGCTGGAGGTCACCCGCGACGGCGTCGTCGAACCGGACGCCGCGCTGCTCGCCTCGCTGCACGAGGAGGCGCTGGTGCTCCAGCGCGTCATAGACGACCTCCAGGATCTTGCGGCCGCCGACGCGGGCACCCTGCATCTGCACCGCGAACCGGTGTGCGCCGAGGACCTGCTGGACCAGGTCGCCGCAGCCCACCGCGTCGCCGCCGACGCGGCCGGCGTCACCGTACGCACCGAGGACGGCGGCAAGCCATGGGTGGACGCCGACCCGGTGCGCATGCGGCAGGCGCTCGGCAACCTGGTCTCCAACGCGCTGCGGCACACACCCGCGGGCGGCACGGTCACCCTGGCGGCCCGCCGCGACGGCGACGAGGTCGTCTTCACCGTGGCGGACACCGGGACCGGTATCGCCCCGGAGGACCTGCCGCACGTCTTCGAACGGTTCTGGCGCGCCGAGAAGTCCCGCAGCCGCCGCACCGGCGGCAGCGGGCTCGGCCTGCCGATCGTCCGTCATCTGATCGCCGCGCACGGCGGCAGCGCCGTGGCGGCCTGCGAACCCGGCTCCGGCGCCGAGTTCACCTTGCGCATGCCCGGCGTCCCGGAGCCACAGGGCTGAGTGTTCGCGCCCGGGTCCGGGTCGTCAGTGGCGTGCCGACGCGCGTTGCCTCCGCCGCAGCGCGCGCCGTTCCATCTCACTCGTGCCGCCCCAGACGCCCATGCACTCCGTGGTGTCCAGCGCCCAGCGCAGACACTCCTCCAGGACCGGGCAGCGCCGGCACACCGCTTTCGCCTTCTCGGTCTGCATCAGGGACGGGCCCGAGGTGCCGATCGGGAAGAAGAGGTCGGGGTCCTCGTTGCGGCACGCGGCGTGGTCTCGCCAGTCGTCCATCAATGTCACCTGCGATCGAATTCGTACGTGCCCTCGCGGATGGCTTACTCGATTGCGGGTCACCTGTCGATGCGTGAGTGAAACAACGGAGTTCTGAGAAGACCGCCGGGCGCCCCTTTCACTGCTCGCGCATACCCCACGGTGAGCCGTACGCGGTCAGCAGATCCAGGAACGGACCGGCCGGGAACGCCTCGGGGCCGAGCACGCCCGAGCCGGACCAGGCGCCGGTGGCGACGAGTTCCAGGGCGACGACCGGATTGACGGCGGTCTGCCACACCACCGCCTGGCTGCCGTACTCCGCCGTGGACCACTGGTTGTCGACCACGTGGTACAGGTACACCTCACGTGGCGCACCGTCCTTGACGCCGCGCACCCAGGCGCCCGCACAGGTCTTGCCGTGCATCCGCTCGCCCAGCGTCGCCGGGTCGGGCAGGCACGCGGCGACGACGTCGCGGGGCGAGACCCGCACCGGTCCCGCCGCGCTCGGCACGGTCACCGGCTCGGTGCGGTCCAGGCCCAGCAGGTGCAGCGTCTTGAGCGTCTCGATGAACTCCCGCCCCAGGCCGTACTTGAACGTCACCCGGTCCGCCTTCACCCAGCGCGGGACGAGAAGCACCTCCTCGTGCTCGACGTTCACGCACTCGACGGGGCCGATGCCCTCCGGGAAGTCGAACACCTCCGGCTCGCTGAACGGCTCGGTGGTGAACCAGCCGCGGTCGGCCTCGTAGACGACCGGCGGGTTCAGGCACTCCTCGATGGTGGTCCAGATGCTGAAGGACGGGGCGAAGTCGTAGCCGTCGACGGTGAGGTTCGCGCCGTCGCGGACGCCGATCTCCTCGATCTCGTCGAAGAGTTCGTCGGCGGCGTACCGGGCGAAGACGTCCGACAGACCCGGCTCCACGCCCATGCCGACCAGGGCCAGCGCACCCGCCTTCTCCCACTCCTCGGCCTGCGCGAACTGGTCGTCTCCGAGCTTGACGCCACAGGTGCCGTACGGCTGCTCGGGGTGTGGGTGGGACAGCGACATCGCCATGTCGAGATAGGTGGCGCCGGCGGCCCGGGCCGCGCGGAACAGCGGCATCACGAAGCGCGGGTCGGTGGCGTTGAGGAGCACGTCGCACTCGTGCCGGCGCAACAGGCCCGCCACGGCGGCCTCGTCGCCCGCGTCGACGCGCTCGGCGCTGAAACGGTCGTCGTCGAGCGCCGCGACCGCCGCCTCGGAGCGCGCGGGGTCGTAGTCGGCGACCACCATCGCCTCGAAGAACGGCCGCCGGGCGGCGATCCGGGTGATGGCCGTGCCGACGCCGCCGGCACCCACGAGCAGTACACGCATGACAGATCTCCCTGATCTGAGGATCGGTGACGAGGGGCCCCGCCGCAGATACAACGCCGCGGGTCACGTAAGGTCAATGGCGTTGGCATAAGGCGAAAGGCGTGTCGTGCCCAAACCGGTGGTCCCCGAGGAGAAGCGGCGCAGGCGCCGGCCCACGAAGAGCGGCACGGTGCTGTCGGAGGACCTGATCGTCGAGACCGCGCTGCGCATGCTGCGCGAGCACGGCAGCGCGGGCCTGACCGCCCGCCGCCTCGGTCTCGCCCTGGACGCCGATCCGAGCACGCTCTACCGCTACTTCCGCGGCATGGACGACCTCACCCTCGCCATCGGAGACGCGCTCATCGGCCAGGCCCTGGACGGCTGGCGCCCGACGGGGGAGTGGCGCGCGGACCTGCGCTCCGTCGGCCTGCGTATCCACGCCGCCTACGTCGGCCACCCGCAGGCGGCGGTACTGACCACGAGCCGCGTCACGGGCCGCGCGAACGAACTCGCCGCCGACGAGGCGGTGTTGGACGTCCTGCGCACGGCGGGCTTCCCCCTCCCCGACACGGTGCGCATCTACCACGCATTCATCGACCAGACCCTGGCCTTCGCCGCCCTGGACGCCGCCTCCCTGGCCCTGCCGAGCGCGGCCCTGCACGCCGACGAGGCCATGTGGCGCTCCACCTACGCCCGCCTGCCCCGCACCACCCACCCCCGCATCGCCGAGGCGGCCCCCCTCCTGGCGACCCGCATGACCACAAGCGCCTACCCGACGGCCCTGGAAATGCTGCTGGAGAGCGCGGCGGCACAGCTGGAGTCGCTGCGCTGAGGGGCAGGCTCCGCTCGAGGTCACGCGAGCGCTTCCGCCTTCGGCGCTCTGAACTCGCCGCCCTGGCCTCGGCGAGCGCGGCGCCGCCCGCGGAGGGAGCCATGGGGCGGGCTATACCTGTGCCCGCCTGCTCCGCGCCAAGCACAGCGCGGCGGCACAGCTGGAGCCGTTGCGCTGAGGGGCAGGCTCCGCGACCTTGCCGAGCGCGGCCCTGCACGGGGACGAGCCAGGTGGCGTTCCACCCACACCCGGCCGCCCCGCGCTTCAAGTCACCTCAGCGCCTCCGCCGCAGCCATAAGTATCGCTTCCGCCACCGCAGCCAGTGCCGGCGAGTCGAGTTTCCACTGCTGCCAGTACAGGGGTACGTCCAGGGCCAGGTCCGGGGCGAGGAGGACGACGCGGCCGGCGTTGAGCAGGGGTTCGGCCTGTACCTCGGGCACCAGACCCCAGCCCAGACCCGCGGCGACGGACTCCGCGAAGCCCTCCGAGGTCGGCACGTAGTGCCGCTCGCGGCTCGCGCCGACCCGGTCTTGGCGCAGCCGGCGGACGAAGGCGTCCTGGAGGTCGTCGCTGCGGTCGAAGCCCACGGTCGGCGCCGTGGCGAGGACCTCCCGCAGCGGTCCGCCGAGATGCTCGCGGGCGAAGTCGGGGTGGGCGACAGGGACGTAGCGCATCTTCCCCAGCGCCCGCACCGAGCAGCCCGTCACAGGCTCGGGCGACGAGGTGACCGCGGCCATCACCAGCCCCTCCCGCAGCAGGCTCGCGGTGCGGGTCTCGTCCTCGCGGCGCAGCTCGAAACAGAGCCGCGGCTCCTGCCCGACCCGCGTGAGCGCGGGGAGGAACCAGGTGGCGAGGGAGTCCGCGTTCACCGCGATCGACACCCGGGTCGGCTCCCCGGCACCGCTCATGCCGAGTTCGGCGCGCGCGTCGCGCTCCAGCCGCGCCAGCTGGCGGGCGAACCGCACGACGACCTCGCCCGACTCGGTGGCCCGCACGGGCTTGGTGCGCATCAGCAGCACCCGTCCCGTGCGCTGCTCCAGCGCCTTGACCCGCTGGCTGACCGCCGAAGGCGTCACCTGCAGCGCCGCGGCCGCCGCGTCGAACGTGCCCTCGTCCACCACCGCGAGCAGCGTCCGCACCTGGTCGAGGGGAAGCTCCGTCAGCTCAGACTTCACGAGGGCTAAGGATACGTAAGAATCTTTAGCTGTACGTCAGAAGGGCGCTTGCTTAGCGTCAATGGCATGACAAACGCCTTGACCACCGCCGCGGCCGGATTCGGCACCGGCCTCTCGCTGATCGTCGCCATCGGTGCCCAGAACGCCTTCGTCCTGCGCCAGGGCATCCGCCGCGACGCGGTCCTCGCGGTGGTCGGCATCTGCGCCCTGTCCGACGCCCTGCTCATCGCGTTCGGCGTCGGCGGGGTCGGCGCGGTGGTGGTGGCGTACCCGCAGGCGCTCACCGCGGTCGGCTGGATCGGCGGCGCCTTCCTGCTCTGCTACGGCGTCCTCGCGGCCCGGCGCGTGCTGCGGCCGGGCGACGCCGCCCTCCGCACGGAGGGCGAGGCGGCGGGCTCGCGCCGGCGGGCCGTGCTCACCTGCCTGGCGCTGACCTGGCTCAACCCGCACGTCTACCTCGACACGGTGTTCCTGCTCGGGTCGATCGCCGCCCACCGGGGCGAGCTGCGCTGGACGTTCGGCCTCGGCGCCGCCCTCGCCAGCCTCTGCTGGTTCGCGGCGCTCGGCTTCGGGGGACGGGCGCTGGGCCGCTTCCTGGCGAGGCCCGCGGCCTGGCGGGTGCTGGACGGACTGGTGGCCGCGACGATGATCACGCTCGGCACGCTGCTGGCCGTCCGGGCATGAGCCGTCCGCGCATGAGCTGTGAGAACCGACCGGCCCCGTACCGAACTCCCTGGCGGTGCTGCCATAGTGGACGCTGAAACTCTGTAGATGTAGCAAGCAACCAGGACGGTCGTGGACACCAGCGAGAGCAGCACGGAACCGCAGACACCGGAGCCCGGGCCCGTCGTGGCCGACCCGCCCCGGAGCGGGTGGCGCCGCTGGGCCATGGACACCCGGCCACTGCGCATCCCGGCCTACCGCCGGCTGTGGTCCTCGACGATCGTCACGGCCGTCGGCAGCCAGCTCACCGCGGTCGCGGTCCCCAAGCAGATCTACGACATCACCGGCTCCTCGGCCTGGGTCGGCGCCGCGAGCCTCGCCGGGCTCGTGCCGCTGATCGTGTTCGCGCTGTGGGGCGGGGCCGTGGCCGACAGCATGGACCGGCGCAAGCTGCTCCTGATCACGAACACCGGCATCGCCGTCACCTCGCTGCTGTTCTGGGTCCAGGCGTTCACCGGCCTGGAGTCGGTGGCCGCGCTGATGGTCCTGCTCGCGATGCAGCAGGCGTTCTGGGGTCTGAACGCGCCCGCCCGCACGGCCTCCATCGCCCGCCTGGTGCCCGAGGCGCAACTCCCCGCAGCCAACGCCCTGGGCTCGACCGTCATGCAGACCGGCCAGGTCGTCGGACCGCTGCTGGCCGGCGTGCTGATACCGGTCATCGGTCTCCCGGAGCTGTACCTGATCGACGCGCTCGCGCTGTGCGTCACGGTGTGGGCCGTCTACAAGCTGCCCGCCCTGCCGCCGCTCGCGAGCGGCGCCAAGCGCCGCGCCGGCGTCCGCGAGATCGTGGAGGGCTTCCGCTACATCTCCATGCACAAGGTGCTGCTGCTGTCCTTCCTCGCCGACATCGTTGCCATGGTCTTCGGCATGCCGCGCGCCCTGTTCCCGCAGCTCGCCGCCGAGACCTACGGGTCCTACGGCGAAGGCTTCGCCCTGGGGCTGCTGTTCGCTGCGATCCCCATCGGCGCCGTCCTCGGCGGCCTGTTCTCCGGCACCTTCTCCCGGGCCCGCAGGCACGGCTGGATGGTGATCGGCGCGGTCGTCGCCTGGGGCGTCGCGATCACCGGGTTCGGCCTGAGCGGCAACCTCTGGATCGCTGCGGCGTTCCTGGCCCTGGCAGGCCTGGCGGACATGGTCTCCATGGTGTTCCGCGGCGCCATCCTGCTCTCCGCCGCCACGGACGAGATGCGCGGCCGTATGCAGGGTGTCTTCACCGTCGTCGTCGCAGGCGGCCCGCGTCTCGCCGACGTCCTGCACGGCACGGCCGGCTCCGCCTTCGGCCCCGGTGCGGCGGTGGCGGGCGGCGGCGTCCTGGTGGTCGCCGTGATGCTGGCGCTGGCGGCGGCGGTTCCGGCGTTGCGGCGATACCGGATCTGACGCCCCTACAGCACGCTCCGTCCCCGGCGGGCGTTCTCCATCAGCTTGCCGCGGGTCGTCTCCAGCCGGTGCGCGAGGATCTCCGCGACGCTGCGCACCAGGGAGAGGCCGAGTTGGGTGTCCTCCTCGCACAGCCGCAGCACCGCCGCCGCGTCGAACTCGTAGGCGCGGACCGGGCTGAAGGCCTCCGCGCCGAAGTCCCACTCGTGCGGCGGGAACAGCCAGGACCAGCCGAGGAGATCGCCCGCGCCGAGGCTCGCCACGGTGACCCGTTGCAGCGAGTTGACCCGTTGGTCGAGGGTGACCGCGCCGGAGCGGATGACCCAGAAGCGGTCCGCCCGGCCGCCCGCCTCGAAGATCCGGGTGTCCTCCGGAAAGGAGACCTCCTGCGCGAGCGCCATCAGGCTCCGGCGCTGCGGAGGGGGCAGGGCGGTCAGCAGTTTCGTCGCTTTGGTCATGACGCGGGGCTCCTCGCCGAGGTTCGGATGCGCTGCTTTCCCTACGCCCATTTCAGCCGCTACGGCCGCCCTGAGCACCTTGGCGTACGGCAGTTCCCGCAAAATACCCGCGGACATGAAAAAGCCCTGGCTGGACGGGGGAGACCAGCCAGGGCCGTAAGCGGTGGCGGCGGAGGACGGTACGGTCGACTCCGTCACCACGTATGCATGAACGCTAAACCATCCACGGGGGTTTCGCCCAATCAGAAGCGGGTCAAGTGACCTGATTCACTTTGCGGCCTCCTTGCCTGAGGCGGCCACCCTGATCGTGTTGAACTCGGGATCGCCGGCGTCGGGCAGGTTCATCCCCGCCTCCAGACCGGTGCGCAGATACCGCAGTACGGGCTCGGTCAGCCGCTCGCCGGGCAGGACCGCCGGGATACCGGGCGGGTACGGCGTGATCATCTCCGCCGCGATGCGGCCGGCCGCCTTCTCGGTCGACACGTACGCGGTGGGGCCGAAGAAGGCGTCCCGGGGCAGTTCGGCCTGCTCCATGCGCAGTTCGGCCGGTGACGGCACGTCGACCCGCGGACCCGATCCGAGCCCCGGCGCGGCACGGGCCAGGTCCTTCAGCGCGGCGAGCAGCTCCCCGGTCGTCTCGCGGTCGTCGGCGTGCGTGATCTGCGCGCCGATGCGGCGGTGGTCGACCACATGGGTGTCCAGGGCCCGCTCGTCGCGCAGCCAGTCCGCGGCCCGGAAGCCCGTGACGCCGAGCCGGTCGATGTCGATGATCCCGGGCAGCGGGTCGAAGTCGTCGGCCAGGTCCGGGCCGCAGAAGTCGTCCCGGTCGTTGACGTGCATCCCTTCGATCTCCTCGATCGCGGCCCGGACCTCGGCCGCGAGGTCCAGGGCACCACCCATGAGTTCCCGCCCGCGCAGAGCCATCTGGCGGCGCCAGCCGTCGAGTCCGGCGTAGATCAGCACCGAGGGACTGGTGGTGCCCAGCAGGTCCGCCCGCGTCTTCAGCAGATCCGGTGCGACGAGGTCGCCCTGGAGATGGAAGACGGAGCCCTGCTCCAGCCCGCTGCCCATCTTGTGGATGCTGGTCACACAGATGTCGGCGCCCGCGTCCATCGCCCACGACGGCAGGTCGGGGTGGAACGGCAGATGCGCACCCCAGGCCTCGTCCACGATCAGCGGGACGGACCGGCGGTGGCAGACGTCGGCGATGGCCCGCAGGTCGGCGCAGGCACCGTACGGCGTCGGGCTGGTGACCAGCGCGCCCTTGGCGTCGGGATGGGCGGCGAGGGCGGACTCGTAGGCATCGGCGGACGGTGGATGCGCGAGATGGCGCCGCGGGTCCCAGCGCGGCTCGACCCAGACGGGCTCGATGCCGGACAGGATCAGGCCCGACACGACCGACTTGTGAGCGTCCCGCCCGATCAGCAGCTTCTCGTGCGGTCCCGCGACGGACAGCATCGCCGCCTTGACGGACAGGGAGCTGCCGCAGGTGGTGAAGAACGTGTGGTCGGCGTGCACGGCGTCGGCCAGCAACCGCTCGGCACGTTCCAGGACCTGTCCCCGGGTGAGCCGGTCGTCCAGCCCGCCCGACGCCAGCACGTCACCCAGGAACACCGCGTCACCCAGCACCTCGCGCACGGCGGGGTCGGCGCCGCGTGCCTGTTTGTGGCCGGGCGGCGTGAACCCCAACCGCCCGCGGCGGTGATACTCGACCAGGGCTTCCAGCACGGGTGCTTCATTGTGATCGACAGCCATGCGCACCCGGGTTCCCGGCATCGTGTGACGTCAATCGGGCGGATCCGGTGAAAGGCGGTGATCCCGCCGTCAGCCCTGTGCGGCGCGCTCGCCCGGGTTCAGGATCTCGTCCAGCACCCGCAGCACCACCTCGTAGGCGAGTGTCCGTACGCCCGCCTCGCGTGCCGCCTCCGGATCGGTCGCGCGCAGGCCCTCACCGCGCTCCCGCCATGTCTCCTCCTCCTGCTGCGCACAGGCACGTGCCCGCTGGATGCGCCTCAGCAGCTCGTCTGAGTCCACGACATCGGTCATACGATCCGCGTACCCGCGTTGCGCCATGAGATGACCGCGGCTTCCGGATCCCGGCAGGAGGTTTGAGGGGGCCGGGGCAGGTGAGCTGTAACACAGAGACCTGCGGCGCTCGCGCGGCGGACGGTGGAATCGCCGCGAAACGGGCGGGGGAAGGCCGTGTCGGCGAGGCTCCGCCCGGACACGGCGACCGCAGGTGTGACCGATCCGGCCTCCCTCCCCCCGCACGTGGAGGCCGGAGCTTCACCGACCAGGGAGCCAGGCGATGTGCGAGGAGCACAGGACCCCATCCGTCCACGAGCGGCCGGGCGCGCAGCGGACCACCCCGTCACGCTCGTGCAAACCCGCCGAGGCGCGACAAGCCGTCGAGAGAGCGGTGACCGAACGCTGCCGGACCACGCACATCCCCTGCGATCCGGCCGCCCTCGGCGACGCTCTGCTCGTGGCCTCGGAGCTGATGACCAACGCGATCCTGCACGGCGGCGGGGTCACCGACTTCCGCGTCGACGTCGTCGACACCAACGTGAGCGTCTCGGTGTGCGACCGCAGTGACCGGCTGCCCGTCGCGAGGAACGCCACGGATCTGCGACGGCGCCAGCGCATCGGCGGCCACGGCTGGCCCATCGTGTGCCGGCTGGCCCGTGATGTCCACGTGGTCGAGCTGCCCACGGGCGGCAAGTGCATCACTGCCGTGGTCCCCTTCAGCTGAAATCCTTTTTCTCCTCGTGCTCACCGGTGTTTGGCCCGGCGGGGTCAGGGCATACGGAGGTTCGTGCTTCGGACCGGAGGCGCGCCAGCGGGAGCGGTATGGCTCCCCGGGCCCTCAGTCGGTCCGGGCGTCGACGGTCCCGCGGTATGTCCCTGAAACCCACGTTCAGGAGCGATTCCGCATGCTCATCGACACGTCTGCAAGCGCCCCCGGCACGCAGGAAACCCGCACGGCCGCCCCCTCGGGGCGGCGGCACGACGACGCCCCCGACACGGCCGACCTCTTCGCTCGGCTCGCTGTCCTGGAGGACGGCCCGGAGCGGGAGGCGGTACGCGACGAACTCGTCACGGCCTGGCTGCCCATGGCCCACCGGATCGCAGGCCGCTTCCGCGACCGCGGAGAGTCCGTCGAGGACCTCCGCCAGGTCGCGGCGCTCGGCCTGGTGAAGGCGATCGACCGGTTCGACCCCGAACGGGGCGCCTTCGAGAGCTACGCCGTTCCCACCATCACCGGCGAGGTCAAGCGTCACTTCCGCGACCGGATGTGGGCGCTCAGGGTGCCCCGCCGGGTGCAGGAACTGCGCAACAAGGTCCGGGTGGCCCGCCGGGACCTCATCCAGACACCGGGCACCCCCGAACCCACCGCCGCGGACATCGCCGCCCACACCGGACTCACCGAGGACGAGGTGAAGACCGGACTGGAGGCCCTGGAGAGCTTCAGCACCCTGTCCCTGGACGCCGAGCTCTCCGGCGACGAGGACGGCTACAGCCTCGCGGACACCCTCGGCTCCTCGGACTCCTCGTTCGACATCGTGATCGACCGCGAGTCCGCCAAGGAGGGCCTGCGGCACCTGCCCGAGCGGGAGCGCGCCATCCTCTACATGCGCTACTTCGAGGACATGACGCAGAGCCGCATCGCCGACCAGCTCGGCATCTCCCAGATGCACGTCTCCCGTCTCATCAGCCGCAGCTGCGCCCGGGTACGGGCGGAGGCGATGGGCCAGCGGAACACCCGCCGCCGGAACACCTCGGCTTGAGCGGCCACAAGTCAACGAGGAGAGACAGAGGATGCTGATACCTCATCCCGCCGTGCTGCGCAGGCTGGTCGAGGAGTACGAGGCCGTGGTGGCCGAGGACGCCGAGACGGGCAAGGCCCGGGCGAGCACGCGGGCGCAGGATCTGGCGTACACGCTGTGCGTGTCGACCGGCACGCGCGATGTGAGCCACGCCCTGCGGGCGGCGCGCCGGATGCTCACCGCGATGTCCGTGGCCGGCCCGGAGACGCCGGGGCCACGCACGCCGAGCGCACCCGCCGTCCGTCCGGACACGACCGAGATCGCAATTCCATGACGGATCCGGGGCACTGCACCGGGGATGAGGAGGCGGAGCGCGACGAGCTCCAGCGGCTCCGGGCCGAGGCGCGCGACCTGCGCGCCCGCGCCCGGGTCTACCCGCTGATCTCGCAGGCGCAGGGCATCGTGCAGGAGCGCTACCGGCTGCCCGACGCGGACAGCGCCTTCGTGCTGATGCAGCGGGCCTCGCAGCGGTTCAACATCAGGATGCGCACGCTGGCCGACTTCGTCGCGACCGTGCCGGGCCCGGACCCACGGGAACAGCTGTGGTTCCCGCGACGACTGCGGCAGCCGGAGCCGGACCTGCGTCTGGAGCCCGAACACCGGCCGGACACGCACAACCGCGGCGGAGTCCTGGGTGCCGTACTGAGCCAGACGCTCGCCGTGGTCGGCACCGGGATGGGCAACGTCCAGGTGACCGACCGGGCGGGCCGCGGTCTGGTTTTGGAGAAGCACACCGGTCTGCCGGTCGACTTCGTCGAGTTCTTCGCCTACGTCGGTGCGGACGGCACCGCCTGTGCCCAAGCCGCACGCGAGCGTGTCCAGGTCACCGTCCGTGACGTGGAGACGGACCCCGTCTTCGACGAGCCCGCCCGGGCGGCGATCCTCGCGGCGGGCAGCAGGGCCTGTCACAGCGTCCCGCTCACCACCACGTCGGGCCGGTGCGTGGGGATGGTCTCCGCCCACCTCGACCGCACGTTCCAGGGGCTGACGAAGACCCAGCTGAAGGCACTGGACGTGGTGGGCGCCGACGGCGGCCGGTGGCTCGCGTGGCACGACAGCACGGTCGTGGTGGACGCGCTGGAACATCTGCACGGAGTCGGCCGCCGGATGCGGGGCACAAGGTTGCGCAGGCAATGACAGCGCGTCGTACGGCCCGGTGGCAGCCGGGCCGTACGGCCTTGGGGAGGTGCTGATGAACGCGAACGCCATGCCGCGGTCCGGTCGGCTGGGAGCCGAGCGGGCCGCGCGCGGTTCGGTGACCGAGGGCGCGGCCCGGATGGGACTCGCCGCGCGCGGCGCGATCTACCTGCTGGTCGGCGTACTAGCCCTGCAGGTCGCCTTCGGCGACACCCACCGTCAGGCCGACCGCGGCGGCGCCCTCGAAACGCTGGCCGGAAAGCCCCTCGGCGTGGTCCTGCTGTGGGCGCTCGGCGCGGGGCTGGCCGGCATGGCGGTGTGGCGCCTGTCGGTGGCGGTCTTCGGCTCGGTCGGGCCGGACGGCCGCAAGGCGCGCAAGCGGCTCATGGCGGCATGCGGCAGCGTCTTCTACGCGTGCGTCGCGTACTCCGTGCTGAGCTTCGCGGTCGGCCCGCACAGCGGCGGCGGATCGAGCGACCGGCAGTCCCGTGACGTCACGGCGCGGGCGCTGGGCCTGCCCGCCGGGCAGTGGCTCGTCGGCGCGGTCGGGGCCGGCGTCGTCGTGGCGGGCGTGTGGATCGCCGTCCAGTCCGTACGGCGCAAGTACCACGAGGATCTCAAGCTGGGCGCGATGTCGCGGTGGAGCCGGCGGCTGGTGGACGTCACCGGCGTCGGCGGCGGTGTGGCGCGCGGCCTGGTCTTCACCGCGGCCGGTGCCTTCGCCGTGCGGGCGGCGGTCGACTACCAGCCCGACCGGGCCAAGGGCATGGACGACACCCTGCGCTCCTTCGCCCACACCCCGCTCGGCCCCTCGCTGCTGGCCTGCGTCGCGGCCGGTCTCATCCTGTTCGGCCTGTTCTCCTTCGCACTGGCGAGGTGGTGTCGCGTCTGAGCCGCGCGGGACGGGGAACACGGTCCGGATGAGCGAATCCGAGTTTCAACCGGAGCACCGGCCCGTCGACCTCTACCTCGGTCTCCTGCGCGCCCGGATGGACACGGAGGACTACCGGCAACTGCTCGACGTCGTCGAACCGGTCCTGCGAGCGCTGGAAGAACACCGCCTGCCCGCCGTCGACTTCGCACTGGACGGGGAGGACGGGCAAGGCCTGTCCCAGGAGGTCCGCGACGAGGCCGCGCTGGTCATCGCGGCCGCCGTCACCGGCCGCCTCGACAACGAGGTCGTCGAGATCGACCTCGAGGGGAGTGGTCCGGTCAGGGTGATCACCGACGCGGACACCGCCTCGGACCCGGAACGGCTGGGCGAGATCGCCGACTACATCAAGGAACGCCATCGCCAGGACGAGGAGCTGCGTGGTATCGCCGAGGCGAGCGGACTGCCCACCGACTTCTGAGGGTGGTCACCGCTTCGGCTGCGCCACCGGCACCTTCAGCGGCCGGGCGAGGCCCACCACCGCCTCGTCCAGGCGCTGGAGATGCCTGAGCACCCGGTCGGTGATGCGGCCGTAGCGCGAGGTGCCGGGCTGGTCGGTCTCCAGGAGCGCGGCGATGCTCGCGCCCGTCTGGACCTCGACGGCGGCCCGCTCGTCCGCGACGCGTGCCGAGATGGTCTCGATGTTGCGCAGAATGCGCTGTCCGGCCCGCCGGAGCCGTGGATCCGCGGCGATCGAGGGGTGCGTGGGCAGGAGTTCCGCCATGGCGGCCAGCGAGCGTGCGTGGTACGCGCAGGTCTCCAGGAGCGCGACGACGTAGCGCGCGGTGTTGCGTCGCGTCCGCATCGGGGTGACGGGGTGGGTGAGCGGCTGTGTCGCGGCCCGCAGGTCGGCGAGCGCCTGGTCCAGATCGCGCGCCTTGTCGAGCAGGTCGGCCGGGTCGCCGCCGCTGAGCTGGTCGACGGCCGCCTCGGTGACGTCGGAGAGCCGGTCCAGCACGGTGACCAGGAGCTCGTTCGTACGGCTGTCCGTCTGTACCGGCAGCACGAACGCCGCCGCGATGATTCCGCAGGCCGCCCCGAGCGCCGTCTCCTCCACACGGAGCACCAGCACCGACAGGCTGTAGGTGTGCAGCAGGGTGTAGAGCACGCCCAGCGCGGCGGTGACGAAGAACGACATCAGCGTGTACGACAGCGGGGCCGTGTAGAACATCGCGAACACGCACAGCAGCACCAGCGCGAACGCCGTCCACGTGTGGTGCCCGACCAGGCCCGCGAGCAGCAGACCGGCCACCACGCCGAGCACGGTGCCCAGCAGCCGCCGGTAGCCCTTGACCAGGATCTCGCCGGTCGAGGCGGTGTTGATGAAGACGATCCAGCAGGTCAGCACCGCCCAGTACCAGCGCTGGCTGGAGAGGAACTCCCCGCCGATGATGGCGAGTGAGGACCCCACCGCGACCTGCACGGCGGCGCGCGTGGTGGGTCGCTCGAGCCCCGCCCGCGGCTCCTCCGCGGCCTCCTCGCCCGCGTCGATCGCCGCGTCCTCGGCGTCCAGCTCCTCGCGCGAACGAGCCGTCGAGGGGCTGTCGTCCGTGTCGTCCGGCGCCGCTCCGAGCGCGATCCGCAGGCCCAGTACCGCGCGGGCCGCCTCGCCGATGCCGCGGAAGACGTCCTGGACGGCGGGGGAGGCCTTGGGCAGGTTCTCCTCGTCCCGGTAACCGAGCAGCCGGTTGCGCACCTGGGCCAGGCCGGTCCCGGTTCCGGCGGACACGGGCCGCAGCACCAGCAGGCGCAGCGCCTCCAGATCGCGGCGCAGCGTGACGTTCGCCTCGTCCCGAACGGGCAGATGACCGCCCGGCGGGACCGGCGCGCCCGGCAGATGCAGGGTCAGCGTGTCCGCACGCTCGGCGCTGCGGGCGTTCAGCAGGAGCAGTCCGAGGCGCTCGGCGGCGATCTCGGCGTCCGCGATGCGGCGCTGTACCAGCCGCGCAGTGGCCTCGTCCGCGGTTCCCTCGTCGAGCCGGCCCTGGATCATCATGGCCGTCTCGTGCAGGCGTGAGGTTCCGTCACGTACATCCTCGAGCGCCTTGTCGATCTCGCCGGGACCCGCGTCGAGCAGGGCGAGCTGAGCAGTCACCAGCTGCGCCAGCCGCGCGCGGAAGGCCTCGCGCAGCCGCTCGAGGATGCCCGCGGGCGTCTCGTACACGAGCGCGAAGCGCACCACGGCACTGGAGGCGAAGGCGGCGGCGACCACCCCCCACAGCGTCGGCAGCGTCGACACACTGGCGCCGACGAACAGAGCCATGAAGTAGACCTGGAAGCCGATCAGGCCGAGCGCGGTGCCCCGGTCGCCGAAGCGGCGGACGTAGACGGCGCAGAAGATGAGGACGACGAAGAAAAGGTCGCCGCCCACCACCCGGGAGTGCAGGACCGCGGCAAGTGACACGGAGGCCAGCGCCACCGGAAGGCCGAGCGCCAGCGTGACCGCCTGCTGGGCGCGCTGCTTCTCACGGATGGCGAAGGTGGAGACCATGGCCGCGATGGCACCCGCCACCAGCAGCCGTACGTCGGCGCCGAACAGGGAGAGCACGAGCAGCGTGAAGGCGATGGAGCTCACCGTTCTCAGGCCCGCGGCCAGCCGCAGCAGTCCGGGATCGGACGCCGCGACGCGATCGCTCAGCCGATCCCGGACCGACCCACCCGCTGCCCTCACGCTGCCGTACTCACTCCCGCTTCACGTCATGATCAGGCTCTCAGGATCGCATGACGCGTCCGGAGCGTGCGCACCGGCTCAGACTTCCTTGCGGTCCGTCCCCTCGGCTTGGGCCCGCACCTGTTCCGGCGTCATGTAGGCGTCGGTGAACTCGAAGTCCTTCAGCCGGGCGGGTTTGCGCGCCTGGAAGCCGGTGCGCACGAAGTCGTCGCCGGCGATCGCGTTGAGCGTCCAGTTCGTGGCCACGCGGACCTTGGCGACGTTGGTGCGCAGCGCCCACCAGTGGTAGCCGCGGGCGGCGAACTGGGCGGGCAGGCCGTGCAGTTCGATGCCCAGCGGCTTGGAGACGGCGTCCGTGCCGCCGAGGTCGACCACGAGTCCGAGGTCCTTGTGCACGTACGGCGTCACCGGCCTGTTCCGCAGCGTAGCCACGACGTTGTCGGCGACGTGCGTGCCCTGCCGCATGGCGTGCTGGGCGGTGGGCGGGCAGACGGCGCCCTCGTCCCCCTTGGCCTGGTCGGGCACGGCCGCGGCGTCGCCGAGCGCGAAGACGCCGTCGTGGCCCGGCAGGTTCATCTCGGCGTTCACCGCGAGCCGGCCCCGCACGGTCTCCGCGCCGAGCGTGGCGATGAGCGGGCTGGCGACGACGCCGGCGGTCCAGATCAGGGTGCGGGTGGGCACCACGCGGCCGTCGGTGAAGGTGACCTCCTCGGGTCCCGCCTTGGCGATGGAGACGCCGAGGGAGACCTCGATGCCGCGCCGGCGCAGGATCTCCTGCGCGCTGCGGCCGAGCTTGTCGCCCAGTTCGGGCATCAGCTTCGGGGCGATGTCGATGAGGTGCCACTTGATGAGCCCCGGGTCGATGCGCGGGTAGCGCTTGACCGCGGCGTGCGTCAGCTTCTGCAGACACGCGGCGGTCTCGGTGCCGGCGTATCCACCGCCCACCACCACGAACTGCAGGCGCGAGGCCCGCTCGGCCGGGTCGTCGCTGGCGTCGGCCAGATCGAGCTGGGAGATGACGTGGTCGCGGATGTAGGCGGCCTCGGCAAGGGTCTTCATCCCGTACGCGTGCTCGGTCAGCCCCGGGATGTCGAAGGTGCGGGTGATACTGCCGGGGGCCAGCACGATGTAGTCGTAGTGCTCGTTGATGATCTGGTCGGTGATGGTGCGGATCACGCAGACCTTGGACTTCAGGTCGACGCCGATCGCTCCGCCCGGAATGATCCGGGTGCGGTACCTCTTGCTGCGTCGCAGTGACACGGCGACCGACTGGGGAGTCAGCACGCCGGAGGCGACCTGTGGCAGCAGCGGCAGGTAGAGCTGGTAGGAGAACGGCGTCACCAAGGTGACGTCCGCCTCGTCGGGCGCGAGTTTCCGCTCCAGCCGGCGTACGCATCCAACGCCGGCGAAGCCCGCGCCTACCACCAGGATCCTGGGTCGTGTCACGGTGTCCATCCCTCTCTGCGGCTCCAGGCGGTGTGCATCCAACGCCTCTCGCATGCCCTGGATCGCTGTGTGCACCACACCGATCCCACCGTGCCTCCAGCCGTTCCGCCAGCTGGGTGCGGCAGGCAGACGAACGCGTTGAGCACCACCATGCCCGCCCGGGTACCCAAACGCACCGGGAGAAGGGAAAGAATTCGATCGAGGTCGCGGAACTAGCCGCGGTCCGCCGCGATGTGGCAGAGCAGCAGGCAGACGTCGTCGTCGCGTTCGGAGTCGCTGAGCATCGGGTCCAGGATCCGGTCCGCCGAACCGTCCAGGTCCAGTTCCAGTTGCGCCGGCCCGAGGGAGCCGAGCGCCTGCGCGAGGCGTTCGATGCCCGGGTCTATACCGAGGGCTCGCCGCTCGACCAGACCGTCCGTATAGAGCGCCAGCGTCGAACCGGGCGGCATCTCCATCGTGTGGTCGTGGATCTGCTGGCTGAGCGGAATGCCGAGCATGGCGCTGGGCTTCGCGTCCAGCGTGTGCACCTGCCCGTCCGGCGTGCGCAGCACGGGCGGCGGGTGCCCGGCCGCGGCCCAGGTGAGCGTGGTCTCGTCCGGGTGGAAGCGGGCGATGACGGCCGTGGCGTACAGATCCGGCTGGAGATGGTGCAGGAACGTGTGCAGCCGGGTCAGTAGCGTGCCGGGGCTGCCGCCGTCCACCGCGTACGCGCGCAGCGCGGTGCGCAGTTGACTCATCATCACGGCCGCGTGCAGCCCGTGGCCGGTGACGTCGCCGATGACCGCGATCAGGCCGCCGTCGGGCTGACGGAAGGCGTCGTACCAGTCACCGCCGATGTTCAGCCCGTGGGTGGCCGGCAGATAGCGGGCCGCGAGCCGCAGGCCCGGTGTCGTCGGCAGGTCCGTGAGCAGGGCGCGCTGCAGCGTCTCGGCGATGTCACGGTTGTGCTCGAAGCGCCGGGCGTTGTCTATGGCGATGCTGGCCCGCCGGGCGATCTCGATCAGCATGACCGCGTCGTCCGGGTCCCAGCCGTCGCCGGCGGGCGGAGCCAGCGTGAGCACGCCCAGCGGAGCCCGGCGGGTCGGCAACGGGATGCACAGCAGGGGCAGTTCGGGATCCAGGGCCGACGGCGGCTGGTCGTCGACGCCGGGCAGCCCGCCCGGGCGGCGCGCGGCGTACTGAGGGCGGCCGGTGCGGGCCGCCACGACCGCGGCGGCCGGGTGGGGCGAGGGCGGTGCCTGCTCGTCGTCGCCGTCGAAGAGCCAGACGTCGACGCTGCGCGCGTACTCGGGCACGAGCAGCTCGGGCAGCCTGCGCACGATCTCGTCGTGGTTGAGCGAGGACGTCAGGACCGCGCTCGCGTTGGCCAGGAACGTCAGCCGGCGGCGGGCGCTCTCCGCCTCCGTGCGGGCCTTGCGCTCGGCGGCGAAGGCCTCCTGCTGGGCGATTCCGGCCGCGTCCAGCTCCGCGTGCAGGGCCACCACGCCCTGGTTGGTCTGGTGCAGCTCCTCGCGGTGGAAGGCGACCAGTTCCTCCTGGTCGGACAGCTTCTCCAGCACCAGGGCCGTGTCCTCGTCGGCACCGAGCAGGGACTCCGCCAGCTCCGCCGCGGCGTCCGGCGGCGTGGTGCCGGCCGCAGCGGCCGACGGCTCGGGGCAGACGACCGAGGCCCGCCACGGGGCGTGGGCGGCGGACTCCGCGGGATCGCGGGCGGCCAGCGACAGATGCAGCGCCCTCGGCTCCGCCTCGTCCGTGACGAGGTCCATCGTGAGCCGCCAGGTGCCGCCCTTGGTCAGGCACTGGCGCAGCTGGGTGCTGAGCGAGGTGGTCAGACGGGTGCGGTCGAGGGCGGCGACACCGTACGCGGCGGCCAGCCGGGCGGTGGCGATACGGGCCCGGGCGGCGTCGGTGACGGTGGTGATGTCCCAGGTGCGCTTCATCGGCGGTCCCGTGGTGTCGGGGCCAGTACGGCCACGGCGGTGTCGTCCCGGACCGGTCGGGCGGCGCTGCCCGCGTCGCGCAGGGTCACCGCCGCGACGACGGCCGGGTCGGCCGACAGCACACCAGGATCGGCCGGTGGCGTCCAGCGGCTGGGCAGGCCGTCGCTGTGCATGATCAGCAGCTGGCCGGCCGCCCAGGGCATCCGGTCCTCGCGCAGGGTCCCGGGCCGGTGGACGCCGACGATGCCGGGGCGGCACAGCAGGGCGCGCCAGGTGTCTCCGACCTGCAGCCGGGCCCCTATGTTGCCGATACCGGCGAAGCGGAGGAGCCCCGCGCCGCTGTCGACCTGGGCCACGGCGACGGCCGCCCCGCGGGTGCCCTTCAGCGCGGTGTCGAGGTGCCGCAGACACTCGGCGGGGGTGAGGTGGGCCGAGGCGTGCAGCGCGTCCACCGCCGCCGTCGAGGCGCGTGCGGCTTCCGGCCCGTGCCCCAGTCCGTCGGCCAGCATCAGGGTGGCGCGCTCGCCCGACCGGACCCAGGCCCAGGCGTCGCCGGAGGTCTCCGCGCCGCCGAAGGGCACGTTGACCCCGCCGGCGCGCAGTCCGTGCGGCACGACCGCCCGCGGGCGGGCACCGACCCGGGCCAGGGCGACAGTGCCCCGTCCCGGCAGGCTGTGCAGCGCGAAGTCGTCCGCCACGCGCCGGCAGGTGCCCAGGCCGGCGCCGAGGGAGCGCGCCGTGGAGAACCCGTCGCTGAGGGCGGCGGGGACGTCGGCGATACCGGGACCGTGGTCGATCGCCGCTATCTGCACGAACCACACGGGGGAGCGGGCGTCGGCCGGAGCCGGCGCGGGCACGATCTCGACCAGGAGCTGTCCGCCCCCGGTGTGTTTGAGCAGGTTGGTGGCCAGCTCGGTGGCCACCAGCGAGGCGGCCGCCGTGCGCGCCGAGTCGAGCCCGGCCAGGGTCGCCGCGGCTTCCGCGGCGACCCTGGCGTCACGCACCCGGGTCGAGTCGTGCACCGGTACGTCCCACACACGGGGCATCAGATCCCCCTGCGCTGCCGCGGCGGAGCGGACGGCCAGGAGATCACCGTCACCGCGGTGCCCTCGCCCGGTGCGCTCTCCACGGAGAACTCGTGCACCAGGCGCTTGGCTCCGCCGAGCCCCATGCCCAGCCCGTCGCTCGACGTGTAGCCGTCGCTCAGGGCCCGTTCCAGGTCGAGGATGCCGGGGCCCTTGTCGGAGAAGGTCAGCCGCAGGCCGACCGCCCGGCCGCGGGTCTCCCGGGACGAGTCCATCCGGCCGCCCCCGCCGTGCACCAGGGTGTTGCGGGCCAGCTCGCTGGCGGCGGTCACCAGCTTCGTCTGCTCCACCAGGCCGAATCCGAGCAAGCCTGCGGCCTGTCGTACGTGCTGCCGGACCCACACCAGGTCCATGTCGGACTGGATCGGCAGGCAGGCCTCCACGCCTGCGGAGGTCGGCATCATCGAGGCTCCGCGGACTGCGGGCCGGGACGGGACGCGGGCGTCTGGCGGCCGAGCAGGTCCATGGCCGCTTCCGTGTTCAGGGCGGTGAGCAGTCCGGGCAGCGTCAGGCCCAGCTCCACCAGCGTGATCGCGACCGCCGGGCGCATGCCGGCCACCACGGTCCGGGCGGCCAGCAGCGAGCACTGCGCCGCGATCTCCGCCAGTACGCGTCCGAGGAAGGAGTCGACGATCTCCATGCCGGAGATGTCGATGACCACCCCGGTCACCCCGCTGCTCGAGATGGTGTCGGCGATGTCCTGCTGCAGCTGCTGCGCCGTGCTGTCGTACAGGTCTCCCTGCAGGGTGACCAGCAAGATGTTGCCCAGCCGGAGCACCGGCACATGGGCGGAGGCGTAATGGCCGAAGTCGCTCACCGCGAACCCGCACCGTCCGCAGGCGCGTTGACGATGCCCGCACCCAGCTCGTGCAGGGCGTACCGCAGGGCGTCGGCCAGGCTGGACCGGGTGATCACGGTGCCGAGGTCCAGGCCGAGATGGACGATGGTCTGGGCGATCGCGGGGCGGATGCCGGAGACGACGCACTCGGCGCCCATCAGCCGGGCTGCCGCCACGGTCTTCATCAGGTGCTGCGCCACGAGCGAGTCGACCGTCGGCACGCCGGTGATGTCCAGGATCGCGAACCGCGCGTGCTGCTCGACGATCGCTTCCAGCAGCGTCTCCATCACGACCTGGCTGCGCGCGCTGTCGAGCGTTCCGATCAGGGGTACGGCCACGATGCCGTCCCACAACTTGATGACAGGGGTGGCCACTTCGAGCAGCTGCAGCTGCTGCCGCTCGATCAGGGCGTGGCCCTCCGTCAGCGCCGTGTCCAGGACGACCAGCCGCAGCGTCCCCATCAGCACGGTCAGTGCCATCACGGACTCCCGCGCCCGTTCGGCGGGTGCATCCGCGAGATCGGCGAGCAGCAGGTTCGCCGTGGGCGGGCGCAGGGCGTCCACCTCGGTCGAGACATGCGCGGTGGTGTACCCGGCACGGGAGCGGGAGGCGCCCATGCGGGACAACTGCTCGCGCACCACGGTGAATCCGGCGGCGTCCGTGTCGTGCATCCGCTCGGCGTCCGCGACATCGGCCAGCGCGTCGAGGACGTGCCGCGCCGCCTCGACGGCCTCGTCCCTGGACACGGTGAACACGGTGCGGAACAGGGACTCGTCGGCCCAGCGCTGGGCGAGCTGCTCGCGGCGGCGGCGGAGGAACTCCGCGACCTGTCCCGTGGGCGATCCGTTCGTTCCAGCCGCTTCGTGATCCGGCACCTGTTCTGTTCACTCCTCGTCCGAGTCGTCCTTGTCGCGTCGGGCGAACCCGCCGCAGGATGCGGGGGTGAAGCCCTTGCCGGACGACAACCTTAACCATGGTCCGGGGCGGCCCGGGGCCCCGTCCGGCCCAATGATCCCTTCCGGCAGCCGCACCCCCTGCCCCGCCTGCTTCCCTCCGGGCAGACGATGACCCGAGTCACCCCTGTTCCTGGATGATGCGCGCCATCGCCTCCTCGACGCTCTCCGACACCGGCACGGTGATGCTGACGCCCGTGAGGTCGAGAATCCGGCGTACGGCGGGCGTGGGCGAGATGATGTGGACGCTCCCAGGCAGATCACGGGCCTCCTGATAGGCGCGCAGGATGATGCTCATCCCGGAGGAGTCCATGAACGGCACCTTCGACAGATCCAGCAGGAAGTGCCGCCGGCCGTGGTGCAGCTGGTTGGCCAGATGGTGCTGGAGCTCCGTCGCGGTGTCGACGTCCAAGTAGCCCTCGGCGGTGATCACGGCCACGTCCTGGGCGGGCAGGGTGACCTCGACGGACAGGGGGTTCTGGGCAATGGACACGACTTCCTCCAAAACGACGGGTGCTACGACAGCGCTGCGCGATTACCCCTGATCGCGCTCGCCATGCACCAGGTCACCTGCTGCACTCCTGTGACAAAGCCGGACCGAATGTGATCGTGCGAATCGGGTAACTGCTGCTGTGGGACAGGGAGCCGATCTCACTGTGTGGGGCGGGACCGTTCGGCCAAGGCATGGAAGGCAGTTTGAGGTGGAGGAGTGGTGAGCCGGCCCGGTGGGACCCGGGCAACGGTCCAGGTGACGACCGCGGCGGCGGCACGCGCCCACGCGCGGTCGGTGGTACGTGAGCAGTGGGAGACGGCGTACGGCACGGCCCGCGAGGAAGATCTCATCGATCTGCTCCTCGTCGTGTCCGAACTCGTCACCAACGCGATCCGGCACGGCGACGGCCTGGCAGGGTTCGAGGTCGCACCGGCCCTGGGCGGTCTGCGGATCCGCGTCCAGGACAACAGCGACCTGGTGCCGGAGACGGCGTACGGATCCGGCGCCCTGCCGGTGGTGCACGCGGGCAACGGCTACGGCTGGCCGCTGATCATCCGGCTGGCGCGGGAGATCTCGATCGAGAGACGCCCCGTGGGCGGCAAGACGATCAGCATGCTGGTCCCCCTGAAGGCCACGGACCGGCGCTCCGCCGCGGAGGCCGAGCAGCCGGCGTGAGGCACCGGTGTCTCACCAGGGTAGGAAGACGTGAATGTCCTTCCCGCTCTCGCTCGTGGCGACGCTGATCTGCTCGCACAGCGCATGGAGCAGATGCCAGCCCACCCCGCCGCCCCCGCCGTCGGGATGGAAGGGGCGTGGCGCAGGCGGAACCTGGCTCGTGTCGTGCATGACCACGTGAATGCCGTCGAAGGTCCTGCGCATCCTGAGTTCGAAGGGGCCCGGTGCGTACTGGATCGCGTTCGCGGCCAGTTCCGTGACCACCAGCAATATGTCGTCCCAGTGCTCCGGCGTGGCCGGAGGTGTCACCTCCGAGAGGTCGTCGAGGAAACGCTCCGCGTCGAGGCGGGCGTCCGTCACATCGCTCAGCTCGCCGGGGAAGCGAGTGACCCGTTCCGGGATCTCCCCTGGTGTGAGTGTCATGTTCCAACGCGGCTCGGTCGGCATCTCACCTTTCCACCCCGTGTCTACAGCCCTGTCGTCGTGGGCACTTGTGTTTCGGGAGTGTCCACGTTCCCAAGTCGGTGAGGGCTACGCATCCGCTGAAGCATTGCCGCTGTATCCGACACGGAACGTCACACACGCTCACGGAAACACTCGCTCACCGGAACACGTTGTCCCCATCGTCCCAGCTCGACAACTCGTCCGGAACGCTCCGCCGCGGAGGGTGTGTACGGGCCTGGTACATGGCGTCGATCTCGAAGGCGTAGTGGCGCACGATCGCGTCCCGGCGCAGCTTCATCGACGGCGTCATGAGTCCGCTCGCCATGTCGAACTGCGACGGGAGCACGCGGAAGACCCGGATCGACTCCGTGCGCGAGACCGCGCTGTTGGCGGCGGCCACGGCGCGCCCGATCTCCTCCCGCAGCGCGTTCTCCTCGCGGGCCTCCCGGCTCGGGGTGTCGCTCTGCAGGGCCAGCGAACCGCGCCAGTACGCCAGGAACTGCGGGTCCAGGGTGATCAGCGCCCCCACGCAGGGGCGGTTGTCGCCCACGACGACCGCCTGGTGGACCAGCGGATGCATCCTCAGCCGCTGCTCGAGGGCGGCCGGGGCGACACTCTTGCCGCCGCTGGTGACGATGATGTCCTTCTTGCGGCCGGTGATCGTCAGATAGCCCTCGGAGTCCAGCCGCCCCAGGTCTCCGGTGGCCAGCCACTCGCCGCGCAGCGCCGCCCGCGTCGCCGGCTCGTCGTTGACGTAGCCCTGGAACACCGACGGCCCGCGCACCAGGATCTCGCCGTCGTCGGCCACCATGACGTCCGTGCCGGGCAGAGCCTGTCCCACCGTGCCCGACATCTCCCGGCCCAGCGGCTGCGCAGTGACGCCGCCCCCGGTCTCGGTGAGCCCGTAGCCGTCGTTGACGTAGATCCCGATCCCCTCGAAGAACAGGGACAGTTCGCGGCTGAGGGTCGAGCCCCCGGACGAGGCGCGGCACACCCGGCCGCCGAGCGCGGCGCGCAGCTTGCGGTACACCGTCCGCTCGAACAGGGCGTGTTGCAGCCGCAGATCGAAACCGGGGCCCGAGCCGCCACCCAGCCGGTGCCGTTCGAGAGCCGCGGCGTAGTCCCGCGCCGTGTCCGCCGCCCGCTCGAACAGCGCGCCCCGGCCGGTCTCCTGGGCGGCGCGCAGGAAGTTCTTGTAGATCCGTTCGAAGAGAGAGGGCACCGCACAGATGTAGGTGGGCCGGAAGGACTTCAGCGAGGCGGCCAGCGCCTCTTCGCTCAGGTCGGGTTCATGACCCAGCATCATGCCGCCGCGGATGCACAGACCCTGGACGAGAAGACCGTAGACGTGGGAGAACGGCAGGAAGGCGAGGACCGTCCCCTGCTGCGCGCCCGGCGGGATCACCGTGTGGCCCCAGCCCGCGAGCAGGGTGTCGCACGGACTCGCCAGGTTGCGGTGGCTGAGCGCGCAGCCCAGGGGGTGGCCGGTCGTGCCCGAGGTGTAGGTGACGGCGGCGGTCGAGTCCGGCAGCACGATGCGGCGCATCGAATCGACCGTGGTGAACGGGATGAACGCGCCGCGCTCCACCAGCTCCTTCATCGCCCCCGCGTCCAACTGCCAGACGTGGCGCAACTGCGGCAGCACTCCGCACACGGAGCCGACCGTCATCACCGCCTGCTCGTCCTCCACCACCACGGCCACGCAGCCGGAGTCCCTGAGGATCCACTCCACCTGGTCGCGCGAGGACGTCGGGTAGATCGGGACGATCTCGGCCCCCACCGCCCACAGCGCGTACGAGAGCACCGTCCACTCGTAACGGGTCCGCGCCATGATCGCCACGCGGTGGCCCGGTGAAATGCCGGACGCGATCAGGCCTTTCGCCAGATCGACCACCTGGTCGCGCACCTCTACGGCGGTCACCTCCTCCCAGGTGGTGGAGGTGGGGTCCGTACGGCGTGCGAGCAGCGGAAGGGTGGGGTTCCGGGCCGCCGTCTCGAAGACGCTGTCGGCCAGGCCGCCGGTCAGGGACGAGACGGTGGGGGGAGCGAGGGCGAAGTCGCGCATGCGCTGCTCCTGGACTGTACGGAGGGTGAGCACGCCGACGATTTCCGTTGTCGACGGTGCTCGAATCTAGCCCAGCTCAGAGCGGATGGTGACCAGAACTTGTGAAGTTGCACACCCGTGATGATCTCGGGATGTACCGGGAATGTGAACTCCCGTCAATAACGGGCCCACTGAGCTCATCGCGTCACGCCTGGGTGTGCCGCGCGCACGCCGTGACGACCTCGCGCAGACTCCCGGTCTGCTCCAGCAGCCCCCGCTGGAGCTGCGCGCCCGTGCCGCCGTCGAGAAGTTGGGCGCAACCCACCCGGGCCCGGTCCAGGTCGTCGCTGTCGGCGAGCGCCTGCCCGGTGTGTTCCAGCAGCGCCTCCACCACGGTTTCGGCGGGCAGCCGGCGCATGGTCGCCGGGTGCAGCAGCTCCTCCGCGAGCCCGGAGCGCGCCGCCCGCCAGGCGGCCATCCGGAGCAGGCTCACGCTGTGGTCCACCGGGTCCTGCCCGGCCCGCCACTCCCGGGCCGCGGTCTCCACGAGCCCCCGGGCGAGCATGGCGATCAGCACCGCGGTCGAGGCGTGCAGGCACACGTCGGCCACCCGGATCTCCACCGTCGGATATTGCTGCGAGAGCCGGGCGTCGAAGTAGACCATTCCCTCGTCGAGGATCACCCCGCTCGCGACCATGTGCGCCACCCGCCGGTGGTAGCGCTCGGCCGAGCCGAACACCTCGGTCGGACCGGACGACGGCCAGCGCTGCCACACCCGGCTGCGGTAGCTGTGGTAGCTGGTGTCCTTGCCCTGCCAGTAAGGGGAGTTGGAGCTGAGCGCCGCCAGGACCGACAGCCAGGGCCGGATGCGGTCGAGGATCGCGACGCCCTCCTCGTCGGAGTCGACGGCCACATGCACGTGACAGCCGCACACCAGCGGCTCCTGGGCGGCGAGGCCGTACTGCTCCGCCATCCACTGATACCGGCTGCCCTTTCCGACGGACGGGTTCACCGGCAGCGGAGAGCTGGCCAGGGCCGCCACCGTGCACCCGATCTCCCCGGCGTGCCGGGCCGCTTCCTTACGGCAGCGGACGATCTCCGCGCTCAACTCCGCCATCTCGGCCTGGGGATGCGTGGCGAACTCCAGCATCTGGCCGTAGAGCTCCTTCTCGAACACCTCCTGGTCCGGGTCGTCCTGTTCCGCCCGGGCCAGCACCGCGCCCGACAGTGCCTTTGGTTCACCGGTCTCCGGGTCCACCAGGAGAAGTTCCTCCTCCACGCCGACGGTCCGCACCGAAGCTGCCTCCCTGTGACATCACACCGCTGCGATGTCACCGGGTACCCCGCTGATCGTCATTGGAACGGGGTGAACCAGACGGTGGCGAGCGGCGGCAGGGTGAGCGTGATCCGCTCCTCCTCGACCTTGATGTCCTCCGGGTTGGTGACGCCCCCGCCGCCGTAGCAGGCGGCGTCCGTGTTGAGGACCTCCCGCCAGGCCGGGAAGGCGTCGGGTGCCCAGAGGCGGTAGCCGTGGCGGACGACGGGGGAGAAGTTGGAGACCGACAGCAGCGGGGCGCCGTCGGCGGCGAACCGCAGGAACGCGAAGACGTTGTCCTCGGCGGCGTCCCCCAGCACCCACTGGAAGCCGCCCGGGTCGGTGTCCCGCTGCCACAGCGCCGGAGTGCCGCGGTAGACCGAGTTGAGATCGCGGACCAGGTCCCTGACCCCGCGGTGGTCGGCCTCGGCGCCGTAACCGGGGGAGACCAGCCACCAGTCGGGCCCATGCTCCTGGGACCACTCGGACCCCTGGGCGAACTCCTGTCCCATGAAGAGGAGTTGCTTGCCCGGATGGGCCCACATGAAGCCGAGGTAGGCGCGGTGGTTGGCCCGCTGCTGCCACCAGTCGCCGGGCATCTTCGACACCAGCGCCTGCTTGCCGTGCACGACTTCGTCGTGCGAGATGGGCAGGACGTAGTTCTCGCTGTACGCGTACATCATCGAGAACGTCATCTCGTTGTGGTGGTACTTGCGGTGCACCGGCTCGTGCTCGACGTAGCCGAGCGAGTCGTGCATCCAGCCCATGTTCCACTTCAGCCCGAAGCCCAGGCCGCCGCTGTCGGTGGGGCGCGTCACGCCGCCCCACGCCGTCGACTCCTCGGCGATGGTCACCACACCGGGCGCCCGCCGGTACACCGTCGCGTTCATCTCCTGCAAGAACTTCATCGCGTCCAGGTCCTCGCGCCCGCCGTGCACGTTCGGCACCCACTGGCCCGAGTCCCGCGAGTAGTCCAGGTAGAGCATGGAGGCGACGGCGTCCACCCGCAGGCCGTCGATGTGGAACTCCTCGCACCAGTAGACGGCGTTCGCCACCAGGAAGTTGCGCACCTCGACGCGCCCGAAGTCGAACTCGTAGGTGCCCCAGTCGGGATGCTCGGCCCGCCGCGAGTCCCCGGGCTCGTACAGCGGATCGCCGTCGAACCGCGCCAGCGCCCAGTCGTCCTTGGGGAAGTGGGCGGGCACCCAGTCCATGATCACGCCGATGCCGGCCCGGTGCAGGGAGTCGATCAGGTACCGGAGGTCGTCCGGGGTGCCGAGCCGCGAGGTCGGTGCGTAGTAGGAGGTGACCTGATACCCCCAGGACGGGCCGAAGGGATGCTCGGCGAGCGGCATCAGCTCGACATGGGTGAAGCCGAGCCGCCTGACGTACTCCGGCAGCTGGTCGGCGATTTGACGGTACGTCAGTCCCGGTCGCCAGGACGGCAGATGGACCTCGTAGACCGAGAAGGGCGCCTCGTGCACCGGGGTGTCCCCGCGGTGCGCCATCCACTCGGTGTCGCTCCACTCGTAGTCCGAGGACGTCACGATGGACGCCGTCGCGGGCGGCACCTCCGTACGGCGGGCCATCGGGTCGGCCTTGAGGAAGCGGCCGCCGTACCGCGAGGTGATCTCGAACTTGTAGCGCGCGCCTTCGCCGATGCCGGGCACGAACAGCTCCCACACCCCGGACGCGCCCAGGGACCGCATCGGCAGCGCCGTGCCGTCCCAGCAGGTGAACTCCCCGGCCACCCGGACGCCTTGGGCGTTCGGCGCCCACACGGTGAACCGGGTGCCGGTCACGCCGTCGTGGGTCATCGGGTGCGCGCCCAGCGCCTTCCACAGCTCCTCGTGCCGGCCCTCGCGGACGAGGTGCAGGTCGAGTTCGCCGAGCGCGGGCAGGAAGCGGTACGGGTCAGCCGTCTCGTGCTCGCCGTCCGCGTACCGCACGACCAGCGTGTAGTCGGGGATCGAGCCGAGTGGCAGCACACCGGAGAACAGACCGTCGCCCTCCGACACCAGCGTCTGCCGCTCGCCGTCGACGACGACGAACACCGCGCGGGCGTACGGGCGCAGGGCCCGGAAGGCGATGCCGCCCGGCACCGGATGGGCGCCGAGCAGGGCGTGCGGATCGTGATGGCGGCCGGAGAGCAGGCGTTCGCGGTCGCCCGGATCCAGGGCGGGCGCGATCCCGCATCCGGTGGTCGGCGGGCCGGACGGCTCGGGAAGTGAGGTGTCACGCAGGGCCACGGGGTTCAGCCTCCTCTCACGGCGAGACGCTCGATCGCCGCCATCGGTACGGGGAGCCAGTCCGGTCGGTTCCGGGCTTCGTACAGGACCTCGTACACGGCTCGGTCGGTCTCGTAGGCGCGCAGCAGCGCGTGTTTCTTGCGTGGGTCCCAACCTGCCCGGTCGGCATAGCCCGCGCAGTACGCCTCGCGGCAGCGGCGCGCCCACTCCGGGCGCCACGGGCGGCGCTGCCGCGCTGCGTAGTCGAAGGAGCGCAGCATGCCCGCGATGTCCCGCAACGGGGACTGGGCGCTGCGCCGTTCGGCGAGGGGGCGGGACGGCTCGCCCTCGAAGTCGATGACGAACCAGTCCCGGCCGGCTCGCAGCACCTGTCCAAGGTGCAGGTCTCCGTGGATGCGCTGGGCGGACGGCCCGGTGTCGCACGTGATCAGCGCGCCGAAGGCGGAGCGCAGGCCCGCCACATAGGGCTGGAGCGCGGGCACGCAGTGCGCCGCGGAGACCAGGCGCTCGGTCATCGCCGCCGCCGTCCGCCCGTTCTCGTCGTGGGTCCCGGCGGGGAACGCGGCGGCCAGCGCGACATGCACGTCCGCGGTGGCCCGGCCCAACTCGCGGGCCTGCACGGTGAAGTCGTCACCGGAGGCGAGCGCGTGCAGTGCCAGCGCCCAGCCGTCCGAGGCGCCGGGCAGGAACGGCTGCAGCACGCCGAGCGTCGCCTCCTGCGGATGCGTCGTACGGAACCACGCCACGGGCGCCGGCACCCGGCCGCACCCCTGCGCGGCCAGCGCCTCCGGCACCTCCAGGTCGGGGTTGACGCCGGGCTGGATGCGCCGGAAGACCTTCAGGATGAACTCGTCGCCGTACACGAGCGAGGAGTTGGACTGCTCGGCCTCCAGCACCCGCGGCACCAGGCCCGCGGGCACGCGCACGGACGGGTTCGCCTCGAAGCGCAGGGGGCCGGCCGCACCGGGCTGCCGCAGCCGCTCCAGGAGGAGCTGCGCGGAACGAGGGTCCTGCAGCGCGTCGTACACCAGCAGACCGGCGAGCGGCCCCACTTCGGCCCGGCCGATCAGGGCGCGTCCGAGCCTCGGCGAGGGGTTCTTGCGTACGCCGAGCAGCAGTTGGTAGCAGTCTCCGACGGGCGCGGCACCACTGGGGACGGGCACTCCGGACTGACCGGCGTGCACCAGGAGATGCAGACAGCCCGGGAAGAGCTCGGTGAAGGACAGCAGAGCGAGGTCCGTGACGGGCCGGTCCTTGCCGGCGAACCAGCGCTGGCGCGGCAGCCATGTGCGCAGCAGCCCGGCGAGCGAGGCCATGGGCCCGGTGACGACACTGCGTCTGGGGCTCAGCGATGCGGTCTTCGTCGTCATGGCGACGCGTCCTTTCCTCGGCTCACGCTCAAGACCGGTGGCCGATGCGGGATGCGACTCGGGTGAGCCGGAACCAGTAGAAGCCGTGCCCGGCGAGGGTCAGCAGATAGGGCAGTTCACCGATGGCGGGAAAGCGCACCCCGCCGATGAGCTCCACGGGATGGCGTCCGTCGTAGGCCCGCAGGTCCAGCTCGGTGGGCTGGGCGAAGCGGGAGAAGTTGTTCACGCAGAGCACCAAGTCGTCCTCGTACTCCCGGAGATAGGCCAGAACAGCCGGGTTGGAGGAGGGGAGTTCGGTGTAGGTGCCGAGGCCGAAGGCGGGGTTCTGCTTGCGGATCTCGATCATGCGGCGGGTCCAGTGCAGCAG